>NZ_JBSWVF010000002.1:0-724490 GCF_056159445.1 Pseudomaricurvus sp. ABR4_320 | reverse complement strand
ACTGGCGGCTCTGTAAGCAAAATCGATCAAGAAAATACGTCCCGGGCTACCTTTGCGGTAGTCTGGGATTTTTGCCTTAACTCACTCGTTACTGTCGCAGACCAAGGATTCTGCAAGAGAAACCAGTGACGGCACTGTCAAAGTAGGCGACTGCCCCCAAGGATCAAAAACGCTTTTTTCGCTGCGGCGAACCCAGGCAGCCTTCCATCCGACATGCATTGCACCAAGGACATCAAACGGATTCCCGGACACCAACCACGTAGATTCTACTGAACTTCCCGTGGAATTCAAAAAATGCTGATAAACCACAGGGTCTGGCTTGAAACTTGAGACGGCTTCTACGCTAACCACCGATTCAAAAAATTGAGACAAACCGCTGAAATCCAGCAGCTCTCTAACAGCATCAGAACTCCCATTTGAGAAAGCAAAACAACGCATCCCATTTTGCCTGAAACTTTCCAATGCCGTTGCCGCATCGGCAAATGCGGGTAACCGTCGATATATGGCCATCAATTCAGCAATCTGATCATCGCCAACATCATAGCCAAAACTATCGACCGTATACCGTAAGGCTTGCTCAGTACAGTCAACAAAAGCCGATGAACTTTTCATTAGGCCTCGACGAAACGTGTACTCCAATTGTTTGGCGCGCCAAGCATCGGAAAATCGACTGGCATCACTGCCAATCAATGTCTGCAATTTATCGACAACACCCGCTGTATCAATCAAGGTGCCATACACATCGAAAGCCAGACAGCTGGCTGTTAAACTTTTCATAATAGGTAAGCCCGGTTAGCCGTCAAAACGCGGTAGCTATAATTTCTCTGGTGTCTGCAAGTTTGCGAGGATCGATATCTTTTCGACGAGTTGCTGGCGGCTCAGAAGCGAGCACAACTTCCAGCTCATAGTCGCTACTGACATTTCTATCGGCGGCAGCATCCTGCAAATAAATGCGAATGCTATAGGTCCCTGTCAAACGCAGCTCACCTTCAAACTGGTTGGGTCCATTACTGCCGGAAAACACTTTAAAGCCAGGTTCAGGAGCCAGCAGATAAAAACCTGCCGCAAAACTGGAGGGGTTAAAGTAAATTTGCAGATACTGGGCAGCTTTGGCGTCAAAGGTGTAATCGACGATATCCTTGCCGCTAACCACGCCGTGCAGCAATACCGTTTCTCCATCGGCGAAAGCCACTTCCCTCGAGACGATATCACCATCATCCGTCGCGGACGCTGCGCCAACGATAGAGCTGAGCAGCAATAACCAAACCGCAATATTGGCTTTAGAAGAAGTCACATGTCACCCCTGAAGACATCCGCTATCCCGACCATATCGTCCATCGCCCAGGACCTTTTGGCCAGGGCGCGGGACCGCGCAAAGCTGAAACCTTAACCCATCGATTGAACGTTCACCAGTTTATGCACGTCAGAGATGCTCGGCCTTATATTCTTCCGCCACCTTTTTCTGCTGATCAGGAGCGATAAAGCCTCTCTCACTGGCATCAGCAGCCAGGGCTGCGGTATCACCGGCAGCCAGAAAGTGAATACCCCGGGCCTTCAATTGGGACGACATCGCATGCAGTTGCTGGGTTCTCTCCACATCCAGACCTAAGTCCCGAATGTAGATCGCGCGAATTCGATCGCCATAGCGATCTGCCGCAGCCAGATAGGTTTCCGGATCTCGCTGACCACTGTCACCAATCAAAATCGCGGGTAAATCGAGGTAAGTCTCCATAACACGGTCGATCATCTGCGCCTTGTGTGCCTGAGCACGACGTGGCCAGGGGTGACGCCAACTGATGCCCCAGTCGCGCAAAAGCAAGACTGGCCCGACGGGAATATCGTGACGATTAAAGACATCCTCCAAAAGCGGATAGATACTCCACGGGCTGCGCGAAACATAGATCATAGGGTTGTGACTGCGGCCGCTGCTGCCACGATGCAAACCTTCCAGAAACGCACTCATCCCAGGAAAAGGCGCCCGATCATCGGCATCAGACACATAGAGATGCCACATCATGATTAACTTATTAGCAACACCCGTATGAACGACGGTGTCGTCGATATCACTGATAATCAGCTGATCGGCATCCCCGGACGCCTGTAGTATATGACCTTCAGCGACAGTACCATCGACTCGCGGGTTATCGTGGACCTTTCCGGCATAGGTTTGCCACAGACCGTCGACGTGAGCGCCATCCAGCGCTTTACTGCTGATAAAGTAGCCGTGATTATCCGTGGTGACCGTCCAGGTGGTCTCACCACAGCGAAGCTCGACATCAGCCTGGGGAACCGTGCGACTGACAAGTAGTTTCCAGGCATCGCGCAATCGGCGCCGCAAGCTGGCATTATCCCTGGCAGGAACCAACTGCGACGGCCGAATTAAGCGGCCGGCAACACAGACGCGCTGTGATGTGCCAAAACCACGGTAGAGAATAAGTTCAGGCCGGGTCATCGCTGACACCCGACATCCATCAAACAGGACTCAGAATACACAAACGTCATCATTAACTTTATCGGTACGAACGGATTCACCCTCTCCTGACACAGCACAGAGTCGATGGGCATAGCCGCTTATTTTGCCGGGTTGGCATGAAATAGTAAATTTATGCCGAGACGGGCCAATTACTTATCGGCCGCTGACTGTCGTTGAGAAACGGGTTCTACAGGACAAAAACACATGCAACAAGGAAGCTTATGTGTTGATAAACGACCCAATTGAGTCGTTTTTTAACGCCACAGAGGTCACGTATATAGAAGCTAGGAAGCCCGCTAAGGCCAATCAAAAAAATGTTGGGGCACCCTGCCTCCCTGCAAAATCACCCCTTCGTCAGCGAGCAAAGTTTGCTGACGCAGGTAGCGAGGATCTCCTTCGGGAAAAGCAATTTCACCACGGCGATTAACCACACGATACCAGGGCAGGCTCGATCCGTTCGGCAATTGCTTGAGTACGGACCCCACATAGCGGGCATGCCGAGGATAACCCGCCAACGCCGCGACTTGCCCATAGCTGGCAACACGCCCATATGGGATTCCCGCCACAACCTGCCAGATAATCTCCTGCAGTGTCGGTTCGGTCGACTCTGTCATGTCGCCGTGAGCGGCTCATTTTTGCCGCGCCAGAAAAACATGCTGGCCTGCTTACCAATAATCTGCAACCCATAGTGCTCATCCGCAGTTCTGCCAGCGACGCCCGCACAGACGTGCAGAGGTAACAAATGCTCCTCTCGGGGATGACAAAAACGACTGCCCGGAGCTGACTCCCAGTCACACAGCCGCTTGCGCAGATGGCCATAGGAGCCCGCAGCCGGCATGACAGTATCCTGCAACCATTGATCAAACTCCCGATTCAGGGATGCCGTTTCCGAACGGGCGGGTGCAAAAAACTCCCGCATATTATGGAAGGAAAAGCCCGACCCGATGACCATCACATTGTCATCGAGCACCGGACGCAGAGCCTCCCCGAGCTGCAAATGTTGCTCCGCATTCAAGGAACTGAGCAGCGATAGCTGCACCACGGGAATATCCGCTTGGGGATACATCAACATCAAGGGTACGAACATACCGTGATCATAACCACGACCAGAGTCAATCACCGGGTCCACGCCGAATTCACGCAAACTTTCGGCTAAGGAGGCGGCCAATGTCGGATCTCCCGCTGCCGGGTAACTCAGTTGATACGTCTCCGCAGGAAAACCGTAATAGTCATATATCAGAGTTGGGTTTTCAGATCCTGTAAGCGTCGGTTGAGACGCCTCCCAATGAGCACTACACAACAATATCTTATTTGGCCTTGGCAACTCATTGCCCAGACGTTGCAACAACGTCGCCATTTCTCCGTGCTGGGGATCTCCAAGCAGCGGCAGAGGACCGCCTCCGTGAGATAAATACAAAACACTCGCCACAATCGACCTCCGGCCAAATAGTTGTCACACATCACCACTATTCTACGTCGCCACCCTCCTCGGAGCCATCGGAACACTCTGCAAGGTTTTTACACAGATCCATTTGCACAAGCCCAATGTTATAATATAACATTTCATTATTCTGTTTATCTTCCCTTGGAGTTCTCGTGTCTCGCCCTTCCCTGCCACGCCATCTACTATGCACTTCTCTGACCGCAACGGCCTTAATATCGGCCTCTCTCGCCAATGCAGCGGTCCCAGGTCGAGTTACCGACAGCAACGGCAATCCAATTGTCGGTGCCGACATTGAAATTATCGGGAAGAATCTGATTATCAGCACTGATGACAGTGGCAATTTCCGAATAGATCTTCCTGTGGAGGAGCTCGATGAAATTCATGTCGAGGCGGCAGGATACTCCCATCAAGTGCTGCACCTTCACGGCGAAGCCGATGCGCAGGGACTGACGATCCAGTTGCAGCGGGCGGCCATAGAACAGGTCGACGTTATCGGCTTACCCCTGCACGCATCAACCATGGAGTCCGCGCAACCTATCGCCGTATTAAGTGGCGAAGAGCTTCGAGAACAGCAAGCTGACACTCTCGGGGATACACTCAAAAATGTTACCGGCGTGCACTCCAGCTACTACGGTGGCGTCAGCTCAAGTCCTGTCATCCGCGGCTTAAATGGTCCCAGAGTGCTAATTTCACAAAATGGTCTGGACGTCGGAGATGTCTCCCGTGTCGGCCCAGATCACGTTGTTTCAACAGAAACCGCCAACGCGCAACAGGTTGAAGTCCTGCGCGGTCCCGCCACACTTTTTTATGGATCGGGCGCGATCGGCGGCGTCGTCAACGTGGTCGATAATCGGGTTCCATCCAACAGCGACTTCAATGCCTCCTGGGCGGCATCACACAACAGTGTCAACGATGGTGACAATGTCTCTGCATCGGTTACCGGAGGCGGTGAACGTTTTGCGCTGCACGCCGACGGCTCCTGGCTGGATACCAACGATGTCGATATTCCCGGTGTTGCCCTATTGGAAACCGAAGAGGAACACGAAGAAGAAGGTCACGAAGAGCACCGCTCCGGCGTTTTAGAAAACAGCGCGGTGCACGATGAGGCCTTCAATGTGGGTGGCAGCTACCTGCTGGATAACGGTTACATCGGTTTGTCCTACGGCCGCCTGGATAGACGCAACGGTATTCCCGGCCACGTTCATGAACATGACGAAGAGGAGGAAGAAGAAGTTCTCGAGGAGGAAGAGGAGATCAATGTTGAATCTGATCTCAATCAGGACCGCTGGCAGCTTTTAAGTGAATTGAGCTTCGATGGCGATTTCCTGGCGGGCATCAATACGCGTCTCGGCTATACGGATTACCAGCACCGCGAGCTGGAAAATGACGAAGCAGCTACCCTCTTCGACAGTCAGACGACTCAAGTGCGCACAGACATACTGCACCAAGAATTGGGCGGTTGGCGCGGAGCCTTCTCCCTGGAACTCAAGCAAACAGACTTTGAAGCCAGCGGTGAAGAAGCCTTTACGCCCGCTTCGACCACAGACACCATCGCCGCTGCACTGGTTGAAGAGTTTCATCAAGGAGATTTGACCTGGCAGCTAGGCGCGCGCATTGAGCGGGTTGAAATAGACGCTGAAAGCTTCAGCCTTCACGAACACGAGGACGAGCTTCTCGAGGAAGAAACGGAAGAAGAAAGTGTTCCTGAGAGCATGGATTTTACCCCTATTAGCCTCTCCGCCGGCGTAGTCTGGGATTTTCACCCCCAATACAACCTGGGTCTTTCATTGACTCATGCAGAACGTGCCCCGACTGCTGCAGAGCTCTACTCGGCGGGCGCACACATTGGCACCAGCAGCTATGAGGTGGGGGCACTCTACGAATTGCATGAAGAAGATGGCGAATTACATTTGGAAAGCGCCGGCAACGCCGATGAAGAAGTCTCGAATAATATCGACGTGAGCCTACGAAAACACTCTGGCGATTTTGGATTCGTCATCAACCTCTTCTACAACCAAATTGATGATTTTTATTATCAAAGCGCCACGGCCTATACCAGCGAAGCCTTGCACAGCGAAGAAGAGGAAGAAGCCGGAGAAGAAGAACATGAGCACGAAAGCGATCTGCCCATTTATGTCTATGAACAGGCAGATGCAACACTCTACGGGCTGGAAGCGGAAGCTCACTGGCAGCTTGCTGCACCATGGCAATTAAAAGTCTGGGGAGATGCAACCCGAGGCAAACTCGATGATGGTGGAAACCTGCCCCGTATGCCACCGGTACGCCTGGGCAGCCAACTGTCTTGGGAAACGCTTAACTGGCGAGTAAGCGCTGACGTTTCCCATTATTTTGATCAAACTCGCACCGCAGCACTGGAAACGGAAACCGATGGCTATACGCTCGTTGATGCAAACGTTTCCTACACGTTTAGCGGTCGCAACAATGATGTTACCGTCTATCTGAAAGGGGAAAATCTGACCGACGAAGAAGCGCGTGTACACACCTCCTTCTTAAAAGATAAGGCGCTCCTACCCGGCCGAGGAATCATTTTCGGCGTGCGCGGATCTTTCTAACCTACAAAAACAGAAAAAAAACGCCTCTCCCGAGGCGTTTTTTGTTTTACCAGAAGCAAAGCTTTCGGATTTACCAACAAGTAAGCTGCAATGAATATTGAATGTTAATTCACTACATCGCTTTGCTTTCAGCAATAAAACTTGCTTCACGTGCAGCAACTTTCTTGGAGGGGCTTTCTTTTACATGGGTGAGGTAAAGCGGTAAACCTACTAACAGGAATCCACCCACCAAGTTTCCAAGCGCAGTCGGGATTTCATTCCAGATAAAGTAATCCACAATGGTAAAATTACCACCCATGATCATAGAAAATGGGAACAGGAACATGTTCACAATAGAATGCTCAAATCCCATAAAGAAGAAGAGCATAACCGGCATCCACATAGCCGCCATTTTGCCGGTTGCCGACGTGGAAATCATTGCTCCAACAACGCCCATTGAAACCATCCAGTTGCACAGAATGCCGCGAATAAACACAGTAAACCATCCCCCGGCGCCAGCAGCTTGGTAACCCGTAGTACGACCTTCCCCAATACTTGCGACCTTAGCGGCCAATTCTTCACCGCCCGGAGCATAACCTGTGTAACCATAGGTAAGAACAAACGACATCATAAATGCGGTGGTCAGTGCGCCAGCAAAGTTACCGATAAACACCAGCCCCCAGTTTCTCAATAAACCACTTACGGTACAGCCAGGGCGACGATCGATGATGGAGAGCGGCACAAGCGTAAACACACCCGTCAGCAAATCGAACTTCATCAAATACAACATAATGAAACCAACCGGGAAAAGCACGGCACCAACCAGTGGCGACCCGGTTTTCGTTGCGACGGTGATGGCAAAAATTGCAGCCAATCCCAAAATAGCACCGGCCATAAAGGCACGGACAAACGTGTCCTTGGTGGACATAAATATTTTTGATTCACCAGAATCGACCATCTTCGTGGCAAATTCAGAGGGCTCAAGATACGACATGGGCAATAACCTCTATTTAGGCAATAGGAATTAAGGGTGAGCGAGCAAAGAGCACACAGGTCATTTAGCACACGCCATGCCACAAAATTACACTTCTTAACCCATTGAATTTAAAGCAGTTTTCTCTCTAGCACAGAAACCATAGGTGATCTCCGCACCACTCCACCCCATTTAGTGCACTAAAGCACCAAAACAAAACACCATTAAAATCAAGAGAGCAGTTAACACGGCTAAAATCACTATCCGTGACCAATACGGCAAACACTACTCGCACCATAATGGTGACACCGGGTTTTAAGTGGTATTTTTTTAACCACCGACGCAAAGAAGCGGCGAACACGAAAAGCACTGCACCACTTTTAAGCATGCCATCACGACTCTAGCGACCAGCGACTTAAAACGAACGATCAAACCAGCTGTCCACGACAAACGTAGGAGCGAGTATCATCAATCACACCGTACGACCCAATTCCACAGAAATTCTGGAGATTTCCCCATGCAATACCGACAACTTGGCAACAGCGGCCTAATGGTTCCAGCCCTCTGCTACGGCACAGGCACCTTCGGTGGCGTTGGAGAAATGATGAGCAAATGGGGCAATACCGATGTTGCTGAAGCGAAAGAGCTGATCGATATCTGCCTCGATAAGGGCATCAATTTTTTCGATACCGCGGACGTCTATTCCGATGGACAGTCTGAACGAATTCTGGGTGAAGCCATCCGCCACCACCCTCGCGATGAATTGCTTATTTCCACAAAGGGTACGTTTACCATGGGGCAGGGCCCCAACGATAAAGGCTCTTCGCGCCACCACTTGATCAAAGCGGTAGACGCCAGCCTCAAGCGCCTGCAGACCGACTATATCGACCTGTATTTTTTACACAGCTTCGACGCGTTAACGCCACAGGAAGAAACCCTCAGCACGCTGAATGATTTGGTCACAGCGGGCAAACTGCGCTATTTCGGATGCTCTAATTTTTCTGGCTGGCAAGTCATGAAATCCCTAGCGACGTCGGAACGTTACGGCTGGAATCGGCATGTCGCTTATCAAGGCTATTATTCACTACTACACCGGGACTATGAGTGGGAGCTTATGCCTCTGGCACTCGACCAGGGACTTGGCACAATGGTATGGAGCCCCCTTGGCTGGGGACGATTGACGGGTAAATTCCGGCGCGGTCAAATGCCGGATCGCGGTCGTGTTGCTAGCGGCGGAGACGCCGGCGGCCCGGAAGTGAATGATGAGCACCTCTTCAATATTGTCGATTGTATCGATGACATCGCGGCGGAGACCGGTTACAGCGTGCCTCAGATTGCACTCAACTGGTTGCTGCAGCGCCCTTCGATCAGCAGCGTAATTGTTGGGGCTCGCAATGCCGAGCAGTTACAACACAACCTATCTGCTGTCGACATTACACTGTCAGAGGAACAACTGGAAAAACTCGACAGCGTCAGCCATCGCACCCCGACCTACCCTTATTGGCATCAACGCAACTTCGACTCACGCAACCCCAAACCCACAAAGTGGTAATGCCTTAAGAAGACGTCAGCTTATAGCGGATCGCACGCCCTCATCAGGTATGCAGGGCTTGCGACCGCCGTTAGCGCCCATGCATTCGGGTAGAGATTTCGTTAAGCTCCGCAGCCAACCTCTTGGCATCTTCTGTGACCCGCGCCGAACGCCCACCTACATAAGATCCGTCCGACTGTGGCGCCATACTCTCGACGGCGCCCTGTATTCCTAAAGCCATTCGATCCTGCTGCTCTATTTGCTCAACCAAACGATGATTGCCTACAGAGATTACAGAGATTCGCTCAGACATCTTGTCCAGCGCCTCCACGGCAGCCAGCGTTTTTTCAGCAACATCATTACTCACCGTTTGGGTGCGCCCCATACTCGTAGCTGCAGACGCAGATGCACTTTGTAACTGGCCAATGGTAGTCTGGATCTGCCCTAAAGATTCCTGAGTTTTAATGGCGAGGTGTCGAACTTCATCGGCAACCACTGAAAAGCCGCGACCGTGATCCCCTGCCCGCGCCGCTTCGATTGCCGCATTGAGTGCCAACAAATTGGTCTGTTCTGCAATACTATTAATCGCAACGGCAATGCCACCAATAGCATCAGCAAATCCAGAGAGTGTTTCCATCTCAGCAACGGCGGCATCAGCTTCTATGGACATCTGCTGCGCCTGTGCGAGTACGCTGTGCAACAGCTCACGACCGCTATCGGTTTCATCGCTAACCGTTTTCGCTTCGTCCACCGTTTGCGACGCCTGAGCACTTACCTCGTGGATAACCGCTACGAGCTCTCCGACGGAATCCGTGAGACGGTTGACCTGCTGTAGGTGTAACTGACCACCGGAGGCAGTCGTCGTTTCATTCTCGCTAAGCTCAACCGCTAATGATTGTGATCGAGACGCCAGCACCGAGATATTTCCCACCACTTGCTGGATGCGCTCTTCATATTGATCCATCACGCGAATAAGAGATTCTAGGTCTTGATAGGCCCTAGGCGCATCGGAAAACTTCGGCTCGCTGACATTCGTAAGCTGCACGACCTTTCTCTTAAGGCCATTGACCGCGTTAAAATGAACACTCAGCAACCAAAGACTCAAGACAAGCAACACCAGCATGGCCGCGATCAATGCACCGGCGAACACTGGCGCAGAAGCTGCCGCCTCGTAGTCAGGGGGGGAGAACAACGTATCGGCCTGCAACTTTGCTAACTGTTGCAAAAACCCTGTGAAGTCCTCGGCAAGTTGCCGTCGACGTTCGATAAGATCGCGATAGCTGTCGATATAACGTGCATTTACTTCCGCCGCGGTATAGCTCAAAGCCAAACCTGCCTGATCCAGATCCATCATGGGTGAAGGACCTGGCGCCTCAACCTCTTGCTCAGTCATAGAGATGACGCTGCGAATAAAATGAGTCACTTCACTCGCCAGCTGTATGTCGCTCGTCATATGCAGGAAGCGCCGCTGAATCATGTAGTTGGCATTGTTACTGGCAGTCGCACCATTAATGGTTTGAATTTCCTGAAGCGATACCGACAAGGGGTCGAGCGTTAATCGCTCAACCAATTGGGAGAGATAGAGATTAGAACGATCGATCGACGTATCGGTCGCAGATAAAAAGTCTGACTGCAGCGCTTCCAGCTCTGCCGTTAAACCGCTGATGTCTCGCGCCGCCTGCTTCAAAACATTTAATTGCCCATCACGAATCAGCGGCTCAAAAGGAACTGGCGCAGCTCGAAGAGAATCGAATTGGGTCAGCAACTCGTCTTCCCCTAGGCTACCATCAAGATAAGCACTCAAGAAACTCTGCACAGACAAAGCGTCAGCGACATAAGCTTTAATTGCAGCAACGTCTATCGAGGGCTGTTCGGGCTGTTGACGTGACGAGGATGTCGCAACCACAGCGGTTATCGCTAGAGCGGCCAGCGCCACCATCGACAGCTGCATTTTCATTTTGATGGAAGCGATCACACCCAAGGGTCCCCTAGACTTATCCAATTTAAAGCCTAGCTCAAAACACGTTACTTGCCCCGGCTGTCAATTCACTGCAAACGAATACGTCGCGCGCCTAGCCACATCAAAACAACACCAATCAACGCCACAGCTTGAGTCAAGATAACCGCATAGCGCAGAGCGTCTTCACCATAGGTCGGCGTCAAAGCATCGCTGATGAGGCCCGCGCACCAGGCTCCAGCGCCATTACCCACAAGATTTGCAAGCAACAGCAACACCGCGGAAGACAGCGCTCTAAGTCCAGACGGCATAATACGTTGAGTAATGGCAATGACCGGTGCCAACTGCATAGAAACGGCTAAGGAAGCCACGAAATAGGAGAACTTCAGAACCCAGTTATCACCCGCCAACATAAAAATGATGACGAAAACAATCATCGCTATGACGGAAAGACAGGGCAACCACAGATACCACAAGATACTGCGACGACTGAGCTTATCGGCAAGCACACCTCCCAGCAGCGTCCCGGTAACACCAGAAACCGCCAGCAAGGTGCCAGCGATAAGCCCGACTTCGGTGGAATCCATGCCATGAACCCGCATTAAGTATGCTGGCGTCCAGGTATCGTAGGCATATCCGGAAAAATTCGCCAACCCCAGCCCTGCACCATAAAACAGAAATGCGGGATGACGAATCAGCGACCGCAACCCCTCCTTGAGCGAGACATTTTCGGATGAATTCTGCTCTGCCTCATCGGCTTTATCCCCGGCAGTGATTGCAGCCGCACGCTGTCGTAAGGGTTCTCGAACCGTAAAAAAAATCAGCAACGCGAACAACGGACCAGGAATCGCAGCCAGCATTAACGCAACCCGCCAACCATAGCGATCATTCGCCCATCCCCCGAGCAATAACCCGAGGGACAAGCCTGCAATGACACCGAGCCCATAAATAGAATAGGCGGTGGCGCGTCGCTGTTCAGGAAAAGCATCGGCGATCATGGAATGGGCGGAAGGACTGCAACCGGATTCACCAACCGCCACCCCCAGGCGGGCCAACAGCAATTGCCAATAATTGCTCGCCATACCACACAACAGGGTCATGCCGCTCCATACCAGCACGCTGACACCAATAACGCCTTTGCGGCTGCGACGGTCAGCGAGGGATGCAATCGGAATACCCGCCACGGCATACACTGCTGCGAACGCAAAACCACTGAGAAATCCCAAACTGGCATCGGACAATCCCAGCTCCTGCTTGATCGGTTCCAGCAGAATGACGAGGACGTAGCGATCGATCCAATTGAAGCTGTAAATTGCCGTTAGCAACAACAACAGATACCAGGCACTCCAACTGGCACCGAAGGCGCCGGTTGTAGAAGAGCCACCAGCGCCGCGAATCATTACTCTGTCTCGACCGTTGCCGCGTACTGCTCAAAAGCAGCGACAATCTCTTCACTTTGACGTCGCGCCCCTGTCTGCATGTATTCCATCGCGGTCAGCGCAGCTTCATGCGCCTCTAGCGAAGAACCTCCGACACCATCTTCCGCGACTCGGCAAAAGTAGTCGTGTTGGTGACCATCAACAAAGGTGTAATGAATACACACATCGGTAAATCCACCGACCAGAACCAAGGTTTCAGCCTTCAGCCCTTTCAGAAGAATTTCCAGTTCCGTACCGAAAAAGCAGGAGTAACGACGCTTGCGAATAAAATGATCTTGTGGCCGCATTTTCGCTTCTTTCGCGATGGCCGTGCCGGGATCCGATTCTAGACAGTGTACATTTTCATAACCGTCCAACTCGCGTCCGAAATCCACCAAAGAGTCGCGATGGGCTTCCTGAAAGTAAACGACAGGGATCGAAGCCGCCTGCGCCGCATCAATAACCTTGATCGCGTTATTCATTTTTTCCACGTAGCCCGGCATACGAATATCGCGACCGGATCGAATGGGCGCCATGGAATCTTGCTGAATATCGATGACCAGCAACACCGGCTTGCCTTCCAATAACTGACGTACAGGTTTATCGCTCACTTAGGGCTCCTCAAACGGCATAACACGATTGCCCAACAAGCAATCACTCGAACACATGTTCTTTCTGCGAACTTTTGATCACTATACACATCTACCTTCAAAAACGCTAGCCAGTGCGATCACAGGAAATCCCTACGGATTCGAATCATCGGAATCATGCAACCAAGGCGCGAAACTCAGACCAATCAGCACACCTTCGGGGCTTAATAAGCGTGCCATTGTCTGCCCCCAAGGCTCCTGTCGAACCGGGTGAATGAATGAGTGACCAGACTCCTGCATTTCAGCAACCGCCGCCTCTACCTCAGTAACGCTCGTGAATTCAAATTCCAATGTCGTTTGGGGAATCGGTAACTCAGTCGGCCATTCGTCAACACCAAAACACGCCTGTGCTGCCGCCGTCAGAGGCCATACTCCGAAATGATGACTGCCGGGAAAACCGTGGACAAAGCGATAATCCCCCTGGGTCTTCAACGGCAAAGCCAGTGTGTTTTGGTAGAACGCAGCACTGGCGTCGGGATCTTGGGTGATAACGGCAAAACCGGCAATGGCGGATATGTTCATGGGTTGGCCTCTCCAACAATAACGAAGCCAGAATCATAGCACCGCAGCGACTCTCTAAGTGCCAGTGAATCAGAGACGTTCACCTCAACCGAACGCGTTTTTGAATTGACCAATCCGATGGCATAGATAAGCAAACCGTCCGCGAAGGGAGTATCGAAACGGCGATTTGAATACTCTCGTTCCAGCTTTTCGAAATCCGACCTGCGCGCTCTTTACGTCATCAGTAACGGAACCTGCTCCGCGAGGCTGTCAATCATCAGTCGAACACGATGGGGAAGATATTTGGTTTTCGGCCAGACAACATAGATGTCTATCGGTTTTGATCTTTGGCTGTCCGTGACCAGCGTCAGTTGCCCTGCGTCAACATAAGAAGCGCCAAGCCAATTCGGAAGCCATGCCAAGCCTCCATCCGCAATCACGGAATCCGCAACCACTTGTAAATCGTCGTAAATCTCAGTGCCCGCCGGTGTAATATCCGTCAACACACCATTTTCATCCTGGATCCTCCAGGAATAGGTGTGGGAAGAGCGTCCATAAAGTACGCCTCGGTGCTGCTGAAAATCAGCGATGGCTGTTGGAAATCCAAACTCTTTTAAATAGGCCGGAGAGGCAAACACGGCCATCCGCTGCACCGCAATCTTTTTACCGACAAGGGCCGTGGAATCGGCAAGGGTTCCAATTCGAACCGTCAGATCAAAACCTTCTGCCAAGCTATCGATCACACGATCTGAAAATTCCGCCTCTATCTGAATGTTTGGGTGCTGCCGGGCCAACGCGCGAAACACCGGGGCAATACAGTGACGACCAAACAGAACGGGGCAGTTGATTCGAACCCTCCCCTCCGGGCCGACCTGGCCATCTCGAAGCTTAGATTCCAGCGCGTCCAGATCACCGAGCATGGCCAAACAGTGTTCGTAATATAAACCGCCTTCATGGGTCAATGTCTGCTGACGGGTGGTTCGATGAAAAAGCTTCAAACCCAGACGCTGCTCCAGTCTTGCAACGGATTTTGCAACGGCCGATCGAGTCAGGTTCATGCGAAACGCGGCGGCAGAAAAACTTCCCGCATCCACAACAGCAATAAACGTAACAACACCCGTGAAGCGATCCTCCCAGGGATTTCGGCTGCTCATACCACTCTACACCTACCAAAATGATTGTCAGACCGGTCCAGTGTACCTCTTCTCGGTAAAATCGCCTATTGATTCCTATAAGTATCCAATGTGTGGATTTCAGATCGACCATGTCGACATAATGTTTACATATACTGCCCGCCATTGAGCAGCGATGATCGCCGCTCAACATTGAGCTTGCCCGATTGCAATCAACGCTCTTCCATTTTTTCAACAACACAACCTATGGCATGACGCTGAACGTTACGAGGAAAACACAATGAATTTGAGCAGAGTCCACCAAGCACCAGCGGTCAATCGAAAGCGCTACGGTGACGCCATCGTAACCATGTTGAGTGACGGCTATCTGGATGTCTCTTTCGAGTTGTTGAACGGCATTGAAGCCAACAAAGCGGAAGCCATTTTGGAACAACACGGCATAGAGCCGTTACCACGGATGAACATCAACGTCTTTGTTGTGCAGACAGCCAACCGCACGATTTTGATCGACAGTGGCGCGGGCGGTATTAACGGTTGGGGTGGACGCTTGCACGTTGCCCTGACGGCTGCGGGTATAGATCCGCTGGATATCGATACCGTACTGTTGACACATGCTCACCCGGATCACGCCGGTGGATTAGCGTCATCACTGGCGACACCGATCTTTCAAAATGTGCAAGAGCTCTACGTACACGAAAAGGAACTCGCCTTCTGGCGGAACGAGAGCATTTATTCATCCGCACCGGATGGTTTCAAACCCTTCTTTGGGTTAGCGCGAAACGCGTTTGATGCCTACGATGACAAGCTGGTGGCGTTTAAGAATGAGGACATCCTGCCCGGCATTCAGGCCGTGCCATTGTTCGGTCATACACCCGGCCACACAGGTTACCTCATTGGCGATGAAAAAGACTCACTACTCATTTGGGGAGACATCGTCCATTTCCCGCATCTGCAGATGGCCCAGCCAGAGGTGACCATCGCTTTTGACAGCGATCCAAATGAAGCCGCAGCAGTACGTGCAGCTCTATTTGACCGGGTAGCCACCGATAAACTGTCCATCAGTGGCATGCACTTTAATGTACCGGCGTCGGGCAAAGTTCATCGAGACAGGAATCAGTACGTTCTGAACTATGACGTCTGGTCTCCTGCTGTGTAAGGCCTGCCTATCACACAGGAAATCCCGCGCGCTAGGTCGACCTTGTTTAACCCACCTGAAAAGACGAGATAGAATCGAATCTGTATCAGGTGGGCACCGGAGCGGATTCGTCGATCAAGCCTTTGGTTTTCAACGTCTGCCAAAATTCTGAGGGAATCGCTACCGACATAGAGGCAACATTTTCAACGATTTGCTGTGGTTGTCGGGCACCAGGAATGATACACGAAACCGTTGATGGCGCTGCAGCAAACTGCAGTGCAGCCGTACGTAGATCAACCTCGTAATCGGCTGCAACCGCTGTCAAAGCGGCTCTTTTTTCGAGCATTCCAGCGGGGATTTTTTTACCGTAATTGAAACGATCTCTACCGGCGAGAAAACCATTGTTTAAAGGACTGCCCACCATAATAGACACACCGCGGGCATCACACGCAGGAAACAATTTTTCCACCGACGGGGAATGATCCGCCAACGAATACTGACAAGCCGCGAGGAAGATATCGGGGTCAGCCCGTTCAAGGGCCTCCAGAATAGGAGGCAAGGTGTTCACCCCTAATCCCCAGGCCTTTATCAGCCCCTCTTCCCGCATTTTCGTCAGTTCGGGCATCGCCCCCTTAGCCGCCTGCTCCATATACGACATCCAGTCGTCCTTGATATCGCCGTTATCGGGCGACAGATCATGGATATACACAATATCGAGAGAACCGACACCCAATCGCTGCAGACTATCTTCCACCGAACGCCGTGCCGCTGCAGCGGAATAATCGTAGGTGTAGGCGAACGAATCCGGATTGGCCCACCCGGTCTTCGGCGGTGAATCCGTCGCGGTGAGAATACGCCCCACCTTGGTAGACAGCACAAACTCTTGCCGTGGTTTGTTGTGCAGCAACTCCCCGAAACGACGCTCGCTCAACCCCAGCCCATACCAGGGAGAGGTATCGTACAAACGAACCTGTTCTTCCCAGGCGTTTTCCAAAATCTCTTCGGCAATATCATCCGTGACAGCCAATCCGCTCGAACCACCAATTGGCGCCCCGCCCAAACCAAAACGAAAAGGCGGGCGATAACGACCACCGGCGGTTTTTGTGCTGTCATTCTGCGGCAACGATTGTCCCAGAGCGATTCCCGGCAGCAAACTGGCGCCAGCCAGTCCCAAAGACAAGGTGGCACCTTTAGAGACTAAAGATCGGCGAGAGATATCATTCTTCATTGGGTAACTCCGTATCACTTGAAAAAGGTATGGGTTCGCCGCAACCCGGAATGCATCCCCGCCGCAGTCGATCAGAAATGCGGTCAGACGATATCGTCAACAACGCCACCATCCACTCGCAAGGCTGCCCCGCTGGTCGCGGAGGCCTGCTGAGAGCAGACATAAACCACCATATTAGCCACTTCTTCGACGGTCGTCGGGCGATCAAGTACCGACGAAGGACGATTCTCTCGCACGAATTCGCGCCCGAGCTCTTCCAGGTCGCGCCCAGCATCAAGCTCTTCGGCAAACATGGCTTTAAATCCATCGGAAAACGTTGGGCCTGGCAGGACACTGTTTACCGTAACGCCACTCCCAGTCACGCGCTTGGCAAGGCCACGGGCAAGAGACAGCAACGCGGTTTTTGAAACGCCGTAATGGATCATGTCCGCAGGAATGTTGCGAGCGGATTCGGAGGAAATAAACACGACCCGCCCCCAGTGTTGCTCGATCATCGCGGGCAAATATGCTCGCGATAAGCGGACACCTGACATGACATTGGTCGCCCAATAGTTATCCCAAAGCGCGTCATCCGCCTCGAAAAAATCTTTGGGACCGTAGATACCGGCATTGTTGACCAAGATATCAACCTTGGGGAAACGACCGATCAGATCGCGGCAATCTTCTGGCTTCGAGAGATCCCCTTGTGCAGCACTCACAGTGATATCGGGAAATTTGGTTCGCAGCTCGTCGCAGATGGTGTTCAGCGAGGATTCAGACCGCCCATTCACGATGACATTAGCCTTGGCTGTGGCCAGCCCTCGGGCAATTCCGTAGCCGATGCCGCCGGTGGATGCTGTGACAAGCGCTGTTTTTCCGGTGAGATCAATTTGCATAGAAACCTCTGTTTTGCGAGATTCGGACATCATGGTATGTCGTCCGAACGGTGGGTGAAATAGAGAAAATCCGCATTCAGATTTTCCAAAGGGTTAACAATGAATTCCCTCGACGACCTACCCGGACTCCGAGTTTTTGAACGTGTTGTAAATCACGGCAGCCTCACAGCCGCCGCTGCCGAACTTGGCTTGTCTACCGCGGCTGCCAGCAAGCGTCTGTCCGCCCTCGAACGCAAAATTGGCAGCCAGCTGATTCACCGCAATACACGCAGTTTGTCGGTATCCCACGAGGGTAAACTGTTGTATGGGCATGTCGCCCGTATTCTCGAAGAATTGGAACGCGCCCAAAGCGCACTTTCCGGCCGCCAAGGCCAGCTGAGCGGTGAACTGCGCATCACTGCACCCAACAGCTTGGGGCGCCGCCTGCTGGTGCCAATCCTCGCACGATTTCTCGACGTCCATCCGCAAATTCGTATCAACTTACATCTCAGTGATGCCATCGAAGATCTGATCAGCGGAAACTTTGACGTAGCTGTGCGCTACGGTGAACTGCCCGACTCCCGGCTGGTCGCGCGCCGACTTCTTGCCAACCAGCGCATACTCTGTGCGTCACCCGACTACCTACGCTCACGACCAACGTTGCAAACCCCAGAGGATTTGCGGCAACACAAATGCTTGCTTATCGGCAATTCACCCCGCTTAGACTGGCAGTTTGCTGGCGTCAACTTGCCCATTGCCGCAGCCGTGGTCTGCAATGACGGCGAGGCCGTCCACGCCATGGCCTTGGCCGGAATGGGAATCGCCTTAAAGTCAGCCTGGGATGTCGCCGAAGATTTAGCATCCGGTCGACTCAAGCAGGTGCTTCCCCATTGTGAAACGCCACCCGCGCCGGTGAACGCCGTCTTCCCTGTCAATCGCTATATGGCACCTCGACTAAGAGCCTTCATCGATTTTCTGGTGGAAGAATTTCAGCGACAAGAGCAGAGTCCCAAGATAGCGCCCTTGCCGATCGCTGCCGCCAATGGTTAAGCCGTCGAATCGCCTATCGCTACCGCGGTTTGTCTGAATTGCTCAAGGATAAAGGGCCAACCCACATCGGCAGCCAAAGCATCGCAATAGGCTTGCGCGCCTGAACCGTGACGCGAAAAGCCTTCGTGCACAAGATGTACGAGCGTTTCATTGTCGAGGATTGAAATAAACTGCACATGCACACAACTGCACAATTTTGGATCTGGCTCGGGAACCCGGTTTGGATTGATATGCCAGAGAAACGACAATTGATGACCAGGTTCAACCTGTACGACAGTCCCCCAATCCAGCCGAAAGCCCGCCGGACCTATCTCATAGCATTTGCCCCCGACAAAAGGCTCGATAACGAAGTTCTCCAACTTCGACAGAGACCAGGAATAGTCTTTTGGCCACCATTGCGCGATGCCATCGACAAACAGAGTGAAGGAAGAACCCGCGCTGAGTGGTAAGATGATATCCAGCTCTACCGTGTCGGATGTCACAAAGATCGCCTCCTCTCTTTTTATGGTGATCTACCCAAAACCCGATAGAACCGAGATTTAGGTCACAACCTGCATATGTCGAACAGTCCCGCATCGGAAATAATGAATACGGTGAACCTGTGTAAACCACATTCGCTGATTTATTGCAGCCGCGAACCGCTGCCCGCACTGTCGCAACTCGCTGATGACAGCGTCTCGGTAAATTTCCTACGCCACCCGCAAGAACTGAGTTCACAAGGCCGCGCAGACTTGGGGATGATTTTCGATTTCGTTGAGCACTTTCCACAACAGACGGGCATAGAGCTGCTTGCCAGGTTGCGCAACCTCCATTGCAGCAGCCTGTGGCTGCTCCTTCCGGAAACCGACGAATGGCCACTGAATCTCGTTTTAAGCCTAGGTTTTCGTCGCCAGAATAGGTTTCTTCACCAAAACACAAGGATGACCAGCTTTGGCTATGACATCGCCTCTTACAACCGCAAGCGGGATTGGAATTCGCCGAAACATTGGGCGAATCCGGAAAATTGGAACAAATACCGCTGGTAACGCCGCAGGTTGAACTTTAGTCCAGATACAGACAGGTGACACACTTTCCCCACAAGAGCTGTGCTACCATGTTTTTCGCGCCAATGATTCCTGTGACGGAATCTGTTTTTTGCGTTTTTAGGTTGTTGCAGCGGTATGAAAGAAACGGAAAGCTTGAGCCAGTTAGTTGCCCGGCTAAATCAAAACTTACTTGAACAAAACTCACTGATTACCCCAGAGGGCAATCAGAACCTGGAATTGGTCAGTCAAATCAATTCAGAAGTCCACCAACTTCTTGATCAGCTGCAGGAGAGTCAAGAGCAACTCCAGGAACTGCGATTGCTGATGGACCATTCAGGAGCCGCCATTTGGAGCTGGAACCTTATCGATGGTGTCGTCGCCGTAAACCGGCAATGGGCCTACCTCTTAGGCCACAGCAGCGATGAGGACACCACCTTAGATGAAGAAGAGTGGTCCAGTCTGTTTCACCCCGACGACCGCAAGCGCCTGGAAAATCGTTACGATTCGATTCGCCGCGGTACAGCCACAGCGTTTCATCTAGAGTTGCGGTTGCGGCACTGGCAGGGACATTGGATTTGGGTAACCCATCGCGGACAGGTTGTCGAATGGAATTCTCTTGGCGATCCGACTCGAATCATTGGAAAACACACCGACATTACACCATTAAAACAGGTTCAATTAGAACTGACTCGCCAGAGAAACCTACTGGAACAAAGAGCCAGACGCCTGTCGGAGACCAATCAAAAATTAAACAGCATCAGTAAAATCGACCCACTCACGCAGATTGCCAACCGGCGCGCATACGAAGAGCAAATAAGCCGTTCGGTGAATCTTGCCAGACGGTCATATCTCCCTCTATCCATGGTTTTATTGGATATCGATTATTTCAAACAATATAACGATCACTACGGGCATGACGCCGGTGACCGAGTACTTCAGCAATGTGCTCGCCTGCTGCAAGCAGCCTTACCCCGTTCTCAAGATTTTGTCGCGAGATTCGGAGGTGAAGAGTTCGTATTTGTTCTTCCCAACACCCGCTACAGGGGTGCCGAAGAAGTGGCAGAACGCCTATGTCAGGCATTGCGACAGGCGGAACTTCCCCATGCCAAATCAGCCATTTCGGAACACATTACTGTCAGCGCCGGATTTACGACTTTGACCGGCCCCAACCTCACTGAAGCTCGGTTGCTCAAGCAGGCCGACAGAGCCCTCTACCTCGCCAAAGGTAACGGTAGAAATCAAACCGCCGGTTTTACAGGGCAGGAAAATCTTCAAGAGAACCCGAGCTCCACGCCCAAATTGGGCTTTGGAACCTCTGATTAACGTTCTCTTGCAGCCAGATCATTAACAAAATATTTCCGAGGGCCGGTGAAGGCCCTGATGTCAGATGCTCTTGCCCATCATTCGACGCAAGGTGCCATCTTTATCGATGATGTGATGTTTAAAGGCTCCGACGATATGGAGAATGACCGCCGCGATCATCAGATAACCCAACCAATGGTGTATAAAGGCGCCCAGCTGATCGATTGTCGGATAGTAAGCGACCAGTTTATCCTCGGCGTCTCGGTTCGCGGCAACCAGTTCGAGTCCGGCAACCGAAACACCATACCCCCCGGCAGCCGAATGCATAAATCCGCTGATCGGCATCAGAACAGTGCCTATAATCAGTACCCAGTGGACGACATGGGAGAGCGAATGCTCCCAGGCCTGATACTGCCCTGCTGGCGTGGGCCATCCGTTTTTCAGGCGCCAAAAAACTCTGACCAGAACGATAAAAAAGATCAAGACGCCAATGGACTTATGCCACCCGTACATCCAAAAGGAACGAGTCTCGACCATCACAACGCCGACCGCCAGCAGACCAATCATGGTCAAACCGACAACCCAGTGCAGGGCAATGGTCATGTGACTGAATTTATTGGGTGAATCTAAGGCCATACAAAAATTTCCTACGGTTTTGCAGCCAGACCGAGACAATCCCTCTACGGGGCCTGTTCCCTGGTAAGGCCGGATGCGCTGCTGAATCAACGTGTTTAGAATCACAACAAAACACGCCGGGAGCCCCAGGGGCTACCCGGAATACTATGATAGTTAAGGAAGCTTCACTGAACCTGAAAACTCGCTAATCGTGAGCTATGGTTTTGTCCGTAAACAGATAGTCCTTTAGCTCACCATCGAACTTGGGATCTTTACGGCGAATCCACTCCAGCACCATGGCCGCATGCTCTTTTTCTTCGTCGCGATTGTGTTTCAAGATTGCCGCCAATTCTTTATCTTTGCAGGCGTCAATTCGCTGGTTGTACCAGTCGACTGCCTCCAGCTCTTCCATCAGCGATACAATCGCTCGATGCATGTCTCGAGTTTCATCGGACAGTTCAGCGATAGGTTCATGATAGCCTTCACTTGCCATATTCGTCTCCTATAATCGGCCTGGGCTCGAGGACAACCGGTTTATCATCCTCAATATCAATCCAGCATCACTTTGCTGCCATTCATTCTCATTTACAGGTGTGGCAGCGTCTTTTGTATGCCGGACTCTCACAGTATATATCGCCTAAGGAGCGACCACTATGACAGCAGTCTACACACGATTGTTCAGAATCAAGACATCGCCGTAATTTCAATTTCGACCAAGGCCGCGGGCACACCGAGAGCATTCACCCCGAGTAGCGTCCCGACATGTCGACATTGCCGTTGCTTTAACTGCGCAACCAAATAATCGTGATGGGCCAGCATCTGGGGCATATCCGTCGTGAACATATTCAAGCGCACGATGTTGGCAAATGTCATATTCGCTTCATGAAGAATGCTATCCAAATTCGATAAAATCTGGTCAAGCTGTCGCGGCATACTCCCATCACCCACGAATTGTCCCTGTTCATCCGTGGCAATTTGTCCTGCGACAAATAAAATATTTTCCGCGCCTGCTATCTTGTTCCCGTGAACGAAGCCCAACTTTTCCTGCCATTGCCAGGGATTAATGATTGTACGTTTCATAATATTGATGCTTCGTGCCCTCGGGTTTTATGGATTATATTGTTCAATTTACAACCTACACTGACATGAATCTGCAAAACATGTCAGCATTGATGATGAAATACGGCGTACCAAAAATGGTTGCACTTTGGAGCACAAAGATCTCCTCCAACCAATAAGCAGCATGCTGTCGTAACAACATGATCGGGCAGCGTCATACATTTATGTCAATCCTTAGCGAGAACATTGGATATGGAAAACCAACCGCCAATTTCATTAGGCCAAGGCGATGCCACCTATCAGGCAGCAGGACGGATTGAGGGGATTACGCGGCTTGTTGACGCTTTTTATGACGCCATGGACACCCTTCCTTCTGCGTCAGAATTAAGGGCAATGCACGCTGCGGATTTGACAGAGTCCCGGGACAAGCTCACCTGTTTTTTAAGTGGCTGGATGGGTGGGCCAAAACTGTACCGCGAGCGCTATGGTCCCATTCAAATACCGGTCGCCCACAAGCATCTTCCTGTGACAGCAGCCAGCCGGGACGCCTGGCTGCATTGTATGGAGGTTGCGCTTGGTCAATGCGGCTATGCTGATGACTTTCGCGACTATCTGCTTAAAAAACTGGCGATACCCGCGGAAAGCATTCGGCTGATGTGCGAAAAATAGACAACAGCCCCTGGATCCTGCGCAAAACGGAAGACCCGAAGAAAGGAAAGAGGTAAGCTGTCACATAGTACTGTCCAGTCGAAAAGATGATTGCACCCAGCAGTACGTAATGACAATCTCCTGAACAGCGAGTGATGCAGCATGATTCAGTTCAACGTCTCCAGGAACCTGTCGAAACCTCTTGGAAGTCATATTAAGCCTGCGAGCGATCAACGCCCCGACTTTGTCTGGCGCGCCGACCTTGCCCTGATTGGCGCCGATGCCTGTATCGTCGCTCAGGAGCAGCAGAGCCTGTACATCATGGTCTTTTGTGGTTTGGGGAAAGAGCAGTTTGCCAATTTTCCAAAGCTTTTTCGTAATCGCTTCTGGCAGGAAGCGTCCGCAATCTGCCAAAAGAATCCGAAATTCGATTCAAAGACGCTTGCTCGTCACCTATTGTTAATCGGCGACGAACAACATTACGCGCCAGATCCCGATGCCTTGGGCGAAGAGCGAATCGCATTGGTGATGGAGAAGCTGGAGCGTCGTTACCTCTACGATCGGCTCCCACTGCCAGTCGACAACAAAGCGGCGTTTGAATTTGGGGTTCAAGTGAATACGTTGGTCGCTGATCGTTCCGGCAATACGGATCAGTTGTCCCCAATGGAATCTCTAGGAAACCTGTGCCTAACAGCGATTGAGCAGCGAATTCAGCACCATCAGCGCGACACCAGTCCCGTTATTGCCTCTCACGGGAACATCATAACCGTGGACTTTGGACGCAATCGACGCTCCCTGTAATTTAGATTTTCGCAAGGGAGTGTTTACGTTTTCCCCAACACAATCGATTGTCCTCGTAGCGCCACAGATGCCTGAACCTTTGCCATGAGCATGTCAACAAAGCTGGCTGCGGGCCCTGACAAGGTTCGCCATTGAGGCCAAACCAAGTAGAGCTGCCGACTCAGCATCTGTGACTCACCGTCCAGATAACGCAAGTCCTGCAGATTGTCGAGCCGCGCGATTTCGGTCATAGGAATCAAGCCAACACCGACGCCTGCAGCGACCAGGTCGGCGGCCAACGTGATGTCCCGGGTGCGAACCACCCGCCGATAGCCAGAGAGAAAGTCGTCGAACTGTACCTGGGACATCTGCACCTGAGTAGGCCCATAAGGCATGATCAATGTTTGGTCTGCAGGGGAATCTCCCTGGCTAACATGCCCCAATAGCCGCACACGAATCTCGGCTAGAGGCTTGAAATACAGGCTCGAATCCTCTGGCCGACCAACCCTGATGGCAAGATCAACTTTGCGATCGGACAAGTTCAGAGTGTCATTGTCCGGATACAGGTGAAGCTCTATTTCAGAATGCTCAACCAAAAAGTCTCGAATCAGCGTTTTAAGAGGCCCATTGATCAAATTGATTGGGCAGTGTACGTGCAGCTCTCTTTGCGAGGCGGCGGTCAGAAGATGAGCCAGCTTTTGTTCCAATAATCGAACATCTTGCTCCAGCAGCGAGAACAAGTGCTCTCCCTGCTCGGTAAGCACAAATCCCCGAGCATTTCGATGTAGCAATCCATACCCCAATCCCTGCTCCAAAGCGGACAATCTTCTGGAAAGCGTCGAAACCGGCATATCCAGCGTTTTCGCTGCAGCACTTAACGAACCCTGTCGCGCAATCGTCAAAAATAACCGCACATCATCCAGCATTGCAAAACCTCAAACTTAGTTTTCAAAAAGCGATCTTCTGATTCTGCTCATCAAGCACTAGTCTATGGAACTACAGAGAAATCATCTATTTGAGGAAATATTATGTCTGCCACTCTCCGTTTAATGGCAACCATTACTCCGAAACCGGAACATCAGCAGCACTGCAAAACGGCCATAGAGACACTAATACCTTCGACACGAGACGAAGTCGGCTGTCTGCAGTTTGACCTATTTCAAAGCCTGGATACCACGCAGTTTATACTGGTAGAACAGTGGCGTAATCAGGCTGCGTTGGATGCACACCTGCAAAGACCAGACGTCCAGGCAGTGTTTGCTTTCTATCGTGAAGCGCTGGCGAATCCTGTCGTGATTCAACAGTTACTTCCCTTATCCGACGCAGACAACCGTCATCCATAAGCCAAGGCAACCTACTCAATTTTCATAGTCATTGCGCTCCTCCGGTAGGTCGCTCAAATACTCTACAAACTCCACCTCTAAGCCGTCAGGGTCGATAAAATACACATTGCGACGCCCGGCAAGCGGAGGTCCAAAGTGATCGGGTTCGAATCCCAGTCGAGCAAGACGGGCCACGACCGCATCCAGATCTGAGACCTCAAGCCCAATATGCGCGAGCCCCAAAGCATTCGAGCAAAGGTCGCGAGCGCTCCCTGTGCCACTGTCGTTGAGCGTCAAATAATGGTAGTCATCCCCAAAGTGGACCCAATGTCGCTCGACGCCATACCAAGTCTGTTTACCCTCCCCTCGAACTTTCCAATGGGGCATAACAGCCTCATAAAAATCCAGACTCACAGGAATATCTCTCACCACCAGATTCACATGTTCAATCCTTAACATGTTGCCTCTCCCCAGCGTGCAGCCAAATCCGACCCTCGAGTCTATCCATGGCATGAGCCAATGGGTTCGGCAGCTCCACAACATTCATACCACGGTTCAGCGCGCGTATTTGACCATCGCCTCGCTTCATCTCTCTCTCCTAGAATTGCTGTTAAAGAGAAGCCATGGTAAAACCTCAACTTATGTTCAGGTAAAGTACCTACGGCGAGGAAAATGTCAGATAAACACAACTTCAGTGTCGGACAGATCGCAAAGCGCTGCGGTGTAAAGGTGAGCGCACTGCATTTCTACGAGCGGCGAGGATTGATTTATAGCAGCCGCAATTCCGGCAATCAACGACGCTACGGTGCAGACGTATTACGTCGCGTATCACTGATAAAAGCAGCACAGAGGTTAGGCATCAGCCTTGCCGAGATTGAGCAGGCTTTCGCACAGCTTCCCCGACACAAAGCGCCGAGTAAAGCCGATTGGGAGAGTTTATCAAGGCACTGGCACAAACAGTTGGATCTTAGGATTCAAACCTTGGAGAGGCTCAGAGACTATCTCACCGGATGCATCGGCTGTGGCTGTCTGTCGATGAAATCCTGCCCACTCTACAATCCGGAAGACGTCTTAGGACTCACCGGCACCGGGCCGGTGATTCTCGAGGGCGTAGAAACCACCGAGTGAACCGGGCAATTCAACCTCAGCCAACGCAGACGGTTGCCAGGGAGACTTAATCAGCGTCCTGCGCAACGTCAGATAGTCAAACAATATAACGCCTCCGGCCGCCAGCAGAATAATTAACAGGTTGAACAGCAAGGGGTTAGAGGCAGACCGATAGTAATGGCCAACCAAATAGATCGCCGGCAAGGTAAAGACGGCGTTGATCAAGCCGTAACGCAAATATTCGCGAACAGAGGCGCGCGATTCAGGGTGCTTATAAAGATAAAAAGTCCCGCAATGAGGGCACCCGTTCGCCTTATGGGGATCGGCAGAATCAAAACAAATCGCCGTGGAATCAGAAAACCGTTCAGTACAACCTGGACACTGCAACACCATTGACTTGCCCCCTGTAACCGGAAAAGAGCAGGCGAACACTCGGGGAGACAGCCTGTGCATTAAAGTACATGTGGCTGTCGATCTCTCCCGATCGCTTTCAAATGACAGAAGGCTGTCAGAATTCACCAGCAGAATAAACAGAAGAAGTTGTAGTTCAAAATTGAAGGACTGTCCAATCGCAACAAGAGTACGCCCTCATCGTGCGCTTCTCAATCACCCTGAGCTCCGTGACGCCAAATTCAACAAAACTGTTTTTGACAGCGGCCTAACATGACTCTATCGTGGCCGGCTGACCCAAACTGCGGCCGCCCCTATGCCTTCATCTGTGAATCTTCGCCTGTCCGTACTGGCACTCTTTCTCGTCGGCCTAAATCTTCGTCCCTGTCTGGCAGCCCTGCCGCCATTGCTGGATAGCATCCAGTCAGCTACCGCCATGAAAGCTGCGACCGCCAGCATGCTTACGACAATTCCTATTTTTCTAATGGGGATACTCTGCATCAGTGGCCCGATTATCTTACGCTTAAAAGATAACGTTATTGTCACGCTGGGTATTCTGGCGATAGGCATCGCCTCAGCATTGCGGCTCATTCTGCCCAGTGAAGCGGGATTATTATTGACCGCATTCATTGGTGGAAGCGGTATTGCTGTTGTACAGACCGTACTGCCAGCGGTTATACGTCGAACATTTAATGAGCAGTCCGCCCAAGTAATGGCGCTATACACCACAGCTATTATGGCCGGAGCTGTCGTTTCCAGTGCCGCCGCACCCTGGTTGATGGAAATAAGTCACTGGACGCTAGCGCTCGGCTGCTGGAGTCTGTTGGCGCTTCCTGCGCTAACGTTGTGGGCGTATCGTTTTCGACGCAGTGATGGTGTCGATTTCGCCCCTAACCACTTTAGCCATCTATCTCCAGGTATTGGACGCGTTATTGCCCTAACGATTTTTAATGGTATCGGTACTGGCGCCTACTCACTGGTCCTAGCCTGGTGGCCACCATACTATACACAGCTCGGCTGGAGTCCCGCGGCTGCAGGTGGCTCTATGGCGATCGTCTCGCTCTGTCAGGTAATTGCCGGCTTTCTAGTAACAATGATCATCAAACGTTTTCCAGATCGCCGCCCCATGATCTTCGGCAGTTGTGGACTGGTTATGGCGGGCTTGCTGGTGCTCGCGTTTGCCCCTCTGGCGGGCAGCTATGTTGCAATCGTATGTATTGGCGTAGGACTAGGCGCACTCTTCCCTCTCGCGCTGATCATTGCCATGGACCACGCAAATTCTGCCCGAGAAGCCGGCAGCATACTGTCAATAGTGCAAGGTGGAGGCTACATAATCGCCGCAGCCTTTCCATTTATGGCGGGCCTGATACGTGACAGATATCAGGATCTCAGTTCTGCCTGGTTAATCATGGCAGCATTGGTTGTGATTATGTTTATTCTTGCGAGTCAGTTTCGCGGCGAACCAGAATCCGATGCCCTACCGTCAAACAACGAGGGAAGGACATCCGATTAAGGGCTCAAGACATAGGTCTGCCAACATGCATCGTCAGCAAGTTATTCTGCTTGCTCACTAAGGTAATCAATGATTTTCTGTCTCTGCTCAGCATCTTCAATGCCCTGGAAGAGCATCGCATTACCGGGAGCAAACGCCTGAGGATCACGAAGAAATTCATCCAGAGCTTCCCGAGTCCAGGTTTCGCCTAAGCCCGAGTCCAGGTTTCGCCTAAGTTAGCAAGCGCCTCACTGTATATGAAATCGTCGTGCCGAGCGATCTTCGCGTCGACGACGCCAGCCAGATTAGGACCAGCCAAATGGCCTTCGCCAGGGGTTACCGAGTGACACGATCGACAAACGCCGAAAGCTGCTGCTGGGTCATCTTCACTACCTAGTGAAGGCGTTAATTCTGCAAGTGCACCTTTGTCAGTCAGTAGCAACAAATTTCCCTGCGCCGTTTCAAACACGTCTCTTACCCGCCCCTGAACGGCATCCGGCATCGCTATCGGCTCAGCATAAAGCACTCGCCCCTCATTCATTCGAAGTCGCCAAAGCGTCTTTTTATAGGATGAAACCAGAAAGTCTCCTTTCCAGCGGCGAAACTTCTTACCGGTTATCCGAATCAATCCTGACGTCGCGGTAGAAGGCACCCAGGCAAAAACAGGCAGAGGGTAGCCATCATGACGCCCCTGACGACTGTTTTGTGGCCAATCAAATGCTCCATATTCCGTTCCTAAAGTTACTAAGGGCCAACCATAGTTGGTGCCAGAAACCAATTTATTTAATTCATCGCCACCCTGGGGTCCATGCTCAGTAATCCAAACCTCACCGTCGAGGTCTTGCCAAAGACCTTGGGGATTACGATGCCCCCAAGTCATGGTCTCTGCTGAAAAATCGTCCAAGCGTATCTGGAAAACGCGACCATAATCGCTATCTGACTCCTGAGATAACTTCACCGGAGAATTCTGACCATCGAAACTGTGATCACCCGTGGTGAAGTAAAAGAACTCCCCTCCTTTATCCATCAGTAATTTGCCACCGGCTTCATCACCACGGAAGGGCCAGTCCCAAGTTTCAGTTTGCATTTTCAGACAAGGCTCAGTGCGAAAAACTTCCTGCCATTGAACCTCCGAGGGACGCTCGAGAAGCGCCTCTTTTGTCGTGCTGGCTCGTGAAATTTGCAGGAACACGCAGGCTTGGTCGTTATCCCACTGATGATGCCCAACGTAAACGTCTACCCCCTGGTCACCCTCTACGACCATAAGATCCGTCGCTCGAAATAGCCACAGAGAACTCTCATGTCCAGCATCCAGAAAGTCTTGTGCATTGATGGGATTGGCAACACCTAACATTCTCGTCGCCAGGGTATGATCGGGTTGATAACTGGCGTAATGCAGATCACCACCACCCGAAACGATCAAAAACCCGTTACCGAGCGGTTCAATTCCTCCGCCATTCCTAGGCTCTCTACATTCGGGTTCGATAGCCCCACACTGAATAGCATCGGGATACCAGCTTGCGGCGATCGGATAAAGCGCTGAGTCTATTCGGTACTGATTATCCGTTTCCGCCAATTCAGTGTCTTCTCCCAACCACTGCCCCGCCAAATTACGTGGTTCGGCACCAAATGGCTGTAATACGACTGCAAACAAGAAAGCCACAAAGGTGGCAATAACTAAAAGCTTGGGAGCCCACCTGGCTAATAGCCAGCCAGCGAGATACAGATGTAACCTGCGGCAAAAAAGCTCATTCCACGATCAGCTAGGGCGAGCGAGGCTAATATGAGTGGCGCAAACAATCCCAATTGGACGAGTAAGCTTCTCAACAGCGAAGCGATATCCGTACGGCTGGGGCCGCGTTCCAACCAGGGGTGAATCACGATGACCGCCCCGAAATTCACCAGAGCAATGAATAAGAGAAACAACTCTTTCCGGGGCAATGCCCAGACTGACGCAGCTGAGGTTAATTGCAAAAGCACCAAGCCCGCAGCCAATGACAAGATATAAGGGAAGATGACCCGAGAGGCACTACCAAAAGACATGTGGACTCCTGTCCAAATAAAACAAAACGCAAAGACGATGTGATCCCCCTGACCAACAATCATCTTCTACGAACAACAACGGATAGAACAAACGCACGGCGATAGAGAACAGTGGTATCTCATCCCCTAGCCACTCGTTATGGCCAAGTCATCCCTAAGGGAAACTGACAAATGTTTGCGAGGGCGCGTGCGCTTCGACACAAAACTGGCTTTGCCAGTTCCACAAGTATGTTAACCCATGGTGCCTTAGCCGACCACGGCCATTAGAATGCTTTTACGGAACGAAAAAAGCCCGTGGAGCCAAGTATCAGGTGGGATTCCAGGCAGCCAACGGGCGGAGGATGATGTACACATTGCGGTGGTTGGACGGCTAGAGTTTATGCTCTCAGGCTGGCGCCCCGCACAGCTGCCGTCCTATCTATTGAGTCATCTGTACCAGCCAAGCACAGGTGACTCAATTCGGTGACCAGGGATGACAACATCCGCTGGCGAGAACGTTTAAAATGCCTCTACACGAGGCGCTGATTGTGAAGAACGTAATCTCCACCATCGGCAGCACGAAAGATGCGCTCGGCAGTTAATGCAACATAGCCATCGTTAGCAGCATCTTTATGGGTTTGCAGGCAAGCACGTAGACTCGGCAGCGCCGGACTGATGATATCGTCGCCTTGAGCCAGCTCGACTTCCACCATCATATTCGCCAGAGGATGAGTCTGCTCACTGCGAACTCGGTTGAATTCCAGCTCAAGATGATAATCGCCTTGACGCAACAAAACGGATTCAGGCTCTTCTTTATGGCCATCCAGAGCAACAAACTGCCCGGGGTTCAGTAATCCAGAACTGCTGCCATCGTTGAAAAACGCCAGCAACTGCTGGAAATAAATAACGTATTCACAAACATCACGGTGAGAACCCTGACTGAGCGGAAAGATCTGATCCAGCTCATCAATAAGATCCAGCCAGGTATCGTGACCGGACTGTTGAACTTCTTTCAGCAGACGACTCATATCGACCCAGCGGCGACCATCGGTCGGAGCTACACGAATAGCATCAGCCGTAGCATCGGTCATTTCGGTGGTCAGTTGTGCTATATCCTGGTTCATGCTGTCATTTCTCATACGAAGGGGATTAAACGCTTTTGCCCCGGTAACGGGTGGTTATTGCACCTGCTCTCTCGCTCTCAAGGCATGCAAGCATTGTATAAAATTCACATTTATATTTTTACAATAAAAATTTCACACTGTGAATTTTACAAAACCGCCTTCGACAACACTCGATCAAAGTCTCGTACACTTCAGGCAAAAAAAACCCGCATTTACAGCATTCAGGTGGAAAATGCGGCAAATACGGGCAGTGGATGATATACACAAAAGGCAGTTGGTCGAACGACCGGGCCAAGGCCCCGCACAGTTGTCGTTCTTCCTATTGGTCCCCAATGCAAGCCATGCATCAGAGGCCCAATACGTGAAAAGGCGACTCTGGGCCGCCTTTAAAATGAGTTTAAATCAGGTGCTGGTTGTGCAGGACATAGTCACTGCCGTCAGCCGCGCGGAAAATACGCTCCATTGCCTGAATCTTCTCACAATCATTGGCCGCTTCTGTGGTGCGCCCTTCCAGGCACTTGCGGAAACTCGGCAACTCAGGACACTGCATTGCTGTACCAGTGCCCATTTCTACCTCAACCATAACATTGGTCAATGGATGTTCTGCACCGCGACCCCGGCTCAATTCCAGTTCAATGTGGTATTCGCCTTCGCGTAACAAAACAGACTCTGGCTCTTCCTTATGGCCTTCCAAACCGACAAACTGGCCAGGGTTGCGAAGTCCTGTACTGCTGCCATCCTTGAAGAAGGCCAGTAATTGCTGGAAGTAAACAACATACTCGCTAACATCACGGTGTGAACCCTGGCTCAACGGAAATACGCGATCCAGCTCGTCGATCATATCAAGACACGTCGCGCAACCGGGCTGTTTGGCTTCGGTCAACAGACGATTCATATCAACCCAGCGACGGCTGGTCATTGTGGCCGCATCGATAGCAGCAGTTGCGTTGGTGATTTCAGTATTGAGTTGTGCAGTATCCTGGTTCATCTTGTCGTTTCCCGTTTCTGTGCGTTTAGGGTTATTTACCTGGGATTTCGCTGCCGTTGGGGTTATCCCCTCAGGACATGCTGTCAGTGTACAAAATAAACTGTTAAATTTTCACAATAGAAATTTCACACTGTTAATTTTACAAAATGAGAGATATTAAAAACTTACTGCGCAAATCCCATTTTCTGGGGACCAAAATCCGTAACCTACGGAAACGTAACGGGTTAACCATGGACGATATGTCTGCTCGCTGTGTCAAAATTGATGCAGAAGCAGCACCCTCGGTGTCCTATCTATCAATGATCGAACGGGGCAAGCGGATACCCAGCGTTGAAGTCTTGGAAATTATTGCCCAGGTTTTTCAGAAAGATATCGGCTGGTTTTTGGACGATTCTCCGGATCAGGACCACATCACCCCTACCAAACAGGGCAAGGGTGGACTCGATGGTATGTCCCTGGAACCCAGCTTTCTGTTCTCCAGCGATATTCTGCAAATTGCCATTCCAGAAATGCTTGCCCAAACCGGGACCACGGGTCGCCAGTTCGCCCACTTGCTGATTCGCGCCTATCAGGAGCTTCACCAGAATCACTTTCCCGACCTGGAAAGAGCGGCAGAGGAAGTCGGAGGGAAAAAACTGCCCATCAGTGTTGATGACCTTATGCAATTGCTGGCGGATATGGACATTAAGGTGCGCTGGTTTAAGAAAACGCCACCGGAAATCACCGGACGCACGGAAGGCCGCGTCGGCAATATCTTGCGGTCTTATTTTGATCCACCAGGAACACTTTATTTAAGCGAATCCCTGCGCAACCAGACGGCACGGTTAAAATATGACCTGGCGTTTCATATTGGGCACTGCACTCTGCACGATCGCCAGGGGATGCCGAGCGTGCTCTACGCGGGACGCGATCTGAACATCAGCATGCAAAGTCCTGCAGACCCGTTAAGGTCTTCGGTGGTGGACTCTCAGGACATTCTCCACGCCTGGCGAGATTTCGAGTGCAGCTTTTTTGCTGGAGCCCTGCTCTGTCCAAAAGTGCCTTTCCGGCAACTGTTGGATCGGCAGAGTTACGATGTCGCAACAGCCAATATCGTTGGCGTTTCTCCTTCCGTGGTGATGCGCCGAATGACGGCTGTGTCCCCCTACCCTCACTGGCATTATTTTGATGCTTACGAACCTGGCATTTTGAAGGCGGTCTATCGTGCCAATGGTATTCCACTGCCTTGGGGCAACATGAAAATGGTGGAAGATCCCTGTGAACACTGGGCGGTATTTCGCGGTATTCACGGCGCCATTCGCAGCTCTCACGCGCAAATTTCTGTGATGCAGGTGAAAGATGATTGGCACCTCTATGCCTGTGAAACCATTCTCGATCAGGATATGGCTGACAATGGTCACGTACTCTGCGCGGGTGTTGATTTAATGCCGGCCTTAAAGGCACAGGATCGCAACGCTGCCGAGGTCGCTCTCCGTGTAAAAGAAGCATGCGTGGCCAATGGCGGTTCTGCGCCGCTTCCAGAAAACATACGGCGCGAATTATTGAGTGTCGCCCGCATTTTGAACATCGGCTGGATCGAAGAAGGCATTGATAATCCCGCCCAGCTGATCTGCGCTCGCGGGCGCGTTTGTCCTCGTGTACCCAGCTGCTCTCATGGATGAGACAGTATCTTGTAAGTCGGACCATAACCGGGGATCATTAGCCCACATTTATATCCCATCTTTTTCCGACGACATTCTTCGTCGGGGCATAAAACTCAACGCAAGCCCAGGCCCATTGGCACTGCAAGGAATGGAAGAATGAGTGACAATCCCGTGAAAAAAATAGCCGTGATGACAAGCGGAGGTGACAGCCCAGGAATGAATGCAGCTATTCGCGCTGTCGTGCGGACGGCTATATCAAAAGACCTTTCTGTATGTGGCATTCAACGTGGCTACGCAGGGCTGCTCGAAGGCGCGTTTCATGACATGGATGCCGCGTCGGTAGGCAATATCCTGCAGAGTGGCGGTACCATTTTACAGACCTCACGGTGTATCGAATTTCACGAACCAGAGGTCCGCCGGGAAGCCGCCAACCTACTGCGGCGCAAAGGTGTGGATGGACTGGTCGTCATTGGTGGCGATGGTTCTTTCAATGGCGCCTACTCGCTCAGTACCGAACAGGACATTCCCGTGGTCGGCATTCCCGGCACCATCGACAATGATATTGCCGGTACGGAATACACGATTGGTTTTGATACTGCCGTACAGACCGCCGTAGAGGCCGTCGATAAAATCCGCGACACTGCGTTTTCCCACGCTCGCACGTTTATTGTCGAGGTCATGGGGCGCCGCTCACCCGCCATTGCCCTGCATACCGGAATCTGCACCGGCGCCGAAAATATCGTGCTGCCAACTCAAGATATCGACTATTCCCAAATCGCTGCCGATATTCAACGGGGGGTCGCCCGGGGCAAAAATTCCAGCATTATTATTGTTGCTGAAGGCGAAAAGCCCGGCATGGTCTCCTATGCCATCAAAGATCGCCTAGAGCAGGAATACCAACTGCCAGCTCATGTCTGCGTACTCGGACACACTCAGCGCGGCGGGCACCCATCGGCGCACGATCGCTTTCTCGCGGCGCGCATGGGCTATGAAGCGGTACTCTGCCTGATCGAAGGGAATACACCGGGGGTGACCGTATTTGTCGATGGTCATACTCATATCGTACCGATGGAGCAATGCTTGAAAAAGCGTGTTGAATCCGCGCCTCGTCACGTAGATCTCGCTCGCACACTGTCGATTTAAGCTTCGCCCATTGCCGGTATCAACTGAAAAGCGGTCCTAGCAACGGTGATTTTCGTGTTCTGGTAAGGAAAGGCAGTGCGAGTACAATCCTGCCGTCGCCAGAATTCATAAGTTGCCGTTTTAGATATGCTCTGAACTTGATGTGACTTGCAACGTAAACAGATCTGTAAGAATGCGTGCCCTATCCCGGTCTTACATTCTTGAAGGCTAAGATCGCGCTACACACGAAAAATCAGACAGCCACCGCCAAGATATTCCGGGGAGGAAACCGTTAACGATGCACAATACCCTGCCATTGCTGGAAGTGACTGATTTTCCACCCATCACCCGACAGGCCACTCAAACACTACAAGTGAATCTGGGGTACCGCTGTAATCAGCGCTGCCTGCATTGCCATGTCAATGCAGGACCTAACCGCACGGAAATGATGGCCGCAGACGATGTTAATCTGGTCCTTGAGGTATTGGAAAAGAACAGGATCCGTCAACTTGACCTCACTGGCGGGGCACCCGAAATGCACCCTCAGTTTCGTCATTTAGTCGCCTCCGCACGCAACCACGGCATCCATGTCATTGACCGCTGTAACCTGACCATTTTGAACGAACCCGGATACCTTGATCTGGCAGACTTTCTGGCAGACCACAAGGTACAAATCGTCGCATCAATGCCCTGCTACAGTGAAAAAAACGTTGATCAACAACGTGGCAAAGGTGTCTTTGCTCGCAGTATCGACGGGCTGAAAGCTCTCAATGCTCTAGGCTATGGGCAGCCGAATTCCGAGCTTGAGCTGATCCTTGTCTACAACCCAAACGGCGCCTTTCTACCGCCCAACCAACAGCAATTAGAAGCCGACTATCGTCAGCGACTTAATGACGATTTTGGTATTCAATTTACCCAATTGTTCGCTCTCGCCAACATGCCAATTAATCGCTTTGGGTCAACTCTGGTTTCCAAAGGCGAGTTCGACAGCTACATGTCTCTGCTAAGAAACAACTTCAGCACGGCGAATCTCGACAAGGTTATGTGCCGCAGTCTTATCAGTGTCGACTGGCGCGGCTACTTATACGACTGTGACTTTAATCAGCAGCTCGGTCTTCCGCTGGGGGAAAGCTCAGGAAATGCGTTAGCCTCCAGCAAAAGTCGACATTTAAGAGATCTCCTACGCGACCATGTCGAAGGGCTGTCTGTACAAGTCGCCGATCATTGTTATGGCTGTACTGCAGGTCAAGGCAGCAGCTGCGGCGGCGCCTTGTAATTCACCCCGCGTTTATTTCCATTGTCCAGGACCTTTCCCATGCGAGAATCTGTACAAGACTATTACGGCCAACAATTGCAAAGCAGCGCCGATTTACAAACCAACGCCTGCTGTGATCCCGCCGCTATGCCCGAGTGGCTAAAACCACTCTTGTCGCGCATTCATCCTGAGGTTTTGTCCAAGTACTACGGATGCGGATTGGTCTGCCCGGAAGCCTTAACCGGTTGTCGAATCCTCGATCTCGGCAGCGGCTCAGGGCGCGATGTTTACGCTCTGGCCCAGGTGGTCGGTGCCACCGGTGAAGTCGTCGGGGTCGATATGACCAAAGAACAGCTCGCTGTTGCAGAGTCTTACCAGAATTACCACAGCGATCTGTTCGGCTACAGCAACGTTCACTTTCTCGAAGGATACATCGAAAATTTGGAGCAGTTGGATCTGGAGCCAGCCAGCTTTGACATTGTCGTATCAAACTGTGTCATCAATCTCGCGGAAGACAAAGGCGCCGTCCTCGCTGGCGTCAAACGCTTGTTAAAACCCGGCGGCGAAATGTATTTCGCCGATGTCTATGCTGACCGACGTGTCCCTGAAAGCCTACAGAAGGATCCGGTTGTCTACGGCGAATGCCTCGGCGGCGCCCTCTATTGGAATGATTTTCTGCGTATCGCGAAAGCAAGCGGATTTATTGATCCGCGTCTGGTGACCTCTCGCCAGCTCACACTGGAAAATCCGGAGCTACAAGCTCGATTAGGACACATTCAGTTTCATTCTGCGACTTGGCGATTATTTAACCTCGATCGACTGGAAGACGCTTGTGAGGACTACGGACAAGCCGTCATCTACCGAGGAACCCTGCCCAATCACCCCGATGCCTTTGCCTTGGATGGACATCACCTAATTGAAACTGGAAAAGTTTTCCCGGTATGCGGCAACACCTGGGCAATGCTGCATGACACCCGCTTCCGCGATCATTTCGATTTTATTGGTGACTTTTCTCGACACTTTGGCATTTTTGAAGGATGCGGAACGGCGATGCCATTCACCACCGAGGAAAACGGTAACATTCCCTGCTGTTGAGGATAAATCAGATCCAGGCCTGCCCGACCTTTCGTACCCTGCAAACATAAATGGCAGGACGAACTGACTTTGGCAACCTCTCCCCAGTTTGACGGAAATCTTTTGCAACTTACCCCTGCAGGGCTCTACTGCCGGGCAGGGGATTTCTATATTGATCCCTGGGGTAAGGTCGATCAGGCCGTCATCACTCACGGGCACGCAGACCACGCCCGCCCCGGCTCAAAGCACTATCTGTGCAGTCACAGCAGCGTTGACGTCTTACGCTGGCGACTGCCCGAAGACGCGAGCGTAAAAGGTGTGGACTATGGCAGCAAGATCACTCTGGGTGGGGCTTCGGTGTCTCTCCATCCCGCGGGACACATACGCGGCTCTGCTCAGGTCCGCATCCAAGTCGACGGAGAAGTCTGGGTGGTCGCTGGTGACTACAAGCGCTGCCCGGATCCCACCGCAGAACCGTTCGAGGTTGTACCCTGTGATACGTTCATAACGGAATCGACCTTTGCACTGCCCATCTACCAATGGCAGTCCGGCCAGGATACCGCTAAAGCGATTTATGAATGGTGGCAACAGAATCGTTCTGAAAAGGTCACCAGCTTGCTGTTCTGCTATTCCCTGGGAAAAGCTCAGCGAGTGCTCGCAGAGCTGGCACAGCTGACCTGTGACACTGTCTATCTGCATGGCGCAGTGCTGCCTTTGGCTGAACTCTACCAAAAACAGGGCATTAACCTGGGCAAATTCGAACCGGTTAGGGACCAGGCTGACGACTTTGACTATCGAGGCCATTTAGTGATCGCCCCACCCTCAGCTCATCGATCAACCTGGATGAAACGCTTTCGGTCGGTCGCCACAGGATTTGCCTCCGGTTGGATGCAAGTTCGAGGTCAGCGACGGCGCCAGGGATATCAACGCGGCTTTGTACTGTCCGATCATGCGGACTGGCCTGGACTGGTAAACACCTGTCGCGACACCGGAGCAAGTCGCGTTCTGGTTACCCACGGGAGTGGTGACGCGTTGATTCGCTATCTCAACGAACAGGGACAGGCCGCCTATCCACTGTCGATCTTAGGAGAACCTTTACCTAAGACCGATACATCTACCGCGCCAGAGTCCCGCCCATGAGAGCTTTCTGCGGTCTTTTTCAACAGTTGGATGCAACCACATCAACCAACGCTAAGGTAGCGGCGATGGTCGAATACTTTCAAAAAGCCTCTCCAGAAGATGCCGCCTGGGCAGCCTACTGCCTTTCCGGCCAGCGTCTCAAGCGCCTGGTCAGTGCCAGAGATTTACAGCATTGGTCTCTGGCATTAACCGAACTGCCGGAATGGTTGTATCAGGAAAGTTACCATGCTGTCGGTGATACGGCGGAGACCATCGCTCTGTTACTCGGTGGCGGTGTACAGACAGAAGCAGATCTGCCGCTGCATGTCTGGATGGAAAAACGCATTCAACCTTTAGGATCCCTGAGCAAAGCGGAGCAGTCGGTCATTGTACAAGGGTGGTGGCAGAACTTGGACACCAACAGCATACTGGTACTCAATAAACTGATGACCGGTGCTTTTCGGGTTGGCGTCTCCAAAACCCTGGTTTTCCGGGCGCTCGCGCAAATAGCAGGGCTGGAAGCCGCAACCATCACTCAACGCCTGTCGGGTCCCTGGCTGCCATCCGGGGATTTATTCCGGCAGGTTTTGAGCGACAGCCCCATGCAAGCAGACATCGCCTCTCCCTTTCCCTTTTACCTTGCCCACCCACTGGACAATACCGGCGAAGGCCTCTTAGGGCCGCGCGAAGATTGGCTTGCAGAATGGAAGTGGGATGGGATTCGTGGCCAACTTATGCATCGCCAACACACCGCGTTTATCTGGTCTCGAGGCGAAGAACTCATCACTAAGCAATTTCCCGAACTTGTGACCGCCGCTGAGCAGCTACCGGAGGGAACGACGCTGGACGGTGAAATCCTTGCGTGGTCAGAGAATGCGCCATTAGATTTTGCCACACTGCAACAGCGACTGGGACGCAAAAAACCAGGCAAAAAAATTCTACAGGATGCTCCCGTGTATTTTCTCGCCTACGATCTCCTGGAATATCAGGGAGAGGACTGGCGTGGCTACCCCCTTCAACATCGACGCCAACAGCTTGAAACACTCCTGCAGCAAACACCTGTGGAGCGGGTGAGACTTTCACCAGCAATAGCCGACGGCAGTTGGGAAGATCTAACTCATCTCAGGGAGAAATCTCGAGAGCGTGGCGTCGAAGGCTTGATGCTGAAACGATTGGATTCCTCTTACGGCGTCGGACGTCGCAAAGGTGATTGGTGGAAGTGGAAAATCGAGCCCTACACCGTGGATGCCGTGTTGTTGTACGCTCAACCTGGGTCGGGACGACGGGCAAACCTCTACACAGATTACACCTTCGCCGTCTGGGATGACGACAAACTCGTCCCTATTGCCAAGGCGTATTCCGGATTAACCGACGAAGAAATCCGGCGCGTGGATCGTTGGATTCGTCAACACACGATAGAGCGATTTGGACCGGTGAGATCCGTCACCCCAGAATTGGTGTTTGAAATCGCCTTCGAAAATATCGCGGCATCCAGTCGCCACAAATCGGGTATTGCGGTGCGTTTTCCGCGCATAAAACGCTGGCGCGACGACAAACCGGTGAGCGAAGCCGACACCCTCGCACTCATGCATGAATTCATCGAACAGCACGCCAAACATTCACCAATAACTGCAAGTGAATAGTCACCGCATGCTAGAGTGATCAGTCCTCGGCCATTTCCGCTTTGCGCTCCAGCATAATTTCCAGCTTGATACTGAAAATCAGGCGGCCATCCCGGGGATCTTCCGGCTCGTCCCGAACCCAGGCATACGCAGGTTCCAGTTCATAAAACAACCAAGGACGCAGAAAATTCTGACGATAGCGAATGCCGACGCCATAAGAGGTTACCCAGTCAATAGGGCGCGTCTGACCGCGAGTCCAGGCGAAACTACTGACCGCGCTTTTTTCGTCACTGCGAGTGCCTAAGATCAATCGGGATGACCACTCAACCCCGTCGGTATCTTCGGCGAAAGTGGCATCATTCGACCAGCGGAACAAACGGTTATCACTGATTAGATAGTCGAGATCGTATTCATTGCGCAATCCGAACCCCTCGCCATCGACAAAATACGCGGTCTCGGTGATGCGGTGGGTCAGTTTATCGCTGGTAGGATACATGTAGCGATAGCGGGCACTGGTCTTGAATTTGAGAGAGCGTTTAACACCGATGCGGTAATCGAGCCGGTGACGATCGGATTCTTTCGCTTTGTATTGCAGTGAAACGCGGGTTGTTTGACGATTGTTTTCTACCAGATCATCAGCCTGCTCTTCATCCTCGGTACGACCGTCCTCATCGGTGAAAATCAAGCTTAGACGCTCGTTGACTCTCGGCAAATGCACCTTGCCCCGCAAACGAATGGCGGTATCGTGCCCTTCACTCTCCTCCCATTCATTGTCGAACGTCAGGCGCAAATTTGAGTCAGCGGATTCAATATCGTCTCTTTCGGTGCCGAAAAAGTGATCGATCCAGTTGGCCAGATTATCCGCAGATTCGGAAACATACTCGTGGGTTTCATCGACCCAACCCTCGTCGCCTTCGACCAGTTCACCGTTGGCATCAACGTTACTGGGGGCGTCCCCTGCGCTAGTGTTTGACGCCGGCGAAGCACCAGGAGCAACCACCGGCTCCTCTTCCAAAGCCAGATAGGTCCAGGCGCCAGATTCTGGGGCTGCCCAACTGACACTGCTGATGACCACCGAGCAAACTCCACAGGCCACCGGCGATCTCCAAAGACGCTTTACACTCCTCTTTTCAGAGAGCTCTAAAGAATTAGCCAAACACACTCCCCAACATATAAAACTCTATACCTGGTTTTTCTATAGTAGACGATTGTTTCGTGCGCCTCCGTACTACTTTTATCTTCGCTAGGCCCCAACACGCCCATTTCATCCCCTGGGACGCTCGCAACGTATTAACGTATTGATAGGACATCTCGTAAACGAGCACACCCATCAACACGCAGAGAAGACTAAGTTGACGCAGAGCTTATCAGCCTCACACCGGTCTGACACCCCCAAAACCGCCAAGATGAGAGCTAAACGCGGCATCAGCACCGCAAGTAACCGAATTTCTGACCATGGATTCGATCAATGGTTTGCTCTGCGAGGCTGGGAACCTCTGGATTTTCAACAGAAGACCTGGGACGCCTACGCCCGTGGTGAAAGCGGGTTGCTTCAGGTAGCGACGGGTTCGGGAAAAACCTATGCCGCCTGCGGTGGACCACTCGCAGAGCTACTGACTCTGGAAGCCGATCAGCGTCTGAGCGACCACCTTTATCTGCTGTATGTGACGCCCTTGCGTGCGCTTAGTCGAGATGTGGAAAAAGCGCTGCAAGCACCACTGACCGAGCTTGGCAGCAAGATTCGCCTGGAAAGCAGAACCGGTGACACTGGCTCGAGCGCTCGCCAAAGGCAACGCAAGCGTTTGCCCCAGGTTCTCGTGACAACCCCCGAATCCCTGTGTTTACTGCTCAGCTATTCCGAAGCCTTCGAGCAGTTCAAGAACCTTCGCTGCGTCGTTGTCGACGAATGGCATGAACTGCAGGCCAGCAAACGTGGCGTTCAGATGGAATTGGCGTTGGCTCGCTTACGGCACCATTCTCCCAGGGTTAGAACCTGGGCGTTGTCCGCAACGCTGGCAAACCCAGATGCTGCGGCACGACAAATCGTAGGCTTGAACCAGCCCGCAACGATCATCAAAGGAGATATAAAACGTCAGATCACTCTACGGACTTTACTTCCACAAGATACTGCAAACTTTCCCAAAGCCGGTTTTCTCGGGCTGCCAATGCTACCAATCCTGGCTGATGACCTGGATATCAACGAATCCACCCTGATTTTTACCAACACCCGGTCCCAGGCAGAACGCTGGTATCAGGAGCTGCTGCAACTGCGCCCGGAATGGGCTGGACTCATCGCCATGCACCATGGCTCTCTGGATCAAGACGCTCGTCGCTATGTGGAAGACGCCGTCAAATCAGGCCAGTTGAAATTGGTCGTCTGCACGTCATCTTTGGATCTTGGCGTGGACTTCCCGCCCGTGGCGAGGGTTTATCAAATCGGATCGCCCAAAGGCATCGCCCGCCTCATACAAAGAGCCGGTCGCGCCAACCATCGCCTTGGCGCCGATTGCACCATAACCTGCGTACCAACCCATGCGCTGGAACTGTTGGAATACTCAGCCACCCGCACCGCCATCAACGGGGGCCAACTCGAACAACCACCGCGACTGGACAGTCCTCTCGATGTCTTATTTCAGCACCTGGTTACCTGTGCGGCAGCGGGAGGATTCCAGCCCGATGACCTGTTCAGCGAGATTGTTAGCACCGATTGTTACCAGAATTTGAAGCGCGGCATGTTCGATTGGTGTTTGGATCTATTGATCACCGGCGGCGCCACCTTGAAAGCCTACGATCACTATCAAAAGTTACAGAGAACGCCAGACGGGCGTATCGAAATGCCAAAGGGGCGGCCACTCCAACTGCATCGGATGAATATTGGTACGATCAGCTCAGACGCCATGTTGCGGGTTCAGTTTCTCAAAGGCGCCCGACTCGGGCAGATCGAAGAGGCGTTTGTCGCGCGATTAAAGAAAGGCGACCGCTTCGTGTTCGCTGGCCGCAACCTAGAACTGGTCATGGTGAAAGAGGATACCGCCCTGGTGCGATTGTCCCGGCGCAAGAGCCGCATCCACGCCCGCTGGGCAGGCAGTCGGCTGCCGATCTCGGAGTCTTTGGGCGACTCGATGATTCGCACATTGACACAACTGACCAAAAATTCCGACATTCATGATGCTGAAATTGATGCTCTAGCGCCGGTCTTGGAAGAACAAAAACACCTGTCAGCGCAGCCTCAACAGGGACACCTACTGGCGGAAATATGCCATACCCGTGAAGGCCGCCATTTATTTCTCTACCCGTTTGCCGGGCTCCTTGTGCATGAGGGGCTGGCGGCAGTCCTGGCGCTGCGACTGTCACGACAGCATGCAGCCACGTTTACCTTGGCGGCTAATGACTACGGACTGGAGCTACTGACCGATCGCGACTACCCCTATGAACGGTTGCTCGACAACACGGTATTTACACCGGAAGATTTAAACGCCGACATAAACGCCAGCTTAGATTTAAGCCAACTGGCCAGGCGCCAGTTTCGAGATATCGCCCGCGTCGCAGGGCTCGTCTACCAAAATTATCCAGGAAAACGTCACGCAGCACGACAACTGCAAGCCAGTGCCGGACTGCTCTACGATGTGTTTAAAAACCACGATCCCGACAACCTACTCATCTATCAGGCCCGGCGCGAAACTCTGGAACAACATTTTGAAACGAGACGCTTGCTGACAACCATGGAGCGTCTCTTCAGCAGCCGTCTAGCCATTCACCAGCCTCCCCACCCCACGCCTTTCAGCCTGCCAATCTTAGTGGAACGAGCCAGCGGACAACTCAGTGGCGAATCTCTAACAGAGCGGCTGCAGAAGTTGCTGAACCAATGGACAACCCCCTGATGACTGACCAGCTCCCCAGCCGAGAACAGCAACTAACCCTACGAGGTCAAACGCTATCGTTGCTTCCCGAACGTGCAATCTTCTGGCATGAGCAACAATTGCTGATCGTTGCCGACATTCATCTCGGTAAAGAGCACAGTTTTCAAGCCGCTGGAATACCGGTACCCAATGGCACTCTCGACCTGGATCTCCAGCGACTGGCCGATATCGCTGAGAAAACAAACGCTCAAGAATTACTGTTACTGGGTGATCTGGTGCATCACGCAAGTGGCCTCTCGTCAGAGGTTCGAGCCCGAATACAACACCAGTTGCAACAGCTAGCGATCAACATTCGACTCATCGAAGGCAATCATGACCAACGTTCTCTGCCCTTTCTGAGATCGCTACCTGCGGAATTCTGTGGCCCAAACCTCACGATAGAACCGTTCAAGTTTCAGCACGAACCTCTCGCAGAAACGGAATCATCACCGTTTTTTATTTGGTCTGGACACTTACATCCGGTCGTAAACATTAGACAATATGGTTACTCTCAGCGACTACCCGCCTTTGTTGTTGAGCGCCAACAAGGTATTCTGCCAGCATTTGGTCAATTTACCGGCGGTTTCCCCGTAACCTCTACTCCTGGGCGCCAGCTTTTTCCCATCTTGACACATCAGGGCGAGAGCATCGTTCTCCCAAATCGACAAAGTCGTCGGTAAATCTGGCGTGAAAAAAAGAGGATTTAACATGTCGGAAAGTGTATCTGACAGACTGCTTAATGTTTCTGAAGATCTTATTTTGATCGGCGCGTCCGCCGGGGGTATTGAAGCCTTTATCCAACTGCTCCAACAACTGGCGCCAGACTTCACAACACCAATCGTCTTTGTGATGCATCTTGAACGCAATCGAGAGTCGTTGTTGGCGAGAGTCCTGTCCCCCCATTCCCATCTTCCTGTCATTCCAATAGAAGACGGCATGGCCATTGAGCCGGGCAAGATTTATGTCTGTCGTCCGGGGCATCATGTGATTGTGGAGAGAGGACGCTTACACTTACATAAGCCGAGTGAGCCCCAGCGCTTTCTACCCGACATCAATGTCGCTTTTGATTCAGCGGCAACCAGCTATCGCGATGGGCTTACCGTCGTGATCCTGTCTGGAATGCTTGATGATGGTGTTAGGGCTCTGGAAGAAGTGCATGATCAAGGTGGGTTGGTGATCGTTCAGGATCCAGCAGACGCTCGCTTTAGTTCAATGCCTCAGGCAGCAATTGATCGGGACCACCCCGATGGCATCTACCGGGTTTCCAGTCTCGCAGAGGTGCTCGACGCCATTTACGACAAGCACCCCTTGTTACGCAGCGCCGGGGGATAGGCTAAGCTTACGCCTCAAGCTTACCCCTTTCAGACGCCCAAAAAACGCCATCGAGATCTTTGATCCCAATCTTGCGGGCTTCGATCGCCATGGCTTTTGCGGCTCTTTCCCCATATTTCTTGACGGAAAACGCAATTTTTTCATTTTTGCCGGGGATCGTCGGCCAGCTGGCTTCCCAATACCAATTGTCGACACGCGTTCCGTCTTTCAAATAGAAAGACTTCTTATATCGATAGACGCCATTGATACCTGTACGATTGTGGGAGCGCAATTTCGCAGCCATCTGCTGTCGCGTCGTCGGGGGGTACTGACGAATCAGGTCATCCCGGTATTTTGTCGCTTGGGTCAACGCCTTTCGCTTACCTCCGCAGCTTTTGTCGGGAAAGTTCTTAACGAACGTACGCCCCTGCCGCCGTAGACACACCCGCCAGGCGTGGGTGCGGTGAATGACGTCATCAATGCGGGAAATACCGTAGAATTTACGGGTTGTGCGGTTGTTTTTCTGGTCGCTCACGATACCTACTAATTCACTTTAATCCTGAAGACAGTTCCCTTGACTCTGCGCGAACCTGACAAACGTCAGTCCAGATCCGGGCCAATGGCTCGGGCATCACCAACTCGGTGAACTCAAAAAATAATTTATACAGTCATCAATAGTCATCGTTATTCGCAGCTATCACGAAGTTACTGTATGACGATTAGGATTCAATGATGTAAAAAAAGTTCCGGCTGCCGAACAAACTTTTACTTCCAGTCCCATAGAATTGATAAATATCAATTCGAGGAGACGTATGTGGCAGTCGCGATCACTAGCGCCAACATACCCCATCGAGTGGTGATTTTCTGTAAATTTATGTCAGTGGCTCATAATCGAATACTTATAAGTAATTTGCTCGATAACCAATACTTATAACGAGGATCACTACTGAGGGCGCGCAATACTTCGTTCCCGTAACAGGGTATTTCCGCGCAAGGTGATATCACTCTGGAAGGCTTTCTCATAATAAACATCAAAAACATAGGCCTTCGCGCGCAGGCGAATTGCCAACCGTTCCGCAATTGCAACCTCCTCAACAGCAAAGGTCACCGGCTTTTTCAAATAGGCAAAACGGCTGGTGACAATAACTTGGCGTATTAAATCTTGCGCCGTTGCAATATCTGCATCCAGCGCCAAATGAAAATCTGTCACCACCATCATGTCCATGGCGCCAGTGTTGCCAGATGCCACGACATCGGTCATAAATCGAGCATTGGGAATTGTGACAAGATTGTCATCTAACGTCTGCAGGCGCACAGACCGCAAACTGATTGAAATAATTTCGCCATAAATGCCGTTGAAGCTGACTCTGTCGCCAACCTGAAACGGCCGATCAAACAACAGTAACATGCCCGACAAAATCGATGCAGCCACGTCTTTTAACGCAAAGCCAACGGCCACTGCCAATGACCCGCCAATGGCGATCATAAATTCTTTGGGCGGACGCAAAACCCCGATAATTAAAATTGCTGTGCCGAAAATATACAGAATAAAGTTCATCAACGTGGTGAACTGAAGCACCTGAAATCGACGCGATGGAAAGCGCCGCATCAAGCTCTCCCCCATCTGACGAATTCCCCAATTCGCAGCCCAAATTGCGACGATCCCTAGCAGTAACAGGAGAATGGCGCTGGTGTTCAGCATCTCCGCAAATACGGACAGCTCGTTCATTAGCGTATCGTCATTCATTGAGAAGATTCTTCCGGGCCAGCAATCGAATTATGGTATGGAACCACAGCGGCGTGATCTGATAACGACCATCTTCAACCCGCTCCATAAAACCTGTGTCAAAACCAATCTTTAGGGCGGAGCGAACCACGCTGTCAGACAGTGCCGTGGTTTCTTCCAGTTCGTCGCTGGTCATATTGTCATGCATGGCGATAGCCGCGTACACGAAATGCGCCTCTGTTCCAAGCTGTTCCAACACTACTGAACTGGTCTCTTGCGGTAAACCCACCATCAGTTGCCCCCGTCCCGGACGCAACGAAGAAATCCAAAGTCGTAGCGCCAGCGATGGGTTGCCACCACAGGCATCCCACAGCAGACTGAAATAGCGTTGTTCCGCATTACGAATACTGCCAGCCTCAGGCCCTCGGGTGGCGAGCAGCACATCGTCGTATCGAATTTTAAAACCCGCCTGCTGATTGCGCGACATGATCAGGCTGCGAACTTCCTGCTGCGTCCAGGGACGCGCCCGCAGAATCTGCCGGAAGCGAAATTCGCGTCGATAAACATTGTTCAGATATGCCCAGCTTTGGCTATTTAAACTGATCAACCAGAAAATGTTTTCCAGGCGTGCGTTGGTCAGGGATAACAAAGCTTGCCAGGCAACTAGACCACCGACTCTGCGCAGAAAGAGGTTGTGAGCATTGTCCAGTAGAATGATGGTGGGCGGCAGCTCAGCGTCCATTTTTACCAATTGAGCCGGCCCCTGACTGACATCAATTCCCAGGGGGTCACTCAGTAAGTGATAAAGGCTCTCGGCATCAAGAGTCTTCGCCGGAACTTTGATATGTAAAATCCTCGGCGCATCTGGCTGCGCTTGAAACTTTCGCTCAAGACGTCCGACCGCCGTGGATTTCCCCATGCCTCGTTCGCCAGTCAACAACAAAGTATTTTCTTCTGATTGATCGCCCAACCAGGCCCCCACCCTCAATTCCAGCTCAGCCAACAGGCCTGTATCGATAAACGGCAGAGCGTGATCATCACTCTGTGCCAGAAAGAATCGGGTATAGGCCGCCTCAAGGGTAGGACTACTGGGCTCACTGGTATCTTCCACAGCCTGATTTGCTCGCAGACGAAATCCACGCGCCGTCAACTTACGGTACCAGTCAAAATCTGCCAGTGCGCGGTCGACAAACGTAACCGCAAAGGCCACTAATAAAATTGGCGTGCAGAGCGGCACTAACCAGGGATGGCGCCTGCCACCTAGAATTCGATCTACCCAAGGATCCAACAGCGGTGGCAGTATCGACAGTAGCGCCGCACGCACATCTTGCCGCCGAACACTCAATAGCACGCTCAACGCAAGGTAAGATGCCGCAAGACTCAACCAGTAAACCACGTCGACCGCAAACGAAGCGCCAAGGCTCATTTTAAGAAGATCGTGGACAAACCAGGGCCACATTAACCAGCGAGCCGAACGCCTGGCTGTGGTTTCTACCTGTCGTGTCTGCTCCTGATTGATGTAAACGCCAGCTTGCTGGGAAACTCTCAACAGCAACCACTGACCGGCGACCACCAGTAGTCCGTAGAGAATATACAACCTTGCCAAAGGCAACAGGGGCACCAGCAGCGGCAACTCCAGATAGACGAAAACATCGTGCAGTACTGACAGCCCGATCCAGCCGAGAATCCAGGGCAACAGATGCAGCAAGCCTGCAAGTAACCGCAACAGCTGATTGCCCCAGGAATTGCGGCCGAAGCGTTTTGATAACAACCTCTGCACAAGTGCCAAAGGTTTGGCAAGGGACCGGGACAGCAATGCCAGAAGCACAAACAGAGCGAGACCGAAGACATACTTCACGCTTTGCCACAGAATCCAGTGGGTCCGCTCTCGACCTGCATTTTCATCACGATACTCAGACGAGATGTCATCGAGAACCCGAGTCACACTGCCGGCAACGGCCTCGGCCTCATCTTGCAGCAGTCCTACCCACCCTTTGTTTACCAATGTCAGCGACAGTAATTGATCGCGATGGAACTGCCACAACCAGGCGCGGAGGTGACCAAGCACGACCCGCTGTTGCAACAAGTCATTCTGAGCGAATCTGAAAAAATCCACTGCGGTGGATGCTGAATCGCCCAGGGCAGCAAGGGCGTCATCGGAAAGCACGGCCCCATCGGCGGACTGTGCATAGAGGCGATCCCACAAGATTAACAGCGAGCGAATCGATGATTCGTCCGCCTTGTGCAGGGTTGGCAGCAAGTGCAAGAGTGCCAGTCGATGGTGTTTAATCTGGGTTTGCAGATCGGTAATGGCAAGGCTGACGGCTGCTATGTCGCTGTTTTCCTCACCATCGACCGAGGCCTGGAATTGATCGTATTGTCCCTGTAGGCGCTGCCGTGATAGCCACAATTGGCGCAGAGCGACTCGAAACGACGCCGGCTGCCCGGACCAAAGCGCTTTCTGTTGTGCATCCAGGTTTCGCAGCAACCAATTGCGCTCGTTCAGCAATACCTCATAACTTTCCTGCAATTGACCGCAAGAGAGCTTCGCAGGCCAGGCTGTGGCTGACTCCCCTCCCTCGCTGACACTGCGACCGAAAATGTCTTCAAGCTGGACACTGGCTCCCAAGGTGCCGGTCGACAGGGCGCTCATGGCCTCCTGACGAGTGCGCAACTGCATAACGTCTCGCTGCAGTGAATTCAGTAGCGTCTGCTCGTCGCGACAGATGACCGACTCCGCGGCAAACAGCGGTGAATTCAGGAGGACCAGCGCAAGCATGGACACCCAGCGAAGAAACGAACGTGCAATCATCGGAAGCAAATTTTCCAGACAGGGTGTCGAGTTCAGTGTAGAGGATTAGGGGAGCCGAAAATCATTCACAAGCCAGTTTCAACCCGCGGCAAACTGAGCTGCAGCGACAAACAACCGAATCACAACCAAAAGGCCAAGTGACCAAACCAGACTCCGCAGCGTAGCTCGGTCAAAAATGTACAGGGCGCCGTACAAAAATCTTAGCGCAATCCAAACGAGTGCGTAAAAATTCACTAACTCCGCCGAAACGCCGGTTATCATACAAGCCAAGACCGCCACTGAGAACAGCGGAAATGCCTCTAGCGCATTATTCTGAGCCCAGTAGGCTCGTTGGGGCCAGCCGCGATACTGCTCCAACATGATCCTGGGGTTGTTATTGTCGAAGGATTCGCCGCCCATACTGCCACCAATTTTCGCCAACAAGACCCAAAACAGCGGTTGTAACCCCGCCACCAACAAACAAATCACCGCGATTGTCATGAAAATCCTCTTATCTTGGTCAGTGAACTCAAAAAATTGCACCGGCTTATTCGCACGCAACCATGTCCAATGTTGTACGCGCGTTAACAGGCTCTAACAGTTACGGCTTCGTGCCGGCGCGGGATTACCCTGCCACTGGTATTGAGCTGCCCAACATTCACCCGTGTACTGTCTTTTTCACTGTCGTCTATAACCTTCCTGTGACCCCTGTCTCAATGTTTTCAAGAAGTTGTTCAAGTCGCTGACAAAAATAGAGTTTTTGGTCGCATTTTGCCGCTTGTTTTACGCTCAAGGCGTACTAATCTTTCTTAGTGTAATGTCGTTAAAAATGACTCTAAGTGCGCAGTTGGTAAGCCTGCTCAAGAATCGAATACGACCACCATCGAGTGACAAATTATTGTCGGTTTACGCCCTGGGATAAGAGCATCAACCACTGACACTCATAACGACGGAATATTGAACGCCAAGGCGATTGAATGTCTGCCCCTTTACTGACGACTGGCGCGAGAATTCGCGAAATGCTGGCCAGGCGCTCCGAGCTCGCTTTGCTCATTATCGTATTGGCGACCGGAGTCATTACCAGTCTCGTGCTCTACCGCGACTCCATGGCGCAATTGCGCATAGAGACCGATGACGCCCATACCGTCAATACTCGCCTGCTACGTCAAGAAATTAATGAGGAAGAGGATAGCCTTACCCGCCTGCTCTGGGGATTGACTCAAGATAAAGTCATTCTATCTCTGCTGACCGAGCGCGACCGCGAAGGCCTGCACAAACATGTGAGAGATTTCTTTGTTGTTCTGAAAACGGAATACGATATATCCCACCTCTATTTTATTGATACCGACGGCCAGGTGATCTATCGCGCCCACCGCCGGGAACAATACGGTGACACCATCACCCGTCAGACCTTCAAAAATGCCGCTGCCACTCGACAGATCGATTGCGGGGTCGAATTGGGTGTTAACTTTTACTCACTTCGCTGTGTCTTGCCAGTAATTCAAGGTACGAAACTCATCGGCTATATCGAGGCAGCCAAAGAACTGCAACCGTTAATCGAACAAGTAAAATACATTACCGGCGATGAACTGGCGTTTGTGCTGACGCGCGGCGCACTGCCCACGGACGCTTTGGGTCAGCCAGCATTCATTATTGACGACCATCAAGTGATCTACGCCACCGATGAGCATTTAATACGAGCTCTAGCTCCTCAGCTTGCCGATGCCGAAAACCACAACGCTGACACCCATTTTGTCGGCGGCGATTTTGGTGAGTATGCGCTTGGGCACAGCAACTTTGAAGACGCCAGCCGTAAAGTCTCCGGACTGTTCGTCACGGCCAAAGACATCACCGAAATGGCAGCGTCCACCAAGCGTAAATTGATTATCAACGTATCTGTCATTTTACTTACAGTAGTCTCGGCCGTTGCCATGTTTACCCTGTCAATTCGAAGAGTCTTCGACGGCCTGGAACAACAGCTGCAAGACCGTACCCGTGAAATCGAGTTTTTGGCGTTACACGACCCGCTGACACAGCTGCCCAACCGGGCCATGTTCAGCAAAATGGTGCAACACCATATTCAGGAATCCAATCGTTACAATCGCAAGTTTTCTCTGTTGTTTATTGATCTCGACGGGTTTAAAACAGTCAACGATACCCTCGGCCACGACTGCGGAGATTTGCTGCTTAAGGAAGTTGCCCGCCGCCTGTTGAGCTGCGTTCGAGAAAGTGATGTGGTTGCCCGCCTCGGCGGCGACGAATTTGTCATTTTGGTGTTAGAAACACACGATGCCGATGACCAAAGCAGCAACCCACGTGCAGAATCGGTCGCCAAACGCGTATTGGAACAGGTCGCGGAACATTACACCATGTACGGGCGTCGCGGCTGGGTGACCGCCAGTATTGGCATCTGTACTTTTCCCGACCATGGTACGGATGAAGACGAACTCACCAAACGCGCCGACGCCGCCATGTATATCGCCAAAGAATCCGGCAAAAACAATTTCCAACTGTATTCAGAGGAAGTCCATCGCCAATCTTTCGAGCGCATCGCCTTAGAAGCAGGCCTCCGTCACGCATTGATACACGATGAATTTGAACTCTATTATCAAGGCAACCTGGCTTCCGATGGCAAAGAAGTCATTGGTGTTGAAGCATTGCTGCGCTGGAATCATGAAGAGTTGGGATTGGTCGAACCCGGCAAATTTATAAGTATTGCCGAAGAATCTGGACTCATCATTCCCATCGGCAAGTGGGTTTTGCGGGAAGCCTGCCACCAGGTCATGCAATGGCACGACGAGGGACTGCCCATGATTCCTGTCGCAATCAACCTGTCGCCCATCCAATTCCGAGACGATCACTTTATCAAAGACGTCAAAGAAACCCTTGAAACCACAAAGATTCCAGCCAATTATCTGACCTTTGAAATTACCGAAAGAATTTTTGCTCAAGACATCGACGGCGTTCGAGCTGTTTTGGAGCCGTTAAAAGCTCTCGGCGTAAACATCACCATCGATAATGTCGGGGTCGCCTATTCATCCTTAAGTTCACTGGAATCTCTGCCTGTGGACATGGTTAAAATCGATCGCTCGTTTATCAAAGATCTGGCCATTAATCCGAGCCGACGCGCCTTCGCCGAAGCTATTATTGTGATGGGTAATCGTCTCGGTATTCCAGTGGTGGCCGAAGGCGTAGAAACCGAAGAGCAGCTGGAATTCCTACGCCGTAGCAACTGCGCGCAGGTTCAGGGATTCTTTTTCAATCGCCCCATGCCTGCGAATAATTTTCGTGCCTTTCTCAATGGCGAGAGAGACGATTCAACCTCGCTTCCCGCGTAATCTACTTATCGGGCTCCAACGGCCAGTCATTGATTCCGACGGAATGCAAAGGCGTCAGCTGCTCATTACCAGACCAGCGACGCACATAATCTCCGCCTGGGTCGTAATCTTCGCGCTGCTTTTCGAGATTAAACCGACGCTTTCCTCGCGGGTCACATCCCACGCCGGCAAGATACTGCCAGTTGCCCCAATTGCTGGCAACATCATAGTCAATTAAGCACTCTTCAAACCACGCGGCGCCATAACGCCAATCCATGTCCAGTTCATTAACCAGACAAGAGGCGGCAATTTGACGACCACGGTTCGACAACCCGCCAGTTTCACGAAGCTGATTCATACAGGCGTTGACCAGAGGAAACGGGGTCGTCCCCTGCTGCCACTGGCGAAACCGTGTCGGATAGTAACTCGTCAGTGGCGGCTGTCCGTGAATCCCCTGCACTTGAAACAGTTTGCTGCCGAATTGATCCGCATACCACTGAAAATACTCCCGCCACAAAAGCTCAAACTGAATCCAATAGGTTGACTTATTGGCACCATGCTCCGCCTCGTAAGCGTGTAACCGGCGCAGAATATCCCAGGGCGACAGACAACCTGCTGACAGCCAAGGCGAGAACCCCGTCGACGCTTGTGGATCGTCAAGACTGTTACGCGTTTCAAAGTAGCGACTGGCCGCGTCGCGATTGAAATATTGATGTAAATGGGCATACCCCGCCTGCTCTCCGCCGACAATGTCCTGTTCAGCGTCTCCAAATCGAAATCCGGGGAGCGTCAACTCTGAAAAAGAGAACTGCGAGAGAGGTAACGGTGATGGCAAACCGACCAGTTGCTGAAGTGCCGGTGGTTTGGGCATAGGTTCAACAAGTTTGCGGAATTGACTAAACGTGGCTGGAAAAGAACCACAATCGAAGGGCAGTTGATCTTTGCGCAACAACCGAGTCCCATGTCCCTCCGTAAATTCTACGGACGGGAATTCTTCCCGCAATTGCTGCCACAGCTGCGTTTCATAATAACCTGCGAGCTGACAGAACCCCAGCCGCTCGGCCCCAGTGACCCTCAGCAGCTCCCGTATGACCAGTGCAGGATGTCCCTGCCAAACGTGAAGTTTTTGACCCAGAGCTTTTAGATTGGCATCGAGGCTCGCTAGGGATTGCAGCAAAAAAACCCAGCGCCGCTCACCGATGGATTTGAGCCCGTAACGATTGGGCTTGAACCAGGCGGGATCGACGCAATAGAAAAAGAGCGTATTGCCCGCGCCTTTCATTGCCTCCTGCAAAGCAGGATTATCCCGCAAGCGTAGATCACGGGTAAAACAGTAGAGCGTCGATCGTTTGGCCAATATCGATACCTCTCACATGTCGCAGGCACAAATTACCAGGGGACGACCCGTCCATCCCACGCAAAGACTTGCCCGGAATCCTGGGGCGTTAGTCCATCGAGAACCTGCAGCAGACGCGCGGCAGAAAAGTCCGCCGTAAACAGTTTTTCTGGCGGCACCTTGCCCTGAAAGGGGCGCGACAGGTTGCTGTCGACAGTTCCGGGATGCAGCCCCACCACCAACGCCTGGCGATGCGAGCGTTGCATTTCCAAGGCAGTGGTTTTTAATAACATGTTCAGCGCAGCTTTACTGCAGCGATACCCATACCAACCGCCCAGGCGGTTATCTCCTATGCTGCCAACACGTGCAGATAATGCCGCAAAGACTCCGCGATTTTGTCGAGGTAACAGCGGCAAAAAATGCTTCGCTACCAACGCCGGTCCGATACTGTTGATGGCAAAACTTCGCGCTAATTTCTCGGCATCGAGCTGTTGTAAGCTCTTTTCAGGCTGCTGATCACCATCGTGCAACAATCCAGTGGCAACAATGACAAGATCAGGCTCGTCGTCTTCCGCGACAGCTGAAGCTGCGGCCCGAATAGATGACTCGTCGGTGAGATCCAGAGAAAGCTGTCTGGCGCCTGCGATCTCACACTTCCCTGAACGGCATAATGCTGTGACCTTCGCCCCCCAAACCAGACACTGACGGGCCAGCGCCTGACCAACAGCCCCCGAGGCACCGACAATCACCGCATGGGCTGGCGGATGCTTTAATGGGTGCTCGTCAAAATGCTTCGTTAGAGTATCGTTCATGCAGAGCTATACGCAGCAGCGGGTATCAGCGGTCGCCCTCATAGTAGGTTGAGGCAACGAATAATGGGTTTACTCTGGGCAATCCCACCCAGCCACAAACGTTTCCGCGGGATCAACAACGGCGACATCCGCCAGAAACCGCCTTCCCAGCAGAATCGGATAGTTGAATTTTTCACGGTTATCGAGACTAAAATCCGCGGCGTAAACCTTGCCATCCATACAGAACTTCATATTCACGACCGGGCGAACATCCAGCTTTTCGCGATCATGTCGCTTCACTTTGGATTCTCTCACCAGGGGCAAATCATAGTGCAGCATGGTGGTGGAGGTCTTTCCGTCACGCTCATCCTCCACAGGCACAGAAAAGGTTACACGGGCGTCGTCCCCTTCTCCAACAAACTCGATATCCAGAGCATGCATGGCACTGCTTTTCGCCCCAGAATCCAGCTTCGCCGTCAAACGTTGTGCGGTTTCCTTGGATTCTTGAGGAACCAGAGCAACACTCTGCAACCACCCCAAAATCAATTTGGCGTGTTTTGCTTCGCTGTCATCCGCACTCACGCCAGCAGCTAACACGAGGCACAGAGCCCCAAACACACCTTTAAATGACGTTATCTTTGACACCATAGGTCATCCAACCGTTTCGCAATCGTGGCGCTAAACTAGGCGGAGTCGGCAATAAGGTCAACCGTCGTCGACAGGTTAGCTTCAAAATGGACTTGGCTTTGCATAATTATGGAACCTCTTGTCTGTCGGGATTGCCGAAACTCATAACTGCTATCATAGTTAAAGCGCCATAACGCCAATTTTTCGTCGTCTGACGTCGTCAAACGCAACAACCGGGTGAAACCAATTTTGATCCTACGCCTGCCAAAGCGCCCTCTCCGTATGCCTGCTTGTGTGTATCCCCGATACGCCAGGCTATCCAAATCGCTGCTACGCCTGTGCCTGCTTGCCTTATTTAGCGTCTCGCCAACACAAGCCAATGAAACCATCGACGATGAACTGGCGACCGACAACAACAGCAGCATCCCGAATTCTGAAACCTCTGAAACGGCTGCAGAAGCGCCCGCTAGCGAGACACCGGCTCGTGCGCAAGAAGCACCCGCGGCACCAGCCAAGCCACGCTCGCCAGCCCAACTCGGCGTTGAAGCGGTAGCCAAACATCAGCCGCAGGTACCCTTTCCACTGCTCAAGGATATTGTCAGCCCCGGAACTCGGAAAACGTTGCAGTGGTCCCCGCAGGATATGTTCGAAGGGATTCCCATGCCGACCCCGGTCCTGGTCGCCAACGGCATCTATCATGGACCGGTTCTCTGTCTAACCGGCGCCATCCACGGAGACGAAATCAACAGTGTTGAAACCATTCGACGGGTTTTTCACACCATTGATCCCCGTAAACTCACCGGCACTGTTGTCGGAGTTCCTATCGTCAATCAAATGGGCTTTCGACGCAGTTCCCGGTATCTCCCAGATCGGCGAGACCTAAATCGCTACTTTCCAGGAACGGCCAGAGGCAGCTCTGCCTCGCGAATCGCTTACTCCCTGTTTCACGAAATAATTGGCTCCTGCGACGCGTTGGTCGACCTGCACACAGGCTCTTTTCATCGGACCAATGTTCCGCAGCTTAGAGCCGACTTGAAAAACCCGGCAATCAAAGCCTTCGCCGGCCAATTCGGAGAAATTGTCGTTCTCCACGGGAGCGGCGCTAACGGCACCCTGCGCCGGGAAGCCGCGCGCGCAGGAATTCCCGCCGTTACGTTGGAAGCGGGTGAAGCTTTACGCATCCAGGAAGATGTTATCGATGCTGGCGTCAAACACGTCAACACACTATTGACCAACATGAAAATGGTTGAAAAACCCTTTTTCTGGAGTCATCCACAACCGGTTTATATGGAATCCCGTTGGCTGCGAGCGGAAACTGGCGGCATGTTTATCAGCAATCGAAAACCTGGCGATAAAGTTAAAAAAGGCGACAAGTTAGGGAGGATTACAGACCCCATCACGAACATGGAACGCATAGTGCTAGCCGAGTTTTCGGGAAAGATCATTGGCATGGCTTTGAACCAGGTTGTACTGCCTGGCTATGCAATTTATCACGTGGGTGTCGACGCAACAGCCCTCAGTGAAGGCGCGGCAAAGCTCAATCAAAACCGCGATAACAAGACGCCGGCAAAAGACGACAATACAGCGCCAGACTCGGACAACAAAACCGTCCAGGATTTACAAAATGGCAGTCAGTCTTCGTCAAATTTACAAGAATCGACGCCAGCTGCACCCATCGTCGACACGGCTTCAACGGCAACATCTCGTGAAGCCCCCATCGCCAATGCGTCTCTTCCCAATGATCAGGAACGTGCTGACGAGCAGGACAAAGAGTCTGAAGCCGAAGAGTGACCTGCGCGCCCGCACCCTGCCCACAACCATTAGGGAATGCGAACGCACATGCAAACGTTTACTTGCCAAAACTGCAACAACACGTTGTTTTTCGAAAATACCCACTGCGAACAATGCGGCTCTGCACTGGGCTATTTGCCCGACACCAACCAGCTCTCCGCACTCCAACCCTCAGGTGACGCCTGGCTGGCACTAGGCGATCCTGAAGATAAACACCACTACTACTGCGCAAACCACGAACACGGGGTTTGTAACTGGTTGGTGCAGAACCCAGGCGACCTCTGCAGCGCCTGCGAACTGAATCGATATATCCCGGATTTATCCAGCGGCACTCAACAGGAATCCTGGCGCGAACTGGAATTTGCAAAACACCGTCTGGTTTACAGCCTGCTGAGGTTAGGCTTGCCCATTCAAAGTAAAACGGACGCGCCTGACGAAGGGCTGGCCTTTGACTTTGTATCGGAAGACGCTCCCGTCCCTGAAGATGCCGAAGTCATGACAGGCCACGCGGAAGGGCAAATAACGATCAATGCTGCTGAGGCGGATCCCGTTGAGCGAGAGCAAATGCGCGAAAATATGGGTGAACCCTACCGCACGCTTATTGGTCACTTCCGCCACGAAGTCGGACATTACTACTGGGATAGGCTGGTCGCCCCCCACAGCGACCTGACCAACGATTACCGCGCTCTTTTTGGCGATGAGCGAGAAAGTTATCAGGATGCTTTGCAACGCCACTATGAGCAGGGGCCGCCCGCGGACTGGAATCAACACTTCATCAGTACTTATGCCTCCTCTCACCCATGGGAAGATTGGGCGGAAACCTGGGCCCACTACTTTCACATGGTGGACACACTGGAAACCGCCTACGCCTTTGGCATGAGCCTGCAGCCCAGCTCAGGGGATAGCAGTACACTGTCAATGAATGCGGATATTGATCCCTACACTCATAGCGAGTTTGATGACATCGTCAACCGATATCTGCCATTAACCTTTGCGGTAAACAGTCTCAATCGCAGCATGGGTCAGCCAGATCTTTATCCCTTCGTCTTACCAGACCCGGTCAGAACCAAACTGCGCTTTATTCACAATCTGCTGCGTCACCCCCGTTAGTAGACACACCTCTGAGAGCGGCGACATAACCAAGGATGTCGCCGTTTTACCACTTGAACAAGATGTACCCATGAACGAAAAACGATCAAATTCTATTTTACGTCCCAGCACCGCATTAGCCGCTATGCTTGTCATGACATCCATCAGCCTTCCCTGCGTAGCTTACGCGCCTGATCGCGACGACAATACCAATGGCTGGATCGAAATGGCCTGGGAAAACGATATTTTTGCCAATGAAGACGCCGGCTACACAAACGGTATCGGCGTGAGCTGGGGACACAGGAATATCGACAACTTCGACAGTTCGCTGCCAGACTGGAGCGCCCGACTGCTGGACAAAACGTTTCTCAATAAACCGCAACACGCGAAGGCAGCTGGCTATTTTCTCGGACAAACCATCTACACACCCGCCGATATCAGCCTCGATGAGCCCGATGCCACAGATCGCCCCTACGCGGGCTTGCTGCTTTGGTCAGGTGTTTTCGCCAGCTATGATGAAACAACTTCAGATCGGTTACGAGTCACGGCGGGAATGGTAGGGCCAGCGTCCTTCGCGGAAGAGTCTCAGGAGTTGATTCACCGCGTGACCGGTTCGGAAGATCCTCAAGGGTGGGATCATCAATTGCACAATGAGCCCGTCTTCGCGCTCAGTGCCGAGCGCCTATTGCACCTCGCTGATGGACATATTGGCAATCTCGATATTGATTCCAGTGTCGGCGCGGGTGTAACCGCAGGCAATTTGCTCAGTGCAGCAACCTCTCTGTTAGCCGTGCGAGTCGGCACCCATTTGGACGCAACCTGGGCAGCTTTGTCGACAGTGCCCACTCGTTCGGTAAATAAGCTGGCGCCTCAGTTTGAGGATAGCTGGCAGTGCTATATTGCGGTCAGCGGCTCTTGGGTTGCGAATGACATTACACTCAACGGCAACACCTTTCGCAACAGCCCGTCCGTAGATCTGATCCACGAGCAAGCGATGCTGGCCGCGGGCGTTGCCTTTAATCACGGCCATCTCGGCTGGTCATTTTCATACCAGCAGGGATCGGATCAATTTGAAAATCAACAGCAACCTACGCGTTTTGGCTCTCTTTCAGTGACCTATTTGTACTGAGCAACAGACAGCCAAACAACAGCAGACTGTCAATTTTCAGAGACGCGGGCATTCACCGGTTTATCATGAAAAACCGGTGAATTTGTACGGCCAGGTGAGCACGCCATAAAAAGGCTCAAACCCTTCAAATTGACTGAAATCACCTTGAGGCTGAACATGTATCCAAACCCAGCAAATGCGACTGTCGGAGAGTCGTTGACGATCAATACGAAGATTATCGGTGCTCGATATTTCAAGAAGCAGTCGGTCAATCTCATCTGCATTACGCGAAGACACCTGACCAGCCTCAGTAAATAACGCACGCAATCGAGGTGACAGCAATTGACTCTGCTCAACCGCGTCGTTTGTAACGGGGACCAGAATTCCTTCCATATCCTGACGCGACATCCCCGGAGCATCCGTCTGATTCCAAAATGACACGCCGGTTGCCATAGGCACAAGAACAGCAACTTGCTCAAGATTTAACAAACATACGGACTTCATCGTCACCTCCAGGACAGTGACACCCAAAGCCACCCATAGATTAAAAGCCAAATATAAAGAAACAGCACAGGGCATCATTTATGTCACATGCCGTGCTCTGCGATAGATCATGAAGAAGTCCCATTGAAGGTAACACGATACCTTACGCCCAAGCCAATCAATTCAAGACATTAATTGGTGATGCATCAAACATAATCCGTAATTATTGGGCGTATAAGATGGGAGACCAATCCACACCGAATACGTCTGTCGTATTAAGATTGCAAAACTCGCGGAACAAACCACGCCACCTGAAACTGAAGATAGGAACCCGTGGTCTTTGCGGGTGTCTTTTATGGAATTGCCCATCAGGAGAAGTTAATGGCACCTTTTCATCTTTCAATAACCCGAACACTGATGGCCGGGACACTGGCAACCCTCGGCATGGTCAGCAGCCTTCCATTGATGGCGGAAGAATCTCTTACCGCTCCTGTCTACAAGGTCAGCCCAGAAGGTATCGAGGAAAAAATCGGCGAGGTTATAGCGACACCGTCAATCACCGGAGGCGTTGCCTTTAATCCCACATTAGCTGACTTAGAAACCGGATCTCATGGGTTTCACCTTTACAGCAATGGTAACTGTGAACCCGCAGAAAAAGACGGTAAGATCGTGGCCGCGGGTGCTGCCGGGGGGCCCTATGACCCTCATAGAACCGGTAAACACGAGGGTCCCGTTGGCAATGGCTATCTCGGCAGCTTGCCGACGCTGTATGTCGAGGTTGATGGAACGGCGAACATTGAGGTTTCCGCGATGCGCTTAAGCATGGATGACCTCTACGGCAAAGCATTAGTGATCCACGCCTATGGTGATAACTATTCAGATCAGCCGCTCCCCTTGGGTGGTAGTGGTCCTATAATCGCCTGTGGCGTATTTCCCACTCGCTGAGACCTAGGCCAGCTAAACTATAACCATGTTGTAATCGCTGCGCACAAGTGACGTCGAAATGCGCATTTTTCCTCCCGTTAAATCTGCATTTCACCTCGTTTTCACCCGGCGCTTACAGTATTGCCAACCCGATTAAAAAGTCGCCCTATCGCTTGAACAATATGTCCCGTCGATAGGCGGCTGTTGACGAAGACTTCTCGCACAGCGGTCATAACACCTTACAATACTACTCCGATAAAAAAGGCCACTCGACGTCGGCCACACTATAGCCTGTGATAAATATGGAGACTGAACAGAATGGAATTGGGTAAGCTGCCGCCGGCAGTACTGTTGGACATTGCCAAGCGAAATGCCGTACTGGCTATCGTTGGACTACTGGCAATTTTGAGTTTTTTCCTTGTCTTTCAAAGCAACTGGTGGCTACTGCTCTTTGTTCCGGCAAGCATTCTTTTCGCCATCGCTGTATACGACCTACGACAAGAGCGCTATACAATAACCCGAAACTTTCCGCTGCTGGCACGCACGCGTTGGATCGCCTACAAACTGCGGCCCTATTTGCGAGCCTATATTGTCGAAGGGGACCTCGAGGGAAAGCCCTTTAGTTTTGAAGCTCGCAAACTGGTACAGGCACGCGCTCGCGGACAAACAGATACCGTACCTTTCGGGACCGAATTGGACACCTATTCTGGCGAATACGAATGGCTGAGACATTCTATCGTTCCCTCCGCCGAGGTTGATGAAACGCCACGTATTCATATTGGTGGCCCCCAATGCCAGCAGCCTTACAGCAGCTCGATACTCAATGTATCTGCAATGAGCTTTGGTTCACTTTCAGCACCCGCCATAGAAGCGCTGAACAAAGGCGCGGCGTTAGGTAATTTTTACCACGATACGGGCGAAGGCGGCATCAGCCCCTACCACCTGAAGCATGGTGGCGACTTGGTATGGGAAATCGGTTCCGGATATTTTGGCTGCCGCGACAGCCAAGGCCGATTTGACCCGGCACTTTTTGCCGAGGAAGCCAGCCGCCCTCAGGTGAAAATGACCGAAATTAAACTCAGCCAGGGCGCCAAGCCTGGTCACGGAGGCGTCCTTCCCGGAGCCAAGGTTACCGAAGAAATCGCTGGAGTTCGCAAAGTCCCAGCCTACCAGGACTGCGTCTCTCCACGCGCCCATTCGGCATTTTCAACCCCGATAGAGCTGTTGAAATTTGCCGCGAAAATGCGTGAACTGTCCGGCGGCAAACCCGTCGGTATCAAACTGTGCGTCGGCCATATTCACGAAGTGCTTGCGCTGATGAAGGCCATGCGCAAAACGGGTATCTATCTGGATTTTATTGTTGTCGACGGCGGAGAAGGCGGCACTGGCGCGGCCCCCCTGGAGCTGTCCGATCATGTTGGCATGCCGCTCACCGACGGGCTCATTGTGGTTCGCAATGCCCTCGTGGGCAGCGGACTAAGAGACAAAGTTAAAATTGCCGCCGCCGGTAAAGTCTTTTCCGGCGCCAGCCTTGCCCGCAATCTCGCCATCGGTGCTGATTGGTGCAACGCGGCACGCGCTTTTATGTTTTCCATCGGCTGTATACAGGCTCAGCGCTGCCACATAGGCAACTGCCCTACCGGTATCACCACACAGGACCCTGGCCGCCAACGGGGTCTGGTGGTAGACGTACAAGCGGAACGGGCTGCCAGATTTCACGATAAAACAATATCTGCTCTCGTCGATATCGTTGCTGCAGCGGGCATTTGTCATCCAGACGACCTGCAGCCACACCATCTGATGCACCGTCTCGGAGCGACGGACGCCGAAGAGATCGATCGCGTTTATCCATTCTTACCCGAGGGCGCGTTACTGGAAGACCCGGATTCAACCCATTATGCCGAGTGGTGGCGTGCAGCGGATCCAGAAACCTTTAAACCGCGAATTGATCTGGTCACTGCCCGCGCCACCAGTCGCGGCGTTGCCAGACACACCCATTAATTCAGCGCCCCACGACTGAATTATCGTTAACGCCCGTCGGCGCCAGCAGGCTGACGGGCCTCTTCTGAGACATCCGCCCGGGTTGCTTCAGGCAACTGCCACTGGTTGTCGTTATCAAGGCACATTTCCTGTGCCGCTTCTGAATTGAACTCAAGCACAAACATGGTCCAGAGGGTGAAAAAGAGCGCTGCGATCAGAGGCCCCACCACAAATCCGTGGATGCCCGCGAGAGAAATACCCCCTAAGGTCGACAACAAAACGACGTAATCGGGGAGCTTGGTATCCCTGCCAACCAAAATCGGGCGCAGCAGATTATCCACCATGCTGATGACCAGTCCGCCAAAAAGCGCAAGTATGATCGCACTGGTATAATCCCCGGCTGCGAAGAAATAAATCACGACTGGCCCCCAGATGATCGCCGCTCCGATGGCGGGAATCAGCGATGCCAGAGCCATCATCACAGCCCAAAGAACCGCCGGCTGTACATCCAAAAACCAGAACATGATGCCCCCAAGAGTCCCCTGGGCGGCCCCCACCAGCATATTGCCTTTGACCGTCGCACGAATTACCTCGGAAAACTTGCGGAACAACTTGGTTTCCCGCTCATCCTCCAGAGGGAAAGCAATTTTTATCCAATGCACAATGTGCGGACCGTCACGCAGTAGAAAGTAAGACACGTAGAGCATCAATCCCGTGTTGAGAAAAAACGCCAGCGTATTTTGCCCGATAGCCAGAGATTGCTTGGTGGCAAAATTGGCAACAGTAGACGCGAAATCACGCAGCTGTTCTTTCAGCGACGCGACATCGACGTTCCAGGATTCCAGACGATGTTGAATGAGAGGAATAGAGGTAGTGACCTTGTCGACGTAACGATCAATATTGGTATCGCCAGCTTCATAGGCTTTGAACAGATCTGCTGCTTGATTAACCACTGAGGTTAAAATCAATATCACCGGTAACACCACCATCACAATGGCGATCATCAGAGTTCCGAGCGCCACCAGGCTGCGGCGATCTGGAAATCGGCGCAATAAACGGGCATTTAACGGTTGAAACAGTACGGCGAGAATACACGCCCAGAGCAGCGGTGCCGCAAAGGGTAAAAGCACCCAAAGAAACGCAGCGGAGGTCGCTATTAAAACCCAAAGAAAAATCTTTTTTTCATCAATCCCGTTTTGCTGGGTTCCTTTCACGAAAATCTCCTATAACTCTGGCACCGCCAGAAAAATGAACGCAGAATTTACGCTAACAATACGAATTCAGGATTAACAACCGCGACTAAAATCTCCAAGAAAATGGATCAACGCAGAAAAGGTCTTTAAATGCTACGCATGCACTATGCCAGATAAATGTCTGGAAAAGACACTTGGGCAGATGCAGCCAGGGAATTTGGCGTCAGGATCGTGTTTTCTCCACCGGAAAACAGGCTAACTCGATCCCAGTAAGAGCGACATGAATGCGCTGCAGGTTAGAAGTAACAACCGAAACAACGATAAGAAAGAACGACGTTAACTTGTTGATGGCAGGTAGGTCGATTGATAGATTTTTAGCCGCAGCTCTACCGATGCGAATGCCCGTTATTCTGCTTGCGAGCAACGCTCGATATTGACTCGCTCACTGCTAATGGCTTTTTCAAGCAGCGCTTCATAATCGGACCGGGGCAAATAGAGCAACAAGGTCCAACAGGCGCCAGCTGCGAATATCAGGGCCTGCACCCAAATTCTATCGACTGAGACACCGAAAAGCGGCAGAATCAGACAGCCCATAACGATCACGAGGCAGACTTCAACAGTACGCAACAAGCGTATTGCACGGCGGTGCCGACGAATTTCCGCAGCGCTCAACTGCATGACTACCCCCAATGTTATGACCGTGAAAGCGTCAGAATACCGACGCTTCTGGAGGCAGAACACCCCAGGTCAGCTCAAAGTGGCAAAATTCAGTTGTAGCAAGGCAAAATTCAGACAACCGGCGTAGGTGACCCACAGTAAATACGGTAAAAGTAACCAGGCCGCGATTCGATCAACTCGGGCGAAAATATAAGTTGTCAGTAAAATCAGTCCCCACAAGACGATAAGATCGAGAAAGGCAAAGTCGCCTCGGTGCCACTCAAAAAACAACCAGCTCCAGAGCGCATTGAACAATAATTGAACAAAATAGAGGGCTAAGGCGACTTTATTCGCCGCAAACCCGGACTTACGCCAAACTCGCCATGCGGCGATTGCCATGAGCACAAAAAGAAAAGTCCATACAGGGGCGAATACTGACGCAGCCGGAGCCCAGGATGGCTGAATCAGCTCACCATAGAACTCCGGCGCGCTGACGGATGCCATCGCCCCCAATGCCGCAATAAGAAAACTGACCGCAAGCCAGGCCAGCAATCCAATAGCCTGATACAAAAAAACAACTCCCATGACTTTTATGATAAAAGCCTAAAACATCGAACAAGTGTTTTAGAGTCTATCAGAACCACTCAGCCAAAGTGTCGAAAAGCACTCATTATCCGCAATATACGCAAGATCTTTACCGTTGCTACAGGTGGCATTCTAATCTTCTATCGACCAACTTATTGGTTGGCGGATTTATTTCACCATCGATAACCGGCAAAGGATGCTTTTCGTTTGAACACACGTCCTGGTGATTTTGGACTTACGCCGAGGGAGGGCTGCTCCCCCTAACCCGCCATAATCCAAACGGTACATCTTTAGCCTTGCCCTTAGGATTGTTTGGCTTCTCTGACCCCCGCCTCAATCATCTCGCCAATGTGGGCATCGATATTCTTCCAGTAGACGAACACTCGTTGCAGAACATCGTCGCTCACACCATCCATCAGGTGACCAACCACGTTATTGACCAACCGCTCACGGGCCGCGTCATCCATCACCTTGTTCACGAGATCATTCGCCTGCTTGTAGTCGTCGTCTTCCGCACGCAGGGTGTAGGCCTCACGCACCATATTGCCATCTGCCGCCCAGACGGCTGTTTCCGGGTAGCGTTCCGGATTCGCAGCGGGGCCACCTTTACTGTTGGGCGCATACACGGGATCAGAAACCTTATTCACACGCATTGCGCCGTCTTTGCTGTAGCTGTGAAATGGACATTTGGGCGCGTTGACCGGAATCTGTTTATAGTTCACACCGAGCCTCGCCCGATGCGCATCCGCATAGGCAAAGATCCGTCCCAACAGCATTTTGTCGGGGCTGGGACCGATACCTGGGGGAAAATTATTCGGCTCAAACGCCGCCTGCTCGATTTCCGTGTGGTGGTCTGTCGGATTGCGATCCAACACCAACTTACCCACTTTGATTAAAGGATAATCCGAGTGAGGCCAAACTTTCGTCAGATCAAACGGGTTAATCCGATAGGTCTTAGCATCTTCATAAGGCATGATCTGCATATGCAGAGTCCAACTCGGGTGATTGCCTTCCTGAATGCTGTTGAATAGATCCCGTTGGTGGTAGTCCGCATCCATTCCCGCCATCTTGTCCGCATCTTCCTGGGTCATACACTCGACCCCCTGATCACTCTTGAAATGGTATTTCACCCAAAAGCGCTCGCCACTGGCGTTAACCCACATGTAGGTATGACTGGAATATCCATTCATCTCCCGCCAAGTCCGAGGGATACCCCTATCACCCATCAGCCAAGTGACCTGATGAGCAGATTCTGGAGACAGGGTCCAGAAATCCCATTGCATATCATGATCACGGAGGTTGTTGTCGGCACGGCGTTTTTGCGAGCGGATAAAATGCTGAAATTTCAAAGGATCGCGAATGAAAAACACAGGGGTATTGTTCCCCACCATGTCGTAGTTGCCTTCGCTGGTGTAAAACTTCACGGCAAAACCGCGAGGGTCCCGCCAAGTATCCGGACTGCCCCGTTCACCGGCAACGGTAGAAAAGCGCATCAGAACATCCGTTTTAGTACCCGGCTGAAAAACTGCCGCCTTCGTGTACTGGCTGACGTCTTCCGTCACTTCAAAATAGCCGAATGCGCCACTGCCCTTGGCATGAGGCTGTCGCTCTGCAATGCGCTCCCGATTGAAATTCGCCATTTGTTCAATCAGATAATGATCGTGCAATACGATAGGCCCATCGTTACCAATCGTCAGAGAATGTTCATCACTGGCGACAGGAATGCCCGCATCCGTAGTGGTGTTTTTTTGTTCGTGCTCGCTCATGGGAATCCTCTCTCGTCATTTTGAAAACAGGCTCGGTAATGTTTACAAACCTGTGTAGCATTGACCTTGTCTAAGGTAGGTTTATAAACCTGACACCCCCTTATCGTCGGGGTTTGCATAGGATGCATCAGGCATCGAGCCAAGTAAGGGCAAGAGGTGTTCCAGAGAGAATCTGACCAGCAGTTTTATTTCGCCAGCGTATTACTCATCCATTGAATTAAGTTTGCGATACAAAGAACGCACACTGATTCCGGCAATCTTCGCGACGGTATCTTTATCATTATGATGTGCCGTCATTAGGTCAGATAGGTAACGATACTCTGCGGTTTTTAGATCGACCCATTCCGTTGCATCCGCTTGATGATCGTCCAGAAGACGAGAGGAATCCGAAGGCGTCCCTCTGCTACCGTGAAATTCCGACCAGGCCTCGACTCTATCGTCAATGTCCAGCGCCTCGCGAATATCCTCTCCTTCTATGACGTTAGTGTCAGACAGAATCACGGCGCGATTCAACACATTGCGCAACTCGCGAATGTTACCGGGAAATGGGTGTTGCGCCAGCTCACTGACTGCGGAATGGGTGAGGTGAATTTCTTTACCGGGACTGATACGTTGTAATAGGACTTGCCCCAGCAGAGGTAAATCATCAAAACGGTCTCGCAACGGCGGCAGGCGAACCGGAAAGACATTGATACGATAATAGAGATCGCGCCTGAACTCGCCGGTTTGCGTCATGGCTCGCAAATTCTTATGGGTGGCACAGATCAATCGAAAGTCCGCGTGCCGCACTTGCGAAGAACCAACGGCGCGATAGGTTCCAGTTTCGATCAGACGTAACAATTTTACCTGCATGGACAGAGGCACATCGCCAATCTCATCGAGAAACAGTGTGCCGCCATCGGCTAACTCCACCAGCCCTTTTCGTTGGCTACTGGCGCCGGTGAACGCACCGCGAACATGCCCGAACAGTTCACTCTCAAACAGCGTATCGGTGAGTCCGGCACATTCCAATGTGACCAGCGGCTTGTTTTTGCGGTAACTGCCCTGATGAATGGCGCTAGCGACGAGCTCCTTGCCGGTGCCGGATTCCCCCAACAGCAAAACCGCCGCATCAGAGGCGGACACACGCATCACTTTAGCCAGCATCTGATTGAATGAGGGTGTTTTACCCACCAGGCTCTTCGCCTGTGGTGCATCGGCACTCGCGACAGGAATGCTTCGCATCAACTCAACAAAAAAGACTGGTTCGCCGTCGTCGCCGGGAATGGGGATAAGCTCCACATCCACATGCTCCGGACCACGGGGTGTCTGATGAATGTGAAGCACCCTTTCCTTGTGGCCTGATTCAAGTGCTTCTCCCAGAGGGCATTCCTCCCCGGCTTGATCACAGGGAAGGGTGTAGCCGTGCGAGACCCGGTAGCAAAACTGCCCCTCAGCCGACGCGTCGCCAAACTCCTCCCGATATCGATGATTGGTCGCCAAAATTCGATAATCCGTCGCCACAAGAATGGCGGGGCAATCGTAGCCTTCCAACATATTGGCAACATGCCGGTGGGGTCGAATATCCGATGCAATCAACGTCATAACACAGTCATATTTGGCAAAAAACTGAGTCAAAAATGGCAAGTCACGGCAATCAAGTCAACCACAAGCGCCTATAGCCAGCCCCAAAACAATAATTTATTTTTAATTTTCAATGAGTTACCAAAGCATAAAAATATTGGCACACAAACTGCCAATCTCTACCCCTAACAATCGCCACACCTGACGGAGTTGAGCCGAACGTGCCAACGCGTCATAACATCAATAACACACTGCCAGGTACTGCAAGATGACTGATCTGCACAAAGGTTTGCCGGAAGTGGCACCATTTTTTGACAAGGATTCCAATACCTTCTCGTACATCGTAATCGATCCCGCCACACGCCAGTGTGCTATCGTCGATTCTGTACTCGATTTTGACTACGCCTCGGGGGCAACCACCACCACCGGTGCCGATGCGATTATCGATTATGTGAAATCCCATCAACTGCTTGTGCAATGGTTAATTGAGACTCACGTCCACGCGGATCATATTTCAGCGGCACCCTATATTCAGCAGGCGGTAGGCGGCAAGCTAGGAATTGGCGAACATATCCTCACCGTGCAAGAAACCTTCGGAAAAATTTTTAATGAGGGAACCACGTTTGCTCGCGACGGTTCACAGTTTGACCATCTGTTCACGGATGGCGAAGCCTACAAGGTTGGACAAATCGAGTGCGTAGCGCTGCACACACCAGGTCATACCCCTGCGTGTATGGTGCACGTTATTGGCGACGCAGCGTTTGTCGGCGATACCCTGTTTATGCCCGACGCTGGCACTGCCCGCGCGGACTTTCCCGGCGGTGACGCCGGTACGTTATTCGATTCGATTCAGAAAATACTCGCGCTGCCACCTGAGACTCGCGTTTATATGTGCCACGACTATCAACCCAATGATCGAGCGCTGGAATTTCAAACGTCGGTTGCCGAGCAAAGTCGCAATAACATCCATGTTAAAACCGGGACCGCCAGAGAAAACTTTGTGAAAATGCGCGAAGAGAGAGACAACACACTGTCGATGCCACGATTGATTCTTCCGTCTCTGCAGATCAACATGAAAGCGGGACATCTACCGGAACCCGAAGACAACGGAGTCCCTTACCTTAAGATTCCATTAAATCTGTTTTCCTAGGGAACCACCAAAGAAACACCTCTGTTGCCACTCGCACCAACTCACGATCACAACAATAATCCCACAGGATACGTTTATGAAACTGACTCAGCTTACCGATCAGTACAGTGTCTCCGAACAACTTCAGCCACAAGACCTGGATGAACTCGCTGCCCGAGGCGTCAAGACCATTATCTGTAACCGCCCTGATGGCGAAGCCGCAGAACAACCTGCGTTTGCCAGCATCGCTGCTAAAGCCAAACAGCTGGGTATGAATGCCGTTGCCATTCCGTTTACGGGTGGCGAAATGACTGCAGCCCACGTCGCGGCCTTTCGCGAAACCATCGCGACAGGCGACCGTACACACGCATACTGCCGCACGGGAAATCGATCAACCAAAATCTGGGAAGCCGCGCAAGAGCAACTCCAGCCTCCTGCAACACCAATTCCTGCGTCGGAAAAACAAGCGGCTCCGCAAACTGCAAAACCCCACTACCCAGTGGTGATTGTCGGCGCCGGCACCGCAGGTATCGCTGTGGCAACCAGCTTGCTGAAGCGCAAATCCGATTTGCGCATCTGCCTGATTGATCCTGCCGAACACCACGCCTATCAGCCGGGATGGACCATGGTTGGCGGCGGCGTGTTTGACATTGCTACCACTCGTCGCCCAATGGCATCGCTGATTCCCGATCGCGCGACCTGGCTGCAAAAAGCCGTCGCCAGTTTCGATCCGCCCAACAATCGGTTAATGCTGGATGATGGCTCGGAAGTCTACTACGGCCAACTTATCGTCGCCGCAGGCATTGAGCTGAACTGGGGAGCGATCGCAGGCCTAACCGAGACACTCGGCAAAAATGGCGTCACGTCCAATTACTCTTTTGAAACCGCGCCCTATACCTGGGAGCTGGTGTCCAGCCTGAAAGGGGGCAAAGCGATTTTTACGCAGCCACCCATGCCAATCAAATGTGCGGGAGCCCCCCAAAAAGCCATGTACCTGGCGGCCAGTCATTGGCGTCGTCATTCTGTTTTGGACAATATAGATATTGGCTTTTACAACGCCGGTGGCGTGTTGTTCGGTGTACCGGCCTATGTGCCGGCATTAGAAGGTTATGTCGAACGCTATGGCATCAACCTGAATTTCTTGCACAACCTGGTGCGTGTCGATGGTTCGACCAAAACAGCAACCTTTGCTCATAAACCCGCCGAAGGCGACGCTGTAGAAATCACCGTCGACTTCGACATGCTTCATGTCTGCCCCCCGCAACGGGCACCGGCGTTTATTCGCGACAGCCCGCTGGTGGATGCTGGCGGCTGGGTCGATGTCGATCCACAAACCTTGCAACATAAACACTTCGCCAACGTCTGGGGATTGGGAGATGTCACCAACACGCCCAACGCAAAAACCATGGCGGCAATTCGCAAGCAGGCGCCGCTTGTGGCTCAAAACCTGTGTGACCTGATCGAGAAAAAAACGCCTCGCTGTCACTACGACGGTTATGGCTCCTGCCCTCTTACGGTCGAACACGGCAAAATCGTACTGGCAGAATTCGGTTACCAAGGCAAATTAATGCCCACCTTCCCAAACTGGGTCAACGATGGCACCAAAGCGACGTCAGCCGCGTGGCATTTGAAATCGGATTTTCTGCCCTGGTTCTATTGGCATGGCATGTTAAAAGGCCGGGAATGGCTCGCTGATCCGTTAGCATCCTGACAGCGAGCTCCGAATGATGAAAGTACTCTCTCGGTTGCCCGCAGCGACCTGGCTAAGGCATTACGACCGCCCGCAGTTTATTGCCGATCTCACAGCGGCCGTCATTGTCACGATTCTGCTGATTCCCCAGTCACTGGCCTATGCCATGCTGGCACGGGTCCCACCAGAAGTCGGGCTTTATAGCAGCATACTGCCTCTGGTTGTCTATGCTTTTCTGGGAACCAGCCGCACCTTATCAGTAGGTCCGGTTGCGGTTGTATCACTGATGACAGCGACCTCTCTGGGCAGTATCGCCCAGGCGGGAACCGCCGATTACCTCACAGCAGCGGTGACGCTGGCCCTGCTGTCGGGGATTTTTCTGTTGCTGATGGGCTTTTTTAAACTCGGCATGATCACCAATTTTCTATCCCATTCGGTGATCTCCGGATTTATCACGGCCTCAGGCATTATTATCGCTCTCAGCCAGATGAAACACATATTTGGCATCAGTGCTCAAGGCGACACCCTGTTTGAATTGTTGCCGCCGTTACTGCGCCAGATAACAGACACGAATCTGATCACCGCCGCCATTGGCTTTTCCATGCTGGCGTTTTTGTTGGGCACCCGCAAACACGCCAGTCGCCTATTGATGAACGCAGGCCTGTCCCGCCAAGTGGCCAGCTCTCTGTCAAAGACGGCGCCGATAATCGGTGTTTTTATCAGCATTGGGTTGGTGTACGGACTTTCACTGCAGGATTATGGTGTCGCCATAACCGGCGATATTCCCGCCGGCTTACCGACACTGTCACTGCAGCTTCCGACGCCAGAACTGGTCCACCAACTCGCGCTGCCCGCCTTATTGATTTCACTCATCGGCTATGTGGAGTCTATCTCTGTCGGCAAGACACTCGCTCATCGTCGGCGGCAAAAGGTGGATGCCAACCAGGAACTCATCGGTCTGGGAGCCGCCAATTTGGCCTCCAGTGTCTCTGGCGGCTACCCGGTTACCGGCGGGTTTTCCCGAACTATTGTCAATTTTGAAGCGGGCGCGGTCACGCAATTGGCCAGCATCATGACGGCGGCTGGCATCGCTATCGCCTCTGTCTATCTGACACCGATGCTCTACTATCTGCCAAAGGCAACTCTGGCAGCGACCATTATTGTCGCGGTGATCAGTCTGGTTGATTTCAGCATCATCCGCAAAACGTGGACCTTTGCCCGCGGCGACTGTTATGCGGTGTTGGTCACCATTTTGGTGACCCTCTGTTACGGAGTCGAAATTGGAGTCGCCTGTGGCGTCGGAGTATCTATCGCGCTGCATCTGCAACGTACGTCGCGCCCTCACATTGCCGAAGTGGGATTGATCGAAGGCACGGAACATTTCCGCAATGTGCACCGCTTTCATGTGCAAACCATTCCTCAGATATTGAGCTTGCGTCCTGACGAAAGCCTGTTCTTCGCCAATGCCCAATGCCTGGAGGAAACGGTCACCAATACCGTTTATGACCGCGGCGAAATCGCCCATGTGATTCTGCAATGCAGCGCCGTCAATGAAGTGGACTACAGCGCCCTGGAAATGCTCGAAACACTTAACGAACAGCTTCAGGGTCAGGGCATTAAGTTACACCTGTCCGAGGTCAAAGGGCCGGTTATGGATAGGCTTCGCCACACGGGACTGCTACTGAAATTGTCTGGGGATGTCTATGTGTCCCACTACGACGCTTACAACAAGCTGCGTCAGCTCTACCGCGACTCGCCGTAATCGCTATCGGGGCGGGTCAATAGCTCCGCCAATGGAGCTATTGACCCGAAACCAGCCTGCGATCGAGTATCGGTCCTCGCGGGCCGGAAGAACCTCATGGGGAAACTCTTCACTTAAAAAAATCGCAATTGTCCCCATTCTCGGCGCCACTCGAACGCCATCTTGATCCGCATCATTTTGGTAAAGCACCAACTCACCGCCATCAGCATCCTGCCATACAGGATTGAGATAAGTTACCAGCGACAGCACTCGATTGGTTGAGCCTCGAAAGGCATCAACATGGCGACGATAGAAATCTCCGGGACCATAGTGTGCAAAATGACTCTCAAAGGAGAACAATCCCAGGAACAATTGGCGATTTAAATGGGTCTTTAATTCAGAGGTCCATTCCAGCCAGCGTTGACCGACATCGGACGATCCGTTGATCCAACAAATTTCATCCGAACGCACCCGCTCTGCTCGCTGAAAATCCTGACCACGACCAATGCCCGCTGGCTGATACTGCTGCCCATGCAGGTGACGTTGATACCAATAGAGATCTGTCGCCAATTCGATCGGCAAGGCATCCGGTCGAATTGAGAAACCCTGCTGGCGAATATCTGCTGCGATGTTATCAAACAGGCAGGAGCGGTCATCGCCGCTCGAAAGAGGAGCAACAAGAGAGGATTGATTCATAGGGAAGAAGGCCAGGCCGCAAGGCGCAGAGGAAACGCGGTAAAATCCTGACCGCACGGAACGCTACCGACCTGAAGCGGACGCGAATCTTAATGACAAAGGAGTGAAAAAACCAATGGTATTTGTCAGCACAAGGACGAAAAATGAATTATCTCCCTCCTCGCCCCAAAACGATCAAAATTCAACCAACAACATCATGCAACAACGAGACGCACTCACTTGATTTCCGTGAAAGCCGAAATATTTGTGCTATTTTTTCTAGAATCTATATTAAAACCGCTCTCCATCTGGCACCACGATAGGACACAGACCACATCACAAACCATGGTTTACTCGCGACCGCTTCCTTTATTGCAACCTGTTACCAAATCGCCATAATGCTCCCCCTCTGTTCGCCTTGAAACCAATTTTGTGACATCACCGAAACCTCCAAAGGACAACCCGGCAGCAGCGACAACCGATGTCGCGCCAGATACTCTGACAACGGCACCCGCCAGAGCAGCGCAGGGTCCCCTGCATGTTTCACGACTGATACAACTCCTGCAACAGCTACACCTGTCGGACAAACCCGTGGCCACGCACAATGTGGCGGAAAAGCTGGGCGGACTGATCGACCTTTCTCTCTCGGTGAGTCTCGCGGATACCTTGCGCAGCCTGGAGCGCATCCCCGGTGGAGACTCTCCTGACGAGGCGCGACTTTTACGCCAGCAACTTTTGGAAGAGCGCGGCAAGTGGCTGCAACAGATGGTGCGCGCTTGCGACCCGGCGAACGACAGCATTTCGGCTACCTTACCGCGACTGGCGCCGGATCACGCCTCCCGGATGGACGAAATCGCCCAGACCTATGCGCGCTTCTACTCGTTACAGCAGAGCGAAATGGACTACCGCATCATGGGCTTCCAGCGGCGAGTTCGCCAGGTGCTTACCGATGCGTCACCGGCCATGGCACAACTTGCCACACTCGATAAAGCCCTGTTCAGCATACTCGCTCAACAGACGCGAAAAGCCTTCGCGACTCTACCGCCTTTGATCGGTCGTCACCTGCTCTGGCATTACCAGCAGCAACCGACATCTACCGACGATGATCCCGACGTACCACGCTGGTTTCGCGCCCTGCTGCGGGACTTGCAGGAAATACTGCTGGCGGAACTCGACATTCGACTACAACCCGTCATCGGCCTGATCGAGGCCTGTGAAGCGGACATAGGATATTGACCAATGACTAAAAAACTTTCCTGGATGAGCTTTGGCCTGGGCGCCTGCATCGTGCTGTGGATGGGGTACTCATTTGCCACGAACAGCCTGCTGGCACTGTTGGTGACTGCCGCTATAGCTGGTGTCTACAGTCTGGGATTCTCCGAACTTATGCGTTACCAGGGGGGCAGCCGCCAACTGCAGGATATTCTCAGTAACACCCACGCCCCGGTGCCCGACCTGAATACCTGGCTTTTGAAAGTACCCGCCAGTCTGCAGCTGCCCGTCAACCAGCGCATCCGCCAGGGGCAGGCAGTCATTCCAACACCGGTTCTGTCACCCTATCTGATTGGTCTGCTCGTTATGCTGGGGCTGATCGGTACGTTTATCGGAATGGTCAGCACACTGAAAGGCGCGGTTATCGCCCTTGAAAGTAACACCGAACTGGAAGCCATACGGTCAGGTTTAGCCGCGCCAATGCAGGGGTTGAGCATGGCGTTTGGCACCTCAGTTGCCGGCGTCAGTGCCTCTGCCGCACTGGGTTTAATTGCCACGCTTAGTCGGCGCGAACGACTCGGTGTCTGGCGCCAACTCGAAGCCTCAATCCCCTATAACTTTGCCAATTATTCCCCCGCCGAAAAGCGCCAGCAGACATTCGACCTGTTAAATCAACAGGGTCAGCACTGGCCACAGCTGGTCGAACGCATGGATCGTCTGGCGGAGCGACTGGAAACCATGGGCACGCAAGTCGGCAAATCGCTGGAAGACCAACAGAACCAATCTCTGCAGGCAACCGCAACCGTCGTGACCGATATGGTTGCCGCCGTCCAGACACGCCTGACCGGAGAACTCGGCGATACCGCGCGCCAAATGACGGAGGCCGTCGAACCCGTCGTCAGCAGGCTGCTCAACGAAGGACAGCAACAACTGGCGGCCGCTCACCGAGAATGGCAGGCAAGCAGCAGCGCTCAGCTGGAACAGCAGCTGGCAAGCATGCAGGCGACAACCTCTGCCATACAAAAGGAATGGCAGGAATCCGGACAACATTTCCGCGACTGGCAGAGCCAACAGGCGGACACCCAAGGCGCCACCCTGCAAGCTTTGCAGGAGCGCTTAACCAGCGCCCATCAAGCCTGGCAAACGTCTAGCAACGAGCAGCAAGAGCGCCAGCTGGAGGTACTGAATACCACCACGAAAGCCCTGCAGGATGCCTGGCAGCAGGCTGGCACAAGCTATCGTGAGCTGCAGGACAGCATCGCTCAAAATACGGAAGCCAGCCTCGCCTCGCTGAACGAACAGCTAACAGAGGCTCATCAACAGTGGCAGGACAGCAGTCACCTGCAAATGGAACGTCAACTGGAAGCGTTACAATCGGCCAGCAACGCACTGCAATATGAATGGCAGGAAGCGGGTCAGGGCTACCGAGAAATGCAAAATGCCTTGGCGAGCCATCAAGACAGCTGGCTGGTGTCTCTGCAGTCTGAACTGAGTGACCACCTCAACCAACTGCATCACGGAATTGACGAACGCCTGGATGAATGGCTCGGCAAACAAGCCACCGTCGACGAGGAACGACTGAGCCAAATCAACACGCTGGGCGAACAGAATCTCAAACAATCGCTGCACGCTCTGGAAGGCTTCAGTGCGAGTCTCAATGAACGCCAAGATCAGCAACTGCAAGCCATCGAACGCATCGTTACCGGTGGAGAGACCCTTCTGGAGGCACGCAAAGCCCTGGAAGCCCGCAGCCTGGAAACTCAGCAAGAAGCCGTGCAAACGTTTATCGCCACCGCTCGAGAAGAGTTGGTACAGCTGCGAGAGGCGGAAATCCGTCGCGGCGATGCCACCGTCAATGCCATGACCGACCTTCAAGAAGCCATGAAAACTCAGCTGGTCGAGCTTACTCAAGCCCTGCAAACACCGCTGTCGGAATTGCTGGCCACCGCGTCGGAATCGCCCAAAGCTGCCGCTGAGGTCCTGTCGCAATTGCGGGAAGAAATGAGCGCCTCACTGGAAAAAGACAACCAGATGCTGCAAGAGCGTCAGAAAATCATGTCACAACTGGATACACTGGCCACCTCTCTCGCAGAATCAACCCAATCTCAGCGAGACGCCATCGCGGCAATGGCAACCGATTCCGGCAGAGTGCTGGCAGAAGTGACTGAGAAATTCCAGGCCAGCGTCGATGCCGACATCGATCGCTTGGCGGCCGGAATGGAGTCTGCCGCAGCCAGCAGCATCGAAATGGCGTCACTGGCAGAAACCTTCCGCGAATCCGTGCAGACCTACCAGGAAGCCAACACACACCTGTTCGAACACTTTGCCGGGTTAGAAGCTCAGATTCAGGGTATGAATACTCGCAGCGATGAACAAATGGCCTATTATGTTGCCCAGGCGCGCGAGATCATCGACCACAGCTTGTCGTCACAACAGGAAATGATTGCCCAGTTGCGCAAGCTCGGTAGTGAATCGGTCAGCGCGAGCTAGGAGGAACCCTCATGTCGACCAATCCGTTTGATGACGAACAGGTACAAAGCCTGCCCATATGGCCGGTGTTTGGCGACCTTATGTCTGGCCTGGTGGGGGTTTTTGTTATCCTGCTGGTTTGGGTGCTTGGCTTTCAATTAGAGCTCGCTCAGTCCTTGCAGCTGGAAACCACCAAACGCGAACAGGAGCACGCCCGTCGAGTTACCCTGGAACAGGCCCTTGAAGGCCCGCTGGCGAGCGGCCGTATTACCTTTGAAGACGGCCGCATCGGCATCAGTGGCAGCCTGCTGTTCGATACCAACTCCGCAGAATTGCAGGAGGATGGTCGCAAGCTGTTACAGTCTTTGGTCGAGCCGTTAAAGGTTTATCTGGACCAGGAAAATCAATTGTTGATGGTCAGCGGGTTTACCGACGACCAGCCCATTCACGAAGGCAGCTGGCGCTTTCGAGATAACTGGGAGCTCTCTGCCGAGCGTGCACTGACCGTGACCCGCGTGATGATCGAAGATGGCATGCCCGCAGATATCGTCTTTGCCGCAGCTTTCGGCGATCAGCAACCGGTCGCCAGCAATCACATTGAAGCGGGGCGCGCTCGCAACCGACGAGTGGAAATTGCTCCTGTGCCACGTGCGGCCGCCACAGATCAGGAAAGCGTCAAACAAGCCACCAGCGCCGAAGAAAACGGAGCGACAGAGTGAGTCAGCCCTCTTCCGAGTTCGAAGACAATGCGCGAGATCAGCAGCTGACTGTCTTGAATCGGCGCCTGGAATCCTTGGAATCCACACCACCTTCGTCAGCCCTAGTCACAACCAAGCTGCATCATGCGCGACGGTTATTGGAACGCGCCACGGAAAGCAACGATGGCATTTGTCGGCATTTAATTCCGAAAATCGAGCAGATTCTGACGCAACTGGAAACGCCAGCATCACCTCCGACTGAGTCTAAAGACCGCGATAGCATTCAACACATGGCGGCACAATTGCTACGGCAGCTAACCCAGGATCTCACCGCGCCGCACTTACATGAGTTGCCCGCAGACAATGCGCAGGCCTTAGACGACGAGCTACTGGCACTGGAAGAGGCGGCGCGCGAAAAACAACAGCTGGCTGCGCCCGAGGAAAATGTTAGCGACAGCCCTCTGCCACGACTTAAATCCATTCGTCGCTATCGGCAGCTTGCCGCACAGCAGAAAACCGCATCCATGGTCAACCGGGCGATACTCACCCGCCCGGAAAATCCTGGCCCTCTCAATCCACACATGCTGGCTATCCGCTCCCTGACCAACATGCGTGATTTATCCCCGGCCTACCTCAACCGATTTGTCAGTTACATCGAAACCGTTCTCTGGCTTGAGGAACACATTGTGCCAAAGACCGACGCGAAAGATGCCGGGAAAAAAGGCCGTAAGAAAACCTAATCGACGCGTTTTATTCACTACATACGATAGCTCAATCCCAAGAAGAACTGACGCCCAGTATTCTGCTCCAGAATCATACGTTGCGACACGGGATCCATATACTCCTGAATCGGTTCGTCGGTAATATTGATGCCTTCCAGCGATACCTTAAACCTGTCGTTGATTTGGTAAGACGCCGAAAAATCCCAAAACGTTGTCGCGTCGGTTAAACGCCACAATTCCGAAGAGGAATCGCTGAGACTGGTGTAGAACTCACCGCGATAAGCCGCCGAAACCCGAGCACTGAACAGGTCATTCTCCCAATACAAGGTCAAATTTCCAGACTCATCTGACTGACCGGTCAACGGCCCCGTGCGCCCTTCCCCATAAGTCACCTCGGAATCCACCCAGGTCATGTTCGCCAAGACACCGAAATTCCTGACCCAATCCGGTCCCGGCAAAAACGTTAGCGGTTGCTGGTACTGAAACTCCACACCATCGAGCGTTCCTCCTTCACCATTGACGGTCGTACGAACTTCAAAATCCTGATTCATCAGGTCGTCTCGCTGGGCGCCCAAAAGAGAATCCGGCAGTCCGGTATCCTGCCAATTTATCGTGATCGTGTCAGATGTCGGGAAGGATTTAATATCCTTTTCAAAGTATGCAATGGAAACCAGTGCACCTTCATCGAAATACCATTCCAACGAGAGATCCAGCGCATCGGCGCGAAAAGGCTCTATAAATGGATTCCCATAATTGATATATGGCACACCGTAAATCGCCACAGCACCACCGGGGCTGAGTGTGGTTAAATCCGGTCTCGACATGACTTTCGCCCAGCTGCTGCGCAACACCAATTCATCGGTAATTTCATAGGCGAGATTGATGGAAGGTAAGGTATCGTCATAATTATTGGTGACCGTCACTTCATCTTCATCATTCACAATACCGGTAGAAGTGAGATCGGTTTCGACATAGCGTACACCGAGATTACCGCGCAAAATTCTACCGGCGATGGGTGTGGCAAAATCCAACTGCACGAAATACCCGGTGCTTTCCTCAGTGACTTCACGGTTATCGCTGGCTCGGGGCGCATAGGGCCAACAGCCGCTGTTAACAAAATCACTGATACGATCGCCACTTGGTAGAAAAAACTCCTGCCCGCCGTTACTGGTCACCGAGCCATCCGCTGCGGTTACCGCATAGCTGATGCCACAGGCATTACCGTCCACCGCACCATCGTTACCGTCGACCGCTTCAAAGCTGGCATCAGCACGCGCTCCGAAAATTTCATAACCGTATTCTTTGTAACTTGCGCCGCCTTTCAACACCAGGTCTTCCGTCCAGCGATATTCCAAATCAACGCGGGCGTTGTCACTGGTCGAAGATGCATCCCAAATCCTATCCCGGTATTCAGACATCTCCCAATTCGCCGGATTGGTCGTATCAAAACTGTACGCGAGGGATGGATGATACTTGTTGCCAAAATCGTAATAGAGCGTTGAGTCAGCATCCGGATAATTGGCCAGCTTGCGCGTATCGTTCGCACCAAAGTGCTCATAAATAATCGTTACTTCGCGATTATCCAACTCCGATTCAGATCGACCCACGAGTAATTTTCCCGTCAGCTTATCTGTGAAATCATGGGTCACATCCAGACTTATCTGCATAAAGTCGGACTCCCAATCGGCGACGAAATATTCAGAACGCACGTCGACATCTTCAACCGTTGCCGCCGTCATCGTACCGTAGTTATCGAGCTCATATGCGGCAATATTTTGCTCTGGCAAACCTGTAGGCCCAGTAAACGCCAGGGAGATTGCTTCCATATAGGGTTCATAACGTGTGGCATCGATATTGGCGTACAGAGCGTCGACGCTGATCTCGGTTGAATCCGCCGGCATCCACTGCAGCGAGGCGGTATACCCCATGCGATCCTGTTCGTGAGTCTTATCTGAGTAACGAGGAAAACGTGGATACCAGGCATCGTTAACGCGACTAAACTCATCGTCAGTTGAGCAGGCCGAGCATTCCCCCCAGTCACCATCGTTACTCCAACGGCCGGATTCACCGCCAGTATTATTGATGACACGCTGGGATAAGCTTGCGGAAAACAGCGCCCCAAGCGTGCCGGAATCATTTTGCCAACTGGCCAATCCGGACAGGCGCGGTTTGTATTCCTCAGAAGCGTCGTTGTAGGTTTCCTGCACATTCAGGGCGACGACATTCTCACTGTAATCGAAGGGTTTCGCCGTACGTAACTCCACCGTGGCGCCCAGCGATCCCTCCTCCAGCTCAGCAGACGTGGTTTTATACACGCTCAGTTGATTGAACAATTCAGATGCGAAGACATTAAAATCAAAGCCGCGACTGGTACGGACGCCCCCAGTACCAGCCGACAGAGACTGTGCCTGCATGCCATTAAGCTGCACGCGTGTAAACGTCGAATTCAACCCGCGGACGGTAATTTCCCGCCCCTCTCCAGCCTCTCGAGTAATCGTCACACCGGGGAGTCGCTGCAAAGCTTCTGCAAGGTTCTGATCTGGAAAATCAGCAATGTCTTCCGCGAGAATGGTATCAACGGAGCCAGCCGACGATTGTTTGAGCATAAGAGACTTGGTGAGGCTATCGACATAGCCAGAAGCGCGAACCTCAATCTCTTCCATGTAGGGTGGTTGCTCAGGCGGTTGCTCGGGCGCTTCGCCGTCAGACTGAGCAAACGCTGGCGATATGGTGCCCGCATTAATGGCGGCAATAGCAAAAACGAGTGGTGTCGCCCTGAATAGGGTCGCGCCGAAGGGCGTCGGTTTGAAAGGTAGGATATACATCGATTCCGGATCCATCTGGACAGTGAAGTTTATTGCGTGACTTACGATATCACCGCAAGCGCGCGCAATAAGCGAACGCCTCCCACACCGCTGGTACAATCCCGTCTGTACATTCTGCGCGGTGCAGATGTAAACAGCTTTATTATTTTAGCCGACCTCATTACAGGCGAAATCACTCTACGCCAATCTGCCACCGGTGGCAACCCGTGACCTAACGAACGCTTTAATAACATATCAGCAGGCTGCTATTGAAACAGCAGCCTGCCATTTAAAAAGAGATAGGGTCTGAGGGCGCAGCCCCTTACGGGCAAGAACCGTGTTCGACGCAAGCGTCCTGGCGTATATATGCATTGATTTCACTGGCGGTCAGGCGGGAATCCCAACGGCCTTTGGACTGCTGAGACAATAACGCCAACCAACTTACAGAGGACTTAGTGAAGCCTTCCCCGTCAAAGTAACCTTCCAGTGACCTTGCGTGAGGGGCCTTTCGTGACGGAATTTGCTGTACCGAACCGGCCAACTTATCCTGCCACTGTGACAGGGAAATGGCGTCTTCTCCCAGCTGAAACCAACGAGAAGTCCGGGCACCGCTGGCGGCATAATTGCCTTTCATGGTCAGCCCGTTCAGACGAGGGGTCGATAACACCCCTGATTCGGATTCATCAAATTCCAACCAGTTCGATGAAAAATTCACCTGACTTTGGTCGCCCTCCAACTCGACACGAACCAAGTACTTCCCGCTTCGTCCACCACCTATGGATCTGAAATGATTGTTTAAAACACTCGTCTGTGACACATATCCCGACACTTTAAGGGCGTAGACATTCTTCACTTGTGATTGATCACCCAGCGCCTCCATCAAGTTACCGCTGAAACGGCCACCGCGCCAGTCGATAATATCCATACCGATGGCAAGATCCCGATTTGTTGGACGAGCCTCTCCCAACTGTAAAAAGACATTATTGAGAACACGAATATTCTCAAAGCGAGGACCATCATTGAAATCTTTGTTCCCCCCAATGGACACACCAACTTCACCTTGAAAATAAAGATTATCTTCGAGCAACAGATGAGAGGTTTCTATGGTGTTGGTTCCCGTGCGGGGGTTCGCCGTAAATTTACTGCCGATGCTCGACGCCCGCGTAAAAAGATTTCCGCGCAGGACCACATGATTGACATCAGCCATGTAGGTGTTGTGATTAAATATGGTCGCCTGCCCCGCCTCTTTAGACTGACCATGACCGCGACTCTGCTGATACCAGCCATTGTGATCAAACCAGTTTTCTTCCAGTTTCAAAGAAGCATAACGAGAAAATAGCCCCTGTGAATGGTTATCTTCACTATAGGCGTTGCGAAACTGATTACGCCGCAGAACAACGTCGTAGGTGGTTCCCCGCTGTTTGCCTTGAATAACCGCACCGGAGTTGTAAAACAAAAACTGGCAATCTTCGATCAGTATATCGTGATTTTCTGAGTCGCCCGCTTCGGCCCATCCAGATAACCCAGGCTTACCCTTTGTCTTACCAAAACCAATAAACGCTTTGCTGTTTGGATCTCTTTTATAAGCATAAAATGAGATACCACTCACCACTGAAAAATTGCCGGAACCTTTATTGAACGACAGTCCACTGCTGTTGAGATCGGAAAAGATCTGAGGTCGCTGTTGTCCATGCCCATAGCTGGCGATGATCGACCTCGCTTGAGCCGATTGCCCCCGGCGTGGCTTAATGACGCCAGGATGACGCCAGACATCGCCCTTGCGTAGAAGAATCCAATCTGGATAACCATCACGAGCCTGCGCCAAGGCGGCAGCAATGGTTTTAAACGCGTGAATCTCCCCTACTGGCTGAAAGACATTCTCGCCAATGTCATCGTCACTTCTCGCATAGGCTTTGCCATGACGGTCGTTGCCCGTGGATTCTGAGACGTAGATAATCCGTGAATTCTCCTCCGGCGCCAACAGCGTCCAGCCCTGCTCGTCCGTGGGTAATTCGCCGAAATCCTCTTCCCAAGACGCCTCAACAGCCTGCGTCGCTGCAGATAGGGTCAGAAAAATAAAACACGATACCCGCAGAAAATTTGACCCGATAAAGATCATGCCACCCCCAGACAGACAAATAGGGGGTTATTTTAACGGAAAATGTCAGCGGGTTTCTGATTTAAGGTCGCCAGCTACTCCACATCCGGCGCCACACCCATGGCTCGAAAGACATCGACTGTTGAAGATAATTGCGAGGTTCTGGCCTGCAGCATATTATCGCGCGCACTAAACCAGCTGCGCTGAGCATCCAGAAGATTGATAAAGTCCGTATCGCCAGATTCGTAACGCAATCGCGCCAGCTCGTAAAGTTGGTAGCTGTTATCCAGTTCCCGCTCTCTGGCACCCAAAAGATCAACCTGATAAGAAAGCTCAGAGAGCGTTTCTAAGGTATCCTGCATGGCAATCATTACCACCTGACGATAATTTAATTGAGCAATCGACAGATCACTGTCGGCGGCGGCAATTTCATTACGTATTCGCCCCCCATCAAAAATGGGCGCTGCCAGGGATCCAACCAGACTGCCGACCCAGTCACTGCCACCGTTAAGAACATCGTCCACGCTCAAACCAGCACTGAGATTGAGCGTTGGCCAACGTTTCTTTTTTTCTTGATAGAGAGAGGCTTCTGTGACTCTCAGAGTGGTTTCTGCCAGCAGGATGTCCGGCCGAAACTCCAATAATGCCGCCGGCTGTACAAGACTCACGTGCGGGAGAGTCAGATCGGAAAAGCCCATGGATACATCCGCTAATTGAAGGCTATCGCGTCCCAGAATAACGGCCAGCGCTCGCTTTGCTGTTACGAGAGAGCGCTGAATCGCCAAGAGCGATGTCTGATTGGACAGATAAGTGTTCTTTTGTTGAAACAACTCAATGCCCGAGGCACTGCCCTGTTCAAACTGCAATTGAATCAAATCCAGCAGGTCTTTACTCGCCTTTAAATTCTGCTCAGCGATATCCATTCTTTCCTGCAGCGCCAGCACGGTAAAATAGCCTTGAGCCAATCCCGCCTGGAGTTGCAAACGCAGACTTTGCAGCTCCTGTTGCGCGGCCACCACTTGCATTTGCGCATTGTAATTGGCGGCACTGCGACTCCCCCAAAGATCAACTTCATAGCCTGCACTGAATGACAGCGAGCTGCCATCATCTGTATCTGAGGTGTCGAAATCATGGCTGCTACGCTGGGACAGGGAACCATCAAGTGTTGGCCAGTTGTCCGCCCGCTGCTGCCCCAACAGAGCCTTTGCTTGGCGAACCTGCTCCCTGGCCGCTGCGAGATCCAGACTGCGCGCGTTTAATTCATCGAATAACCGGTTTAATTCATCGGATTCGTAACGTCGCCACCACTCCTCGGTAGGCGCATCCACCTGTTCAACAGCCGCGTCACCCGTTGCCGGATAGCCTGCCAAGGTGACCTCTGGGTTTTCAATACTCGGTTGATAGGCACAGCCTGACAGTGCGGCGAGCAACGGCCACATACAGAGACCTAACCGCCCTAAATCCTTGTCTACATTTTTCAAAATTGGCACGTCTATTCCTCCGCCAGCGCCGTAATCGGGTTCAATTGGGACGCTTTGCGCGCCGGGGTATATCCGAAGATCCAACCCACGACAAGTGACGTTCCGAACGCCAGCAACGATGGGAATAGCGTTAACGAAACAGCGATATTAAAGGCGCCAAGAATGAGCGACACAACCACCCCCAATCCAACACCAATAACGCCGCCTAACAGACAGACCAAGAGCGCCTCGATATTAAACTGCCGCAAAATATCGCCGGGCTTGGCACCGGTCGCAATACGCAATCCAATCTCTCTCCGCCGCTCCGAGACATTCACCAACATGATGTTCATCACACCGATACCGCCCACCAGTAGGGAAATGGCAGCCACCGCGGCCAACAACCACGTCAACGTATCCTGGGTTTCGGTAACCGCCTCAACCAGAGAGGCGGTATTGCGGACACGGAAATCCACCTGGCCATGCCGTTCGTTCAGCAGCTCTGTTACAGCAGCCTCCACCGTATCCAACTGTCCTGTGTCGCCGACCTGGATGGTTATGCTCGACAAATAGCGACTGCCGAAGAATTTCAGTTGCGCCGTACTCATGGGAACGAAAACTTCATCGTCCATATCCCGACCACCGGCGTCCGCACCTTTAGCTTTCAGCACACCGATGACCTGATAAGGCGTGCTGTTCATCAATACTTCTCGACCAATCGGATTGGGCGTATGGGGAAAAAGCTCCTGAGCGACCGTTGATCCCAATACCATCACCGATGCATAGGTGTCGATGTCTTCCTCGTTAATGAGTACACCCAGCGCCAGAGTCCAATTCTTAATCGGGAAGTAGGCTGGCGTTACCCCGCGAACCCGGCCACTGTAGTCATAGGCGCCACTGCGTAAGGTTGACCGCGACTCTCGCTCGGGTGCCACTCCCGTAATACCTGGCAAGGTTTCGATCTCTTCGGCATCCTCCATGTTTAAAGTCGCAATATCACCGGACGATCGAATATTACGCCCCCCGGTTTGCACCTGTAGCAGGTTTGTTCCCATGGAGGAAATACGATCCAACACCTGTTGTTTACCGCCATCGCCGATAGCCATCATGGTCACGACGGAGGCAACCCCAATAATAATACCGAGCAATGTTAATAGGGTTCGAAACAAATTCGCTCGCAGGGCTGCGAGCGCCAACATCAATGACACCGCGAGCCCAATTCGGGGAAAGGTGGCCAAAGGCGAAACAGACGAGGGACTCCCCTTTACATCAGCAACAGCGGCATCGACGGGCTGACGCGCTTGCGCACTGTCGTCGGTAATTTCGCCGTCACGCATGGTCACCACCCTGTCAGCGTGAGCTGCGACTTTGGCGTCGTGGGTAATCAGGATAATGGTCGCACCATTGTTGCGGTGTAACTCCTGAAGCAACGTCAACACCTGCTCACCGCTGGCCGAGTCGAGCGCACCCGTCGGCTCATCCGCAAGAATCACTTCAGCGCCGTTGATCAACGCCCGCGCAATGGAAACCCTCTGTTGCTGACCACCGGATAACTCTGCTGGCCGATGATGCGCACGATCAGCCATACCCAGTTGATCCAACAAATCATCCGCTCGCTGCTCGCGCTGTGCCACGGTTAAGCCGCGATAGATCGCCGGCATCAGTACGTTTTCACGCGCGGTATGATTCGCCAGCAATTGATAGCGCTGAAAAACAAAACCAAACGTCTGCAGCCGCAATGCCGAAAGCTGATCTTTATTCAATCCACTGACATCGTGCCCCGCCACTCGATAGTGACCCGCTGTCGGCTTATCCAGACATCCGAGAATGTTCATCAGGGTTGATTTGCCAGACCCAGACTGCCCCATGATGGCGACAAACTCGCCTTGACGAATGGTTAAAGAAACCTCGTGCAGCGCACGAACTTCGTTGTAGCCGTTGTAAAAATAACGGCAGACGTTTTCCAGCTGCAACAGCGGAATATCCTTTACATCCAGTCTTCCACTCATGATTTAGCCCCCGTCAAAAACGGCGACCTGGGCCACCACCCGGCGGTCCCGGTGGCCCCCCAAGCGTTTTAGCGGCTTCCTGTCGATCACCAGAGGCTGCCGCAATTCGCTCACCAACCACTACTTCATCACCCTCACTGAGGCCAGACACCACTTCAACATGGGTTCTGTTGCGAACCCCCAGTTGCACAGGCACCATCTCAATACCAGAGACAGTTTCTCGTGCGACTTGCGAACGCCGCCCGCGGCCTTGTACCGCTCCCAGGGGAATGGTCAGAGCATCGTGAGCACTTCCAAGCACGAAATAAACCTGGGTTGTCATGGCATCCATCAATTGACCATCGGTATTCTCAACATCGATCAACGCCTGATAGAGAACAACATCATTGACCACTGATGGCGTTGGCAGTACCTGACGAACGGTGGAATACCAGCGTCGCTCACCACCGCCAAAGGTTTTAAAATAAACCTCCATCGATTTGTGCAGACGCGTCACATCGGCTTCAGAGACGTTGGCGCGCAGAGTGAGCGTATTGAGATCGGCAATCTCCATCAACAGCGGCGCCGATTGCTTATCGTTAAGTGTTTGCCCTTCGCGAACGGATAAGCTGACGACAGTGCCGCCAATGGGTGCATAGATTTTTGCGTACCCCAAGGTGGCCTTATCGCCGGCGAGAGAAGCAGAATCTGCCCGAATCTGCGCTTCCATACCGTTGATCTGAGCCTTGAGAATTTTAACGTTTGCCTGACTTTCTAACAGCGTATCCGCGCTGACGGCATTGCGCGCGTGCAAATTGACGTTACGCTTTGCGCGCAATTCGGCAAGTTCTAATTCCGCTTCCAGTTGTTCCAGATCAGCCCGCTTACCCTCGAGACTCGCCTCGGAGTTTTGTACCTGGGTTTCAAATACCGTTGCGTCAATTTCAACCAACAAGTCCCCAGCGCTTACTTGCTGCCCCTCTTCGACATGGATCTTTTTAATCTGCCCGGAAATTTGAGCGCCAACTTCCACATAACGTTTTGGCTCTAAGGTTCCCGTAGCGCTGATGTAATTTTCAATGTCGCCACGAACAACGGGCTCCAACAAGCGCTCTGGCGTTTTCTGACCAAGATCAAAACGATAGAAGCCAACAAGTAAAAATAAAACAATGACGCAACCGAAGCCAATGACCCAAGACCGTCTGCGTAGGAAAAAACTTCGCGTCTCCATGAGGCTATCCCGCTCTCTAACATAAACTCTTATCAGCGGCGTTCGACGAAGCGATCACGGCTGACACTTAATGACTATCGAGTCAGTTCTGATGAAAACTCTGTTTAGCACACATGCCGTAAAACCATGCCTGTAGGTTCTATGCAGCACTACTGCTGAATACGGTTTGCCACACAAAGTATTCATTGATTCCAACTGATGAGTAAGATGCTATTGAACCAGAGTTGCGCGCAAAGAGTTCCGTAGAAAATCTACCAATTTGTAACAGTTCGTATCCACGCGACGTAAAGTGTATTTTTTTGTCGACAGTTTTCGGCAACGACATCTTTTGGCCAGAGTTATTCACGATAATATTGATTGATTTTCAAGAATGACACCCATAAAAAATGCGGCATAAATGCCGCATTTTATAGATAGCTAACGTAAAAGAATTACGCTGAGACGAATCGCAAGAGCCAACCTCCAGGACAGACGGCCTGCCAAAACCGACGAAAACTGGCGACCGAAAGACTGACCCAGGCGGCGACAAAAAGGCTGCTAATGGTAATGACGCCAAACCAAACGGTTAGTCCGATCTCCATGCCCCATAACTGAGTGCATGGCAAGGTTGATAACCACATTAAAGGCCAAGCGATAGCATGCAAAAGACGCCTTTGAGCGATTGATGATGCCCGCCCCAAACAATCCGAAGAGTGCCTTTTTGTCACCATCGCCAAGTGTGCAAATGCGAAAAAACTGAGTACAAAAGACAATAGAATCATGCTTCCCTCGCCAATCCAGCTGAACCCGACGCCGCTTTTACCGGCGCTTTGCGGTTGACGGGCATGCGACGCTGCAAGTACAGAACGATCGCAAGTAAAATGCTTCCGCACAAAACAGCCATCAGATCAAAGCCAATACGAACCCAATCGCCTTTACTGAGAGAGAACCATAGGCCGGCACTGGACGTCACGCTATCCACAATTGGCAGTGTCAAAAATAAGAAAGACGTTACCCCCAATTGCCATTTCCATCCCGGCCCATGGCGTACGAAAATCGCCGACGCAGCCATGACAGCCCAGACGATAAGAAACACTCGGACTTCCCACAGCTCGCGCTGAATAAGCTCTGCGGGTAACAAGCGATTGGCCCAAAAATAGGTTGCTAACGCACACAATAAACTGGCAGTCGAAGCCAAATTCAGCCCGCTGACCAATTCGTAACCGACCAGACCCGTTTGTTTCTTGGCTCGCTTAGCGGTCCAGAAAAGCAACCCGGTAATGACCATTAACGTTCCACAAACGCCAGCAATAAAATACAGCCAGCGTACCAGCGGGCTGGCAAAACGAGCCTGATGAGCAAGATCGAGGTAAGAATTTACACCCGCGATGGAAAATTCAGACGGCTTGGCGTCAGTCTGCTCCTGCAGATTCCCCTGCGCATCATAGGTTAGGCGAGAGCCCCCACCCCGTCCGGAGCTAAGGCTAAGTCGAGTTGCAGGGCTCATTTCCACCGTCATTGATGGCTGCTGAGGATTGTTTATGGTAAAGCGCGTAATGACTTGACCGTTCTGAGCTTGTAACGATTTGATCATTGCCACGATCGGCGGCAAAGGCACCCGCGTTACCTCTTGCGACACTTCATTTTCATCAGCACGCTCAAAAGCGCTGCGTGGCGATTGTGCTTCACCACTTGCGGGACGTGCGCCACCGAATTCACCTCGGCCGGAACGCGCCTGGTCAGCATTGCCGCGACCTTCACGCCCCCCAGCGGGCGGTTGTTCACCACGTGCGGCGTCAGGCATAGTTTCAGACCTTGCGCCAGGACGCTGCCCACCCTGCTGCGCCATCATCGCCGCCGGGTTTTGTCCTTGTGCGGCACCCGGCGGCGGACCACCATGACCTCGCCCTTCGTTATTCCAAAACACCAGCGTTCCCGCCAATAGGATCAATCCGGAAAACGTAATCATGATATGGAACGGCAACGCAAAAACACCGGTAATGACGTGGGCATCCAGCCAACCCCGTTGCGCCTTACTACGCCGAAACGTAAAAAAGTCGGTAAAAATCTTTTTGTGAATGACGACGGCCGTAACCAGCGCGATCAACATCACCATAGAGACAATGCCGATAATCGCGCGCCCCGTGATCCTCGGCATGCCATAGAGTTCAAAGTGAAATCGGTAGAGAAAGTTGCCACCGGCAGTTTCTCTCGGTGTCAACTCATCACCGGTCGCCGGATCCAGGGTCGCGCCAGGACCACCCCGTTGACGCTCCTGCCCCGGCATGGCCCAGCGGACTTCAGTTACCGGCGAGCGATCAGAGGGCAGCGTGACATCCCAGCGAGCCGCTTGGGGTGCATTGACTTGCAGATAGTCTAGCGCCACCTGTGCTGGATTTTCGGCGGGATGGGCAGCGTGTAATTCTGGCTCCATCCAGTAGGTAATTTCCTGGCGGAAAAATGCCGTCGTACCAGTGACAAAAACAGCCACCAGTAACCAACCGGTCACCAGGCCTCCCCAGGTATGCAGCCAGGTCATGGCATCGCGAAATCCTGCTTTCACTGTGCACCTCCCAAGAGACGGAACGCCGCCCAAATAACTGCCAAAGCGACACCGCATTGAAGCAACGCACGCCGATGGGATTGAATGGCAAACACCCACATGACATAGGCGGTGTAAAACAGGAAAAACATCATATTGATATAGCGGCGGCGATCGTCTTCAACCAGGCCGAGCAAATCTGCCGAGCCCGAGGCGGTCGCCATGGCGAAAAAATACCCCCCAACACCCGCGAGCAAAACCCGCAGTGTGACCCACATAACATCCGGCCAGGTTGGATAGACGCCTTTCGGAATTTTCTTTGTCGCTGCTTTAGATCTCACGTTGAACTCTCCTTAGTGAGCAGACAGCGTCCCGTCGTCAAAACCTATTGTTTATTGACAATCAAGACACATCGACACGCAGTATTGTTTTACTCCGTTGATACAGTAAGCAATAACTCTGACAGGCATCTGACGAGGTTCCCCAACCCAACCTGCGGCCAACAATGATAATCACACTAAAAGCGATTCACTGGGCGACAGCAGACGTCTGTCAGCGCTTACCTCCTAGGCTCCACGCCTGACGAAAACATCACAGTGGCCGATCAATAAAGCACCACTAAATGGTATTTTGTAGTATTTTCTCTAAGGACTGGATATTACCCAGTAAATCGGTACGCGCAGGATTACTGCGATAAACCGTACGTAACAAGGTCAGAGCATCATCGTAACGCTGCTGGTTAACCGCGACTTGAGCCTGTCCGAGCTGCGCTCTCTCTTTGTAATCAGGTAGCGCCGCCGCGCGCAGATAGTACACCGTAGCACGCTCATATTTTTTGGTTTTTTCGTAGAGATTTGCCAGAGTAAGCAAGCCTTCGCCCTCGGCTGGCGCCAACTTGACCGCTTCAGTCAGCAACTGAATGGCCTTGGTTGTGCGATCTCGCGAGGCCGCCACTTTCGCCTGTAAGGTAAGCAATTTGGCTTTGCGCTCAGAAGATAATCTTACCTTGCTGCCTGTTGCCGAGGTCGTCAACGCATCCAGATGAGACCAATCACCTTTGTACTCAAGATAGCGGGCGACGGTCAGCAATGCATTGAATGCGTCTTCATCGTCGGCACTCAAAAAGCGTGACATATTATCTTCAATCAACGCCGTTGCTCTCGCCGCACTGCCATGGGCGGCATGCAAGCGAGCGGCGGTAATCAGATTATCGAGATTATCCTGCCCCAACGCCAACGCAGTCTCCACACTGGCGAGCGCTTTAACATTTTGATCCTGTCGAAGCGCAATGCGCCCTCGTTGAATCCACAAATCCGCATCATCGGAATTGTCCTGCAGCATTTCCTCCAGCAGAGCCGACGCCTGGTCAAAGGCATCAGCCTCAACCAGAGCATACAACAACCCTCTTGCCCACTGAGTGTTTTCCGGAGCCAACATAAGTGCATTCTGGTAGGCGCTGATCGCCGATACGGGATATCCCTCCTGCAAGTTGGCGTAACCCAGTTGTCCGTAGATTTGATCGTCTTGCAAACCTAGGCTGGCGCAGTGAATCAACGATTCGCGAGCATTTTTAAACTGCGATTGCATCAGATAGGCAACGCTCAATGTACGATGGGCCGCAGCAAAGTCGGGCGCATCAGCAATAACTTGAGTTAACACCTTCTCAGCATCATCAAATCGCTTCAGGTTGACGAGAATCTGACCGTAGAGCTCACGAAACGCCGTGGAAGCTTCCGTCATATCCTGCTCAGCAAAGGCCTTGGCAGCAACGTCATAACGACCCGCCGTCAAATCCTCTCGCACCGTTAACAGGAAACGGGACTCTTCGCGAGAAATATGATCGTCCCGCTCCCCCCCCCGTTCCGGCTTTCTCAACAGAACTTGCCAATCCGGCTCTTCAACAACAAGTTTTAGCTCTGCGTGCACATTCGCTGAGAACCAAAGCGTCATGGAGATGACCACTCCCGACACGTATCGTTTTAAGGGCAAAGTTTTCATAAAAAGACTATCCATCGTTACGCCTCGATGACAACCGGCCAAATAAACCTGGCTTTAACCGCTTCACTGCCTTTGAAGGGTGAAGAAAAGCGACTGGCTCGAACGAAGCGCTGTATCTCTCCTATCAATTCCTGATAGGGATTATCAACAATATTCAGCAAGGTCACATCGCCCTTTTCGTCAATCATGACATCCAGTTTGACGACCACTTTTTTAATGCCCCGCTCTTTTAAACGGCGAGGAAAACGCATTTTTACAGGGGTAAGCAAGGTTGGCTTGCCATCGAGTTCCGACAGAGCATACGCATCGAGATCAACCTTGGGAGCCTCCCAGTCAACCTTCTGCTGAGTAACACTCGGCACATCGGGAGGCGCAACGGAAATATCCGGCTGAGGTTGCAAATCGGCGATCACCATTTCGGCCCCCCGCCCGGCGATTTGCATATCGATGTCCGCCTCTGATTCGGCTTGTTGCTGTGGGGGCGGCGGTGGCGGTGGCGGCGTGACAGCAATATCAATCTTGCGGACCTCGACCGTATCATCGACCAGCGATTGGAAATAATACCCTAACCAGAGAATACCCAGTGCGGACGCCAACAGCAGGCTACTGAATATGGATGCTCGAAATTGACTTACCATGACAGCATCACTCAGGGATTCTTGCGGGTGGCAATATTGACGTCAGCCGCACCGGCCATCTTCGCTTGATCAATGACCTCAACCAATAGCGAGGTCGTCACCGCGGCGTCGGACTGAATGACCACGGGCCGCTCATTTTTTTGCAACAACTGCTCAACCATCGGACGCACACCGGCAACACCAATATTACTGCCGTCGTACATCACCTCACCTGCGCGAGTGATGGCAATAAGAATCGACATCTGATCCAACTTGCGTGCAGAAATTGCCTGGGGTTTATCGACTTCAACGCCGGTCTCTTTGACAAACACCGTCGATACAATAAAAAAGATCAGCAGAATAAACACGACATCCAGCAGAGGAGACATATCGATGCCGCTGGCTTGTTGCGTCTCCAATCGTTGTCTGAGTCGGCTAGCCATGAGCAGACTCCTCTGACGCCATGGCCACCTGTGGTCTCTGGCGCCCCACCGCCATGAGCGCCAACCAACCGGGTATGGCCAATATCAACCCCAATTGCGTGGTCAGCAGCGCGTCGGCGATGCCGCCACTTACCAGCTGACTGTCAACACCAGAGGTCATCATATTACGAAAGCTGAATTGCAGACCGGAGATGGTTCCCAACAACCCAAGCAGTGGCAGTGAAGCAATCAACACCGTAGGGAGCACACGCTGGCGCTCCAATCGTGCTTCCTTATCCGCCGCTGAGACGCCCAAGAGCTGTCTGCGGTTGTAGAGCATAAAAATCTGCTGGTAGCCGACCCAGGCAATGACAATCATAACCCAGCAAATCCAATTGCCTGCCAGTTGATTGAGTGCATTCATGCGCCGGCTCCCTGCGGTAGCGAGCCACCAACATCGTCCCCTTCTGTCGACGATGATACGTCATGACGCTTGTCCGCCTCGCCCTCACTACTGATGACAATGGCGAAGCTTTCCAGCGCATCGTAATAACGTCTTGCGTAGCGAGACAAAAGCGCGTGAATGATCAGTGCCGGGATGGCGACCACCAAGCCAAGCTCGGTCGTTACCAAGGCTTTAGCGATACCGCCCGAGACGACTTCCGGGTCACTGGAACCGAAGGCGGTCATCATCTGAAAGGTTTCGATCATACCGCTGACGGTACCTAACAAACCCAACAGAGGTGCCACAGCGGCGGTAACCGCGATGACGCCAAGCCAATGTTCAAGGCGGTGCTTATTGTTGTGAAGTTGAACGAACAGTGCGTCATCCAGAGCCTGCCCCTGCTCTCCGGCGGCAGAAATCTTATAGAGCTCAGCCTGCATTCCCTTAAACTTCTCGATCAATGCCGAGTCTGCAGAGAGCATGCGTCGCGACGGCACGGCCACCACGGACGGCAGGCGCACCAGTTGTATGGCTTTGAGCAAGGCAATCAATGTCGCCAAACCACCGAACACCAAAATCGGAATGACCCAGAACCCCCCTTTGTGAACATGCTCCACAATGGACTCTGACGCTTCAGCACGTACAGAGGCTCCCCCCAACGAAGGATCCAATAAAACACTGCCAGCCCCCTGTTGATTGAGGGACTGCAAGGATGCTTGGCGATCCGCATCAAAGGTGGACGTCGACTCCAAAAAGTCTACCTTCTGTTGCGCAAAGCCTGCCTGCGCATTGTCGTTCGTCATATACCAAACCACCGGACCCAATCTCAGTGTATGGGCATCGGCGAGGCGACCACCGTCGAGAACCACAGACTCATTGGTCCATTGCGGTGACGTCGATTGATAGAGTTCTTTGGCAATGGCAACGGCGGCGCTCGCCTTTTCCGCCAATTGATCCGATTGAATTAATTGGGCGTCAACGTGGTTGCTCTGCAAAAAGCGGTTGAGCAGATTCTTTTGATAGGCATCCTGGTCCTGCCAGGATTTTAACCGCTCTTCCAGTTGACTGAGGCTCAGCGTACGCTCATCCATTTGTCGTCTGGCGGTCGCCGTCTGATCACGAAGTTTTAGCACTTCTTGCTCGAGGGACCGCAAGCTTCCTCCCAGGGTCAAACGCTCCTGGGTAATACGGGTCTCTGTCGTCTGCAAACGCTTTTTTGCGTCGCTGATGTTGTCGAGCATCGACGCTTCGATATCGGCAAATGCAACGAGTGGTAACCACAGGCAGGCGACGGCAAATATTCTCATTGTCTTATTCACCATGAGAATCTCCCGCATCGGTTGATGCCGTAGACAGAGTTGTTTGCAGATTCACAGGCAGAGGGATCAACGAAGGTTGCGCCTGTTTTTGATAGATGGAGATCGCCTGCAGCACACTGGCCGTGTCAACGCTGCTGTCCTTCAGCCACTGCCAGCGCCCGTCGACGACACGTCCAACACCTTTATAGTCGCCGGATTCACTTGTGAACCAGGCGCAACACAGTCCCAGATACAATTGCTTGACCAGATACTCACTGCCATCTTCCGCGGCAACTAAGGTCTCATTGACGGTCAACTGCGTATTAAACCGTTGCGCAATCGATAGACGTGCCAGCAGTAATTGCAGTCGACTCGAGGCATCATCGACCTCTCCTGCAGCCTCTGTTTCTTCATCCCACTGATCACGTACTGGATCCGGCAGCGTATCGTAAAGCGCATCGACTTCCTGGCTCATCCGATCCAATGCTCGCAACGTGGTTTGCTGTTGCGACTCCAGCTGACCCTGTTGCTCCAACAGTGTCTTGCGCCGGGCTTCAACATCACCACGGGCAGCAGAGCTTTCTTTCAATATGCCTTGCAGTTGCTTTTTTTCAACACTCAGCAAAGCCACTCGCTGCTCAAGTGCGGGCTTTTGAATCGCCCAGTCATTGATGAGATTGGCCTCCTGACGCTCAAGCTGCAACCACTTTCCCGTCAGCTCATCAATACTGCCCGTTACGGAATCCGCAGCCATGGCAAGACCACTTCCCCACAGCAATACCAGCCCCACGCTGGCGGCTTGCCTTATCTTCATACTGTCATCTCCCCAGGGAATCAGCGATCCGTGCACAGACCGCCAACCCCAAACGACATTGTTGTTACTGCATTAAAAGGTATAACTGGCCGAAATTAAGAAACTGCGTCCCGGCTCGTTGTAGGTATTTGCGCCCGCTGAAGATGTTTGAGTTCCCTCGCGGAAAACACCTTTATCCAACAGGTTTTTAACGGAGAAGTCTAAATCGATACCGTTATTGAAACTCAACACCGTACTGAAATTCATAATGGTGTAGGGTTTACGCGGCTCGGGATCTTCAATCACATCTCCGGTTGCGACGGAGGTTGTCGCACTTTCTGTCTCACCATAGTGCTGTCCACTTAGGTTCAACTCCCAGATATCGTTGACTTGCCAAGACAGCATACTGTTAATGGTGTAATCTGGAACCAATGAGAGAGGCTCTCCGGTATCCTTATTTTCCGACTCCAGCATGACTGTGGCATTGGTCGACCATTCCACGTTGTCGCCAAATGGGATCAGCAGGTTGCCTTCAAGCCCTTCGACCACAGCTTTATCAGCATTTTCCCATTGGAAGATCTGCACCAATCCGCCGGAACCACCGTCGTAGGCGTAGAGAACATTCTCGTTGCCTGCAAAAATTTTGTTGTGATAATCGTTGTGGAAATAGGTTAACCCCGCATTGAAACCAAGATCGGTTTTGTAGTTAAAACCCACCTCTTTGTTGAAAGAGGTTTCATGTTCCAGATCTTCATTACCAATGACCGAACACCCACTGCCTAAACTGGGGTAGTTCACTGGACAGCCATTACCCCGGGTGGTATAAACATAGTTGGGGTTGAGTTGATAGAGGTTTGGCGCTTTAAAGGCGCGGCTCAAACCCAATTGAAACGTCAATTCGTCGGTTGCCTGCCAGGAAGTATTGAGACTCGGAGAAACATTAAAGCCAGCTTCGCTGTGCTGATCAAAACGAACCCCTGGCGTCAGTGTGACGCTCTCCGTCAACAGAATATTGTCCTCGAAATACAACGCTACCAAACTGGCATCCATTTCCGAATCGCGAGCATCAGGATCCAGCGTGGTATCCGGCAGCTCAATGCCATCGGCAAGGTTAATGCTCGACTGGTTGGAGGATTCGTCGTCCTGCCATTCCCCTCGGTACTCAGCACCCGCAGTCAAGGTTTGATCTTTACTGAACCATTGCAAGGGAATATTCCACTCGGACTTGGCCGTCACATTGAGCAGCTCGATGGTATTCATCTCGCTGTCTTCGGTATTGATGACGCCCTCGCCACCGCCGGCCAGACCTTCTGACAGCCGGGTGTTTTTCGTCTGTTCCCACTGAACGTAACTGAAAGAATCGCCGAAATCGTAATTGCCACGGTGCGTCAATGACGCCGTCGAGCGACGCATAACACTGGTTTCTTCCCCGATATACGAGTTAGTCAACTCATGGTCGACACCCTGACGCAGATTGCTTCCGCTGTAGATATTGCCCTGACGGCTGTAGCTGAATTCCGCCTCTAAGGTATTGCGCTCGTCCATGTCGTAACGCAACAAAGTGCGGAAGTCTTCATTGACGACCCCCTCTCTACCGGCACCCACGCTTTCATCTTCCGGGGTGTAATCCCGGTTCAAATCCGGGTCATCGCCTTCAAGCTTGTTGTAATTGAGGATCGTGCGCTGGGAAAAACGTTCCGTCAGCGGACCACTCAACACCAGGTTCGCGCGCTTGTTCGAGCCTTCGTCCGAGTTTTCCGGTATCTCAGTTTGTACCGAAATGGTCGCCGATGCAGATTCCGGCTTTTTGGTAATAATGTTAATAACGCCACCGGACGCTCCAGAGCCGTAGCGCGCCGCGGCGGGACCACGAATAACCTCGATACTTTCGATGGCTTCGGCAGGCACCCAGTTGCTGTCGCCACGGGTATCACGCTCACCGGAACGCCCCATTTTGACGGAGTTACGGGAGAGCACTGGCTTGCCGTCGATAAGAATCAGGGTATTTTCTGGCCCCATGCCACGCACATCAATTTGGCGCTTATTGCCGTATTGGCCTGAGTTTGTGTTGCCGGTGAGATTAATACCCGGCATGGTGCGTACAATCTCTGATATATCGTTGGTGACAGGGCGACGTTTGAGGTCTTCTTCGGTAACAATGGATACACCTTGAGCCTGCTTCAGCTCTTCTTCCGCAGTTTTTACTACCGTTGTATCCAGCACATCCAGATCGTCTTCTTGACTGATGACATCGTCATTCTGAGCAAATGCTGCCTGAGCCACCAGTCCGAAGATTGCGACTGCCAGCGCCTGTTTTGCATACACTTTCATTTTCGTTTCCACTTTCTTACTTATGCTGTTAACAGCTTGATCCACCAAGGTTTAGGCACAGGTAATCACCGACATGATGCTCACATCGAAATTACTCAAAACCATGAAATATGACGTCGTGCACTGCAGTCGTCATTTGTTATCGAAATGCTGCTTGGGGGGTGCCGGCGTCGACCTTTCTGGAGGGCTGATCACTGACTGACGGTATGAATCCGAGCTCTCACGCAAAGCTCGGGCTATCGCAGGAACCTATCTTTAGGGTGCAAAAGGACTTGAGAACGCTCCTTGTCCACACGACCGATCAGGAAAAGGCAGATATATGCCAAACTCCTAAATAGCAATCATTACCATTTCCAGTTATAGTAAATGACCTGTCTGCGCGGAAACAGACAGTTGTGGTTATCGGATCTATAAACTTTTGTTATGGCAAACTTTCAGTGGTTACTTACGTTTCAGAAGCTCTTTGAGCTGAAGAACTTTACCCGCACAGCGGATTACCTGGGGATAACGCAAGCTGCCGTCAGCCTGCACATCAAAAAGCTGGAGAAAGAATATGGCAAGCTGCTGATACGCGAAGCAGGTATGTTTGACCTGACACCCGCAGGCGCCGCACTCCTCAATTATATTGGTGAGGTCGTCTCCGCGGAGCAGCGACTGCAGCAGCGCCTGGCCGATAAAGACCCCGGCAATGCAGCCGTGCGCGTCATCTGTCCCGGAAGCTTGGGGCTGAGGATCTACCCAATTCTGCTGGACTTGCAACAACAGCATCCAGCACTCCAAATCACCTGCCGTTTCGCGCCAGATGACGACATTCTCGATGGCGTGCGCAACAACCATTTCGACATTGGCTTTGTCGGCACACGACCCGACGATGCCCGCATCAGCAGTCAGCTGTTTTGCCGGGAGCCTCTGGAACTGGTGGTTCCCGCCAGTATCGAAGTCTTGGATTGGGAATCGCTGTGCCAATTGGGATTCATTGACCACCCAGACGGCAAAGCCATGGCCAATCGCTTGCTCAGCCGCATGTATCCGGGAGAATTCCGCTACAGCCAATTACGCAGTGCCGGTTTTGTGAATCAAATTAGTTTAATTTTAGAGCCAGTTGCCAGAGGGTTGGGCTGCACTGTAATTCCACAGTTCGCGCGCCAGACCTATCACGAACAAAGAAAACTGCGGGTCATTGACGCCGACACACCGATTAGCTTCCCACTCTGGTGCATTCATCGGTCAGAATGGCCACTGAGCCAAGCGGCCGAATATGCGCTCGAATCCGTTAGAGACGTTCTTGGTATCAGCGAATCCGTAGAGGCGATCGCGTAGGTGATTCGCTGATCACACAACTGCTAATTGTTGATGATGAAGCGATAGCGATGAAAATCTCTGTTGGAATGTTGAACAATGCCATCATAGACGCAACCTAAACTTGCCATAGCTCGATGAGCGCGGCGACTCACCGGCAGCAATATCACCAATTGAGAGATACCGCCGGTTGACACAGCTTGCTGCAACATCTGTTTAGCAATCGACAGTCCCCTACCCCAAAAACGTGGCGCCAATACCAGGGCCAAATCGAAATCGTCTCCATCAACTTGAACACCACCCCAACCGGCCGGTTGACCATCAACCACAATGGCTTCGACGCCAACACCATTAACAGCTCGCTGTCGAACTTTCTCCTCAATCCAGGCTTCCGCATCGGCATGAGTCCAAGCGCCTTCAGCCAATGGCATATGTCGCCGCACTCGAACGTCATTGTGCAAATCTGCGTAGAACTCAGGCGCGAGAGATTCGAGAGGAATGAATTGTATCACGCGGTCATCGGCCTCTTATTGAAATCCATAATCACGTAGAGACCTCCAGGTTCACCCATTTCTAACAAACAAAAAAGATTAATCGCTCACCAGGGTGGTAATGCTTAACGGAGAAAGCGTTAGTCGCCCTTGCCCATCGCTAACGGAAACAGGCGCTAGCGACGTGTAGTCTCGACGACTGTCCGTCACAACCGGATACAGTTTGGTGTACTCCCCTCCAGAAATGGAAAAATGAATCTCTCGCGGTGTCGCCGTTGGGTTAATCAGGATAAGAGATAAACGCTGGGTTTGCGGATTGATAAATCCACTGCTGACAATACGGCGGCCCGGTCCCATTGCCGACGGCTCAGCATGAACTCGCTGATCACCCGGCCGAACAAATGTCCAAAAGTGACGCACCACCTGAGCTTTTTTACCCAGACGGGTTCCCACTAAAAGATTGTGCTGATTACGCTCGGTAAGACTGCTGATTTGCCAGGGCAGTACCGCGCTGGCACCGCCATACACCAATGAATTATGCAAGGCAGCGCCGACACCCATGAGGGGCTCCGGCCAATCGTGACCACCGGTTCCACCTTCGGTCACCCAATAAGGTTTATCGGTCGGTCCAAGCAATTCACGAAATTGTGCACTGCTGCCAGATGACACATCACTGTGAATACCGTCGGTATAACCGTGGGTTGCCCAAATATCGACATCGCCGACAACATCCGATTGTTGCAACCGACGAATATAGCCAGGATTCCCCTCTTTATGATTAAGGCCGGTCATGGTTTCCGGCGTTAGAATTTTTACCGATGCAAAGCCTGCTGCGTCGAGTCGCTGGCGAATCATGGGAATAATGATCGCCAGCTCTTCAGGCAACCAAACGCAGGATTCAAACGTCTGGGAAAAACTGGGTTCATTGGCAGGGCTGATTGCATCCAGGTGAATACCGCGCTCTGCGTGATAGCGAACCATCTCCACCACCCAAGCGGCAAAGTGAGGAAAATATTCCGGACGCACTCGATTTTCGATGGGCCGATTGCCCCGCCCCACATAGTCCGTAGAGGTCGACAGCACACGGTCTGGCTGAGTATCGACCAGACTGTTATTAAACTTCATCCACGCGGGCGGACTCCAGACGCTGGCGATAAATTTCATGTCAGGGTTGCGCGCGAGCAAGCGCTGCCCGACATCAATAAAAATCTGTGCTCGCCCCCGGTGGACCGTAAAATCAAAGTCCTCGGCCCGAATGTCATCCGGATTGGCGACGGGCGTCGAATGAACCCCGCCCCAAAGATTTATGCGCAGCATGTTGCTGCCCATGGTTTCCAGATAGAGCTCGGTAAATTCATCGGTGAGATACAGCTGCTGCATATCCCGCTTCCAGGACACCAGGCAGGTACCCCAGCCATCAATGGTTTGGAACCGCTGCTCGGTATCGATGATTAACCGGTGTTGCCAGCGTTCAGGATCAGGGCTCGATCTGCCTGCAACGAAACCACTGAATACCGCCGCCGACAAAAGCGATCGCCTTCGAATTTTCAAACTACAGCCTCAAACTCTGCACAAAATTTATTCTGCATTGAGTTTTTCAAAAAAATCTATCCTGCTTTATCAACAGCCAATAAAAGTAAGCGCCAACTCACTAATGAGTAAGCTGCAATAATACACGGTCTATCAAACACGCAGTAAATTCATCGATACAAAACTCAATGCAACATATCCACTGCATAGGGTTGACCGCGCCGATTATTCACTTGCTCCAATGGATGAGTAGAGCCAACAATCACTGTCCATAGAGCCACCACATGATTGGCAAATCAAAAAGCAATTGTCTTGCATCAACAGCGTATCCATTAAAACATCTTATTGGCATCAAAATTAGCATAACATCAATCGCTAATATTTTATTGATAGAGATTATCGTTTATATTTACGCATTCAGGTTAAATTCATATTCGATGTAAGGAAGCGGTAACCTGCTGCGGAAATTCTACTAAAACCTTCCTTTTTAATTTCTTTCAATCTTTATTCCGTCGATCAAATAACACTCCGTTATTTTAGGATGTAGTCATGAAAAAAAATCTTTTAATTGGCCTCACGCTGATACCAGTATCGCTGGTAACTTGGGCACAATCCGAAGAAACTTCAGTTGAAAACAATGAAAGTGGTGCCACAGAAGAAGTCATTGTTCGAGGCCTTAGAGAGCGGTTGTATCAAGCCGGTATGCTCAAAGATGTGATTCAAAAAACAGAAGTCATTTCGAGCATGACCATCGAACAAAAGAACGCGGTCAATTTGACCGAAGCCATCGCAGCGTCGCCAGGTGTACGCGTAAACAACGAATGCTCAATGTGTGGCGTAAAGCGCGTCATGCTGAATGGAATGCGCGGTGAACATACAACCATTTTGGTCGATGGGATACCCACCTACACCATGCTCTCGGGCTTCTACGGCCTGGATGCAGCCGCCTCTGCCGGTATTGAAAATATTGAAATCGCCCGAGGCGCTGGGGCGTCATTGATTGCGCCCGAGGCCATCGGTGGCACAATCAATCTGGTTACGAAAGAAGCCACTAAAAACGGTGTCGAAATCGATGTCGCCGGCGGTGAAGACGGTTACCGTAATGCCAGCATTGTCGGCACGGCTCTGGCGAATGAAGGCCGCACACGCCTAACCGCAATTGGTCAATACAACAATCGAGATCAGTTTGATGGCGACGACAACGGTGTCAGCGAGAACCCAGAGCTGGAAAACCAATCTATAACACTGTACCTGTCTCAGGATATTGGTAACAGCGACAATGTGAGAGTCCGCTTAAATCGTACAGAGTCGGAGATTTTTGGCGGCCCCACCAATGCCAGTATTGGTTCAGTCAAATCGGATTACGCCAGCAACCCAGATTTTGAATCCAGTAGTTTGTTCATGAATGACGATGTCCGAGAAGATTATATCGGTCGTCCCTGGGAAACCACCGAGTGGATTGACACGACTCGTACCGAATCCTATCTCAGCTGGCTGCATGAATTTAGTGCCGACCTTAACGTACAACTTAGTATGTCTCACAACGAGCATGAACAGGATTCTTTCTACGAAGGGTTTCTGTATAGCGCAGAAGATAAGATGAATTATGGCGACGCACGCGTTCACTGGTCGCTTAACCAAGATCACACCCTAACCATCGGCTTGGACACCCGCATGGAAGAAATGCGCTCCAACACGAACAGCACCAGCGCTGCCTATGTCTCTGATAGCTTCGACTATGACACCACCGGTCTTTATGTTCAGGACACTTGGTTTGCCAGTGACCAACTGGAAATTTCTTTAGCCTTAAGATTTGATCAGGTAGAAGCCGACTTCGTTGATCCAAGCAAGTCGGGCGCTGAGATCGATGAAGATATCCTCTCGCCCCGATTGGATATGCGTTTCAGCCACAACGACGCCTGGACATCTCGCTTTTCCTATGGCCGCGGCTATCGGGCACCACTATCATTCTTTGAAAGTGATCACGGCATTCTCGATGCGGAGGTTGGCTTTGATATCCAGATTGACGAACTGGAGAGATCCCAATCATTCAACTATTCATTGAGTTTTGAAAACGAATTTTGGTCCGTCACCGGCTCGCTCGCGCATACTGTCGTCGAAAACCTGGCGACGCTTAGCGAATCCGACGAGGGAATCCCGGTGTTAGGCCAAAGTGACGAAGACGCCGACGTTACCGTTGCCGATATCGCTATGACCTGGAGCGTGGCGGACAACATTAACTTAATGTTTACTGCAGAAAATATCGACTATTCCGACGAGTTTAAAGAGTCTTTCGGTGTTGTTCCTGTTGAACAGAGACTGGTCGCCAGTGTCGACTGGGATGTTAGCGGCTGGGATGTCTATGCTTCCGCAACATGGGTTGGAAGTAGAGACCTGTCGGAATACGGCGTTCCCGAAAACCCAACCTTCGATGCCGCAGGCCTCTTTCCCAAGTCGCAAGATGCCGATGCTTATGTCACCTTAGATGTACGCGTCGCGAAAGAAATTACAAATAACTGGCAGGTTTATGCAGGTGTCACGAATCTGACTGACTATACCCAGGTGGAAGACATGGAAACACCGCTCTTTTACGAAGATGGCGGCTATGACGTTGCCCATATTTATGGCCCTTTGCGTGGCCGAGAAGCCTATCTCGGTGCAAAATATCAGTTCTGAGCCCGCCAACTGATGACCTTGTTACGCACGTTGGTCATGCTGGCGGGAGTGATGTTTATCTACCCCGCCAGCGCAGACCTAAAGTCCGTCAGTTTACCCAGTCTAATAGACGACGCCCCTGTATCTCTTGATCATTACAAGGGCAGCATGCTGTTGCTCAGTTTTTTTGAACCTGACTGTTCCTGGTGTTTTCGGCAGATGAAGGCGTTTCGCGAAATGCAGCAGCAATGTTCCAGCAAGCTGCAGCCGATTTCTATCGGAGTTCACGGCAACCATGAACAACTACGTTACGAGCTACGACGCGCCAAAGTGAATTACCCTGCGGCCTCTGCCACACCAGAACTGCTAAAGCTGCTGGGAGAAATTCCAGCCACCCCCTGGACCGTTGTTTTCGATCCGGAAGGTCGTCCACTTGGAAAAGTCCAGGGCTACCTTCCGATTAACCAAATAAAAAAACTTTTCCCCGAATATTGTGGTTAATGCTCGGGCATTAACATGAAGGGAAAAAATATCACCGCGAACGGGAAAACTTCCCTTCCCCTCATCACAACGAAGGATAATACTAAAGTTGCGATGATCATAAACGATCAGACAATATCATTACATCACCTTGAATGGGCTAGTGCCTGAGCGACTGGCTCAGACATCAGTGCGCCCTTGCCACCGGGAATTTTTCTTCGATTTCCAGGGAATTTTACCCGGCAATATTCGGGCAAAGCTCCGTTTCTCATATTTACTCTCGCCACTAATAATGCCCGGGCATCCATGATAATTACCCATTAGCGAGAGGTAAGACATGCCACGCCTTGTCAAATTTAATAAAAATTATTTACTCACTGCCGCAGTGGCCTGTGCTCTGACAGGAAACAGCCTGATAAGTCACGCGAAAGGTGTGACTTGGTCTGATATTGAAAACGACGCAAAAACGCCAGAAGATGTTTTGATGTACGGCATGGGACCAGAAGCTCAACGCTTCAGCCCGCTCAAACAAATCAATAAAAAGAACGTTCACAAACTGTCACCCGCCTGGATGATGAGTTTCGGAGATGAAAAACAACGTGGACAAGAATCCCAGGCGTTGGTATACGACGGCACCGTCTATGTTACGGCCAGCTATTCCCGGATTTTTGCATTCGACGCTAAAACCGGCGAGAAAAAATGGTCTTATTCCCATCGTTTGCCCGATGGCATTCGTCCCTGCTGCGATGTGATTAACCGAGGCGCCGCCATCTATGGCGATATGGTGTACTTCGGCACTCTCGACGCGGCCATCGTGGCGCTAGACCGGCACACAGGTAAGGTCGTCTGGAAAGAGCGCTTTGAAGATTATAAAGCCGGTTACACCATGACCGGCGCCCCAACTCTGGTCAAAGACCAAAAAAGCGGCAAGGTACTGTTGATTCACGGATCATCAGGTGATGAATTCGGCGTGGTCGGCAAACTCTTTGCTCGCGATCCAGAAACCGGTGAAGAGATCTGGATGCGCCCCTTCGTTGAAGGGCATATGGGTCGACTCAACGGCAAAGACAGCACGCCAACGGGCGGCGTTATGCCAGAAGAAGTTAAAACCTGGCCGCGGGATGAAAATGGAGAGCTGGTCGAAGCCTGGCATCACGGCGGCGGCGCCCCTTGGCAAAGTGCCAGCTTCGATGTCAAAACCAACACCATCATTATTGGGGCAGGCAACCCAGCACCATGGAATACCTGGAAGCGCACGGCCAAAGGTGATGACCCGCGCAACTGGGATAACCTCTACACATCGGGCCAGGTTGGTGTTGACCCGACCACCGGCGAAGTAAAATGGTTCTACCAACATACTCCCAACGACGCCTGGGATTTCTCGGGCAATAATGAACTGGTGCTTTTCGACTACGAGGAAAAAGGTAAGACCATAAAAGCCACCGCCCACGCCGATCGCAACGGTTTTTTCTACGTGGTCAATCGCGAAAACGGTGACTTCATCAAAGCATTTCCTTTTGTCGACGACATCAGCTGGGCAACACATATCGATCCCAAAACCGGTCGTCCCGTTGAGGTCGATGGGCAGCGCCCTCCTCTACCGGAACCCGGCGAAGAGAAAGGCAAACCCGTCGAAGTCTCTCCGCCCTTCCTGGGAGGCAAAAACTGGAACCCCATGGCTTATAGCCAAAATACCGGCTGGTTTTACATGGGCGCAAACCACTGGAAAGAAGACTACTGGACAGAAGAAGTGACCTACACCAAAGGCAACGCCTATCTTGGTCAGGGATTCCGGATTAAAACACTGTATGACGATCACGTCGGAGTACTTCGCGCGGTCGATCCACAATCAGGAGAAATCAAATGGAGCCACAAGGAAAAGCTGCCCCTCTGGGCGGGTGTTCTCGCAACCAAAGGCGGTTTGATTTTTACCGGGACCGGGGACGGTTTTATCAAGGCCTTTGATGAAAAAACCGGCGAAGAATTGTGGAAGTTTCAAACGGGATCTGGAATTGTCTCCTGCCCCATTACTTGGGAAATGGACGGCGAGCAATACATTGGTTTCGCCTCCGGTTACGGTGGAGCCGTACCTTTATGGGGCGGCGACCTCGCACAATTGACCAAGCCCGTTCCTCAGGGCGGTTCCTTCTGGGTCTTTAAACTTCCCAAACATTAATCTCCGCATGGAATCCGGGCACAATCATCGTGCCCGGTGTTTTTTACCCCGGAGTAGACTTCCTATGAAAGCGCTTCTTTTCACGGCGACTCTCGCGGTCACGTTAAACCTACAGTCACACGTCTGTCTTGCCGATATTCCCCCTTTTGAAGACGCCAATCCGGTTATTGATGGTTGCGAAATAAAACCCCAGACGGTGTGCGAGAATGTCGATCTAAGCGGGGCGGATTTAAAAAATGTCGATCTCAGTGGTGCGAAATTCACCGGGGCAGACTTTTCAAATGCCGATCTGCGTCATACAAACCTCAGCTATGCGACCTTCAAAAACTGCTCCTTCAAAGGAGCAGATTTAGCCTCAGCCAATTTAAAACACGCGGACCTACGCAGCTCATCACTGCAAAATGCGAATCTCGAATCGGTGGATGCCTGGGCCTTGTTTGGTCAGGGTGTGGACTTCAGCGGCGCGAATCTTCAAGGTGCAGATTTCGACCAGGCTCGACTTTCCGGCGCTAAATTTGTCGACAGCATGCTGCGCGGCGCCCATATGGAACGGGCATGGATGAATAAAGTTGACCTGACCAACGCCAATCTCACCAACGCCAATCTGCAAGAAGCAAAACTGAACAGTGCCAACCTGCACAACGCCAACTTTCATGGCGTAAGAATCCACTACGCGACCTTTCAGGGAACCTTTATGGAAGGCTGCCACGAGTGCCCGTTTGATTGGTGATGATTGACTATACTGCGTGGCCTCTGCTCCGAAAACGAAAAGCTACAGCCTGCTAACGCGCCGTCGTTACCCCGGTAACTACAAGAAATCTTTATATAAAGTAGCGCAACATCGTTTACTGGCGCGCCATTCCTTATTGGCTGGCTTTCCGGTTGTTCCCAGAAGTGCTGCACGTGATAATTCCCTCTCACTGCAGTCATTTCAGGAGTCAATAATATGTATAAGCGACGGACAGCCACTTTCACCCTTGCCGCAGCCCTCGTGTTAGCCTCAGCTATCGCACAGGCAGGAAAAGACAGTTACCAACTGGAACCTTGTTTGAAAGCCGCTCAAAAAATTGCACCTGGAGATTTCATCAAAGTCGAATTTCTAAATCCTTCCGCAGAAGGCATGGCCTCTTACGAGCTTGAACTGAAAGACAAGTCCGGGCAAGAGTGGGAATTTATGTGCGATGCTCGACACGGCAATATCTACGAAATTGAAAAAGAAGCCGAATCAGCGGAGGATCCTCGCTTCAAAAAAGGGATGAAAATTACCGAGGATGACGCCAAAGCAAGCGTTTTGGCGTTGTACCCAGGCGACATTGAAGAACTGGAATACGAACTCGAATCCAACGGAGATGCGTCTTACGAAATTGACGTCGTCGATGAAAATGGTACTGAATTTAAAGTCGAAGTCGATGCCGCCAGTGGCGACATTATTGAGGTCCATGTTGAACAGTGGGAAATTGGTGAAGAACCCGACGAACAACTGTAGCGTGTTTCTCAATAGGATCTCTCTCATAAGGCACCTTTAGAATTCTGGCGGCGTCTGGGCGCAGCTTGCTCAGCCACACATTCCAGCAAATGCCTTTTTCACTGGGCGCCGCCCTTCCTTGCCAGCCCCCCAAAATCACTCTGTTTAGAGGATCCCTGAGGTCAGAGATTATTTAACAGGGTGTAAGAGTAATGCACTACTTTGCTTCTTTAGATGTACAAGGCTAAGACTGTTATGATTAAACTCATCGTCGCCATTCATAAACGTGCCGACCTATCTTCTCAACAATTCCACGATCACTGGCGCAATCAGCATGCCGAATTGGTTCGAACAAATCCTGCCACGCAACGTTACGTAAAAAAATACGTGCAATGCCACACGCTAAAAGATGCTACAAACCCGCAATTGCCCGTCGCCTTTGATGGCACAGCGGAACTCTGGTTCGAGTCTATTGCAGACCAGCAGGCATTTTTCAGCGATCCAGATTATCTCGCCAACATCCAGCCTGACGAAGCCCGCTTTGCCGACATGGAACGAACGGTTTTTTTTATAACGGAAGAAGTCACGGTGGTAGGCGGCGAATGAGTACATACCACTGCGCGCCTAATTTTCCTCACAATTACATTCGCAATATACCGTAACGGCACAAAGCCAAGGAAAATTTAACGCATTTGCAGGATTGCACTGGCGACTCCGCTAATGCTTTCTCCTGCGACGAGGCCAGAGGCAACCGCAATAAGAAATTTTTGCGCCCAGCTCAAGGCATAGCGTTGTAAGGCAAAGGCGATCAGCGTTCCCAAACACATAGTGATCGAGATCGATGCTGGAATCACAAACGCCAATCCTAGCGCTGGCGCACTGGGAATCCAGTGGCGCTTTTCCGGCAAAAACGCTTCTGTTAAAGCCAGACCAATGCCCGCCATTGCGGCAATCAACATGGCGATCTGTGCCGACATAGTAATCGCCGATACCCCCTGTTGCATCGCTACGGCAACGGCCTGCCAGGTGACTACGGCTGGCGCGGGCCACTCCGGTGTTGCCAACATCGTCTGAGGATCGGGTATCAACGCGAGATAGACCATACTCCCCACCAAACTTCCCGCAGCGACACCAAAGCACTGAGCCACGACTTGAGCCGCAGGATTGGCCCCAATAACTCTTCCGGTCTTAAAGTCGTTTAACAGGTCAGCACACTGCCCTGCCGCACCACCAGCAACATTTGCAGACGTCAAATTCGCCACTAAATTCCCCGGCGCCGCTATGCCCAATCCCAATTGAGCCGTCTGGCCAATCGCGCCAATCGGAGGAATGCCCGTCTCACCGACGATCCGCCCTGCAACAACCGCCATCAACAGCGCCATAGGAACCGTCGCAAAAGCAATCAGATACGATGTGTTAAACAACCACACCTGCATCACAACAACCAGAATGCTGGCGGCAATTAGCCCCAGATAAACGCTCGCTGTTATCGGATAATGAGATGCCGAAGAAGACTCACCGGCGCTTAACGAGACAGTTTGGGCCGTTCGATCAGGACGACGCGGTACAAATAACAGAGCAAAGGATGTTATCGATGCCGTTACCATTAAGGCAACTCCAGGCCACAACAACCATTCAACCAAAGGCGCAAACCAATTGACGTCCGGTTTGAGCTCTGTGCCAGTAACCCACCCCTGTTCGATAACAAACGGCGCGATCCCGGCCCACGCCAAGAGCGCTCCAAACAATAAGCTGAGTCCAATGCGTGTACCAATAATCGCCCCAAAGCCACACAAGAGTGGAGAAGGCTCGATCATCAGGGTCAGACTTTTTAGACTGTAGGTTATGGGCTGCCCCGAGCTTCCCGAGGTAAAACTCCCCGGCAGGGTTAACCTCGGCAGAGACCACCAATAGCTATCACACAGCTTCACAACCCCTGCCGTTACCGCCGCTAATCCAAGCGCCTTTACGCGCTGCAAAGCAGCATTGCCTTGAGCAAAGATATCGGACATTACCTCAGCGGTTGCCACCCCTGCCGGCAGTGGTAAATTCGACCGAACAAGAAAAGGATTCAAGAGCAAATAAGCCACCCAAATCCCCAGAAACGACACACTAAATACCCAAAAAACCAATTGCAAAAACGGCAGCTCGATGTCGGCAACCAAAGCCAACGCAGGAATTGGAGCCACCAACCCACCGGATATAATCGAAGCCGCAGAGGAAGCCGCCGTCTGATTGATATTGCTTTCAAGTAATCCCCAAGGCCGGGCGATCGATAAACGCTGCAGCACCGTCCAAAAGCCGTAGCTGAGCAACGCAGCGGAAATGGACATGTTAAAAGACCAGCCGATTTTTAGACCGGAATAGATGTTACAAGGCGTAAGAAAAATACCGAGAACCAGCCCGGTAACCAAAGCTCTCAGCGTTAACTCATCGGCGTAACGCGATGTGGGTAACACCTCTACCCGTCCCCTTTGGAACTTTGTAAGTAGGCGACCAACAACTGCGATGTTGACAGCAAACTGTCCACATGAGTGCGCTCATAACCATGTGTCGATTCAGTACCAAATGCAATAAGTGCATGACGCAGATCGGCGCCTGCCGTTATCGCAGAATGGGTATCGCTGCGATAGAACTCATAAACATCAGGTCGATAGCGGATGCCATGTTGATGACACAGAGATTTTAAATGTCCAACCAATTTCGCATCATACACGCCACTGGCATCCTTAATGCCGATATTTACACAATGCTCGCTGCTGTTTTGCCCGGGTGCCACAGGTCCAATATCAATACTCACCATTTCGTCAACATCGGCAGCGGGCACATGCCCGCATCCGCAGCCGACTTCTTCCGCAAGGGTAAACAGTAGCTGACATGGCACAGCCAATTCATCGACACCAGCATCTCGCAACGACTTGATCGCGGTTAACAGACAGGCGATCCCTGCTTTATCGTCGAGATAACGAGACACCACATAACCATTGTCTAGCCATTCAGTTGTTGGATCCAACGCCCCTATCGCACCAACCTGAATCCCCAAATCGCGCGCATCAGAACCACTGTTGCACGCTGCGTCGATTCTCAGTTCGACGTTGTGCCAGCTGACTGCCAACCGATCGATATCATCACCATAGACATGACCCGATGATTTGATGGGCAGAATGGTGCCTCGGTAGCAAGTTCCGTCGGCAAATAAGGTCACACGACCGCCTTCTGCAAATCGCGCCGACCAGGAGCCAAGCGGCGTTATTTTCAAACGTCCAGAGTCACAAACTTCTCTCACCATGACGCCAAGCGTATCAACATGTGCAGCCAAAGCTCTACGATGTTGATTATTCTTGCCAGGGAAAACACCGATTAAGGTGCCACGTCGAGCCATTTGCCAAGGTACGGATAATGCCTGAAGTTGTATTTTCAAGTATTCGACAATGGAATCCGTATGCCCCAAAGGGGAAGGAATTTCTAACAACGCTAATAATTGTTGTCGCAGATAGTTGCTGTCTATAGTGATAAGCACCTCATCCATAAGCACAGACAGAGTTTCAGGCCAATACCATTTGCCAAAGTCCTTGGCCGTATCGCCGATAGACTTCTTTTGTGGTGATAAACCCAATGTATTTCCGGAAAAAGAATTACACAGTGTGGCGCCATATTCCAACATAATTTCTCTGTTGACAGGCGCTCAACAAGAATCACTGCCGCTATCCTTCAAGCTCTTTCCTTATTTTTCGGAGAGGCGCATTCACGTTTCGATCAAAAACTTTTGAACTCTCAGCAACTTATATTTGAATGAAGTCTCGCAAGAAGACAACACGCTGCCACCTTCGAATTTCCTGAAAAATGAAAACAAACCGATTTCAAATAACAGTGCGGAAACTGTATTTTTTATAAATGGAAACTTAAGCGACAAAAAATTCCGGTCAATTTTCCATTTCGGAATGTGTCTCCGAGTTCGCCGTTGACACATCCACAACGAATCATCATCATGAATTACACCTAGCCGGTATCTATAGGAGAGTTTTGTGCAACGGAGTATTGCAGCATCTTATCAATCTTTTTTCTTTTCACTGATGCCATTTTCATTCTGTGCCGCTCAAGTTGATCAAGCGGGAGATGCGCCGGAAGTTGTGGAAGAAGTGGTTGTTACCGGAACTCGAATCGCAAGATCAGGAACGGATACACCGATTCCTGTGACCGCTCTCGACAGCGAAGACTTGGCGATGAACGCCGACATTTCTGTCGCAGACATGGTCAATCAACTGCCGGCTCTCAGAACCACGCAATCCCCCGCCAACACTAATTTCAGCGAGTCAGAGGCCGGAACAAATTTTCTCGATCTACGCGGCCTCGGTATCGACCGTACGCTGGTACTCATTGATGGACGCCGACAAGTTGGAGGGAGACCCGGTTCCGCAGCCGTCGACACCAACACAATTCCAACGGCGCTGGTTGAACGGGTCGAAGTGATCACCGGTGGCGCCTCTGCGGTCTATGGTGCCGATGCCGTATCCGGTGTGGTGAACTTCATCATGAAAGATGATTTTGAAGGGCTGCAACTGGACGTTCAATCCGGCATCAGCAACGAGAGCGATGGCGAAAGCTATCAGGTCAGCCTTACGGCTGGTGCCAATCTTGACGATGATCGCGGCAACATTTACTTCAACCTCACCCGTGACGAAGTCGGCTCCATCGTCGGCATAGACCGGGATTATGCCAATCAGCGGATTCGCTTTGCCAGCAACCCCGCCAGCACCGGCTCGAATGACGGTATTGCCGACAATATTTTATTCCGCAATACCGGGTTTATCTCCACCCCTCCCAACGGACGAGTGCAATTTCCAGATGGTAGCGGTGGTGCCACCCTCAGAGAAGATCTCGGCGGACCGTTTACCTTTGATGCCAATGGTGCACTTATTCAGCAAGATACTGGCACATTGGTAGAACCCTACCTCTCTGTAGGAGGCTTAAATGCGGGCAATCTTTCCGTCAACGATCTGTTACAGATTCCTACGGAACGCACACTGATCTCCTCCGGCTTCGATTACGACATCACTGACAGTATGACGTTTTTCGCCAGTGCGAAATACGCGCAAACGATAGCGACAACGGCTCAGCAATCCAGTTTTTCTCTGCCGGATACCGAGCCGATGTATATCTATGCCGATAACCCCTACGTGCCCGATGATTTGGTCGACCTCCTCAATGAGGAGGGCTTAGATGGCTTTTATGTTTCGCGAACGAATCGCGATCACGGCATGCGCCGCTCACAATCCGACCGGGATACCTATCAGTTCTATGTCGGTATTGAAGGCTATTTTAACGACAACCTGGATTACACCCTGCACTATCAGCAAGGGCGTACAGATGTTTCCACCGAATACATCAATCGACAGATTCCCTCCCGGTTTCAGCAAGCCCTGGATGTTATCGCCGATCCCATCACTGGCGAACCTGTCTGTCGCGATCCCAGCAATGGTTGCGTGCCCATCAATGTGTTAGGCCCCAATGCGGCGACAGAAGAAGCTCTGGACTGGTCTCTGGCAGACTTTACCAGTACTGCAGAGCTGGAACAGAAAGTCGCCAACTTTACGATCACGGGCGATACCATGGGCTGGTTTGAACTGCCCGGCGGCCCCCTGGGCTTTGCCACTGGCGTTGAGTATCGAGAAGAATCTGCCGCGACGGAAGAAGGGTTTCTCCGCAACACCGGTGATATTTTTAACTCCCCACCGATTGCCGATACCGAAGGGGAATTTGATGTCACTGAAGTCTTTGCTGAGGTCAATATTCCCCTGTTAAGCGATTTACCGTTTATCCAAGCGCTGTCCGTCGACGCCGCCTTGCGCAATGGCGACTATTCGACTGTCGGTAGCACAACGGCCTGGAAAGTTGGGGGCGACTGGGCCATCAACAATCAGGTGCGCTTGCGCTTTACTCAATCCGTCGCTGTGCGCGCACCGAATATTGGCGAACTCTACGCGCCGTCGGGCGTTGATAATGTCTTTTTGATTGACCCTTGTGATGCCAGCAATCTGGGCTCAGGCTCTGCGACCCGAGCGGCGAATTGTGCCGCCGCAGGATTATCACCGGATTTTGTGTCTCAATCCCTCAACCGCACTAACACAGTTACCACAGGCGGAAACGAAAACCTCAGCGAGGAAGAAGCCGATACCTTTACCGTTGGCATCATCTTGACTCCGGATTTCTTACCCGACTTTGCTCTGACCATCGACTACTGGGACATCGAAATCGAAGATGCCATCAACAGTTTTCCCGCCCAGGCCATCGTCAACAACTGCTATGACGGCGACAGTCTCAACAATCCATTCTGTGATTTGGTCAGCCGCCAGGTAAATGGGCAGTTCGATGTCGTTGAAAGCAATTTAATCAACGTGGCATCGTTTGAAGCCTCGGGCATCGACTTCGAAGTCAATTATGGCAGCGACATCGGCCCCGGCTGGCTCGATATTAATATGATGGGAACCTACCTGGACGAACTCACTTTTTACGGCAGCGAAGACAGCGTGGGTGATGAAGAAGCCGGAGAGCTCGGCGATCCAGAACTGACTTTTAACATCCGCGCCACTTATTCTATCGATAAATTTACCTTTAGCCTGGAAGAACGTTATCAATCGGAACAGGCCTTTGATCTTGCAGAGCCCGCGGAAGTGCGCAGCCCCAACGAAGCGGAAGAGGTTTGGTATACCGATATCCAACTGCGCTATGCCTTCTCGGACATGGCCACCATTTATTTTGGTGTCGACAACCTTTTCGAAGAAGAACCTCCGGTATTGGCGCAGATTCCAGAAATTCGGAGTTTTACTGGAGACTCCGTCGGTTATGATCAAATCGGGCGCTATTTTACGCTCGGAGCGAAAATCAACCTTTGATGATGGGAGGTTTTCTGTCTGAGCCTTCGCCGCAACTTGGTCAGAAAATTTTTTTAGAAAGTTTCAGATCAGAATGCTAACGGCCCTGTAATAGCGGGGCAGGTTTTATGCCTGCCCCACGCCATTTTTTATTTTGCCAACGATTTTTTAAAACGTTTTAGTCCTTTTTCACGTTACCGACCAATCCAAATACAACACCTTCTCGATCCTGTCCAATCACAATCGCGTCATCACCAGGCACTTCGTGAGGCCCGTGTAACACCTTGCCACCCAGCTCCGCAATCGCACCCGGTGTGGCATAGATATCGTCTACGCGAATGTAATACTGCCAGAAACTCCCCTCTTGCTGGACCGGAGAAATCGCGCCCATCTGAACGCCGTTTTGATGAATAAAAACATAGTCGCCCATCTCACCCATGGACATTTTCTCCTCACAATCCCAGCCGAACAGTTCGGTATAAAATGCAATCGCTGCGGCTTGATCGGTCGTGTTCAATTCATTCCAACAACAGTGTCCTGCCGTCGTTTCATGAAAGGCATGACTCTCGGCATCCACAAAACCTCGCATGAGATAAAAAGGCGCGCCCAGGGGATCGGACACCATCGCCAAACGCCCGATATTTTCAATATCAAATGCCGGGAGCAACACCTGCCCACCCAGTTGCACGAGTTTGTCTATCGTAGCATCGACATCTTCTACGGCGATGTACCCGAGCCAACAAGGTCTGGCGCCCTGCTCGCACATGTCATCCGTGAGCGGCATAACACCACCGATACAGGTATCACCGACCGCGATTTCGTAATACGCCATATCGCCGGGCAATTTCTCACCCACACGCCAGCCGATCAGCGGTTCGTAAAACGCCTTCGCAGACGCCAGATCCCGGCTCATCAACTCATACCAGATAAAATCACCTTGGGCATTCATGAGTTGGCCTCCAGAGTCACCACAGGTTCAAAGCCACCGTAAATTAATCGACGGCCATCAAACGGCATGGGGTTGAGCTCGGTGTTCATACGGGGATCGGTCTGAATAAGCGCTTCCATCTGCACCATGGCGTTATCCCGTGTGGCTTTGTCCGGCCATTCGATCCAAGAAAACACCACGCTGTCGCCCTCCTCTGCGGCCACCGCTTTAAAAAAGTCTGTATGGGTACCGGCAGCGACATCATCGGACCAGGTCTCGATCACCCTGAGCGCCCCCTGCTCCATAAACACCTGATCAGCTGTTCTGGCGTGCTCAATAAACTGCTCTTTATTGGCCGCAGGAACAGGAATAACAAATCCATCGATATAAGACATCTTGCACTTCCCTCCTGGTAATGAAAGAACCCTGGCCTGGCAGGATTCGCGATTGTCGATTGTTTGACCATGGCGTAGCGCTTTCTAGCCCTGCCTGTTTGGATCCTTATGGCATATCCAGCCCACGCCGATATGCCCTCAAGCCCCGTCAACTCCGAATCTGTCCGAAAAAGCGACAGATGCAAAACCCTACCAACTTGAAGGCTGTATTTTTATACAGTATAACTACTGTATGAACAAGAACATTGAACAACTGCTGCAACTGCCCAACACCTGGCAGGCCTCCCGCGGGCCGCGTCAGGCTCACGGCATTGCCACCGGCTACGACGCGCTCGACACCGCTCTACACCTGGGTGGCTGGCCGCCTGGGGCAACCACCGAACTGCTGCTGCCAAGACCCGGCATTGGCGAGTGGCGTCTGCTGCTGCCCACCCTGCAGCGCCTGCAGCAACAGAGCCCCTGGCTGGTGCTGATCGATCCCCCGTGGCAACCTTTTGCCCCGGCACTGCAGCGCTTTGGGATTGACCTGCAGCGGTTGTTGATCATTCGTCCCGGCGGCCTGCGGGAATTTCTCTGGACCACCGATGAATGCCTGCGCTCAGCCAGTTGCAGCACCGTACTGAGCTGGGCGAGCGATAAACCCTTGCGAGACAAAGAACTGCGCCGCCTGCAACAGGCCGCTGTCGCCGGCGGCTGCTGGCATGTGTTGCTCCGTCACCAGCGGGAACAACAGCAGACCTCCCCCGCAGCACTGCGCCTGGTTCTGTCTCCTCAGCAGAACGGTCAGCTGCCCATACAAATCCTGAAACAGCGCGGCGGCTGGGCGGACCAGACACTATCCCTCGAACTGATCGGCGATCCGGCGCGGCCGTTTCAGGAGGAGCTCGCCCGGCGCACCCACCAGCAGCCTTCGCACCATGCGCCACTGCCGGATCTCGCCGCCCTTGGTCAACGCGGCAGTCAGCGCCAGAGCGGCAAAGTCACGGCACTCTCTGCTGCGCGAACCTGAGGTCAGAATATGTCGAGACTTTGGCTCTGTTTGCGGCTACCGCAGCTCGCACTCGATCTGGCCCACCGGGAACGCGGCAGCGACAGTGCTCTGGCGATTATCGAGCAACGGCAAGTCATGTTTGCTTCTGCCAGCGCACAGGCTGCAGGCGTCGTCCCCGGCCAATCTCTCAGCACCGCCATGGCTCTACTGGATGAACTTCACACACAAGAACGTGACACCAGCGCCGAGGCCACTGCCTTGGAACAACTGGCCCACTGGTGTTATCGCTTTACGCCTTATGTCAGCCGCCATCAGGTCACTGATACCAACGGCAAGCTACTGTCAGAGCCGGATTCTCTATTGCTGGAAATCGGCAGTTGCCTGCGACTATTCAAAGGACTGGAACGGTTGCTGTCACTGTTGCGACGAGGACTTCAGCAACAGCAGCTGACACCGATTCTCAGCCTTGGGCACACCCCCAAAGCGTCATGGTTGCTGGGCTTGGTGCCCGCACTCAACTGTCTTGATGAGAAGGCCACCTTAAAAGCAGGCATCCATACCGACCACTTCTCTCACGGGTATTTTCTGAAACGCCTGCGACCCCTGCCTCTGGAAGCCATGCCCCTATCAGACCGGCAGTTGCGACGCCTGCAACAAACCGGGTTTCGCCAGCTCGGCGCTCTGCTGGATCTGCCCAGAGCGAGCCTCAGCCGTCGCCATGGTCAGGGGTTTGCGGAACTGCTCGATAAGATCTGCGGCAGCGGAGACGATTTACAAGCCTGGCTCCGACCTCCCAACACCTTCTTTGCCGAACGCCATTATCTGGATGGTCTGACAGACGTCGATATGTTGAACGGCCCCATGCAGGAATTGCTGACGGAACTGCAGGGATTTCTGCAGCAGCATCAATACCAGTGCCAGGGCTTTCAATGGCGGTTCTTTCACTTCGACCGCAGTGATTCGCGGCTCGATATCGATCTGTCCAGCGCACAGAGCCAGTCGGAAACCTTTCTGCGACTGTCCTGGTTAAAACTGCACGACTTTCAGATTGCCTCCCCTATCGAGAGCGTCCAACTCGCCAGTCGCGCGCTGGTCGCGAGCGAAGCCCGCAGCCAGCCGCTGTTCAAAGAACTGGGCCACCAGCAGGATAACAACCCCCACGACCTGTTAGATCTGCTCTCGGCTCGACTGGGGCGAGAGCGCCTTTTTCGCCTGCACACTGTCAATGAACACCTGCCGGAATATCGCCAGCGACTGGAGCCCCTATCGCACGACCGGCAGCTCAAGGGCGCAAACGATGTCGCGGCAATGACAACATCATCCCAAGAAACGACGGACTTTCCCCCGCTGCCCCTATGGCTGCTGCCGGATCCCATTGCCATTTATCGTCGCATTGAAGACTGGCAGCTGCTCAGCGATGGCTACCGTATTGACAGTCACTGGTGGCAACAACGCCAGCACCGCAGCTATTTTGTCGCTCGCCACCGGGGCGACCTGCACTGGATTTTTTACGATGTCGGAGAGCGCAAATGGTTTATTCACGGCTATTTTGGTTAATCGGCGAACACCCGATAAAAAACCACCAAGAGGTATCACCAACGTGGCGACAGAAAAGCGTCAATATTTTGTCATTACACGCCAGAAGGACTATTTTTAACTTACAAATCACTAATTGCAGGTAGACTTATCCGCCGCTGGAAGAACACTTCCTGGCTGCGCTCAGTGATAACACCAGCCCTGATTGACACTTAACCACACACAAAAAGGCTAAACCCCATGGGACACCCGCTCACCCGGATTCTGTCACTGGCACTGCTGTCACTGGCAGCAGCCACCGCTGACGTACGGGCAGATACCGATTTTGAGACCTGCAAAACCCGCCTCACCGGCCAGGCCATTGCCGAGGGCGTTCCCGCCGATCTGGCGCATTCCGTGTTCGATACCGTCACCTATCAATCGAAAGTTATTGAACTGGATCGCAGTCAGCCAGAATTCGTTCGCACCTTCCCTGACTACTACAGTGCCCGAGTCACCGAGTGGCGCATTCAAAAAGGTCGCGAGCTGTATAAAGAACATCGTGCGCTGTTGGAAAACATCTACCAACAGTATGGTGTCGCTCCCCAATACCTGTTGGCTTTCTGGGGGCTTGAGACCAACTTCGGCGGCTACAAAGGCAAGATGCCGGTGCTCAGCTCACTGGCCACCCTCGCCTGTGATGAACGTCGCAGTCGCTACTTCACTCAGGAATTGATGACCGCCGTCAAACTGCTGCAACGGGAATCCCTGCAACCGGAAGACATGGTGGGATCCTGGGCTGGCGCGATGGGCCACACTCAGTTTATGCCCACCGCCTACAGCCGCTACGCCGTCGACGGCGATGGTGACGGCCACGTCAACCTCTGGAACAGCGAAGCCGATGCACTGACATCGGCAGCACACTTTCTGTCTGAATTGGGCTGGCAGCCCGGTTATCGCTGGGGACGGGAAGTACAACTTCCCCAAGACTTTGATTACCAATACACCGGCCGCAATCAACGCCGCCCATTGGCAGACTGGAGTGCCATGGGCATTACCCGAGCCAATGGCGCTACGCTAGGCAGTGACGACATCGACTCCTACGTTGTTGTGCCCGCCAGCCATAAAGGCCCAGCTTTTATCGCCTACCCTAATTTTCGGGTCATTATGCGCTGGAACGCTTCCGAGTTTTACGCCATCAGTGTCGGCGAGCTGGCCGATCAAATCGCTGGGGCGCCCGGGCTTGTCACCCCATTACCCGAACTACCGACCTACGCCCGCAAGGACATTCTGCAAATGCAGGAAAAGCTCAATGCGAAAGGCTACGACGTCGGCAAACCTGACGGGATTATCGGCTCTGGTACGCGTGCGGGCATCCGCCAGTTTCAAATCGACAGTGGACTCATCGCCGATGGCTTTCCAACCCTGGCAGTGATGGATTCTCTGGGGGTTAAGCGAGAAGCCGACGCCACCGTCACACAAAAATAACGTCGTCTGATCGACGTATCGTCGTCATGCCCGTGCACGCCACGGGCATGACGTTCAGGCGCGCCTTACCGGTAAGCCTCGCCTCCGATAACCGGATTTCCCCCCTCATCAAACGATAACAGAGACGCAAATTCAGACACAGGAGGCTCCATTCGCAGGGCCACCAGTGCTTTCTGTTGACTCCATTTCATCACATCGAGACACAGCGACAGAATTTGAGCATCGCTAAAATAGGCCCTTAACTCGGGTTTTAACTGTCTGCTGATCGCACCGGGCGTCAGGATAATCGCATCGCACAAACGAAGCGCCACTTTAATCGACGGACTCAAGTCACTGGCCTCATAGCGGGCAATGTCTCTCTGCATCACTTCATCGAAGCCTCCCTTCAAAGCTTCCTCCGAACGCAGAGAACCACACAAACGACAATCGTGGATCTGGGCGCAACGCAGGCGAACCATCTCTCGCACAAGTGGATCCACTTCCCTTACATTGACCACCGCTGCAGCAAAACCAGCAATGGCAGATGCCAGCTCACTGCCTGTAGAGGCAGACTCGGTCAACTCTTCCTGGGATAAACGGGCTTCGATCATCGTCATACTCTGGCTTGATAACATTCATTGTGTATCACACATCATGGTCATGTTTTGAATCTACAGCCGACGCTAAATCGCGTTAACAGGCCCCAAAACCGAGTGCGTGACACGATTGAGCCGTAACGTCATATCCAACACGTACAGCATATGCACAAATTGATAGATCTCGTCCGCCGAAAACCAATGGCGCAGAATATAAATCTGATTATCAGAAACACTCCCCACCGCCAACACAAACTGCTCGGCCAGCTGCAGACAGGCGCGATCACGAATCGACGTATCCTTGGGAATCTTCCAGGCACGATTGCTGTGCAACGCGGTGATCAGTTCAATACACAGAGTCAGCAATTGAGGGTCAACAACCCCCTGCGCCAATTCATTAATCTGTTCCAGCGGGTCCAGACAGGAGGGCTGTAATTGCGACAGGCGTCGTCGCAGGGATTCGCTAATGGCATCCATGGTTTTTATCGTATTTGGAATTCGTAACGCCTGAAAACTATACTCCACACGTGATGCTACGCCAAGAGAGCCAAGCCCCCGCCCACATTCTGCAAATACGCCTGTTACAGCCCCGATATATTCTCATCAAAGTTGATACACATTTCGTTACCAAATGATACAGGCCCGTACTGGCAGTTCAGAGATCGATTCAGTACTTTATGAAACTTATTTTACAGCCCATTCGATTACCGCAACATTGAAAACATCGAACCGCGATGCGGCTAGCGGTGATCGACATACAGATACCCTTGTTACACGCAATGAAGAAAGCCGCCATTCCTATTCTTCTAACACTCTTGTGTTTGAGCACCTTTCTGCTTTACCTGTTTGTTTTTAATCGCACGTCTCAGCACATTGTGATCAACGAGGTTTCCTTCGCCAACAATGGCAAGCAGGACTGGATTGAACTCTACAACCCCGGATTGAACAGCCTTTCTCTTCGGGGCTATCGCATTTCCGACAAAAACAACGAGCCAGGTTTTACGATCGACGACAACGTGATCATTGGTAGTCACGATGTCGTTCTCCTACATGGAAAGAAATCCGATCATCACATTGCCAACACACTTCGCCTCACCTTCAATATCGGCAATGGCGAAACCCTGTATTTACACAGGCCCGATGGCACACTGATCGACCACATCACCGTGGCCACCCCTGGCAACCATGAACTGCCTTTCTCGCTTGGCCGCCTACCCAATGGCGCCCAGAGCGTATTTATTTTTCACCAACCGACGCCCGGCCGTCTCAACACAGGCACATGAGTAGCGCGCCATGCCTCAACCACTGTCGGTAAAACGCCGAGAAATCAAATGCTTTATTCATCGGCTCCAGTACGAACACACGCGCTCACTGCTGTCGCAATTCATGGACAAAGACGCTCACGAGCAATCCTCACGGGGTTACGCCATTCGAAGCCTCTACTTTGATGACCTCTACGATACGGCTGTTGAAGATAAGCTCGACGGCATTGAAATCCGCAACAAGTACCGTCTCCGACTGTACGACTGCACACAAAACTGGGCCAAACTGGAGCGCAAAGCCAAGCACGACCAATACGTCAACAAGCAATCCGTTACCGTCAGTAAAGACGATTGCTATCGCATGATCGACGGCGATATTGATTTTCTACTGGAACAAGGCACCCCCACGGCTACATCCATTTACGTTGACCTAAGGCGCAAACACTTCCGCCCCACCGCCATTATTGACTATGTTCGCGAAGTCTATCTGCTGGACTACAACGACATCCGCATCACCTTTGACAAAAACTTACGCACCAACACCCACGATTTTGATCTCTTTAATTCAGAGCTGGAAACCACGCCACTGCAGCGGCCTGACACCATCATTATGGAGATCAAATTCAACCACAACCTCCCCGCGTGGTTTAAATACGCCATACCCTTCGACAGCAGCTATGCACAGGCCATCAGTAAGTATTGCTATGGTCGCATGAACAATCGTGAATTTTATTTTGATTAACTGGGAAGTCTCTTTTTAATGAATGGAACCGACATTGACCAAATGCTGGATATTGATCGACTGCTGATTGAGAACTCTCTCAGTTCTCTGCAAATTTTGCTCTCACTGTCGATCACGCTCATCATGGCGCTGTTGATCTTTTACATCTATCGAAAGACCTACAGCGGTGTTCTCTACTCAAAGAACTTTAACCTCACGCTGGTGATGGTGGCGATTGCCATTAACGCTATTGTGATTGGCATCAGCGGTAACCTGATGCTATCGCTTGGTATGATCGGCGCGCTGTCCATCGTGCGCTTCCGCACGGCGGTAAAAGACCCGAGAGACACCGCCTTTATTTTCTGGGCGATTACGATCGGTATCGTCAACGGTGTCGAATACTATCAACTCAGCATCATTGTCAGCGTGTTTATCGCTGCGGTGCTTCTGGTGTTCTCACGCTCGTTTAGCATTGAACCCGCCTATATGTTGATTCTGAAATACGATACCAGCGAAACCTATACACGCATCCTGTCGGTGCTACAGGATAAAACCAGCATCAGCCATTTTTGCGTTCGCTCAGACATGATAAAGGGCGATCAAATCGAAAAAGTGACCGAAGTCAAAATCAAACCGGGGAAGAGTGAAGCACTGCTACAACAACTGCGCGCAATTCCCGGCCTGCAAACCTGTACCCTGCTCTCGAGCAGCGGCGAATTTACGGAATAGGAAGCCACAATGCGTTTACGTTATTTCAGGAAGACTCTGCTCAGCGCCATGATTCTTGCCCCCGTCACCAGCTCACTGGCTGTGGCTGAGACCTCACACCTCACGTTTGGCGCAGAGATAAGCGCCGGTAACGGGATAGAGATCAGCGGGCATACCGCAACCATCACCCATGGAGGCCGCTATATCATCTCTGGCCATAGTGAAAATGCCCAGCTGATTGTCGATACCGGTGACGCCCCGGTAGAGTTGGAGCTGTCTGATCTGGATCTCTCTTACAGCCAAGGTGCTCCTATATTTATTCGGCAAGCGGGTGACGTCGATATCCTTTTTACCCCGGGCGCAGAGATCTCCCTGGCAGATTCCGCAGATTTCAAACCCGGCGCCACGGATGAAAAACAAACCTCGGTTATTTATTCCAAGTCGGATTTGAAAATCATCGGTGCCCCCAACGCCAAAATGCATATTCAGGGGCGCAACAACGACGGAATCGTCAGCAAAGACGATTTAAACATTGAGAACGCCAACATCGATATTACCGCGGTTGACGATGGTATACGGGGCAAAGACAGTGTTGCACTGCGCGGGTCAACACTGGTTATTCGCGCCAAAGGCGACTCGATTAAATCCGACAATACCGAAACCAAAAACGGCAAATTGCGCGGCGTCATTACCATCGAAGAAACCGATATCGATGTGAACGGTGGTGACGATGGCATACGCGCCGCAAACGCGATCGATATTATCAGTGGACACATTACCCTGATCGATGTTTATGAAGGGATAGAAGCAAAGAAGATTGATATCTACGGTGGCGACATTACCGTTCGCGCCCGAGACGACGGCATCAATATTTCAGAAAAAACCGAAGGTGGCGCAAAGCAGGAACCGCCCCCATTTTTCGGCTTTGGAGAACGCCGCGGAGGTGGCGGCGGACACGACGTACTGGAAGGGGGATTATTGACCATCCACGGCGGCAGCCTGGACGTGGTGGCTGGCGGTGATGGCCTGGATTCCAACGGGAATGCATTGATGAGCGGAGGTGTCGTTACAGTGAGCGGCCCTCTCGGACGAGGCGACAGCGCCCTGGATATGAACGGCGATTTTACTGTTTCTGGCGGCACACTGATCGCTCTGGGTGGCTCAGGCATGTTGAGCGTGCCCAGCGCCGAATCCGGCCAACCCTGTCTGCAAGTGTTTTTCCCGGATATCTACCCAGAAGGCACCAAAGTGACACTGCAAACCCTTGAAGGCGAGACACTTTTGGAGCGCACCTCCGTCGGTAAATTTCAGGCGGCAACGCTTTCTAGTGCAGATCTGATTCAAGGCGACAGCTATCAACTGCTGTTGGATGGTAAACTCTACGAAGACATCACCTTAGACCAACAGGTTACCTTACTTGGTGAGCCACCTCGACGGGGACGCGGCGGGCCTCCGGGAGGACCACACGATGGTCGACCCCGCGATGGCGAGCGAGAAATGGGCTTTTTTAATGACGCCCCACCAAGGCCACCTAAAGACGGATCTTACCCGTAACCCCAATATCACTTCGAGCAAACAAGCATCCTGCTATTTTCAGCGGGATGCTGATATGTACCTCTCCTTTGTGCGCACAATAAGCGGCACGTCAAAAATGATCAGTAATATCGCAGCTCGCCCACTTTTCCCCAGAAGACTCGATAGGAGAAAAACGTGTACAGCAAAATAACAGGCACCACCACCAGCGCACCAACCAAAATAAACATCAACGATTCTGGTGCACTGGCCGCGTCATAGACCGTCAGTTGTCCCGGCACAATGTCGGGGAAAAAGCTATAGGCCAATCCAACAAATGCCAGGAAAAACACGGTAACGGCGCTAACAAAAGGAATCCAGCAGCCAAAATCATTCTGGTGTGGCATATGGTGCAGATAGCGATCGACCAGGATAAAAAGTGCGGCCGTCACGACCGGCACTGGCAACAGTAGAATCACTTCGGGAAAGCTCAACCAACGCTCGGCAATATCACTGCTGATAAATGGATTGACCACCGAGACGCAGACAATCCCCAGAGCCGCCGCCCAGGCGGCGTAACGCGATGCCTTAGCGGCACGTATCTGCAACGCCCCCTCAGTCTTCATCACCAGCCAAGCGCCACCGATAAAGGCATAGGCACCGGTAACACAGAGCGCACTCAACAGCGCAAATAATTGCGCGGCAGGTCCATCGGCAAAGCCCAGCACATAACGCCCCAGCATATAGCCCTGCATCAAGGTCGTCACAATGGACCCTACCTTAAAGACCCGGTCCCACAACAAGCGATGCGTGGTGATTGCCTTCGCCCGAAAATCAAAGGCGATACCGCGCAAAATAATACCCATCAACATAAAGGTCGCAGGCAAATAGAGCTCTCGCAAAACAATGTTGTGTGCTTCCGGAAAAGCGATAAATAACAACCCAATGGCGAGGACTAACCAGGTTTCGTTCGCATCCCAAAAGGGCCCGATGGAGGCGATGTATTGATTGCGGACGTCGAGGTCGTGCTCTTTCATTGGCAGCAAGATGCCGACACCGAGATCGAAACCATCCAACACCGCATAGATAAAAACACTCAGCCCCAGCAACCCTAAAAATATTTCTGGCAAATAGGCATCCATCGTTAAACTCTCACCTCACCTTGCGCATAGTGTTCATTGATATCATTGGGCGGTCTGGCGTAGGTCTCCAGCTCTTCAACCTCAACCGAGCGGCGCGCCATATGAAAAACCGTGTGTATGTAAGCCGTTAACACCACCACATAAAGCGCCAAGTAAAGGCACAGGGTCAGACCGACGTTAGACGCAGGAATTGTTGTTGCGGCTTCACTGGTTTTTAAAATGCCGGTTACCAAATAAGGCTGGCGTCCGATTTCCGTTACATACCAACCGGCCAGGGTGGCGATCCAACCGGAAAAAGTAAACGCAACCAACCCCTGTAAATAGCGTTTCGGCATGGTTTTACGTTTCGCCACATAAAAGGCTCCCGCCCAGGCAAACAACAGCATGCAGACGCCCATGCCCACCATAATGCGAAAGCCAAAAAATACCGGTGCCACTTTCGGATGCTCGCCCACAAATTCATTCAGCCCACGGATTTCGCCATCGATATCGTGGGTTAAAATCAAACTCGCCAGATAGGGAACGGGAATTTCAAAATGATTGGTTCTCTCTTCTTGGTCGGGAATGGCAAACAAGAGCAGGGGCGCACCTTTCTCGGTTTCCCACACGCCTTCCATCGCGGCCACTTTTTGCGGCTGATGATGAAAGGTATTCAAGCCGTGCATATCACCGACAAAAATCTGCAAAGGCACCAATACTGCCGCCACCACCAGAGCTGTTTTTAACGCCAGCTTTGGTGCCCGCTTAGAATCGCCTTTTAGAATACGGTAGGCAGAAATTCCTGCGATCAAAAAAGAAGCCGTCAAGAAGGACGCCAACAGCATATGCATAAAGCGATACGGCATTGACGGGTTAAAGATGATGGCCAACCAATCCACTGGAAAGGCTACACCGTCGCGCATCTCAAAACCTGCGGGGGTTTGCATCCAGGAATTCAACGCGATAATCCAAAACGCCGATAAACTGGTGCCTGCCGCCACAATAAAGGTCGCCAGGGTATGCAACCAATTGGGCACGCGATGAAAGCCAAACAACATGACCCCGAGAAAGGTCGCCTCAAGAAAGAAGGCCGTTAGCACCTCGTACCCCAATAGCGGCCCGGCAATATTCCCCACCGTCGCCATAAAGCCCGGCCAGTTAGTTCCAAACTGAAACGACATGGTGATGCCGCTGACCACGCCCACGGCAAAGGTCAGAGCAAAAATTTTGATCCAGAAGCGATAAGCGCGCATCCACAACTCATCGCCAGACATGTTGAATCGCAACTTAAAATAAAACAGGAACCAGGCCAGGCCGATGGTGATGGAAGGAAATAAGATATGAAAACTGATATTGGCCGCGAATTGAATTCGCGATAAATCAACGGTTTCTAACATAACGAACCTCGGAAGAATGCGTGCCGCTCAAGGTCTCGCGCCCACCAAAGACCCCCCGTTATTGTTATGGCACCAATAAACGCAACGAAATGTCGATAAAAAATATGAACCGCCCAAGGGCGACTCAGAATGATGTCAGGGAAAAATCACGATGATTTTTTTAACAGTCGCCCCTTGGCATCAAGAACCTTCCCCACACTGGCACCAAGTTTCATCAAGGTACGCAGATTATCGGGATTCATGGATTGCAGCTCGCTGGTCCAAGTGGAGACCAGCTCTAATAAATCGTGGATTTCCTGCATCTTCTGCTGGGAATACACCGCAGCACTGGAATCCGGCGTTTCCATCAACTGATCTCGCAGCAGAGAAAGCGTTGGGTCCAGCTCCCGTTTGCGGCGCTCTTCCACAACGGTTGTTCCCAAATGCCAGATATCGCCGGATGCCTGGTAATAGTCTTTGCGATCCCCGGGTTTATGCAGGGTTTTCACCAATCGCCAGGACTGCAATTCCTTCAGCCCCATACTGACGTTACCGCGGGAAATGCTGAGCGCAGACACCAAATCTTCGGCACACAGAGGTTCTTCACTGATCACGATCAGAGCGAACAACTGACCAACGGTGCGGTTAAACCCCCACCGCGAACCCATTTCGCCGAAATGCATAACAAAGGATTGAACAGACGCACTGAGCTCCATCAACTAACCCTTCTGAACTTTCAATAATTTCTGAAACTTTAAACACTTGATTGATGTGTGTCAATTCCCAGCGACACCTAAAATAGATCCGCAGCAAAAGCACCAAGATAGAACCGCCAGTCTTTTAGCGCCGGGTGTTCGAGCTTAAGCCCCTAAGACCCTGTCAGAAACCGAATGGCTTACAGGAGCCTTTCCCGCTCTGGTAATAAACGCATTGAATGTATTGAGGCGCACCAACGGCTCATAGATGGCCACCCTCTGCAGCCACCAAAAAAAAGTAAAAAGAGTTATAAAGACAAGGACTTGTAGTCACATCAGCGTGAAGACTGTACAAGCCTACGGTATTCCCGCGGATAAACGAACGCGGCGCGAACAAGGTCGCGCCGGTTTATGTTAGAGGCTGTTGAGATTCTTTTGGTCGCTCGCTTCAGGCCGTCTTTTCAACATCTGTTGTAAGCAGCCTGAAGCTCCTCGGTCAACGCTCAACCGACTTAAAAGCTGACCTGCAAGCTGAGCCAGAAATTCCGGCTGGCCGCGAAAATGTTGTAGTCATCCGTGAAGACAACTTCACTGTCACAACCACGACCGGAACAGGAGGTATAAACGCCATCGCCATTCAGATCCACATAGTCTGTTGCGTAGGTCGTGAAGTCCTCATCGAGAAGATTATTTACCCGACCAAAGAAGGTGACATGATCATTTAACTCGAATCGGGCGCCCAGATTCCACAAGGTATAGTTTTTGTAGTAGAGGGTTTTTTCCAGAACACTATCCCAACCGCGATAACGGTCCGACCTTGCTTCGGCCTCAAGCGTGAAGCTGAGACTGTCCAAAGGCAGCCAGTCTATGCTCGCATTAAACATATTCTCTGCGGTATTGGTCAGTGGTAACCCCTCTTCCGGTCCACTCTTCTGCTCGCTGTCCGTCCAGGTGTAATTCGCGTTCAGCACCCACTGATTCGACAGAAAATATCGACCTGCGACTTCAACACCCTGAATCGTGACCTCATCAATATTGATGCGTTGCGAATAGGTGCTGTAACCCAGACTGTCGTAGGCACCGAGATTGACACAGGGGCGCACACCGCCGGTCACTTCACAGCTATTAACCGTATCGCCACTGGCGATCTTATCTTCGAATTCCGTATCAAAGTAGGTGATATTAAAGTTATGGCCTTCAGGGCTCTCCCAATAGAGCGCAATTTCTGTGTTGACACTGGTCTCCGGCTGTAGATCCGGGTTGCCCGCGAAGGGGGACGTGCCCTGGCCACCAAAACCGGTGATGCCGTCATACAGATCTGTGGTCTTGGGTGTTTTGTAACCCGTACTAACACCGCCCTTCAGAGTCCAGAAATCACTCAAACGATAAACGCCGTACAGCCTGGGCGACACCTGACTGCCGAAAACATCATGTTCGTCGTAACGAACGCCTGCTGTCAGCGTGAAAGGATCGACCGGCGTCCAGCTGTTCTCCACGAACAGAGAGTACATTTCCTGATCCTGAACACCGCCGGCATTGTTGCTCTCAAGCCCAAAGACGCCATCTTCCAACTCCCCATCAATAACCTGCGCACCGACCACAAACTGGTGCTGACCGGCGGCCTCAAAGGGAATATCCAGGCGCGCATCAAGCGTATACTGTCGGCTTTCCAGCGGTCTGTTGGGGCGCGGCAAAAACGTGTCTTCTGCAATAGCCCGACGCTCATCTTCAGACAGGCCCGCGTAACTTCCTACTCCGTCGTACATGTTCTGTAACAACAGGCGCTCTTCTACGGACAGAGGCAGAGTTCGTCCTTCGTTACTGGTATCAACATAGGCGAGCGAAATTTGGCTGGTGCCGAATCCCCACTGAGCCTGATGACTGATGGACCACCACTCACGGGTAAACTCCTGATCCGCTGCGTAACCCGCACGCGGGTTGACCACCCCGCCCCGGTCCTGCCATAACGCTTCAATATTGTCCTTGGTTCCGAGAGGATAACTGAGCTCGCCGGTTTCCGGATTGACAAAGGGCGTGTTGTCATAGACCTGGCTGGATTCATCATAATCAAAACGCAGGGTGTGATTTTCATTCGGTGTGAAGGTCAGCGTGAGACCGTAAGAGGTAGATTCACTGTCAACGGTCCGTCCGCCACCGCCGAAACCGACGCTCCGGTAATGCACGTCGCCATTGGGGTCAGTTGCCGGAGCCAATTCCGGAGAAGAAGGATCGCTTTCGTAGTAGCTACCGCGCAACCCGAGCGCCAGCGTATTCGGAATCAAAGGCCCGGCGACGGAGAATTCGCCCTGCAAATCGTCGCCAAAGTCAGGATTTTCCTGAACGGTTCCACTCATGGTAACCGTGCCATACCAGCTATCAGTCACTTTTTTCGTGATGACGTTGATAACGCCACCCAGAGCATCGGCACCATACAGAGTGGACGCTGGCCCCCGGATTACCTCCACTCGCTCGATCGCCTCTGCAGGAGGCATGTGCCCGAAAGCATTACCACCAAAATTATTAGGGTAAATATCACCGTGGTTGTTTTGCCGCTTTCCATCAATCAGATACAGCGTGTATTCGCCGGTCAGTCCACGCATACTCACCGAACCCTGGCCGGTTTTGTCTCTGGTCGTCCCGACGTCGATACCCTCCTCGTACTTGAGCATATCAAGCAGGTTGATATGTGGGCGTGACATAATCTGATCGTGAGATATAACGGAAATACTCGCAGGGGCATCGGGGATTTTTTGCTCAAAGCCCGTCGCCGTTACAATAATTTCTTCTAGCTTATCTCTTCTATCATCGGACTGAGCAGACGCAAAATCGGACGCCATGATCAAGGCCATGGCGGGCATACTGTTCACAATCATCTGTTTTTTCATCAAGATTATCAGAGCTCCACATCTCTATTTTTTCAACCCGAGTCCACCAGACCATGAAGGCCCTATGAACGGACATCCAAAATGAATTTCGCAAATGATAATGACTCTTTTTTACATTTACAATAACGAATCGTTATTGGACGCCAAAACTCTTGCGACAATTGATACAAATAACACCCAGCCACAAGATACCTTTCAGGCGGAGCAGGCCCAGCTTCGCGTTAACGAGAGGCTTTTGAAGTAACTGCAGAGACTGATGGAATAGACCAATATGCGGCACCTGGGCACCACACAGTGGAACCGCCCTATGCGCATTTGTATTAATATGGCCGCTGACCGACAGAGGACCGGTTGCTGATGGTTTTCCAACCTTGATTGAGATGAATTCTCTCGGAGGTGAGCGCGAGGGCGAGACCACCGCCACTAATGATGAAATCACGCAAACGATGGCGGGTTCTGATACTTTAAGACCCGCTATAACAGACAGAACACACTATTATTGGCCAACCTTCCCCGACGATGCCTTAGCTTGCCAAAGCTGGCACAACGCCTTCTTTTCCGTGCGACTTAGACGTTTGATCGCCGCCTCCCGCTTGGCAGCCGTCGAGCGATCAGCCACCGGCTCCTCATACACCAATCGCACCGGACGCCTGACCCGAGTGTAGCGAGCCCCAAGTCTACCCGCATTGTGCTCCTCCACACGTCGGGAAACATCCGTGGTAATTCCTGTATATAGGGTGTCATCTGCACAGGCCAGCATATAAACCGCCCACTGGCTCACCCTCTCCCCACTCACTTCAACAATGACTCCAACTTTTCAGACGTAAACTCAAGGTCTCTTCTCCATCGGGAGAGCGACCACGGCCTGGCTTGCCCCAATATTTCCAGAATACTTAAAACCCCAACCCCATTGTTGAATATTAGCAATATTCGACAATGGGTTTACCCTCAATTCTATGGCTCCAACCACCCTCCGTATTCCCAACCATAACCTCATCTCCCTTGGCGAAGCTTCACCATACCACTATACTGTTTTTATATACAGTATTTATGGTAATCCCCGTGTCCTTTGCCGAACTCCACTGCCTTAGTAATTTCTCCTTTCTCCGTGGCGCCTCACGCCCGGAAGAACTGGTCGCCCAAGCCTTTTTCCACGGCTATGACGCCATTGCCCTAACCGATGAATGCTCCCTGGCGGGTATCGTCAAAGCCCATGTCGCCGCAAGGGAACTGGGTATTAAGCTGATTATCGGCACAGAACTCGTTATCGATGCACCCGTCGAGAGACCTAACACGCCAGAAAAACCCACTCGCGGTCGCCGTAAGAAAACACCACCCATCGCCGAGGCGCCCCCTGCCCCCCGCTATCATCTGGTGTTACTGGCGAGCAATCGCCAAGCCTATGGTGAAATCTCCCTGCTGATTACCAAAGCCCGGCGCCGTAGCCCCAAAGGGGAATATCGGGTGGAACTCAGCGATCTGCAATTTGGCACACGCCATTGCCTGGCCATCTGGTTGCCCCAAACCATTGGGGACAATAGCGACCTAAACCAACATCAACAGCAAGCTGCCCTATTAAAAAGCTACTTTCGCCAGCGACTCTGGATTGGTGTGGAACTGCTGCAAACCGGGCAAGACAGCCGTCACTACCAACACTGCTATACCCTGGCCAAAGATCACGACATTTCCATGGTGGCCTGTAACGACGTACACATGCATGGCCCTGAGCGCCAGCAACTGCAAGATGTGCTCACTGCGGTACGCCATAAAATGCCGATACAACAACTGGGGCAATTGCGCTTTTGCAATGGCGAACGTCATCTACGCCCATTAGACACCCTACGTAATATCTACCCGGAAGAACTGCTGCAAGAAAGCCTGAACATTGCCGAACTCTGCCAGTTCTCTTTAGAAGAACTGCGCCACGACTACCCGGAAGAACTGGTCCCCAAAGGCAAAACCTCGAGCCAGTATCTGTGCGAACTCAGTCTGGCCGGTGCCGAGCGCCGCTGGCCCAATGGCACGCCACCCAAAGTCGCCGACCAGCTGGAAAATGAACTGCGACTGATCGAAGAGCTACACTACGAACACTATTTTTTAACCGTCGCCGATATCGTCCACTTTGCCCGCAGCCAAAAAATCCTCTGCCAGGGCCGAGGCTCCGCCGCCAACTCCGTGGTCTGCTACTGCCTGTTTATTACCGAAGTGGATCCCGCCCAAAGCGCCCTCTTGTTCGAACGTTTTATTTCCAAAGAACGCAACGAGCCGCCGGACATAGATGTGGACTTTGAACACGAACGCCGGGAAGAAGTGATTCAATACATCTATCAAAAATACACGCGCAAACGCGCGGCACTCACCGCCACAGTGATTACCTATCGCCCCAAAAGCGCCATTCGCGATGTGGGCAAGGCTCTGGATTTTGATCCGCTACTCATCGAGCGCTTGAGCAAAGACCTGACTTGGTGGGAAAAAAGCAATCATCTGGAAGAACGCCTGCAAGCCCAAGGCATCGCCGGCAGCAGCCGCATGGCACAGCAGTTTCTGTTTTTAATCCGGGAGATCCTCGGCTTTCCCCGGCATTTATCCCAGCACGTGGGCGGATTTCTGATTACCCAAACCCCTATCAGCAATTTGGTGCCGGTGGAAAACGCCAGCATGGCCGATCGCACGATTATCCAGTGGGATAAAGAAGATATTGAATCCTTAGGCCTTCTCAAAGTCGATGTTCTGGCGCTGGGCATGCTCACCGCCATCCGTAAAACCCTGGCACTGATCAACAGCTACCAAACACCGCCCACCACCGTCGCCAATATTCCCAAGGAAGACCCGCAAACCTATGCCATGCTCTGCCGGGGCGACAGCGTGGGTGTTTTCCAAGTGGAATCCCGCGCCCAAATGGCCATGCTGCCAAGATTAAAACCCCGCTGCTATTACGACCTGGTGGTGGAAGTCGCTATCGTTCGCCCCGGCCCCATCCAAGGGGATATGGTGCACCCCTACTTAAAACGCCGAGACGGCGAAGAAGCCGTAACCTATCCCAACGATGAGATTAAAGAAGTCCTGGAACGCACCCTGGGCATTCCCATCTTTCAGGAACAGGTGATCAAACTCGCCATGGTCGCCGCAGGATTTAGCGGCGGCGAAGCCGACCAACTCCGACGCGCCATGGCCAGCTGGGGCCGCAACGGCAACCTGCACGGTTTTAAACAGAAACTCATCGACGGCATGCTGGCAAGAGGCCATAGCCAGGATTTTGCCGACCGACTCTTCCGCCAGATGCAGGGCTTTGGTGAATACGGCTTTCCCGAATCCCACGCCGCCAGCTTTGCCCTACTGGTTTACACCTCCGCCTGGTTGAAGTGCCACTACCCTGCCGCTTTTTATTGCGGACTGCTGAACAGCCTACCTATGGGTTTTTATTCCGCCTCACAACTCGTACAAGACGCCCGCCGCCATAAGATAGAAGTACGCCCCATCGACATCCGCTACAGCCAGTGGGACCACACACTGGAACTCATCGAAGACGATGTACTGCTGGAGCAACAACCCGCGCTCAGATTAGGACTGCGCATCGTCAAAAGCTTTAACCAGCAAGCTGCCGAACGCATACAAGACACCAAAAATAGTTATCCCGACGCCATTAACGACCTAGCCGAACTGGCACGCAGAGCCAACCTTAATAACCACGAACTGGAATGCCTTGCCGGCGCTGACGCCTTAGGCCACTTAAGCGAACATCGAAGAGATAGCCACTGGCAAGTGCAATCCCTCGCGACAAACACCGAACTCCTCCCCAGTGAAGTGCACCAGGAAAACGCCAGCATACAATTAGATGCACCAGATGATGGCGAAAGTACGCTAGAGGACTATATCCACACCGGCCTAACCTTAAACAAACACCCGATGGAATTATTACGCGGCCAACCGCCGTTTAATCAATGCAGTCGCGCCGTCGATCTTTTTAAAATAAGACATGGAAGATTTGTAAAAATATCCGGCGTTGTTACCGGACGACAGCGACCTGGCACCGCAAGTGGCGTTCTTTTCATAACTTTGGAAGACGAAACAGGAAATTGCAATATTGTCGTCTGGAAAACTTTGCAAGCTCATTGTAGGCAGGCAGTATTAAAGGCACGCATTATGCTCATCAAGGGAACGTTAGAGCGGAAAGATAATGTGATTCATGTGATCGCTGGGCATATTGAAGATATGAGCGACAGAATGGTGGGATTTGGGATGAAGTCGAGGGATTTTCATTGATCGTACACCTAAAAACTCTGTTCAACCAAAAGTTAAATTAAAACCTTTACTCACGCAAAAATCAGCCAAAAGGACGACTCTATATCTTACTAATGCATAAATTTATCTATCCTAAATATTACTAAATTTATGATATTTTTTAATGGAAGATTAGAATTAAACACAAAAAATAATTTTAGACAGAGTCTATTTAGAATCCTTATATATTTTTCTATCCTATATGTAATGGGAGCATTCTTCTGGATAGGTATTTTTGAAAAATATTTTCAATTTCGCGATAACGCATCAAATAAAATAAAGCAATTGGAGCGACATATAAAATATATAGAGTGGGATACTGAATGGAATCGAGACCAAGTACTTTATAGAAACGACGAAAAAGAGATCAAACACATAGAGAGGACCTACCAAGGTTTATACAACCTACAGAACATTATATCGACACACATAAGAAACTATGCCTCTACTTATTCTACCCTAGAATCTGACACACCAGCTATTGAATCAATTCAGGACTTCTATTTTAAAAATAAAAACGCGTGCTCCAGCTTTTACAACTTGAATATTCAAAAGATGAATGCCCCTCACCCAATACTCGACAGTCAAACCAAACTAAATCGCTACACTAATAAACTAGTAAACCTTGAAACTTTCAGCATATCTAAAGAGGTAGAAAAAAATGTTAAATTAAATTCTGAAATAGATACACACGACGAATCAGAAATAAAAAAACAGTTTCGCTACTCTGCTTATAATCTCCTAATATGCAGGCTTATGCACGAATTTTATCAAAATATTATAGCTATAAATAATTATGCCATGATAGAAACAAGCACAGACTATTTAAATCAACTAATAAACGATGAAGAATCAATTTATAAAGAAGATGACTATACGTCTCACATCACGCCACAGCGCATATCTCTAGTGATAGGCTCTAAAAAGTCCGCAGATCAAATAACTTTTCCATCAACGGTACGCGCAATCGACGACAACTATATATGGATTCCTGGAAACTCGCCATGGTGGGCTAATACTATAAACTCGAATAGAATCATCAATGCAAATGATAATTTACGCGAAAACGAAAAATGCACTCTAACCAAACCTTATATGCATGAAATTGATAAAATTTCCGTAAGAACATACAGCTGTGCATTTGAATCATTTTCAACCAGTGGAAAAAACACAGAATATGAAGGAACAGCTCTTTATGCAATTCTAAATACTGATTTCGTTTACGACGTGGATCAATCCAAAAAAGTACAACACATTGTATTTACGAAGGAATTAAAAGAAATATTTAATAATTTAAATCAAGATTACTCGAAAAGTACAATTGAAAGTATAAAAATAAGAACAGGATGCATACTAGACCCGTTGTGCGTTCTAGAAAATATCAAAGGAAACGATATCTTCTACAAATGCATCGCCTTTATATTATTAATTCTAATTATACCATCAATGAGGATTAGAAATGGATATAGCACAAAGCTAAATAAGCCCATATATTATGGAGATAAAATAACAGAAAAACATCATAAAGAATTAGAAGAAATAGCTGAAATTAATTTTTCACCAATGACGAGCATCAATATCTCAAAGACCTCTAGAGATAAAAATACAACATCTATAGAAAGGTTGAAAATACAGTCAAACTATAGAGCAGAGTATTCATTTCAATACCGAACGACGAAGTTTTTTTCCATCAACCTATTGATATGGAAGATCAACATCAACTGCTCATTTGACACCTTTAGCGACCCCATTCATATAAACATCTTGCTGGACGGAAATGTTGTAGCAAGGAGTAATTATATGGAAATACCAGAGAATCTTCTTGAACGGCATTTACTTTTCATAAACACACCATATTCAACATCACAACAGAGGACAAATAGATATAAGAATTGGATAGATAAAAGCAAAAACCTAAAAAGCAAGAGAAACAAATATGGCAATAGCGGACATCGCCTAGAAAGCACCAACTTCAAGCACAATAAAGAGGAGCTACACTGGATTTCTAGGATTATCTCGGGAAGCTTTGGAAAAGTAATTGAATCACAGAACTTGAGCTGCTTAGAAACAGAAATTGAGTTAGCGGATTTACACCAATTATATCAATTTGAAACCGTCAATGTATTAATGTCACTCACCGACTTCAAGATAGCAATAGAAGAAGAAAGCTCATCAATGGTTAATTTAATAAATAATGACCCACCAGGAGAAATCCAACAACCGAATATCGTCGCACGCTATATTTTAGCAAAAAATCCTACTGATATAGAAAACTACATTAAAGAGTTTAAAACCAGAGGTGACCTAAAAGACTTCACTGAGAATAATGGTCTATATTTCTGTACGATAAAGGAGGAAGAAAAAAACCCACTACAGGACGTCAACGGAAAGATCCGACATGTTATACAACTATTCTCTACGGGTATAATACTAGAAGTACAAGGAACAAGTAACTTTACCTATAGAGAAAGAAATAAAAATACCAAAAGCTCACCTACGCCACCAAAACGCTACTTAAGGATCAAAGTTATAAAGCGGGCTGCAGATATATATTTTTATAATTCGATATTTTCAGAACTAGAGAAAAGCGAAAGTAAGTTTCTAACTACTAAAGAGCGAATGAAATTCGACTGATAGTACACAACCACTGTTGAATTTCACCTATCCCAAAAAATAGAACCATGACCTTGATGAGATTTCCAGTTAATCTACTACCAAGGAGATCTCAAAATCATAAAGAAGCGATACACGGAAGAGCAAATCATCAAGGCAATCAAGCAGCATGAAGCTGGCCAAAGCACCTGATATCTTCCGGGAGCTAGGCATATCCGCAGGTACCTTTTACAACTGGCGTTCAAAGCATGCCGGCATGGAGGTCAACGACGCCAAGCGCATGAAGGACATGAAGGCAGAGAATGCCAAACAGAAGAAGCTTCTCGCGGAAAAATTACTCGAAGTCGAGGCCATGAAGAATGTCATCTCAAAAAAGTGGTAAAGCCAACTGAGCATAAGCCCGTTGCTAGTTATTTGATTGAAAGATTTGGTTTGAGCGAGCGCAGAGCTTGCTGGCTTTCAAGTATTAGCCGAACGGGTTATCGATATCTAACGAGAGGCTGCGACGATGATAGCCTTCGAAAGCGGCTCAAAGAGTTGGCAGCACGTTATCCCCGATACGGCTACCTCTTGCTACATGGACTATTAAAGGCCGAAGGGCTAGTCATCAACAAGAAGGGCGCCTACCGTGTTTACACCGAGGAGCGGTTGAAGTTTGGCCCAAAAGCGTAGAAAGCTAAAGCGCCCCATGCTAGTGGTGGACTCACCTACGGAGATCAACGAAAGGTGCCCATGGATTTTGTCTCTGATCAACTGAGTAATGGTAGGCGTTTCCGAATACTAAATGTTGTCGATAATTATAGTCGTGAGCTAGTCGGTCAACTGTCTGAGTTTTCTATTAGTGGTAACCGTGTCGCTCGCTTCCTTTACCAACTCATCAAAACACGGGGCAAGCCTCAAGGAATTACGTGTGACAACAGCACCGAATATACCAGTAAAGCCATATTCTTCTGGAGCAAAGAAAATCAGGTCAAACTCAACTTTATTCAACCAGGTAAGCCAACACAGAATGCCTTCATCGAAAGCCTAAATGGCAAGTTTAGAGATACCTGCCTAAATCTACATTGGTTCCGAACGATAGAGGAAGCCCGCTACGAAATAGAGCTTTGGCGAGCGCATTACAACCACGAGCGACCGCACAGCTCATTAAATTATTGACGCCCGCTTCCTTAGCGAACCAGGCTGCTTAACGTAGTAAATCTCATCGAAACGGTGGTCCTAACTTAGGGGAAAGGTCAAACACGCTAAACTTTTTATAAAAATAAGCACAGTAATTGCCAAAAACGACCCAAAACCGCCTATTTAGCCTATTGAGGGCAACGGCACCCCAATCATGGATACCAATTTAAAGCCCAGAGCAATACCACAGCCCACGAAAACCTCTTTCGTTTTGAGTGCGCTTGTACCGAAATATACTGTACATTTATACATACATCCTATACAGTAAGAAAAACTATATTAACTGAAAAGAAAAGTTGTTTTTCAATCGGCGCTTAATTTATTAATTCAACACATTTTTGTATGATTATCATCAAATGCAGTGAATACCCCACAGCTAAACCAGGCAAGGTTACATCATTCGAAGTCCTTCAAAAAAAAGCTGCCTGCTTCCAATTGCAACTTTTTAGGCCAGAATTTACGGTTAGGAATCTCGACAAACTGGGCTATCAATGTAAACGATGTGATGGTATCAAGGATGCTAAAATCAGCACTGTTTCCAACGAGATAATGAACAAGGAGTTTAATCGTGCCAAAATAGCTGATAAATATGGATATAAAATACTCCCCTTTCTTTGCCCGCAATGCCGGCAACATTTTCATATAACAAACCCTTCCCTAGGACGAAATCAGTACGGTGATAGGCTAACTTACGACGATCTCGCACCGCGATTTAAAAGGAATGGATTTACGCTAAGTCCAGCCCTTAAAGAGATTCAAAAATATCTTAAAGTGTCAAAGAAATATCTTTGCACTTGTGACTGCTGCGGAAATCAACAAGAGCAATCTGCAGAAGATATGGCAGCTCGGCGTGCAATTTTATGCCGAACTTGTAAGACAAATAAGTTTAGCGAAGGCAGAATCCGTAGTGTACTGGAAGCTTTATACAAAAAGCCATTTGAAACCAGGAGAAACTTATTTACGAAGAAAGAAATCAAAGATGCTTACATCACTTTAAACAAAACAATAAATGAAAATACTAAAAAACAACGAAAATATCCCGCATGGCTTGAAATAGACATGTACTGCAAATCGGAAAATATAGCTCTTGAGCATAACGGCGACCAGCACATAAGAAAAAGTAAAAGTGGATTTATTACTTCTGATGCTGAGTTATCTGATCTACAAGCGCGCGATTGTGTTAAAACTTACTTGGCTAGCCAGAAAAACATAAACCTAATTACTGTAAACCAGCTTAAAGATCCATCTTTAGAAGGGGTACGAAAACATATTGAAATTCCACTGATGAATGCTGGATTTAAATTTAGCGATGAGCAGTGGCATGATATTGATATACCAACATTTGACAATCAATATTCAAAAAGCATAATCGATTTCATAAATCAAAAGAGATATACCGTAATTACCCCTCCTCCGTATACTCAAAGCTCCATCATCCAATACACCTGTGACAAAGGGCACAAATGTAAGACCTCTGCCGGATCGCTCAAATCAGGCTGTGGATGTATAGCTTGTGCCCAGAAGAAACCTTGGTCAGAATTAGCTATAACAAGCAGCTTTCATCTTCTTGGCTATAAAACTATTTCGCCTCTAGATAACATAAGAGCTAATAGCAAAATAAGGATAGCGTGTTTAGAATGTGGACACGATATTTTTTGGCATGAAAAAATAATCACTTATCGCCGAAGAGTTTTAAATACCTATTTTACCGTTAATCCAGACGACTCAGTAGATTTTATAAGTCCAAAGCGGCCTGGAGACAGGCCTCCATGTCAATTTTGTATTTGGATACAACAATTTATTCGCTTCGCCTCGTTTAAACGAGGCAAGATTAAATTGGATTCTTCTCTTCAAGATTGGAGAAAACTTAATAGATCTCGTCAACTTGGGGAATATAGACAAAGACTTTTAAAGTTTGTTAGCGACGAAGATTGGGAAGCGGTAGATTTTGAAATGAAGAGAAAATTGAAATCACTTGAAATTATAGATAGGACAACGTAGTTCTCAATAAAATTTTTATTAATCTGTAGAAGTTCAGACCAGATCTGACACATCATCTTGAAAAAGAGAGAGTTACCCGTTTTGATAAAGGTGTCGAATCTTTAACTCAAAACAAAAGGTAACTCTCATGATTCATACTAACAATCCCATCATTAAACACAAAGCCGGTTTGTTGAATTTAGCTGAAGAGCTGGGCAATGTGTCCAAAGCCTGTAAGGTTATGGGCGTATCGCGCGACACCTTCTATAGGTATCAAGAGCTGGTTGAAGATGGCGGTATCGACAACCTGATAAACAAAAGCCGCCGAACACCCAATCCAAAGAACCGGGTTGATGAGGCGATAGAGCGCGCCGTTGTTGAATACGCATTAGAACAGCCTGCTCACGGACAGCACCGCACCAGTAATGAATTGCGTAAAATCGGCATCTTTGTTTCTGGCAGCGGTGTTCGCTCCATCTGGGTTAGGCACAATCTTGAGAACTTCAAAAAACGGCTGGCGGCTTTGGAAGAAAAAGTGGCTAAGGACGGCATTATCCTGAGCGACGCACAGGTAGCCGCGCTGGAGAAAAAGAAGAATGACGATGAGGCCTGCGGCGAGATTGAAACCGCACACCCAGGCTATCTGGGCTCTCAGGACACATTTTACGTCGGCAACCTTAAAGGTGTAGGCAGAATTTACCAGCAGACATTCGTCGATACCTATAGCAAAGTGGCGTTCTGTAAGCTCTATACAACAAAGACACCTATTACTGCTGCTGACACTCTCAATGACAAAGTATTGCCATTCTTTGAGGCCCAGGAGCTTCCTATGCTGCGGATACTGACTGACCGAGGAACTGAATACTGTGGCCGCGTTGATCAACATGATTATCAGCTCTATTTAGCCATCAACGATATTGATCACACCAAAACCAAAGCTATGTCGCCACAGACGAACGGCATCTGCGAACGCTTCCATAAAACGATTCTGAATGAGTTTTATCAGGTGGCGTTTCGCAAGAGGCTGTACAACTCACTGGAAGAACTACAAAAAGATCTGGACGACTGGATGGAATACTATAACAATGAGCGCACTCATCAGGGCAAAATGTGTTGTGGCAGAACGCCAATGGAAACGCTGCTTGATGGGAAAACGATTTGGGCTGAGAAAAATTTAGCTCAGATCTAAGCTGACAGGCACCGTATTAAAACGGGTAACTGTCAGATCAAGTCTGAGCTACTACAATTAATCCTCTCCAATAGCGGCCAAATAAAATAGTCCCTTGGTAATCCCCCCATATTTAACTGACTTGGATTCAACCGGTCACTGCAACACCCAATACTACAATGAGTAAAGAGGTACTAATTGATAGGATGAATGACGTGAAAAAAGCAGCTATCTGGGATCAATGGCAGACTATTAGGCTCTGATGTATTCGCTGTGCTAGGTAATTCCATTACATTTAATATTGATCTCTACATCGATATAACTTTTACCCTTCTCTAGAGCTTAGATAAACCGTAATCGTATTGCCTTGTGGCACGTCCCACACAGCATTTGGGAGCGATTCGCTAACTCGACTAAAGAACATCATTTCAGCACCTGGCATAGCATTGTCTTCCAATGAAATAATGACTTTACAGGTGTGACTGCGACACTCAACACTTTCAAGATTGACACCATTAATCTCATTGCCATCGACACCAGTCATATCTTCACTAAATATATCTTCATGCTCTCTAGCCCAGAGATCGTTCCGCTCGTCCGATAGAAATTGATTGGACGCATCATCCCGGAATGCTGCAATTCTTTGATCAGATTCATAACGCGCTTGTTCATCCTGTGCTTCATCAATAATTTCATCATTCATATCCGCCGTAGATAACGGATTAATTGCAGATTTATCCATCGCAAATGGCTTCTTCTCAGTATTGCCTATCTCAGGTCTAGATGACGCCAAACTGTCCTTCTCAACTGCAACACCAATTTCACCATGAAAAGACTCGGATTGGAGAGTCTTCATTTCTTGCTCTAAACGTGACAACTTTTCACCAATGGCCAAAGAACCTTCACGCACTTCAACCATTAGGTTATGGGACTGAATAAGCTGATTAGATAGCTCCCTATTTTCTTGTCGGTATTGATAGATAAGGGCAGAAAATAAAGCGGCTAAGAAAACAGTAGACATTGCTAAAGCTGTGATTCTCAATTTCATCGTGATTAGTCCTATACAAAATGGTTATATAGCCTGATTATTTATAAATCATTAACCGAAGTAAAAAGAGGCAATTTTAAAGGTATAAAAACGAATGGAACTATCTATATGGCAACTCAGTGTAATCTAGGCCACATCGCCTAAACAGGAATTTTTCACAGTTTCGATTTAATTATTTTTGTGACGTAAATATTTTCTACATTTCCCTTGCCAGGCCAAATATCACACAAAATTAACGTAATTTATTTACATATAATTTCGCAAAATGATCATATTATCTTTTCGCGCATCGACTGCGTTATTTCTTTTATATAAATAGAGTTATTTATCCGGAGGAGATTTATCCATGAAAAAACTACTCATTATTGCTGCCTTATTGTCTATAGTTACCGCTACAGGTGTCCACGCAAGCAAAGAGACCTTTAGTGGCACCATGTGTCAGAGCGTATATAACGTCAATTCAGTCTATGGTCGAGATGTGGTATATCAATATGGAGCAATTTGGAATCGAAGTTCTACCGTGTGGGCTTATGTCGACTGCCCTGTTCCTAGAGCCAACGGATTATCTAGCGGAACAATTGCTGACTTAGAGGTATCCGTAAAGGACACCGACGGTAATATGTGGTGCCAAGCAATCAATCGAGATCGGCATGGCAACGTAGTTGCGTCAGAAACAATTTCATCAACCGGGCTTGGAAACAGGGTTCTTGATTTTTCATCGGTAGCAGGTGTCGCCTATGAAGGACACATAACCGTGTTTTGTGTAATCCCTAAAAACGGGGGTAAAGTTTCTAGCATTGTCGCAGATATCAATTAAACCAAATCCGATTTAATTGTTATGACGTAAGATATTGAAAGCTTTCTAAGTGGTCTAATGGCTTTAGAATTTCTTTAATAATTGGCCACTTAGCAAATCATATCTTACGCAATAATATAACTACATCAAAAACCAAATAAAAATGAGTAACATAGTTACCGCATAGCGCATCTACCTTGATGATTTTCTAATTTAATTTCTATATTAGTTTAACCCACCCAAATCACAACATCCCCCAAATGGGGGATTCCAAAGTCGTGTGAATATGCGAGTCTAAATATTTTTAACATACCCACATCAGAAAATCGGTAATAGCAGGTATAGACATGCCAAACTGGTCTACATCCATTTCTGGCCCTTTAGATTGGAACCTATTCAAACGATTTAGGCTGAAAACATGGCAATGGGGAGGAATATCAACTGCCTGTATAATTTATGCGACGACGGCGGTAGAGCCGAGCCTTTCGGGAAAATGGACAGACGGTGATAGGCATACGGTATCAATATTTCATTTCGGCAATGAACTTAGAGGGTATCATTTTAATTCTGAGGAGGAATCTTTTACTGCAAATCGCACAGGTCAAGATACTTACTCTGGCGGCATAAACCTCTATGGCGCAGCAAAAGGCAATAAGTGTTACCAGAAATATATTGAAAGAACCAAGGATCTTAAAATTACAAGAGGTAACGATTATAAAACTATGAAAATGACATTTACCAGTGGCATGCATGATAAAGAAACATGCAAATTGATCAATAATTCTAGACATCAAATAACTAAAACCTACAAACGTATTAAATAGTTTTTAAAGTAAAAATAAGGAGATTTCTCTATGAACGCCACAAGCGTATTAGTTTTAATTTTAATCCTAGCATTTGTTTCAGACAGACTAACGAAAGCGATTTTATTTTGTTTAGCATTGATCCCCAAATGGCGTAAGGCATTTCCTGCTCCCGACTTGATTATGGAGCCGGATAAAAAGTACATTGCGCGACGGAAACATCTATTCGCTTATACATTGATTGTCGGCACTATCGCATCAATGACTGTTTACTTTTTTCCTGACATAAGAATGATCGGTATGCTATTGGGCCGCGATGTCTCCGCTGTGCTAGATATATTCATTACGACATTAATCGTGATGGGAGGCTCTGACTTGGTGAGTCGAATTGTACAAATATCTGGAATTGGAGATGTCGGCGCTGTATCTGCAGCAGGCGAGACGTCCAATAAAAATAAGCCGGTTGAAATAGTTGGACGCCTTGTTGTAGAGAATGAAGGAAAAATATGGAGCGCAGAAGGAGGAGCTTCCGCTAGAAATGAAGCACCTCCACTAACACAAGCTGTTTAGAGTCTGACCTTTCCTACTCTATCTCTCTAGCAACGCACATTTTTACTGTGTGTTGCTTTCTCCATTACTTGAGCAATTTTCAACCTACAGCGTCTTCAAATACTCCACCAAACTCTCACGCTCGCCCTCTTCCAGTTTTGGACCAATTACCCCCGCCCCTTCGTTATCACTGAATTCATGGCCCGCGTTTGAATTCCCCAGTTCTTCGACCTTATATCGATACAAACCGGATGCTTTGTCACTGAGATATCCCACGTTAACCGGGTCGAACTCTAAATTGCCGACATAGAATTCTGTTGGCCGCTCCTCTACGGGCGACAACAAAGCATATAAATTGGGAATACTGCCATTGTGTAGGAAGGGTGCTGTCGCCCAAACGCCATTGAGTGGACGGGCCTTGTAGGTATCTTGTGTTTGCACGCAATTGGGCAGATAGCCGTTCATCTTTTGTTGGTCGTCTTCAGTAACGCCTGCGTGTTCATACCAATTGCCAACGGTTTCTTGTACGACAGCCGCGAGAGATAGCGCGTAGCTGGCAGCTTTATCGTCTTTAACGGGCGTGTTCTCACACGTTGGCCCAACTTGCACATTGGCATTGATACCAAAGCCTTCCGTATTGATGGTTCGTTTAGAGAGAATATAGGACTGTTGCGGATCTGTTCCGACCACACCTATAGGGATCAACGGTACCGTCAACAGTGGGTCGCCGTTAGCATTGTTAAAAGACCAAACCTGCTTACTCCAAAATTTGTCAGAGGTGGGTGCTGGCAGATGACACTTTTGGCAGTGCTCGCGGTACAGCTCTTCTCCTTTGGCAGCTTTCTCTTGATCAATAGCGCCTAAAATATCTTCCGGCCATTTTGGCGAAGTCAAACCATTGAAGCTCTTCGTTGAAAACGGTGGCTGCTCACCAGCCAGCGTTTTTTCGATCTCATGTAATGTGCCTACTTCAACGCTTGACTCAAAATTATTATCTGCGTGTTCATCTAACACGATGGTCGCACCAACCCCCAGCGCTTCACCTGCATTTCTTACCATGGGTTGCATGATGGAGCCGTCGTATTGCACCCAGTTAAACCAGGATGTATTCCAAATAAAGGGAAAGCTCACTGGCGCAGACACCGGGGCGAAGTTCTCAGGCCTTCCGGGAACCAAGGAGAATACCTGGTTACCAATTCGGGTTAATGCATCGGTACGGGCGAAGCCCTCTCTTGGAACGACCGTTTCTTTGATAGCATCGACCAACTCTTTGAGTTCATTGCTGGATTCACCCTCTGCAATGGCCTTGCGAATGTTTTCCCGCTTAACGCTTTCTATGGATTTAAAGGTAAAACCGACGAGATTCATCAGGCTTTTTTTAAATTCTTTTTCTAGGGATTTTTTGTCTTCGTCGGTGATATCTTCACCGAGAACCCGCTCGGCAAAACGAGAAAACTGCCGTTTGTTATAGGCGGTTTCTGCCATGCTCTTTAACAGGATGATCATCAATTGATCTGGCGCGATCATGGCGGCTCCACCATCGAAGCGAACTGAGGTGCCCTTATAGGTTAGATGCCCGGTATGGCACGCCGCACAGGTTAACCCGACCGAGGTGTAATTGGGTGCATCGGGCAATGGTTTCCCCACAGCAAACCCAACGGGTAACGCATAGGGGTTATTAACTCCCGGCTCGCCAGGAATAAAGCCAAGCTTTTGCATATAGGCGGATTCCATCAACAAAGGATGGTTAAAGATATGCAAGCCGGGCTGCTCCAAAGCAACCAACCATTCCAGGGGCATAAAGAAGGTTTGAGTGCCTTGATCGGCATGATGAAACCAGGATCGCTGCTTGTCCGTCCAATTCTGGTCAAGCCATACCACATTTTTTGGCATTTCTCGATCAGGCAAATCATCTGAACATCCAGAGAGAAAAAACCCAGAAAGCGCCGCCGCAACGACGACGTATTTTCGACACCATAATGTCGTATAAGAATTATTTTCTTTACTCCAAATCGATCTATCTTCCCTATTCATCGCTTTCCCCTTCTTTCCCTGAGAGTTGTCTTTTATCACTAAACGCTTATCTAAAATACCAATTAATACCCTTCTGCGTCGTATATGTACCGCTAACTTTCGCGCGATTAAATGCATACCGTTATCTAGCACATGATATTTATCCAATTCAATGTAAATATTGCATAGCTAAAAACCCAATAGTAGACTCCAATAGCACTTGATGAATCGTCTTTCGAACATTTTGGAAACCATGCGGAAGACAACTTTTCCATCAACAAGCAGGCATCGTTAGTTAGCTGTCAAAAACGATTTATTGCTAAACGCCAGAAGACAGGGAGTCTAGGTATGCAATTTTACGATCGATCCAAAACTCAAAAAACAGCTTCTTGCATTCCGCATACGATTCGCTTGTCGTTATTACTCGGCTGTATTCCCGTACTTTTTTCCTGCAGCAATTCCGACAATGTTTGCGGCTCTAAACCTGGCCAAATAAAAGATGAAGCGTTTTGTGTTGGTCGAACGGCCGACAGTTTACCCGCAGCCGATGAAGATTATTTTGCCGATATGGACTACGGCATCAGTCATAATCCTGAAGAGCTGCAAAAGCGTTTAGAACCTTTCTTTCCCGGTATCACCGCAGAAGACGCAACAAAAGCCTTCGCTCGCGGCCGTAACAACTGGATTGTTTGGACCGCCGGTAACGATCGTCTGTGGGATGAAATTTCCCACGCCAGCGTCGGCAATTCCGATTTTCTTAAAATTGTTACCAATCATCCCAGCTTAAATTTCCGCCGCAGTAACCGCTGGGAATATCTCGGCGTCGTTAACGAACCCTGCTACAAAGAGGGCACGGCCCCCAGAGAAGATCGCTACGGTTTGTACATGGACGTCAGAGATCCCGAATGCGGCCCCGATCCTTTCGAGAATACGGAAAAATACCCTGGAGTAGCGACGGGCGCTCGCGGCAAGAACATTGAAAACAGTTCTTTGTACGGTTACGGAACCGGCATTGTCGGTTTGCGCCTTTTCCCGAATCCGGACTTTGACGAAGAAGCCGAGGAAAATTGGGATCCAGAGCGCTATTACACTGACCCAGATTACTACAACAGCCACAAGCTGGTGCGCCCCTATCGAGTCGGCATGTCTTGCGGATTTTGCCATGTGGGGCCGAACCCCACCAATCCCCCAAATGATCCAAATGAACCCGAGTGGGCCAATTTAAACTCGAATCCTGGCGCGCAATACTTCTGGGTGGATCGTATTTTCATGTATCAGCCAGACAACTCCAATTTTGCCTACCAGTTGTTTCACACCTCTCGTCCTGGCGCGTTGGATACCTCGTTTATTTCCAGTGACTACATTAACAACCCCCGCACTATGAATGCGGTGTATAACCTGGCCGCCAGAGTTGAAATCGCACAGAAATGGGGTAAAGAGACACTGGCCAAGGGCAGCCTGAACAACAATCAGTTCAATATGGTGGAAGGCATTGCAGACGACAGCCCCCTGCAGAATTTATATACCCCGCCGGCAACCGTTTTTACCCCGCGGGTCTTAAAAGGTGGCGAGGACTCAGTCGGCGCATTAGGCGCGTTAAATCGTGTTTACATCAATATCGGCTTGTTCAGTGAAGAATGGCTGGAACACTTCCGACCACTGATTGGTGGTAAACCCATCACCCCCTTCCGTATTGATGTGGCCCGTGACAATTCCACCTATTGGAATGCGAACGAGTCACAGACGCCTGATCTTGCGCTGTTTTTCTTAGGCTCGGCACAGCCGGATAAACTGGAAGATGCGCCAGGCGGTTCTGAGTATTTATCCGAAGAAGAGCATGAACTCAACGAAGGTAAACGGGTTTTTGCTGAAAACTGTGCTCGCTGTCACTCCAGCAAACTGCCTGAAAAGGCGTTTACAGACTTCTTTCCCAATCAAGGCTGCGTCAATAAAGATTATATGACCTGCTGGAACAACTATTTCGATTGGACAAAATCCGAAGATTTCAAAGCGCCCATGACCGATATCGTTATGGAAGAAGACTTCCTTGAGAATAACTTTCTATCGACGGACTTGCGGATTCCCGTCAATCTGCTCGAAACCAATATGTGCAGCCCCATTGCAACCAATGGGTTAAGAGACAATATCTGGGATAACTTTACCTCAGAATCCTATAAGAATTTGCCTTCCGTCGGCTCTATGCCCGTGCAACACCCATTTACTGGCGAGCTGGAAACCATTGCCGTCCCCGGCGAAGGCAGAGGTTTTACACGCCCGGCTTCTCTCGTCAGCCTGTGGACCTCCGCGCCCTTTTTATTGAATAACACCGTAGGGCATTTTTACGAATCTGGCACTGTTGATGATCGCATGACTTCTTTTCAGGATTCCATTGAGAAAATGTTGTGGCCGGAAAAACGCGAAGGCGACTTTACCGTGATCACCCAGTCAGGAAAAACGCACCCTGGTGTTATCGATAGGACTTCCGAACAGACTTATCTGCGGGTCAGTAACGGCTACTTACCGGAATTTTTAAACCCACTCAAAGGCTTACTACCACGATTGTTGCCTTGGCTGTTTACCGATGACGGCGTGCAAATCGGCCCCATTCCAACGGGAACGCCCATCAACTTAATCTCGAACATCGACATGGAAAAACGCAAGGAAGTGTTGAAACTCTTCCTAGACTTGAAATCCAGCCTTAAGTCTCTGCCAGAGAATGCCACGGACGCCGAAGCCAAAGCCGCCTTTGCGGATCTGGTAGAGCCGCTACTTAACGTCAGCAAATGCCGAGACTTTGTCGTCAACAAAGGCCACTACTTCGGCACGGATTATCAAGTGGACGAGCCAGGCCTGTCAGACGATGAAAAGTACGCTTTGATCGCCTTTCTGAAAACCCTGTAATTGGTTGGGCGAAAACGATGAACGATACCGAATCCTACGAATATATTGTTGTTGGCAGCGGTGCTGGCGGCGGCACCGTCGCGGCGAGACTGGCGGAAAACGGCTGCAATGTTCTGGTATTGGAAGCCGGTAGTGACCCGGTGAATTCGCAAGGCGGCAATGCGACCAACTCAGACAACACACTGCCAGACGACTACCATGTACCGGGGTTCCATGCGATTTCGACGGAAAACGAAGCCATGCGCTGGGATTACTTTGTCCGCCACTATGAAGATCAGGCAAAGCAGGAGAAAGACCCCAAATACGTCGAAACCTATAACAATACCGAGGTCAAAGGTGTGCTCTACCCCCGCGCCGGTTGCCTTGGGGGTTGTACCGCCCACAATGCGATGATCACGGTGTATCCTCATAACGCCGATTGGGACAATATCGCCGAGCTGACCGGTGACGACAGCTGGCGCTCAGAAACGATGAGGGGCTATTTCCAAAAGTTAGAGAACTGTCATCACCGACCGTTTCACCGGCTGCTGAGTAAAATTGGCATCAACCCGACCCGCCATGGGTTCGACGGTTGGTTACAGACCGAAAAAGCCATTCCAAGAAATGCCCTGCAAGATAAAGAACTGGTTACGGCGATCGCCGATATGGCGGAAGGCGCCTTTGCGAAGCTCGGCAAGCCCATCAAACGCAGCCGCTGGCAGCTTGCTGGCCTGGGTGACCCAAATGATTGGCGCCTTGTGGACGAGGATTCCTGGGGCATACGCTACCCGCCCTTGGCCACCAAGGATCATGCCCGTACCAGTACGCGCGAGCGGTTGATCGATGTCGCCTCACAACATCCCGGCAATCTAAAGATAATTCTGGATGCCCTGGTGACCAAGGTACTGTTTGATGAGGACAACCGTGCCACTGGCGTCGAATATTTAGTCGGAAAAAAGCTCTACAAAGCCCACCACCAGCCAAGCAAGACACAAGGAGAGCTGCGTGTCGCAAAAGCATCTCGGGAAGTCATTCTCGCCGGCGGCGCGTTCAACACGCCGCAGTTGCTGATGTTATCGGGTGTTGGGCCTAAGGATGTTCTTGAAGAGCACAACATCCCCATCCGTAAAATACTACCCGGTGTCGGCCGAAACCTACAAGATCGCTATGAAGTCGGCGTCGTCAATCGGATGAATTTTGACAGTTGGTATGTGTTGGAAAACGCAACCTTTTCGAGCAGTGACCCACAGTACAAACAGTGGAAGAGCGAACGCGAAGGTGTTTACACAACCAACGGTGCCGTAATGGCAGCGATCCGGCGTTCTTTTCCCGACAGGACACTACCGGACTTGTTTTGCTTCGCGCTGTTGGGGTTGTTTCGCGGGTATTTTCCCGGCTACTCAAAGGTCCTTGCGGAAAACCACAATTACCTGACGTTTGCGATCCTCAAAGCACACACGGTTAACAACGCAGGCTATGTACGCCTGCGCTCTAGCGACCCAACGGACACACCTTATATCAATTTCAGTTATTTTGAAGAAGGCAACGACCACCGGGAAGACGATGTCAACGCGGTTGTCGAGGGAATTCGTTTTGTTCGCGACGTCTGCAAAGAGCTGTTTGAAAAGAAGTTAATCGCGGAAGAAGAGCTACCCGGCAGTGACAAGACGTCGGATGACGATCTAAAGCAATTCGTCAAAGATCAAGCCTGGGGGCACCACGCTTCCTGTACCTGCCCCATCGGCAAGGATGATGATGACATGGCCGTGCTAACCAGTGATTTCCGCGTGCGAGGCACAAAAGGACTTAGAGTGGTCGACGCTTCTGTGTTTCCTAAAATACCGGGTTTTTTTATTGTCAGCGCTGTTTATATGATTGCAGAAAAAGCGGCCGACGTAATTCTTAACGACAGGCGCCCCTAGCCAAGGCCACGATTGAACGCGTTTCTCATAGGGATATGATCACGGAATCAACATGAAAACGAAGGAGACAGACAAGAACGCAGACTCTCACTGCCATGTAACCGCTTCAGAAGTGATTGCTGCGGAAGAGCAATACATCAACGACAACTACCCTAAAGACTATCGAGAAGACTACAAAGACTATTGCGAACAAACGTCGAATGAGTTACCGGTTTATGGTCTTGCCCTCAGTGGCGGAGGTATTCGCTCGGCGTCGTTTTGTATCGGTGTGATTCAAGCGTTGCAAAATGAAGACCTTGCCAATGAGGTCTGGAAACCGAACCCAACCGCCGAGGCCCCTTCTGGCGTCACACGGCCTTCTTTTTTCAAAAAGCTGCGCTATGTGTCCGCCGTCTCTGGCGGCAGCTATACCGGCAGCGCTTTGTCCTGGTATCAACAAAAATTTGGCTTTTTTCCGTTTGGATCTGTCAACAGCTACCGTGGCCACGTCAGCCAAAATCAACAGGAAGCGTCGACTGTATCTAATCCCCCCCTTGAAGACACCAATGAGATATTGGCCTATTTGCGTACCCATGGTAAATATCTAACACCAAAAGGCATTGGTGTACCTGGGCTTATTGCTTCTGCGCTTATGAGCGTTTTGCACTCTACCCTGGTGTATTTTTTAGTATTTTCATGTTTGTTTTTTATTGCGGTACAAGCTTTGTATTTTTTTCCATTCAGTCAATGCTTTATCCAGTCGCCGCTATTTTTTCCGTTGGAATACCTATTAAAATCAGCTACAGACATCTCTACTATTCCAGACATCCGAAGGGCGCTTATCGCGCTGGCTTTTCACCTGACTCTGCTGTTTGTGTTCGTCTTTTTTGTGATCACTTTGCTCTACGGCTTCGCCAGCTATTTTCGAAAAGAGTTTTCCAGCGCCCATAACAAACGGGTTCTCGTTACGAATATCCAGGGGCATATTGTCCTTCTCGCTCTCGGCTCCGTTGCGTTGATGCTCATTCCTATTATAGTGCAATTACTTTATGGTAGTTCACTGTCGATTGCCGGTGATATGACCGAGGTGGGCATAATGTCGGGTTCTGGGATTGCCAGTATTCTCTTGACACTACGAAAACTAAAGTCGTCTGTCTCCTCTTCGTCCAAGCCCGGCCTTCTGGAACAGTTGCTATCGATTATTGCCGTACCCGTTTCCATCCTTTTTTTACTGACCTTCGCTTATCTTTTTGCAGAGCTTGTTCTTCTATTTCATAGTTTTAAAGAGCTTCTAATAACCATCGTCATTATCATAATCTCTGGCGTACTCGCGTTATGTGTCAATATCAACCAGATATGTCCCCATAAACTGTATCGCGACCGTCTGATGGAGGCATTCTTGAAAACACCCGGCGTCCCAGAGACAGAGCCTCTCGCAAAAAGGACCCACGACGCCAACATCAGCTATTTAAAAGACATGCTGGCGGGAAAGAACAATAACCAATGGACGCCCTATACCTTAATCAATTGCAATGTCATTTTATCAAATGCGTTATCCCCTAAATATCGCGGGCGTTGTGGCGACAGCTTCTTATTGTCTCCATTATATTGTGGCAGCACGGCAACCAATTATCTTTCTACAGAGAGTTTTGCCGACGGCAAAATGACGTTAGCAACGGCAATGGCAATTTCCGGTGCGGCGGCCAATCCCCATGCGGGCAATTTCGGTGAGGGGAAAACGACACAAAAAAGCACATCGTTTCTGATGGCCTTCTTCGGTTTACGGCTCGGATATTGGGTATTTAATCCGTCGAACGATAATTGCACCATTGAAAAATACCTAAAGCCCAATTACGTCAATCCTGGCTTACCAAGTCTGTTCGATCGCAACAACTCTGAATCCAGTATGCTCATCGAACTGAGTGACGGTGGGCATTTTGATAATACCGGCGTCTATGAATTAATTAGACGCCGAGTACCTTACATCATACTGGCCGATGGCGGCGCCGACCCGGATGAAACCTTTGACAGCTTGGGCAATGTTATTGAACGAGTCAGAGTCGACTTTGGGGCGATTATTCGTTTTTCTATTGAGGAATTTGATCTCTGCGGAATACTGCCCGGCAGTCAGGTAAACGAAACTCTTGGCGGAAAGCCGTTATTTGATAATAAATATGAATTGTCTGAGCGGGGCTACGCCATCGGGGAAATCGTTTATCCTGGCGATGACAAAGCGACGGGCAAATTTGTCTACATAAAAACTTGCATGACTCGCGGGCTACCCAGCGATATCTATTCTTACAAATCGGCGCATCAAGAATTTCCTCACGAGCCAACCTCTGATCAGTTTTTTGATGAACGACAGTTTGAATCCTACCGAGAGCTTGGCTACCAGCTCACCAAACAAATGCTGCTCAATAAAGCGGCGATGACGCTGTTGCCATAGTCTGGCCACGTGTTGTTCCCATCGTCGCGACATTGTGTCAGTCAGTACGCAAAAGGACTTTGTGACATGGAAACCTCACAGATAGACGCGATAGATGCCAGACTTGATGCTCGACCCGATACACCCGACTTTAGGGATCAGTTATTTATCCCCACCTTGGTACGGGTAAAGCCTCACATCCTGCCCGATGACTATATTAAACGTTATAACCCGCTCATTCTCGATCAAGGCAGAGAAGGCGCCTGTACCGGCTATGGCCTGGCGGCCGTGTGTCATTTTTTGCTAGGGGTACAAAGTGATACGCCGCGCAGCGAACATATTAGCCCTAAGATGCTGTATGAAATGGCGAAGCTCTATGATGAATGGGAGGGCGAAGCCTATAACGGTTCCAGCACACGCGGCGCGCTAAAAGGTTGGCACAAACATGGTGTGTGTACAGAATCACTTTGGACGTCCAAGGCAAGAGAAGGACGCTTAACCCCCAAACGCGCCGATGACGCGGTTAAAAGGCCCCTGGGAGCTTACTATCGTGTGGATCACACCAGCTTGGTGGCGATGCACAGTGCACTCAACGAAGTTGGCATTCTCTACGCCGCAGCGATTGTCCATGAAGGCTGGAACAATGTAGACCCCAACGGCGTGATTCCCTGGCATACACAAATAACCGGCGGACACGCTTTTGCCATCATCGGCTATGACGCCAAGGGTTTTTGGGTTCAGAACTCCTGGGGCGATACCTGGGGGTATCGGGGGTTTGGTCGGATTAGTTACAGCGACTGGTTGCGAAATGGCTGCGATGTTTGGGTGGCGCGTAATGGCGTTCCGGTTGTTTTGGAACAGGGGTACAGCGACGGCTCGCACGCCCTAACCCGAAGTACAACCAGTTACAACAGTCTGCGGCCACATGTGATCCTTCTGGGGAATGACGGTTATCTTCACGATAAGGGCACTTTTAAAACCACCAAGGCTGATGTCAGTGACATTTTCAATGTGCACTTCCCTACCATGACTCGAACATGGAAAAAAAAGCGGCTGGTGATTTATGTTCACGGTGGCCTCACCGAAGAAAAAGACGCAATTGATCGATTGGAAGACTATGTTCATCAGACGATTGATAAAGAGGTCTACTTTCTCGGCGTTATCTGGCGAACCGATCTTGTCACAACGCTCCGCAATATTCTCAATGACGCGATTCGACAAAGAAAATCAGAAGGCGCACTCGATCAAGCGAAGGAATTTTTACAGTCCCGTATTGATGATGCCCTTGAGCCGCTGGCCCGCTTTCTGGGTGGCAAAATGCTCTGGGAAGAGATGAAGGAAAACGCCGCGCGTTCTACAACGTTAAAGACCGGAGGCTGTCGTCTGCTAGCGGATCACATTGCCGCCTATTCGAAAGACAATAACCTAGACGTCCATTTAATCGGCTTTAGTGCCGGCTCAATCTTACTGGCACACTTCTGCGAATATCTCGCAAAAATCGCGATTCCCGTAAAAACGTGTACCTTCTGGGCACCGGCTTGCACCACGGAACTCTTTAAAGCCGCCGTGCTGCCATCCATAGAAAATAAGTCGATCAAGCAGTTTTGCACTTTTAATTTGAGCGAACAGAGCGAATTAAACGACAGTCTTTATGGCATCTATAACAAATCGCTGCTATATCTCGTCTCTCATGCGTTTGAAAAAGAGCCCCGAATTCCATTAACCAACAAGAACGGAACACCCATTTTAGGAATGGAAAAATACATCCGCTCGGATGATGAGCTGGTGGATTGTTTCTCTGCGGCGCAAAATGATTGCGTTATTTCCCCTAACCAAAAAGACAAAGGCGACCCAAGCGCGTCGACAAGCATCAGTCATGGTGGATTTGATGACGATGACTTTACAGTGCAAGCGACCATTGCGCGAATTTTAAGGGCGTAAACAGAGGAGAAATAGGTGGGGAACGATCGGCATTGCAATGGCAACGCCGATCATCAGAGGGCGTCGTTAACCGCCGAAGAACTTCTTAAGCTTCGTCAGTGTTGATTTCTTTGGTGCTTCATCACCAGAGGTATTACCGCGGCGAGATCCACGGTCGTTGTTGCGCGAAGACTCTTGTCGCTGTTCACCCGAAGGTCGTCTGCGACGACGGGAAGACGGATTTCTTTCGCCCTCTGCGCCTTGATTTGGCCCACGTGAACGGGATTCTTGAGAGCGCTGACGATTGCCTTGCTGGCCCTCGTCTCTCGCCCCTTCTGGCCTGCGAGCTCTACGACGGCGTCTAGGTGCCGCAGATTCACCGTCACCATCGCGAGACTGCCGGGAATTTCTGGCATTCTCAGATTGAGGGCGACCATCACTGCGGTTTTGCCGACGACGCTGACCAGAACCATCGCCGCCACTGCGGCTGCGGCCGTTGCCATTATCCTGCCGTGGGCTCTGATTTCGGCCACGCCCCTGCCCTCTGGGTCGATCGGCAAAATCCGGCACCTCGCCAGAGATCTTTTCGAATTCGGGCGCATCAAGGCGTTCGATTTTACGTTTGATCAGTCGTTCGATATCACGTAACAATTTGATTTCTTCCGGAGCAACCAAAGAGATTGCGCGCCCGGTTGCACCTGCACGACCGGTACGACCGATGCGGTGCACATAGTCTTCAGACACATTGGGCAGATCAAAATTGATCACCTGCGCCAGCTGATCAATATCAATACCGCGGGCGGCGATGTCAGTCGCTACCAAGACCTGAATACGGTCCTGTTTAAAGTCATCCAACGCTTTCGTACGCTGATTCTGGCTTTTGTTGCCGTGAATGGCCGCCGCTTGAACGCCCGCTTTGTCCAGCACTTTCACCAGTTTGTTGGCGCCGTGTTTGGTTCGACTGAACACGATGGTCTGATCCGGGTTGGATTTCAACAGGCTGGTCAACAGGTGAACCTTGTTTTCTTTAGCGACTTCGTAAACCTGCTGGGTAACAGTTTCAACCGTGGAGTTACGCGGCGCAACATCGATTTGAACCGGATTGTTGCACAGACCATTGGCCAGCTTGCGAATGTCGTCACTGAAGGTCGCAGAAAACATCAGGTTCTGACGCTTGTTCGGTAACAGCTTTAGTACCCGTTTGATGTCGTGAATGAAGCCCATGTCCAACATGCGATCCGCTTCATCCAGCACCAAAATTTCCAAGTCATCAAAGCGTACAGCATGTTGATTGTGCAGATCCAATAACCGCCCGGGTGTGGCGACCAGAATATCCGTGCCCCGGCGCAGCGCCATCATTTGGGGATTAATCTTAACGCCACCAAACACCACTTTAGATGTCAGCTTCAAGTGCGCACCGTAAGTGGTGACACTGTCGTGAACCTGCGCGGCCAGCTCTCGGGTCGGCGTTAACACCAGGGCTCGCACGCGGTTGGCGCCAACGCGCTTACCGCCATTCAGACGATGCAACAATGGCAGAGTAAAACCGGCGGTCTTACCCGTACCTGTCTGAGCGGCTGCCATGACATCCTGGCCGCTGAGGATAGCGGGAATCGCCTGGGCTTGAATTGGGGTGGGTTGGGTATAGCCGGTATCGGCGATGGCTTGCAGGATCTCTTCCTGCAGACCAAGTTCGGTAAAAAACATCAAAAATTCTCAATAGAGGTCTGCCATAGGCAAACGAATTGGCCTGCGTATCGAAACCTCGATCCGCTAAGGCTGAAAAGTCCAACATCAATGAGGACGGCACGGTCGTGCACGTTCGATAGGAAACTAGATGATGCCGCCGCATGGGCGTTCAAATGGTGTCGCAGGCACTGTTTCGCTACGGATATCCCGATGATATGGCTTAAAGCCAGCGGAGAACTGCCTGCGCGGGTAGCAACCCGCACTAAAGTTATGCACTGGTGGCATGACCACCAAAGACAAAGGTAGCAGATTGAGCAAATACTAGACAGTAAATTTACAATTTCGCGACAAAAAAGTACCTCTCTCCCCGTTCCGGGTAACAAGACGAGGCCCAAAGCCGCCGTCCAACTGCTTCTCCGAGGCCTATGGTCTGGCAGAGGGGCTCTCGACCAAGGGCGCCGCCTTAGAGGAAGATAACATTCCGCCCACCCGTTTTGCCTCCCCCAAGTTGGGTATTTTTATATCGAGTGATCACGTTAACCTTCGTAGAAATTCACATTTCAAATGTGAATAGAAAACGCAATTTCTAACGAACAAAAAGTCTTAAACAACCGCATTTAGAACCCAGCTCACGATTTAATATTTCTCTGTTATCGTTTACTCTTGCCGCAAATTATTTGAAGAGACTTCGTCAAAATACCACGCAAAAAAAAGCCGATAAGTTTTCAAAACGGCGCCTAAACGAAATGGTTTTTTCGTACCGTCGATGTTACCAAGGAGGACAACAAGGCATTTTTTCACATTTATCCCGTGTCATTGTTTGATTTCGACATCATGTCATAAGCGCACTATAAGCGGCGCACACGCCGAAAAACGCGTTCGCAAAAATAAAAAGTTGTTGCAACAGATCGTTTTATTTTGACCTTACCACGGACATCGAACGCCAACGCTGCGTACGATTTAGAGGAATTCAGAATGAACACAATAGAACCATGCGCTCCAAATTTTGATTATATTAGCCAGATCGACCACGCCATGACGGTGGATGAAGTCGCCGCAATTGATGAGCTGAATCGCGACACGAGCTTTTTCAAAGAAGTTGAAGCCATCACCCGCGCTACCTCACCTGCGGCAACAGACATCACGTCCAAGCAAGAACTCCCTTCATCAGAACCCGATGCATTACAAAAAACCGACTTAAAAATAGTAAAGCGGTATGTCAGCGGTCGCTACTCCAGTTGCCCGCGCCCGTGGAAACTGGAACTTCGAGTCGATGTGGATGGCTATAAGCCCTGCAAAATGATCAGCGGAGACTATTACTATGTCTCTGGCTCAACAACCACTTATTTTGGTTCCTTTCAGGTCGAGACACCTCGCATCTCTGTATCAGACACTCAAATTGTTATTACTGGCATCGCTACACAAACCTGGACATCCTCCTACAATCGAATTCAGGTATTGATTCCCAAACATACTATTTTCCAACCGGCAGCAAATGCTTATGTTCAATGGTCAACGGAAGCGGGCAACAAGGGTGCTCAGTATGTGTGTCTCTATGAATCAGCCTATTTCCGGACATTAAAATTAGAAGAAGATCAGGAAGAATCCGTTGTGCCCTTTCAATCTTATGATACAGGATCATTGCCGTCCGGCGGCTCCGCGAGAACGCTAACCGTTGCGAAAGCTTATGCCGAAGCCGGCATTCAAATGCAGGCAACCGGCGCGACCAACGTGATTCCCACATCAGAGGCAGGCGCTAACCACGAGTGGAGCAACGCCGAACTGCACGATGCAATGGAAAGCCACTTTAGCCTTTGGAAAGATGACCCCCAGTGGGTTGTCTGGTCTCTGCATGCTAATGCCCATGAATACGGCGTGGGGCTAAGGGGAATTATGTATGATCAGAAGGACAAACAGCGACAAGGCTGCGCATCGTTTTATCAGGCGATTGACAGTGGAAGTGCTCAGGATCTTCGCGAGCAACTCTATGTCAATATACACGAGCTGGGGCACTGCTTTAATCTCTTTCATTCTTTTCACAAAGAGTATATGGACCCACCGCTACCCAACAGACCTGGCTCACTTTCCTGGATGAACTACCCTCAGAACTACAATAACGGCACTGAAAGTGGGGCAAATGCGTTTTGGGCAGCGTTTCCTTTTCAGTTCGACAGCCAGGAAGTGATTCATCTTCGCCACGCCTTTAGAAACAACATCATTATGGGTGGCAATCCCTTTGGTGAAGGCGCAGCACACGAACACGAAGAACTGCGTACGCACAGTGTTGTAGATAAAACTGGCTTAAAGCTCTCCCTAAAAACACCCACATTTGTTCCCCTGGGCACACCGATCAATATTGAGCTGCGCGTTGAAAACAGCAGTCAATCGTCGCAATCGGTTTACACGGATCTCGACCCCAGCAGCGGATTTACGCAAATCCTGATCAAAAAACCCAATGGCTCAACCGTTAGCTACCACCCGCCTATGTGCCAATTGGTGGTTCCGCAAACCGTTCGCCTAGCACCGTCTGATTTCCACAGCGACAGCGCGTACATTGGATTCGATGCCCTACTCGGCCAAATTTTTGACCTTCCGGGCGCCTATCAAATTTTTGCGTCTTTGACACTGCCATCAGGAGAATCCATCACTTCACCTCTTTATAAAATTCGCATCAATGCACCCATTGACCAGAATTCGGAAGAATTAGCGGAACTCTTACTCGGCGATCAGCAGGGAATGCTGTTCTATTTAGGAGGATCCCGGTCTGACTCTTTAAAGGCGGGCCAGGATGCCTTCAATGAAATTCTTGAGCGCTTCCCCAATAACCCTTTGACGGCTCATGTCAAACTGGTTGAAGGGTTAAAGTATTCCAAAGACTTCTTCACGTTGGACGAAAACCGCAACGGCCGCTTAATTAAAAAGAATGAGGATCAGTCAGACAAACTGTTAACCGACGTAGCCGAATTGTCTGATAACGTCAGCAATGTTTACGGCATGACGCAACAGTGTGTAGAGCGTGCGCAACAACGATTGGCCGAAATCAAAACCGGAGTCAAAGCGAAAAAACCCGGCAAAAAACCCAGTATGGCGTAATTATTCCGTCAGAATATTTCAGTGACCGTTGAGCTGGCCTCTCTTTGGGGTCGGCTCGTTTTATTAGGATAACCGTATGCCGTTTGTTTATCTCGCTCTCGAAGAAGGATTCCAACACGATCAGGTTTTTATCGAATGGAATGGCAAAACTCAAGAATATCAAGACATCACAACCAACTATTCCGCTGGCGTTGCCAAAGTCATTAAATTGGAAACCACCAAAGCCAACGAGCTGATTGTTATTTCTATTCCGGACAAAGCGTATTCATCTGATATCCCATTGCAATTGGATAGTGATATGACCGTATCTGTAAAGCTGACAGATGACGGTATGGAGATTACGACGTCGACAGGTATTAAGTCGTTTTTTTGACGTACTCGCTTCGAGTCTGCTAAGGTTTTACAGAACGAGAAGAGCCGATAAGAGCCCGTATAATCAATAAACCAATTACCGTAAATAATAGGTGATACTGAGTAAGCTTTAAAACGTTTAACATGAGCGCAGCGAGCAACATCCACACAAGCGGTAACACCAGCAAAAGTCCGCACCGCCATCCCTTAAAGAGCAACAATACCGCGCCAGAGGTTAAAATAGCCGTTGGCTCAGGATGCATGCCCGCCCATTCTAACTGGGAGATACCATTTCGCCCCAGAGAGCTGAGCAACGGCCAGAGTACGCCGGTCGCCAACAACAAATAGCCTGTGAATCGACCCAAGACGCTCAACTGATGGGGGTTATTCACGCTCCATTGACTCATTACGACAATACACAGCCCTTGAGCAGCACAGGCGAACGCAAAGTAATGACCAGCCCAGCTCACATGTCGATAGTAGTTATGAAAGAAATTCCAACCAACCCACAGCCATCCGGCGGCCAGTAGAAGACATGCTAATTGACGTTTTCCTGAAATAATGGCAAAGACGCACACACCGATGATTACCATCAAAAACAGATGCCAGGGCCAGAAGAGCTCGTTAGTGGCACTCAATAGCTGTAGATAGGTCTCTCGCGTATAGGGGATAAAATCCCCAATGGAATAGCTGAACAGATCGCCCATTACGACAAGCCGAGATCACCTATCATGCGTTGTCGCTGTCGTGTGTCGGGTAATGCCCCCTGCCCGGCCAACATATTTTCCTGCATATGATCGACACGACTTGTCGCAGGGATCGCGCAGGTTACAGCGGGATGGGATACCACAAATTTCAGTAAATATTCAGCCCAGGTGTGACAACCAAGTTCTTCAGTAGCCCATGCAGGAAGATCGGCAGAGGACTTCAGCGAGGCGATCAGCTCACCGCCAGCATAGGGGCGATTGGCGATCACCGCGATGCCTTTTTCTGCAGCTATGGGCAGTAGTCGCTGCTCGACATCACGCCGTGCGATGTTATACGTCAGCTGAACAAAATCGAGAGAGTGACTTTGCATAATGGTGGCAAGGTCTCCGTGACGGCGACCATGGGAGGTGGTCACGCCCACATAGCGCAGTTGGCCTTGGCGCTTCATTTCATTGAGATGTTCGAGATGCTCTTCCCACGACAGTAGGTTGTGCACCTGCATCAAATCAAATGTTTTGATCCCCCAGTCACCCGCCTGGGTGGCCACCGCTTTACTCGTAGCACCACCATCGCCAGTCCAGATTTTATCTGCGGAAAACAGAGGGGGCTCGCCGCCTAATTCTTCAAGTGCGTAACCTACAACTGAGGCCGAGGAGCCATACATGGGAGAGCTGTCGATCAATTCCCCGCCACCGTCAAAAAAGGCCTTTAGCACTTGGGTGCGCGCCTTTTTTAAACGTGGATCAAACCCCACATTAAAGGTCTGCCAAGTCCCCATACCAATGACCGCCAAAGTCTCACCACTGCTGGGAATCACTTTGCGTATGCCGTTCGTTACTGCTGGTTCCGAAATTGCGGGCATCATAGCGGTACTGGCGACGGTCGCACCAAGCAGCCTTAATGATTGACGCCGTGTCATTCTATTCATGCCCATGCGATTTATCCTCCCCATGACTGAGCAACGATGGTTGTAACAGCAAACTGCCTAACAAGAATAAAAACGTCAGTAAGACGAAAACTTTATTAATAAACCAATTGGTGCGCCAAATATCCCAGGTTGGCTCGGATAAAAAGAAGAAGAACTTACTGGATACGATTACAATTTCGGCCAGAGTGATCCCCCAAACCAATTCTTTGATATAACCCGGTAATCGAATCAGTGCCCAAGCCAACCAAAGGTGGGCAAGCGGCCAGAAATCCCAATAAACATGACTGAGTACAGGATCACCGTAGTGCAGCGCAAAGGCGATGGGAAACAGGTATTTAATGAACAGACTCCACATCGCCACAAAAATCAGCAGGTGTGCATACCACTGTCGAACGGCAGCAGAAGAGCGCTGATGGCATGTACTGCGAGATGAAGGAGACATAGATCGAAGGCTATCCAGCATGAATGGCCTTCGTCAAGAGTGCGGCTAGGGTAAAGGTAAGAATAACTGGATCGACAAAGCCAGTGCGACCCCCAGAATCACGGCCACAGGCCAGCGCAGAAAGGCCATGCCCTGCCAGCCTGCTTGCAGAAATGCACGACCCGAACTCATAGAATCCCGCGCTTTCGTTATTCGCAAGACCTGCAGATACACGCCGCTGAGCGCCAAACCACTGAGGAACACCCCAAAAATAAACCATAGCCAACGACTGATCCACCCCGCGAAGCTGCCGAAATGTAGGGGGTCGGCAGCCTCTGAGATGCGGGAATGAACATCTAACACCTCACCATTATGGACGGCCATTACGGCACCGGTTTCAGCCTCAAGAACAACCTGATTTGCCCTATCCCGAACCAGCACTGCCTGCGCCTGACCACGAAAGCGAATGAGAGGTTCATCAGGCCCCGGCAGTAGAATTTCTCGTATGGAGAGCTCGGGATACTCGGCCTTAGCAATCGCCAACAGCTCATCCAGTCGCTCCGGGCTCAATTCCGTATAGGGGGCGAGAACATGCCCCTGCGGCACATCGGCAGGAGACTCAGCTTTCAAGCCCCAATGCTCTAGAAAATACCAGACCCCGGTGATCACAATCAGCAACATAAACCACAAGGTCCAAATGCCGACAAAACGATGCAATTCGCCCCAGAACTGCCTTGCCTGACGATGCTTGTTTTTTCGGTCCGCGTCTTTGCGCCTGCTGCTTTTCTGGGGATCAAGTCGTAATTTGGGCAGGGCAAAGAATTTTCGATACCAGCCTTTGTAGATTTTCAGACTGCTGATCAAAGACACCAGAAGTGGAATACAGGTTAAACACACCAATGTCAAACCGAGAGAAATCGGCATCATCAGATGACGGTGCAACTGACGAAAAAAGCGTTGCCAATTATTCCAGGCGCCAACACCAGTAACGAAGCCGCGTGTAGGATCCAAATACACTCGCGAGCGATCCCCCTGCGGATCAACAAGAATGGCCTCTGCGTTAAGCCAGGATTCTGCTGGAAGAAACAGGCTATCAATCCGGCGCTCACCCTGCACGGATTGCGCTTGCCACAAATATTGCGACCAAGGTGCAGGGCTTGACCGCTCTGCGGGACTGGCACGTAATGCCGGATTAAACAACCAGTCTATATCGCGAGATACAGTAGCAAGCGTGCCTGTTATAAGAACAACGCACAGCAAGAGAGAAACCTGTAACCCCGCCCAACTGTGCAGCTCAAACCATTGACGTCTTTTCATCGGCGACTACAAGGATCCGAGACAATCAAAAGGTATAGGTCGCCTGCAACACGACTTGGCGCGGTGATCCAGGGAAATGACCATTGCGCTCGCTAAACCCACTGACCGCGTATTCTTCATCGGTCAAATTTGAAACGTTAACCTGCATGAGTAAATCCCGCCAAGTGGTCGACCAACTGGCGTCGAAAATGGTGTAGGGTTTGACGCGCTGGCCATCCAAACTCCATTGCTCGCTGACATAATCTACGCCTATGGCGAATGATGAATTAATGGCATCAAACGCATAACGAGTCCACAAGCCAGCCTGGTTGCGCGGGGCATTCGCAAACTGTGAGCCATCATCAAAGGTGTTGGTTAGCGTTTCACCATCAACGCCTTCGACAACCTTGGTTTCGTTGTAGGCGTAATTCGCGGTGACCGTCCAGCGGTCACTCAAATCCCCAACCAGTGTTAACTCAACACCTTCGCTTTTCACTTCGCCGAGGTTCAACAGTTGTGGCTCATTATCATCGGGACCGTTGTCGTTGGGATTGGTCATCGCAACATCTTCTTTGTTGATTTGATAAATCGCCAATGTCGTCAAGATTCGACCATCCAGCCACTTGTTTTTCATCCCGATCTCGACTTGATTGCCTGTTTCTGGATCGAGACTGCTGTCGCCTTCAACGCTTTCCTGATCCCCAATATCCGTCGGGTTAAAGCTCTCTGAAAAGTTGATATAAACACTGGTCGTATCAAGGGGTTTGTAGACCAAACCGGCGCGCGGACTGATGGCGCTATCGCTGTAGCTGTAACCATTCGCTTTCGCGAGGTCTTTAAAGTGGTCGTAACGAAAGCCCGCCAAGAGCTGCCATTGATCACTGAGTTCAATTTGGTCCTGAACATAACCACTGTATCTCTGTGATTCCGCGCCGGAGCCATCGAGATCTGACATAATGTAGGTAGCCGGGTCAGATAAACCATATTGTGGGTGGAAGATATTCAGATTTAGAACACCGTCGGATTCGTAACGGGCTCGATAATAGCGAAAATCCGTATCGACATCGTGAAAGTCACCGCCAAACAACAGTGTATGAGCCATGCCCCCTAAACTGAATTTGTAGACCAGATCCGTCGTAACACTGTATTCACGGTTGCTGCGATATTGCAGTCGATATTCCCGCTGAATGGTTTCATCAAGCGCATTCGCCTCGCCATCGCCATTGACGTCAATCCAGCTACGCGATTCGTGATATGCCTGCACCCTGTCATTGTCCATTGCACGCACGGTTGTGCTGATAGAGAGCACATCTGAGAAGCTGTGGTCGAGCGTGGCTTGCAGTACGGTCGCTTCCAAGTCCTGATAATCACCCGTTTCATTGGCGTTATAGGAGGGATCGACCAAAAAATTACCGCCGTCATCCACTGGCACTCCACGCAAGCGGTTGCCACCCAAGTTCTGCTTAATGTAGTCAAAGGTCGTGGTTAATTGGGTATCTACCCCCAATTCGAACAGTAACCCGCCAGCGACTTCGATATTTTCAGCATCGGCATTTTTACGAAAACTGTCCTCCCGCTCACCGAAGACACCAAAGCGATACGCGATGGTATCTGTCAGTCCTCCGGTAGCGTCCATTGAGGCGCCCAAAGTGTCGTAATCGCCGATGGTAAATCGAGTTTCGACCTGATCGGTAAATTGAGGCTTTTTCGTTACGTAATTGATCATTCCCCCAGGTTCACCACCGCCATACAAGGCCGCAGCTGGCCCTTTAAGAACTTCAACCCGATCCACATTAAAGAGTTGCGGAACCGCAAAGCCAGAATAAGGATCGCCGCGTACACCATCGTAGAAAACATTGCCGTCATCCCGGAACCCTCTAAACGTGACTCCGGAATAGCTGAATTCACTCACCCCCGCGATAGACCGATATAGATCGGTTACATCTCTGGCCGCCTGATCGACAATAAGCTGTTCCGTGAGTATCTGCGCTGACTGCGGTAAGTCCATGATGTCCGTATCGACCTTGGTGCCAATCTGCGATTCGGTCTCAAGATAAAACTTTTGCGCGCGGCCGGTAACGACAACCTCTTCCATAGAGTCAGAAGAGCTCTCGGCTGATGCCGATATTGATAGGACTGGTGAGACAAGAATGGCCAATTGGCCGATAAGAAAAGCTGTGCGCATAGGAAATAACCCGCCTATCAAAGATACCTCAATAAGCGGATCATTCTAACCTAAATGAGAATGGTTATCCATTTCATATTTGTGATAACTGAAGAGTCTCGCGACATGGGCCGCGTCAGCAGATTTAGAAGTAATAACCGAAATTGATGTTAAAGCGCATCAGCCACTCCTCCGCCTCGTTGGCGCCTAAACGATCACCATAGGGCGCTTCACCACCGACAAACTCATTGCCATTGGAATAGACGAGATCAGAGTATATGTACCATCCGCCTTTCGCCCAGGCAGCACCGGCAGTGATCAGCTCACTGTCGTTGAATCCGCTTTCTTCTTTAACAATAGAGCTGTACTCCAGGTAGGGTATGACATAGTCCAGCCAGGGAATTTCTTCGGTTTCGAGGTAGTAACTTAAAGAAACTGCGGGTATCCACCCTTCTGCCGCAGCTGTGCTCGGGAAATCATAGGCGCCCATCTGTACCAGGTTATCCACCCCGAGAGGTTGCTCACTATCGACGTCGAATTCAAAGTAGGTGAGCTGACTGGCAAGCGTGACGTTAGACCATTTGTTCACCATATGCACCGAGTAGGCTGACTGGCTGCCGTCATCCTGCGGCCCCTGGCTTTCTAACTCGCCATACTGAAGTGACACCCCCAGATCCGTCGCAATCTCTCCCTCAAAATGATTGATCGCTCGGAAGTTAAATTGATTACGCTCTTCATAACCGTCGCCACTTTCGTTGACGACATCATAGGAATAGCGGGCGCTGTCTTTTGACGTGCCGGTGTAGGTGCCCTCATCGGAGTAATAGTAGGCCACATCATAGCTTAGTGAACCGGCCTTACTGGAGTATTTAACGCCCAGATCCATATCGTCAGACAACCCCACATAGTAATGCTGATCGAAGAACCAGCTCTGAGAGATTCCGTAAGCACCAGGACCAAAGGGAACGCGATTCACACCAACTTGCAGCTGACTGTCTTCAGAAAAATTGTATCCCATCCAGCCGGTATGCAAAAAGTTGTAACCGTTATACCAGCGGTACTCCAGTTTGCCGACCCAATCGCCATTGGTGTAGTCCAGGTTTATGCGAAAGATATCCAAGTCAAAATTCCCGCCGTCGTCACTAGATCGAGACGCTCCACCGGTTTCTGCATAATCCCCAATGGCGTAATTCGCTCTGATCGCGCCACCAACTTTTAGCGAACCGCCACCCACGTTAAACACCATGTCATCGCTCGGCGCCTCTGCGACCTCTGCGTCAGTGACAGCAACCTCTTGCGTTTCCAGTTTCTCTTCCGCTTCGGCCAGCTGCTTCTTCAGGGACTCTATTTCTGCCTCAAGGTCTGCGCGAGACTCCTGAGCAACGGCAGCACCACTGGTTAAACCGCACAGCAACAAACTGTAGGCCATAGGTTTGAGTTTGTAGGGGGAACTATGGAAGGGTTTGAACATGACAATATCCTTGATGTCGTGTAATTGAAAATCGCTGCGCTTCGTACGCAAGCTAACAACAATATATTCTGGCGAAGTGAAGTAACTTTCGACCAAGGCACAGAACGCCTCAGACACCGTGTTTTCGGTTTACTGCCACCAGCATACACGCCACTGACAGCAGGCTGGCATAATCATGCAATACCAGTGATTGTCGTAAAACTTACTTTATTGTTACGCCCCTTTCGGGACAGATACCTTTAGACAGGCACATCCAACCACAAGCAATCCATGGTCAGCCGTTTACCTAAGGACGTTTTTACTCGGGAAATTACTCTCTGAAATGTGTACTACGCAGAAACTGATTTAGCAGTTTAACACGATGGGATAATTTTTTCGCTCGCCATCCAAGATTGGAAAATACCACCCGCTGCACGAGAATCATTGTTATTTAGTCACTTTTTTTGAAATTTTCCCCACGAATTCTCCGTGATTTTTGCAGTATCGCTAGCGATCACTTACCATATTCATCTTTCGCCTGCTCAAAGGCGCGCGTTATTTTCTGCATCAAATTATCACATCAGAGGGGAAAACCATCGGAGATGCCCGGTTCCCCCAGTTTAGGAGCAGCATTCGTGTCTGAAGATCTCTACGAAACGGACTATACCGTTGGACAGGACAATATCCGCCGGTGGGGTATGGATATCCACAATCCTGTCTTTCAAATTTCCGCCATATTGGTGCTTATTTTTGTTATAGGCACTTTGTTATTTCCCGGTGAGGCAAAAGGCGCTTTTGATGGCGCGAAAAATTGGTCGATTAATAATTTCGACTGGTTATTTGTTCTCGCAGGTAACATCTTTGTTATATTTTGTCTAGCATTGATCTGTCTTCCAGTCGGCAGCATCCGCCTCGGCGGAAAAGATGCCCAACCTGAATACACACTCATGTCCTGGTTTGCGATGTTATTTGCCGCCGGCATGGGTATCGGACTCATGTTCTGGGCTGTCGCTGAACCAACTGCTTATTATACCGGCTGGTATGGAACCCCTCTGGGTGTCGAAGCCAACACCCCAGAAGCCGTGGGTCTGGCGATGGGAGCCACCATGTTCCACTGGGGATTACACCCCTGGGCAATTTATGCGGTGGTAGGCCTCTCTCTAGCATTCTTTGCCTATAACAAAGATCTGCCTCTGACCATTCGCTCTGCTTTTTATCCCATCCTTCAAGATCGCTGCTGGGGATGGTTCGGCCATGTGATTGATATCGTCGCCGTTCTGGCAACCATCTTCGGTCTCGCAACCTCTCTTGGATTTGGCGCTCAACAAGCGGCAAGTGGATTACATTTCCTCTTTGGCATCTCCGCTGGCATCGGAACGCAGATCGTCGTTGTCACCTGTGTTACTGCTGTAGCAATTATTTCGGTCGTTCGTGGACTGGATGGTGGCGTTAAGATTTTGAGCAACATCAATATGCTACTGGCGCTGTTACTGATGCTGTTCGTCATTGTACTTGGCCAAGGCATGGGTTTCTTTGGCAGCACAATAACCACGGCAACGGATTACGTGGCCAACCTGATTCCATTAAGTAACTGGATGGGCCGCGACGATGAAACCTTTTATCACGGTTGGACTGTGTTCTACTGGGCCTGGTGGATTAGCTGGTCACCATTCGTCGGAATGTTCATCGCCAGAATTTCACGCGGCCGTACCGTGCGCCAATTTGTCTCCGCAGTATTACTTGTGCCAACCCTCGTAACAATCATTTGGATGACGGCCTTTGGTGATACCGCCTTACAACAGGTTCAAGCGCAGATTGGAGAACTGGCAAACGGTATTTCAGACGTTTCGTTGGCACTGTTTCAGATGTTAGAAAATCTTCCGCTGGCGTCCGTTACCTCCTTTATCGCCATCGTGCTGGTATTGGTGTTTTTCGTAACCTCTTCTGATTCTGGCTCACTGGTGATTGACAGCATCACAGCTGGCGGCAAGCTCGATGCACCGGTACCACAACGAATCTTCTGGGCTACCATGGAAGGCGTCATCGCCATCTCACTGTTGGTTGGCGGCGGCGCAGATGCCCTGGGTGCACTGCAGGCGGCGGCCATCACCGTTGGCTTACCCTTTTCACTGGTATTGCTTGTTATGTGTGTCGCGCTATATATGGGGCTGAATCACGAGCGAAAACAAGCCCTTAACCCATAATTTAACGCCACAATAAGCACTGATTTACTAAGTGCTCGGTCGATTGGTTTGCAGGACGAGTGCCTGCAAACCAATCGACCACTGCATAAACTGTTTAAACTAAACAGTTTCACTAACACTCCCCAAATATTTTCACCTAGGCGCGATTCACCTCCCCGACTGCATGGGGATTGCCACACCGTGTATTCATATTATTTCAATCGGTTTGTAACCTTCCTCTGGCGAGCTTTTTAAGAACTCGTTGACCCCCTATCTTTAAGTCGTTACTCTGTCCGACCTGCATCAGGTGCCTGATCGGCGTTTTTTGGGAAACGTCTGGATCAGGGTAAACGGGAAGAACGGTGCGCTGCGGAATAAATCTCAACCCAAGTTCCGACAGTTACTCCTTCGCTGCCCCCGCAACGGTAATCAGCACACACGCTGTTAGCCCGATACCGGCCTGCTGATGAGCTCTCATGCTTATCACACATGCAAGTCTTAAACGATGAAGCGGAGGGCTTCACGACGGTAAACGACCCTCGTTGAATTTTCGATCTACTGTAAAGATCGATCCTCCCTTATACGTTTGTTGATCTACTGCGACACGGAAGCGGAGGGCTTCGCAGCGCGTGCAATTCTGTTCCTGTCGTAAAACAGGGATGTCTGCTCGTCACTCCTCTTCGGTTTCGCGTTGAAAACGTTCGAGGATGACACTATGCACCCTTTTTCATACCGCCCACTGTCTTTAACCCTAGCCCTACTCGGCAATACTGTCCCCCACATTGCCCAGGCAGAGAAAGACACCCTTGAAATCATTGAAGTACACGGAGAGAGTACAGACCGAGCAGGTCTGGCTTTGGACGGCAACAACTCTGCGGCGAGCCGACTTGGAATCAGCTTACAAGACCTTCCGGCCAGCGCTTCGCTGATAAACAAGGAGTCGATTGCGGTAAAAGGCGATTACTCGGGACTATCGGCCGTCACTCGCAGCACGGGCTTTGCGTCCAGCGCCAGCCCTGGCAATGGCGGCACCTCCATGTCGGTGCGTGGCTTTAATGGCCATAGCTCTATCGTCAATACCTATGATGGCACGCGCCTGTATATTGGTGCTGGCACCGTCAGCTTTCCCGCCGACACTTGGACCCTCGAACGCATCGAGGTCTTGCGCGGACCGGGCTCAGTCGTGAACGGTATTGGCGCCATAGGTGCAACAGTAAATTATGTTCCTAAAAAGCCCAGGTTTACCGAACCCAGCCATGAAATACTGCTCGCTGCGGGCAGCGATAATTTACAACGCCTTGCAATCGGATCTGGCGGCCAACTGACAGATCAATTGGCCTATCGCATTGACGCTGTAAATCACTCAAGTGACGGATATGTCGATCGCGCGGAAGAAGAGCGCTCTGCCGCCGCCGGCAGCCTGCTGTTTACACCAGTGGACGACTTAAAACTCACTCTCAGCGTCGACTACGCCGACACAGAAGCGCCACCCTACTGGGGAACGCCGCTGGTCAATGGTCGCATTGAAAGCTCGATTCGGAAAAACAATTACAATATCGACGATGGACTTATCGAATACGAAGATCTCTGGCCGCGGCTTCTTGCCGAATGGAAAATCAGTCAAAACCTCCAACTACGAAGCGAATCCTATTATCTGACATCAGAGCGTCATTGGCGCAACGTCGAAAGCTACGACTACAACACAACCACCGGACTCGTCGACCGCTCCTCCTATTTGGAGATTCTTCACGAGCAAGAGCAATTGGGTAATCGCACGGATCTTTCGCTTGATCTTACGATCGGAGAAATGGATAACCGACTCAATTTTGGCTGGGAAGTCAATCAAATCGATTTCAGCCATATCAACAATTCGCCCTACACCGGCAGCACCAGTGTCGACCTATCAAATCCGGAACCCGGCCGCTGGGCAGATGGGGTCGAAAGCGAAACCACCCGTGACTATGATACAGAGACACAACAATACGCGTTTTTTATAGATAACCTTCTGAAAATTAACGACCAATGGCACTTGGTCACCGGCGTCCGACACGACCAGATTGACTATGAGCGCTCAGATTTGGCCCGCAGCAACGGCCAGGAAGCTGGCGATATTGATACAGATCTCTCTGGCACCAGCTGGCGCATTGGTAGCGTTTATAAACCAACTCATCAGTTAAGCTTTTACGCTCAATACAGTAAGGCTGTTGACTCAATTCAATCGTTACTCAGCGCAACAGATCCGACATTGAATCTGGCAGAAGGTAAACAAGTAGAATTTGGGGTTAAACATCAGCTTCTGGATGACAGACTTCAGTACACGTTGGCGGTATACGATATTTCCAAGTCTGATCTGATGAGCACTTATCCCAATGGCATTCAACGGCAGATTGGAAAACAGACGTCCCGCGGCATTGAAACAGAAATTTTTTTCCGAGCTTCTGACGCGCTAGATATCCAGTTTAACTGGGCATTCACTGATGCGGAGTACAAAGACTTTGTTAGCGGTTCAGATAATTATTCCGGCAACACGCCTCGCAATATTCCCGATCAAACAGCAAACCTTTGGATAAACTGGCAACTCTCGTCAGCATTGACGGTTAGCACTGGCGCTCGCTATGTGGCGGAACGTTATCTGGACGATGCCAACACCTTAGAGCTGCCAGACTACATAGCCTACGACGCCAATGTCCAATGGCAAGTCAGTGAAGCCATGCGCCTGTCCTTGATCGGAAAAAACCTAACAGATAACGAAGACTACGTGATGGCGCCCTACGGCAATCAATGGATTCTTGCCGATGGCCGTACCGTTGAAATTGCGGTCAATTACAGCTTCTAAATCACTGTTAGACGGGACTGAGATGTGAATATTCGCCGCTGGATTTACCTTTTACATCGTTGGCTGGGAATTGCGATGTGCCTGTTTATGGCAATGTGGTTTTTCAGCGGCATCGTTATGATGTATGTGGGCTTTCCGACGTTAACACCTCAAGAGCGGTTGTCCGGGTTGCCTGAATTGCGGCAATCTGATGTAAACATTACGCCCCAGCAGCTTTTGCAAAGCATGCCCTCTGACCTGAGAATCGCGGACTTCAAACTCACTTCGGTCATGGGGCGCCCCGCCTACATGGTAGAGACGCAGAACAAGCAATACTGGACGATGTTTGCCGATACGGGTGAGTTAGTGACATCGATTTCACCGCAGATTGCGCTAAGCTCAGCGAAGAACTTTGCACGCCAACAATCCATAAACCCTGAAAACATTCGCTTTCACCAACAGATATCGATGGATCAGTGGACGGTCTCAGGCAGCCTGCACAGTCATCGCCCTCTGTATAAAATCGATGTAAATGATGCAAAGAAAACACAGTTGTATATTTCGAGCAAGACGGGGCAAGTCGTTCGAGATACAAGTGCCCATGAACGGGTTTGGAATTGGCTGGGCGCCAATTTACACTGGATCTATCCGCTGCAACTTCGGCGCCATCCAGACGTTTGGCATTGGGTTATTGTCGGTATTTCGCTTCTCGGCCTAACATCGATTTTAACCGGCGCCTACGCAGGATTTCAGCGACTCAAACTGAAAAAACGTTATCGAGGAAAAGACGTATCACCCTATCGTGGTCAAATGAAATTGCATCATATCCTGGGACTTCTATTTCTGATTCCGCTAACCACCTATCTGTTCAGCGGGCTTATGTCCATGAACCCATGGCAACTTTTTACCGACGCCACGTCCTTTACAGAACAACAACAAAATTACACTCAAACACCTCTTATTCCTGAACTTCTAACAGATACCAAGGTTGCAGAAAACCTTACGATATTGACTATCCCAAAAGGTACGAGAGAAATTACTTGGTATTGGGTTAAAGGTAAAATTTACAGCTATGCTATCGACAGTAAGCTTACCAAAAAGCCGTTTATGACGACGAATGATCCATCAAACATTGCGTCGATCAAAAGCAGCGTCGATGCCATCATGGCACCCTACTCGAGCGTCGATTCTAAAATACTTACGGCCTACGACAGCTACTACTACTCACATCATGAACGATCGAAGCCTCTACCGGTGCTACGTTTAACATTCAATGATCCGGAAGAAACCTGGTTTCATATCGACATGACCACCGGCCAATTATTGGGGAGACTCACGGCAAATGCTCGACGGGAAAGATGGCTCTATAACGGCTTACACAGCCTAGATTTTCACTTTCTGATTTCTCATCGTCCGCTCTGGGATATTGTGGTCATAAGTTTGTGCTTGCTGGGTCTGACGTTTTCGACCAGCAGTCTTATTATTGGCTGGCGGCGCCTTCGCTTTAAGCGCGATCAAAAGAGACGGAAAGCCAAAATCGCGAAACATGCCGTACTCTAGTTGCTGCTTACATAAAGTTATACCAGTAAGCCGCGATACAATGCTTAGCAACAATACCAGAACCATCCAAGCGGGCTCGACGCAAAATCTTTTCTGTATCGGGTTTTCTTCGATGTACACTCATTGATATCGACGGGCTGGTAACGCTGTGGAATAGCGATATCCGGTCGATAACTCACTCATAAAATCGGTAATATTCACTCTATCATCGGGCTAATAGACGTTGTCCAACTCAGAGGTAATGTGTTTTACTCCTGTAAACGCTACTGACGAGGGAATGTCTATGGCCGACTTTTTACCTGCCTTTGAAGAAATGATAAAAAACGAGGGCGGCTTCGTTCTTCACGAAGTTTCGGGCGACAAGGGTGGCAAAACCTACGCGGGCATCGCCCACAACTTTCATCCTAACTGGCCAGGCTGGGCACTACTGGAAGCTAACCCGAACGATGCCAGAATTACCTCCATGGTGCGCGACTTCTACCGCGAGCATTATTGGGATAGCTTACTAGCCGATGAAATCGTGGCTCAAGCTATTGCAGAATCTCTGTTCGATTTTGCGGTGAATGCCGGTGTTCGCACGTCGACCAGACTTGCCCAACTGGTGTTAGAAGCAACACCGGACGGCATCATCGGCCCGATTACCATTGCCAAAATCAACGAAGCGCCTCCAGACTTGTTTGTATCGAACTTTGCTCTTGCCAAAATCGCCCGATATGCAGAAATCGTTCGGCGGGATGATTCGCAAAGAAAGTTTCTGCTGGGATGGATTAATCGGACTCTGGAGGCGTTAACGTGAATATTTTAGGCATTGGAACAGTCATTGATAGCGTCGGCAAAATTGCTGACGATCTGATCACCTCAAAGGAAGAGAAATTACAAATAGCTCTGCAGGAACGACAGCTCGATGTTCAATTACTGCATGGAAAAATTGAGACGAATCAGGTTGAAGCTCGCCATGGCAGTGTGTTTGTAGCCGGTTGGCGCCCCTTTATCGGATGGGTTGGTGGTATTGCCCTCGCCTACCAGTTTGTCATCTATCCACTGTTAATTTGGGCGTGGGCGTTGTTTCAGGCGATGGGAGTGGTTCCCTGCCACCTTGATGAAGCCATAGCGGCAGAAATGATCAAAACCCTGGGATCCCAGGCACAGACCGAGTGCACCTTTACGCCACCGCCACCACTTCCCGGTGACGCGCTGTTTGCCATTGTGACAGGCATGCTGGGTATCGGTGGTATGCGCAGTTTCGACAAACTGAAGAATACGGACACCAAACACGTTGACCGCAAGAAAAACTAAATGTGCGATCACCGACGAGAGTGTCCGTTAAGACGAGGATCAGCTGGCGGAGAAAGGTCCGGCGACCACGAAATCAGAAATCGGATTACGGGTACTGGGTACTTCTCGCTCCTTTAAAGCTTCTGGCAGCTGCTCCAACGGTGCACGCTTGCCAATCGCCATCGCCGCTTCCAAGCGGTGCCCCTCCGGAATGTTCAGGGCGGTTTGCGCTTGCTCAAAGAGTACGCCAGTCATACTGTGTGAGAAATAGCCCATTTCTGTCGCCTGAAGTGCCAGCAGCATGGCCGCAGCACCAGAATCATAACTATGACTGTGAGAGGGCTTAGCGGACTCGCCATCGCCAATCATCGACTTGGACACGACGAACACCAACGCGCCCGCATCCTTTGCCCACCCGGCATTAAATGGGATTAACTGTGAAAGGAATGTTTCCCAGTGACTGTCCCCATTTACCGCATAGAGAAAGCGCCAAGGTTGAGAATTGTAGGCAGACGGCGCCCAACTGGCCGCTTCAAACATAATCTGTAAATCGTCTTGAGGGACTGGGTTACCATCGAATGACCTTGGAGACCAGCGATCGAGAAAAAGCGCCGGGATCTGGGGGTTTGCTTGGCGGCTTGTCATGTTTACTCCTGAGGCTCAATAGCCAAGTAATGAAACTAACGACAGTATATCCCTGTCACGAGTCATCAAGCCACCGTTCGCCGCGCTGCAAAACTAACGACTTGCTCCCCAACACGAGCAAGCTGAGCACGGACGCTTTCATCGGTACAGACACCTTCAGAAAACAGACCAGATGCCGATCGGATACCAGCACCAAAAGGTGTTGGCCAGCCACGCAATGCATGAGCAATGGATCGCATTGTCGCCAGAGTTGAACCCGTTGCCTGCCAGCCATAAGCCGTAACGATCAGCCCTATTGGAAGCCCCTCCCAATAGGGTCGCTCATCCTTGGCAGTCTCTTCGCAATAATCGAGTGCGTTTTTCACCAACCCGGATATGGTGCCGTGATAGCCAGGACTGGCGAGAATAATGCCATCGGCTTCACGCAATGCGGCAATCATGTTTTGGGCAGTGGTCGAGTCTTTGGCGGCATTCCAATCGTAGTGAGGCAATGATGCCAATGCCTCGCCACCAAAGAGCTGTGTTCTAGCCCCGAGCGCTGCGGCCTCTGCCAGTGCGATATTGAGCGCTTGTTCTGTCGAGCTATTGGGAGACGTCGTACCACCTATCCCAACGATGGAGAGAGCTTTTGTCATAAATGATTCGGATTCCTAGTGGGCAATGCGAAAAGCCTGTGACCTGCGAGCAGGCTGGAAGCTAATCTTTCGAGGAACGACGGGTGATACCCATGCTGTTGCAAGAAGGCATGAATCAACCCCCGTCGCATCAAGGCAATATCAGGATTTGCCCTGTTGTTGGTCGTACTCGGCCACCTTCTGACGAATCAGAGGGATCAACGTCTCGCCAAACAGACGGACATCGTTAATAGTGTCAAAACCGTTTAACAGAAAGCGGTCGATACCTATGGCGTAATAGGCCAGTAACGAATCTGCGACCTGCTCAGCAGTCCCAACCAATGCGGTGGCGTGCAACCGTCCTTCCGTCGCTTTGGTAACGCCAGTCCACAGGCGTTCATCCTGACACTCACCTCTGGCAACCATTGCCAAGGTACTCAAAGTGCCACTGTCATCGGCTTCTTTTTCACGACCGATTTTACCCTGGGTCGCCTGATATTCTGTGACGGCTATTAAAACATCCGAGGCTTTGCTCCAGGCCTCTTCTTCAGTGTCACCAATGATGACCCGCATGGACATGGAGAAATCCGGATGGCGATCATGGCGCGCGGCCTCCGCACGAAAACGCTCTACCACCGCCTGTGTATTGGCAAGAGTATCTGGCCCGACGGCGTAGATATCCGCGCACTCAGCGCCCAACTCAACCGCCAATGGCGAGCTGCCGCCCCAGTAAATCGGAATATTCGCTTGCTGAGGCTTTACTTTGGCAAAGGCACCGTTGCAGCGATACCAATCACCTTCAAAATCAAATGGCGCTTCTGCCGCCCACGTGCGCTGTAAGACATCGACATATTCACGGCTACGGCGATACCGCTCTTCCTTCGTGTGATAATCCCCATCACCCTGCATTTCGATATCGCTGGCCCCGGTAATAATGTGGATACCAACACGCCCACCAGAGAGCTGATCAAGCGTGGCAAACATTCTGGCAGCCATGGTTGGAGCGATGAATCCCGGCCGATGAGCGACCATAAATTTCAGGGTGGATGTCACCGACGCCAGGTAGTTTGCAATCGCGAAGCCATCGGGCCAGGTTGCTGTCTGGCCAATTAAGATGCGATCGAACCCCGCCTCTTCATGAGCAATGGCATAATCGCGAATGAAATCGACATCCATTTGAGTATCCGAAGGACGCAACTCAGAGGCATCCGCAAAAAAATGCAAACCAACTATTTCACATGGCATAGTGTTCTCCTGAAATTAAAACGTGAGCAGTACTTGCTCGGCTAACGATTGCGATCCTGCAACCGTTGCCAGGATTCTCGTTCGAGCGACAACAATTGCTCAGCGTCTTGAGCTGGCTTGTCGAAAAACGCATTTTTCGGCCACAGCGACAGAGAATCCCAGGGCTCGTGTATTGGCGGCTGTAATTGAGCTAGAAAGTTCGCTGCTGGCTGCTCGCGCGCTTGTCGCAACGCAGCAACGTCAATCTCTGCAAGATGGATATCGCGATCCGCCGCGACACCGATCGACCTTCCTTGAAAATCATAGGCTTGAGGTTCTGGCGCGTTTTCAGCTGCGATGTTAGTCATCGCCAAGTAGACTTGGTTTTCAAACGCACGTGTACCACGCACCAACTCCGCTCCTGGCCTGCCCAGATAATCCACACCGACGACCGAAGCAATCGGATTTAAAATCACCTCTGCGCCCTTGAGCGCCAAGGCTCGAATCGCCTCTGGCCAATGGACTTCCGCACCAATTGCAAGACCAAGCTTTCCTAAAGGAGTATCGAGGACAGGGAAAAACGCATCGGCACCAAAGGTATCTACAAAACGATCATAAACATCGATGGGACTGGTTCGCATCGACATCGCATAATTTTTGCGATGCACAATCCCCACGCCACCCTCAGGGTTAAAAATGGCCGCAGATAAAAAGTGCCGGTCAGGAAAAGCGTTATGTCGCTCTGCGGCTTGCAGTACGACATAGACATTTTCCTTTTCGGCCGCTTGTCGCAGCCGAGCCAGCTCGGCACCAGAAAACGAAACCGAGGCTTCCACCCACGATGAACCATCAACCATCGCGTAGCCCGTCAACGCAAATTGCGGGAACACGACAATCTTTGCTTGATGTACGTTTGCTGCACGACGAATCATCTTGCAATAAACATCAATATTGGCGTTTAGCCGTTGAGGATCCGGTCGTCCTGCATCGTCAAAAATGACCTCCGTTTCCGGACGGCAAAGCGCGACAAAGTACGGAAGGACATCTTGCTCGGACATCATCGCTTACGCCGATTGCGTGGCAAGTGTAGAACCGGACTCGAGCGCAATTTTTCTTCGCAGCAGCGGCACAAGCTCGCGACCAATAATTGCAGCATCTTCATCCTGATTCGGCCCACGTAACAGGAACCGCTGAATGCCCAGGCGCCGATACTCCATTAAGCTGTCAGCGATCTGCTCGGCTGTACCGACCAAAACACTGTTGTTGCCCCGACCTTTAAATGCTTTGTTTAGTCCGGTCCACAGACAGCGGTCCAAACGCTCGCCTTCTTTACTGCGCTCAAGCATACGCTGAAAGGCGCCCGCAGCAGGTTTGTCGTCTGCCTTTTCGTGGTGATTGGTAATGGCCCCATGACCGCCGGATTCCATTTGAGACACCACCTTGCCGTACAGCTTTTCTGCTTTAGACCAAGCGGCGTCTTCTGTCTCACCCACCAATATCACGATGGTCATTAATACGCTTATCTCTCGCCCATACCGCTCGGCTGCCGCATGCGCTTTACTCGCCAATTCACCGGCTCCCGCAAAGGTATCGCCACCAAGTGCATAGACATCGGCACACTTACCACACAAATCCAAAGCGAGATCCGACGTACCGCCCCAATACACAGGAACAGCACCTTTGGACGGCCGAACCATGGAATAGGCGCCACGAAATTTATAAAACTCGCCGTCAAAATCAAAAGGTTCTTCTGCAGCCCATACCTTGCGCATCACATCAACATATTCTGCGGCAATGTGATAGCGCTCTTCTTTGGTATTAAAAAGCCCATCCGCCTGTACTTCTCTATCATCCGCACCGGCAATAATGTGTACCGCAGCGCGACCTTCACTCAAACGATCCAGTGTTGCAAGATGTCTTGCGGCTGTTGTTGGCGGGACGACACCCGGACGATGCGCCAGCATAAAACCTAATTTAGAGGTAACCGCTGAAAGATGAGATCCAATAATAAAGCTCTCCGGCATGGTCGCGGTGTTGGCAATCAAAACACGATCATAACCTGCGGCTTCCTGACTCAGAGCAGAGCGACGAATATACTCCGGATCAAAATCCAGTTCAGAAGGCGGCTCACCAACCGCCGCTGGCCTATGGTTAACCAGGCCAACGAACTCAATATCGGTGTTGTCTCCTGTTTTCATAATTGTCCCCTGTCATCCTTCAGACGTTAAAAATTCAGAATAGAATTTAAGCAATAGAATTTCTAGATCAAATTGCCAATAGGCTATACGATAGACGTATAGCAATTACACACCTGACAGCTAACTGTCTTTTAATTTTTTTCATAAACTTTTTGCCGGAAATATTATGGACATACGCCAACTGCGCCGTTTCGTTACCATCGCCGAACTCGGCAGTTTTAATAAAGCCGCAGATCAACTTGCCGTCTCACAACCCTCTCTCAGCAGAAGTATCACCATGTTAGAAGATACGCTTGACGTAAAACTTTTTGAGCGTGGCGCACGAGGGATTGAACTAACACCTGCAGGCAAAGAACTTCTGCCGCACGCGCGCGTGATTCTCAACGAACGAGATAACGCCATGTCTGCCATTAATGGTCTTCGACAAGTGCGCGAAGAGTGTATCGCCATCGGAACCGAACCCATGTTTGCAATGCATCGACTTCCCCTTGCACTAGCACATATGTTTAATCATCACCCCAACATACAAATCACCGTTCAAGAAGGCACCCTCAATGACATGCTCGATCAAGTACGTGATGGCAGTCTGCGATTGGTACTTGGATCAAAAGCTCCGTATTTAAAACTGGACGGAATCTCTTTTGAGCAACTCAGCATGGAAGGCGCCAGCGTTTTAATGAGCGCACAACACCCTCTTGCCAAGAAAGAAAACCCTACGCTTAAAGAACTTTCTGACGCACGCTGGATCGTACCGACCAATACCACGTTAATGCAGGGCTGGACACAAATGTTCCAATCCCATGATGTCGATGTTCCGACAATTGCATTGCGCACGTCATCTCTGCTACTCACCAAAAGCTGCCTTCTGTACAGCGAGCTTGTTTCTATGGGCAATCACGAAGATTACGCAGAGGACATTGCCGCTGGAAAATTGGTTCGCATGGATTTCGGAACTTCAGGTTACGAGCGCCCAGCAGGTATCTTCTGGCGCTCGGAAGCGGTTCTGTCACGTACCGAAAAAACCCTGATAAAAACCCTCTGTAACATCTGCCAGTAATGTTTTAACTAAGGCGTTTGCTGTAATTTATCCAGAAACGCTTTTAGATCTTTACCGGTTTCTTCAGGTAACTCCATCATCGGATAGTGACCGACATCGTCGTAATGGATCACGGTCACATCAGCGTTACGAAATTGCTTAACCGCGTCATCGGCTCGGTATTTTGGCAACACAGGATCGCTGTCACCCCACTGAAGGAGTATCGGCGCAGTAACCTGTCCAGCTTCATCACCGGCGCCTTTCGACCAAACTGCCTTGCTGTTGGCTTGATAGTACTGGCGTACCAGTTCGAACTTCCCTGGAACATTATTGGTTTCATAAAACCAAGTCAGTTTTTCCTGCGTGAGTCGAGACGGCTCACCGTATAACCAACTTAAGAAAGACTTGTAATAGATCTTTGGCAGGTAATTCGGCGCCCAATGCTGATGAATATATTGAAAGAAATTCACCAAAAAAGGCGCTTTCGATTCCGGTGGCGCAGACAGTGGTAACGTCGACAGTGCTAGCGCCTCTACCTGCTCCGGATGGCTGGCGGCATAAAGAACCGAGATGGTCGAACCGCTGGAACTGCCAACCAACGTAAACTTGGTCAGCCCGAGTTGCGACACCAATTTTTCCAGAAGTGTCACGACGCCAGGCATTCCTGTCGACGGTTTGGGATCAGAACTGAATCCATAAGGTGGCCAATCGATTCGAATAACCCGATAACCGGTTTTAAGTATATCTGCCCAGCCATCATAAATTCTCAAGTCAGACATTGAGCTGTGCATCATAATGACCACAGGCCCTTTGCCCTCATCACGAATATGGAGCTTGACGCCATCCACATCGATAAACTGTGACGGCGCGTTAGCGTACTTTTCTACGACCGCTTCTTGAGACGGGTTCCACCAACCCGCTCGCATACTTCCCACTAGGGCGAAAGCACTGACAATAAGTATTGCCAGAATACTGAGAGTCCATTTCCACATAATGATATCTACTTCTTGTTAACGGTCTTATTGTTCAAGCCATAGCCTGAGATTGTTTTTGAGCCCGAGCCATTTGCCGCATGATTAGAAATGCGAAAATAGCGGCACAAGCCATCGCCGGGCCGACAACAATTCCGAGAGATACACCCACCATGGTGTCTGCTTTAAACACATACTGAGTTAACATTGCCACCAGCATCGGCCCGACAGACGCACCAATTAAGCTGGCTAGAAGATGATTAACCGATGTCGCTACACCACGCATATTCGGCGGCACTATATCCTGCAAAATAACCAGTGTGATTACCCCGGCCATCGCCAACAGTACGGCAGGCAGCCCAATCAAAAACAAGGTGACCGCCAAACCAGGATTTAATGCAATTAATCCGTAGCTAATACACGCGAGATAAGCAACGATGATGACTTTGCAGCGACTGACGGGATTGGAGCCGGTTTTCCGTGTGATAAAACCACCACTGATCGACCCCAAGGCGCCAGCACCAAACATGAGAATTCCCATGATCCAACCAATCTCCTGAGGACCCAATTCAAAACGACGCATCAGGAGAGGAAGATTCCAAGCCATGCCTGAGTACTGCACGACCGCGACAACCAAAGTGAGTAAGTACAACGCGCCGATGGATCGCCAGTGCCCCCGAAAATAATTAACGAAGTGACCAAAGCCAGCGAGTGGGTTGCGGGATGTGGGTTGGTCTGACGGTGTTCTCGGTGGCTCCTTACCCAACATCAGCAACACAATTACCGCCGCCCCGAACATCCCGTAGAGAACGAACAATACACGCCAGGACTCGAACGCACCCAAAAGCGGCCAGTCGGCCATGCCTCCGGCCAATGCATGTTGCAATAACTGACCGCCGATAATCAGGGAAAAGCTTCCCCCTAAGAGCTGACCGATAATAACGCCGCCGATTAAATTACCTCGGCTGCGCTGGGGAGCCATATCGCCAATTAGCGATACCGCGACCGGCCAAAGTGCGGCTTCGCCTGCGCCAACGAGCATACGAAAGAAGAACAGCGACTCGAAACTTTGCGCCAAACCACACGCGAAGGTTCCACCACTCCAGATGAGCACGGCGAACGCTAAAAGTCGATTACGAGCCAGGCGATCGGCCATCAACCCCAAAGGAATGCCCGCAAAGGCATACAGAAGAGAAAACGAAAACCCCTGTAACAAACCAATCTGGGTCTCTGTCAACATAAGATCCTGACGGACGGGGTCGACCACCAGGGAGAGGATCATGCGATCCATCGTACACAGTGCAGCGGTTAGAAACAGCGCGAAAATTGTGACGCGACCACCGACAGAATAGTAAACGCTATAGCGTTCCCGATCATCGCCAGCCGCAGCGGCAGAATCCAATGAGGACATAGATAACTCCAGTGCAGCCTATTAACCTGCACGCAATGAAACAAAAATTCAGGAGATCAAACGATCACAAACCTGCTGATCTACAGATGGCAGACGCACCTGCCACCGGTATAGAAGGCCTTTAGAAATCGTAATTCACTTCCACGCCAAACTCTGCAGGTCGAGGCGCACTCGCCTGTAAGCACTGCTGATTATTTCCGTAGAACGCCGTGTCGGTTTCAACAAAGGCACAGAGTCCGGCGCCTCCCGCCAGGCCTGAGCCGATTGCGCGATCCTGATTGAAAATGTTCTTCCCGTAAGCTGCCACTTCAAAGGATTGATTACGCAGACTCACACGGGCATTTGCTGTCCAGGCGTCTTCCGCCTCAACACGATTCGCCAGGTCTGCATACCATTTCCCTTTGTAACTGGCATCCAATCGCAGCGTCATATCCATGGCGTGAATCACACTGGGAATGAAATACTCCCCGGACACCCGGCCCGTCCAACGCGGCACGTTGGTCTGCGTCAAACCATCCAAAGACACGGGATCACCTACTTCGCCTTCAAAGCTCCACGTTGAATCTGCAGACAAGATCAATGGATCGTCGTTGACAAACTCATGATGGGCGTAGCCCACTGAAGCACGTAAAGTTAAAGCGTCTGTTGCCAGGAATTCGGTATCTAATTCAAAGCCATAGACTTCAGACTCGCCAACATTGTCGGCGAATGTCAGTGGTACTACCTCACCATCGATATTGACGTTTGAAGAACTCACCAATTGCTGATTTTCAACGTCTTGAAAGAAGACGGCAGCATTGAGTTTCAAGCGGCCTTCTAAGAAGGTGTTTTTGGAACCCAATTCGTAGTTGCTCAACTCTTCGGGATCCGCAACCATGATAGTTGGGTCACCATTTACAACCACTCGGCTCATGCGGGCACTCTTCACGCCGGAAGAGCAAAGCGCATACAGCATACTGTCATCAGACGGCTTGTAGCTGAGCGTGACACGCGGCGAGAAGTCGGTAGATTTATTGGCCTGGCCTTTATCAATCGGAGAGGCGCAATTGGGGCAGCCAACGTAGGAAATTCGCTCATTGGCCACACGCCCTTCAACGCTGAGCGTCAAGGTATCGCTCAGGTCGTAATCAAAGCCACCAAACGTGGAGATATTCTCCAGTCGATCAAGTCGGGACCGGCCACTGGGGTTGGTGTCACTTGCTGATAGAAGAAACCGAGTTTCATCTTCTTCCCAAAAGTACGAGACGCCCGCACGCCAGCGAAACGCGGCCTCACTCGGAGATAAAAGTACGATTTGATGACTGGTGTTTTCAAAAAATTCCTGTGATGGATATAGAAAGCCAGCATAGAAACTGAGGTCGACAGCATCTGTGCCCACCAGGTCGCCAAATACTGGATCTTCCCCTACGCCATAAGCCCGGCCAACAAACGCGGCGTCTCGGTCATCTTCACTGTAGAAATAACCACCACTGTAGGTCAGCTCATAGTCGCCGATGTCTTTTGTCACGATCAGCGAGCCAAAGTATCGGTCACGCTCAGTGCCTGTCGACCCCACGTTGGAAATCAGGCCGACGTCGGCATCGGGTAATGTTGTGGGATAAAATGAGCCATCGGCACGTGACAGAGTAAAGGTATCAACGCCCGCCTCGACCCAGTCGCGAGGATGTTGAATTACCGCTAATGAACCACTGTCTTCATCGTGGGAATACAAGCCCCGAAGTTTTATCGACAGCGTATCTGTCGGCTCGTAATAGAGCGTTGCGGTTCCCGATTGGGTCTGTTCTTCACCGATCGGACTGCCGTCGTCAGGTGACTCGCCAACTGCCCCGTTTTGGAAAGTGGATCCGGCGAGACTTAACCAGAGTTTATCTTCCACCAATGGCATATCAACAGAGCCACTGAACATGTAGGTGCTACTGTCACCACCATCGGGATAACCACCCCGCGCTCTTATGCTGCCGGTAATCGTGTCTTCGGCAGGTGATTTGGTGATGAAATTAATGGCACCGCTATAGGTTGCTCGACCGAAGCTCGCCGCTTGCGGCCCTTTAATCACCTCAACCCGTTCAATACCATTTAAATCCAGCGACGCCAATTGTCCGCTTAGAGGAACGCCATCCAGAAAGAAAGACACACCTTGATAGCGTTCGTCCGATGTATTAGGAGTAAGACCGCGCATACCAACTGCGGTTGGATCATTGCGGTTTGCGCTTGAGAGATAGAGGTTTGGTGTTACGTCCTGAAGATCCTTGAGCCCAGTAATTTGATTTTCACGCAAATCACTGGCTGTAAAAGCATCAATTGCCAGGGGAACGTCCTGTAGTTTTTCGCTACGTTGTTTTGCAGTGACGGTAATTTCTTCTATTTGTGCTGAGGCAAATCCGCTGACGGAACTGATGATGGCGGCAGCCAAAAGATTCGGCGTAAATCTACGCCATTTCACAGAGGCATTCTTAAAGGTGTCTTCCCTCATGGTGGTCCTGTCTCACTCCTTAATGATTAGTAATAGATCAACATCATCTAAATCTCTCTCTGAAATGACGGTATTTTTTTGCCCGGCTGATTCGCCAGGTCTGATCATCTAGTGGTGGACACGAAGGTCCATCGACAGCCGCTTCTCAGCGCCGGGAATTCTGCCCAGCTCTGAGAGGCTGTCGATCTGAATTAATTATTTTTGAATGCTGCGGCGTATTGCTTCACAAATTCCTGCACAGATAGAGGTTTGCGTCCGAGCAAATCGGCCGGTGTGTTAGTGGTATGTGTGGTACTGCCATCGGCCAGAGCTTTTAACTCTTCACAGACTGCATTGACTCGCCAACCATCATCGATAAACGCCTCAAGAGTTTTTCGGTAGTCCGCTAATGGCTGATCAACATAGGTGATGGGGCGCTGCAGGGCATCAGAAAATATTTCCGCAATCTGATTAAAATCGAGCAATTCGGGGCCGGTCAAATCGTAACTTTTCCCTTCGTGCCCCTCTTCGATCAAAACCTTGGCAGCGACAGCGCCAACATCACGCGCATCGGTTGGCGCGACCTTACCCTGCCCCATGGGAAAGACGATACTGTCGTTTGCTTTAATGGATCGCGCACAGGTCAACAGCATTTGAGTAAAAAATGTCGGCCGAATCATGACCCACTTTAAACCAGAGGCACGGATGTAGGCTTCGGATGCTAGATGAGTTTGCGGAATCGGTTTGGTGGTTCCCGGAACCGTTTCCATTGAGGATTGCTTCACCAGAAGGGAAACCCCATGCGTCACAGCAAAATCGGTTACTCGCTTTTCCAGCGTCAACTGGGCTTCGCCGTTCGGTAGCAACAGAAAGACTTTCTCAACCTTATCCATGGCTTTCGCCAGGGCATCATCGTCAGCGACATCGCCAATAACCACGTCGACACCGGCATCTTGTAACGGTTTCGCTTTATCGGGATTGCGCACCAATGCCCTGACGGATTGTTTCGCGTCCAACAAATGCTGAATTGCACTCGTTGATGTTTTACCTGTAGCCCCGATAATTAAAATCATACTGCTCTGTACACCATTTTTTACGTTGTATTTCCGATGATCCGGCAGACTATGGCCTTGCCGGCCCCATAACATCTAACTTCCATCCCGCTGGTGAGGTTATTGTCGTCACCTCACGCTCACCATCTTCGAGCACGTAGCTCGCCACAGGGGTAACTTGGTATCCACTCTGGCGGCAGCTCTCGGCAATCGTGTGGACATCGTCAACACTCAGCCCGGCCCGAAACATACCCCGCACCGGAGGCAATGCACGGGGATAGAGGTTTGCCCCGTCAATGCCTTCATAAGACACCAGCTCTACGCGACCAAACCGATGGGCGGGATCACCCAATAATTGCATATGCAACTTGCCACCCGACGGAAGCCCTATCACTTTCTCTATTGTCTCGCCTTGCAGACAGTGCCGATCCAGCGCCTGAAATCCCAATGTTTCAAAAAACGCAATTTCAGCATCGATATCCGCTACCGTCGTTACCACAGACGTCGCACCGCCAAATTGTCTGGGTGTGACTTGAAGAGGCTCGCCAACCACTTCCATCAATACCATATTGATGTCGTCTTCGACGGGTAGCTGTACTTCTTTTACCACAAGGCCATCGACGTGATGCTCCATAGGTGCCGAGCGCATCTGATAGCCAGCAGCCACTAATTCTTCTATGCGGGCATCGATGTCGAGAACATTGAAATCCAGGTTTTTCGGGCACACATCGGTAGACTTAGCGCCTTGACGCACACTTTCCACGGCGTCTCTAAATTCCACCAAATGCAATCGACCACCAGGCGCGCCGGGCGTAATGAGTACGGCATGACGCCGGATGGCATTCGCCGGCAATCCCCAAAGACGACATAATCCTGGAGGGGGCACCTGTGGCTTGTACTGCAGCTCCAAGCCAAGCATCTCTGCCCACAAAAACAAGCTGCGATCCAGATCGTTCGTACCTACAAATATCCGATCGTATATTCGTGCTGATTCCGGCGCGCTCTGCTCTGTACTTGGCTCTGACATTCTGCCTTAAACTCCTATTTCGCCATGGCTGTGCAATATCGTAATAGCCAGTCATACCGCGACCGGAGTCGTTGATCCGGTGCATGACATGATGTCTTTGGCCTGGATCAACCTTATGTTTCTGGTAATAGATTTTCTAGATGAATTTACGGATAGGGTATACACAATTGCTATGGCGCTGAGAATGACATTTGTCATTCCAGAATTCAGGTATTGAGAGGGAAAAACGCTACCGCAGAGGTGAATTGACTACTTTTTGTGCACCTGAAAGTTAAGGCATGGAGGGCTATCAAGATCGCCTGGGCAGATGATGAAGCTTAGCAATGAGCTCACCTTGGCGCCTGACCTCAAGCTTGCTAAAGATGTTTTTAAGATGGCTTCTGGGTGTCGCCTCAGACAAGCCTTGATGTTTGGCGTATTCTTTGACACTGGCCCCCCGGTATAAGGCAACAACCAGTTGAATTTCAGCGGGTGTCAGTTGCCACTCTTCCGACAAAGCTCGTTCCAAGCTCCGGCGCTCCGGCAATGCCTCGCTCTCCACGACAACCACACCAGAAAATCCGTAGAGCTTATCCAGTTCTGACCGCAAAGCGCCAATGTATAACCGGTATCTACGGCCATTTTCGACAAAGGTGATATTTCCGGCTTTCCCCACCGCAGGAAGATGACGATCACCGATGACCTCTCTCTGAATGTCTTTTTGCAACTGTTGATTGCAGTGGGCATCCGCCATGATCAAGCGGCGCCCTTCCAAATACAAAGAATTTACCGAGGCCAACAATGTCAGTCCATGTTGATTAGATTCCAGCACCTCGCCTCTGGCGCTTAGCAAATAGACCGCACGCGTGCACCCCAGTAAGTGATCGATACGGGATTCCAAAAGCGTATCGACGTGGATGGATCGCCCGATTGCTAAGGCACTTTCCAGATAAGGGGCCAACAACCGAAAGTAATGCTGTTCATCAGACTGAAATCGTCCAGCCGACTTTCGACGAAAACTCCCGAGCGCAATCATTGAATGCTCTCGATTCTCAATAATCAGCCCACCGGAATAGTGGGCGTGATACTTTTTTATTAATGGATGGTGATAATGGGGATGAACCGACATTTCCTCTTCAGTCAGAATGTCCCAATCTGACCAGTAGCCGGTTCGGCTGGTGGTGCGGGTAAAATTTACTTTGGGGTTATTTCCAGCGTTGATGTCTTCCAATAAATCAGCCTCGTCATCAGCACTCGGCAGTCCCTCACGCAGTTTTAAGTAACTCACTAACCCAGTGGATCCAGCATTGATCAAATGTGCGCAGTGGCAGTCAATCGGTTCCGAAATTTTAATGATGGTGTCCGGCCACCGACTTGGGTCAAACGCCGATATTTGAATCTCTTGAATCAGCTGCTGGATAGATCGCTCGGTGAAACGACCCGACAAAGAAGACTTCCGCACGCCAGATTTTCCTCCGTAATCGATCTGCGCCATAGAAAGCTCGCAGCCGGGGCCTGCAAGAATAGAAAGTTCTCGAACATTGTTTAAGCGAACGCAATAGGGAGCAAGTGTGTGACGCGCCAAAGCCACGAATAACGACACCTTTGGCGTCAAAAGTTACCCTTTGATCGAATTCAGTAACTCGTCTTTACCGAGACACGATGAATAACGCGAAGCCACCACTGACAACACATCACTGTATCTGCGACTTTGGACTGTATTGACGCGCCAGCCATCGTCCCAAGCCATCCAACCCCGGGAAGAGGACTCGTTCCGTAATATTGGATTGATCTAGCTTGTCACGTATTTCCCATTTTAAGTTGGCAGGGATTACCACTTTGCGGCAGAGCGATGGGTGTTCATGGATCCATCGATCCAGACCAATGTCCGCTCGCGACATGACGGAAAATAACGCGAATTGATTGACGATGCGATCATCCATCGATGGAGGTTCGAAAAAAAGCAGAAAAGGCAGTGTGCTGACTCGATCAAACGCTTCCATCGTCGCAACGGATCTCGCCAGCAATTCTGTGGTGAAGGTATTAGCGCCCTCTTGATCCAACACCTGACGCATTGCGGAAGGCAACAATTGATGACAACGCTCATAGTCAATGCACCATACACAGCCATCCAGATGATATTTTTCTGTGTTTGCCGTAGCAAAATGTGCAGCGACCAAAGGTGAGTGCGTCCAGTCCAACAAACGGGTTGGCAATTCATGATGTTGCGCAACAGATAGCCAGTGCCAATAGGAATCCCTCTCCACCACATCGCGATGAGCGTATTTCACAAAATTGCGTAGTAGGTGGCGCTCTAAACGAACATAGGGACCACCAAGACGCATGAGCGTCGTTGCTAGAGGATAGGCAACATCAGATAACCCCCGAAACGCCCAGGGAGAGCGAAATCGGCCCAGCTCAGCATTCCACGTCTGATCGAAAAGGAGCTCCTGCAAATGAGACCAGCTTTCAGCGATGGATATTTCGGGCATGACAATTGATAACTTCAACGACGGGACAATCGAGACAGAAAGGCTTCCAGTCACGACCCTATCGGGATTCAATGACAGCGTGATGACATAGCAACAAGGGCAGAAAATTTCAGCGATTGACAATCAATCTGCCATCACGACAGCCCACAGAACTAATCTAACGTGAAACCCATCGCAAAGAGCCCGATAAGAACAAGCACCCCGGTACAGCTGAAAACATATTTTCGATATCGCCAACGTCCGATACAGCCAATAGAAGCCATGGTTTCACGGTCACGCTGCATAAAAACAATACCGCAATCTGTACAGCAAAAAAGATCTTTATAGGCATAACAATGCTTATGATGCCCAACGCTTACAGAGTCACTTTCCAGCCATTCATAATAGCTGGGATCATTTTCCTCAACAGGAGGCAATTTTTCCACAGTAGCCATGATAGGTTCTTCCCAAAACGAGCGTCAGGAATCTTCACAGCACGACCGCTGCCACAAGGAACAAGCTGGGATTCCCATATTATTGTTATGCCAAACATACAGAGTTTTTAATTTAGATTCCCCCCCTATTTTGGGGGCAGCCATACAATTTATGTAAGCCTCACAACGTCAAGAGCGGAGCAGAGACGTTCCTTGGTGTGCCAGATCAACCCTGACGATAAGATTGGCCGCCTCCCCTGCAAAGTAAACAGGACACCAACCAGCGTCATCAGGCCGACAGAAAACTGGATAAACCCTAGATGCTGAACTAGATTTTTAGACATCTGACACAGGCAGTGGCCGTCACCGGAGGTTTCGCGAGTGATCGAATTTGAATTTCGAGGCAGATTTTACACCGCCCGTTATGCATCCGCCTGCGGCGCCGACAAACACTATGATGTCATAGACGATCGAGGACAACGCATCTCGGTCCACACGTTATGGTCGGGTCGCTACCCCAAACAAGGATTAGAGCGACAAGTAATCAGCTATTTTAAGCGGAGAGAGCGCCAATCCCTGAAAGACTGCTGCCATAATCACAGATTGCCCTATTTTCAGGCTCGCCGGGAATTTTTGTTTAAATAGCGATCACAACGCTCAAAACATCAACACCTGTTATCCATTTTATCGTTTGCTTTATATAGATATCGGGGTACTGCGCTAATTCGAGCTTCTCCCCCTTCCATTGTTGCCCCCACACTTCTCCGTTATTAAAACTCTACAGATTTCACTCTAAAATCACTCGGGATTGTTACTTTTCACGATTCCATAGCAATTTATCCCAGCTTTATTTGTCTGAGATTTAAGTAGTCGCCTGGATCGACTCCGAATGTTTTGACTGGGCCTGTCGTCGAGGCCATCATAGGCACACACTATCTATTTGGTTATAGATACAATGGATATGTAGTCCAGGCTGCAAAGAAAGGGTTTACGAGCAGATGTCATTTCCAACACTTAAACAATATTCACAGATTCTCGCAATTGTACTTGGTGGTCTCTCCTTTTTACCTTTAGGGAGCCAAGCGGAACCATTTTCTCCTCCTGAAGGTGATTCAATCGAACAGCCAAATACTAAACCGAAACGATGGCGACCGGGACACTACATGCTTCTTTTCAATGGCGCAAAAAATCCAGGCGGTCAATGTTGGGCGATAAGAAACGAAGATAACGTCAAAGGTCTGATGGCGAGGTTCTACTGGAGTGACATAGAGAAAAACCAGGGAGAATATGATTGGTCTCAATTAGATGACCTTATGGATCAATGTGGTCGACAAAATAAAACGGTTTTTGTTGCAATTATAGAGAGAACGTTTGGCGGGAAACCTGACCACACATTTTGTAAAGCCCCTGCGTATATTCGAGATAAAGACAGTGGTAAGGGATGCATGGCGTCCAAAAATGGTGGGTCTTTAGCCATCCAAAATGACGACGTTGCAGAGGCTTATATTACTTTTTTGAAAGCGCTCGTTAGACGTTACGACAGCAATGACGCGTTCGGAGGGCTCCAACTGGTTGAATCGACGCCAGGCTTTAGAAAAGTAAAACGTCCAGAAGGATATTCAAATAAAATTTACTCTGAAAAACTGCAAAAAATCTATAAGGAAGTATCCGCTGAGATGCAGCAAAGCATCTTAGTACCTGGCATCAATTTTCTCGCTGGAGAAGTTCAAAACTTAGTCGACACTGCGTTTCAAGCGAAAACCGGCATTGGAGGCCCCGATGTCCTGCCGACTTCATGTACCAAAAATGGTCCCACCGTCGCCCAGCAGTACTATGCAAAGTCTTATCTAGGTAAGATGCCTGCAATGTGGCAGATTCAATCTCCAGAACTCGTTGGGCCTTTCGGAAAATGCAATGTTTCCCAAATATCAGAAGAAGGGCAACGGCTAAAGATGACACATTATTTCTGGCTTAAAATCGGAAAGAAAAAAGACAGTATTGGCTGGAAAGAAGATATACTCCCGGCAATTGAAAAGGGGCTGCCTTACTCAGAGTCATGTCCGGAAATATTTGAAAATGGGTGTACCTAAAAGGGACACCTATATATAAACCTAACTGATATTAGGTTACGAAAGCTATCTTTTCACCGGTATACGCAAAATTCGTGAATCGGCAGCAATATACAAATTGGTCTGCGATGCATCAAAGGTTAAATTACCCACTGCGGTGCCGGTTTTAAATTTGCCCAATAGCTTGCCATCGTTTGCAAATATCCAAACTCCACCAGGCCCTGATGCGAAGATTGTTCCTTCACGATCGACAACCATTCCATCAGGTAACCCAGATTTACCATTGCCAACCACGTCCGTCGCGTCAGCCAGCAAACGACGGCTGATGCCTTGGCCTTGGGACTCTAAACGATAAGCATACCAGTAAGCGGCTTGTTTATCGGCATTAGAAACATAGAGTGTTTTCTCATCTGGCGATAAAGCGATGCCATTCGGAGCGCTGAGCTGATCATCGATCAGAGTCAACTGACCCTCGGAGCTCAAGCGGAAAACACCTTGAAAATCGAGCTCTCTGTTGGGATCACTTTGGCCACCAGGTAGTCCGAACGTTGGATCGGTAAAATAGATATCCCCATTGCGACTTACGATTAGATCATTCGGGCTGTTCAGACGCTTTCCCTCAAATCGATCAATCACCGAATGAAAAACCGGCACCCCGGTCTGTAATGGCAGGGATAAGCTGGCAATTCGGCGATCACCGTGCTGACAAATTAGCAGATTGCCGTCGTGATCCAATGCCAATCCATTGGAACCACCAATAGGTCCTTCTGTCGATAAGTCGCTACTTCCGGAGTGATCGATCAAAATGCCTGTACGACCATCGGATTGCCACTGGTAGATTTTGTTTCCCGGGATATCGGAAAAAAGCAGGGATTCGCTTTGAGGCCACCAGACAGGGCCTTCGGTCCATCCGAAACCATTGGCAAGCACTTGCGCCTGCACGTTTGAATCAAAGAGCACAGTCAATTGTTGCGGCTCATTGAGTTCAAGCTTGCCAACAAACTCACCTACACCAGGCTCCGACTTCGCGACTTCATCAACACTACTGCATCGTAAAATTAGCAGAGACCCAAAAATCAAAAAAATGATTAACAACCCGCGCAACATAACCACAACCAACCGTTTAACCGGTAAAGTTTAGTTGAGTCCGGGGCAATCGTTCGGCTAAGAAGGGTAAATCGGCGCCAGCCAAGAGCGGTTAAACGAAGACCTCGCCGCCAAGTTAAGAAAAAAGTACTACCCCCCAGAAACCCGCGCCATGTAAGTCCTAACCGATTAAAGGCAGAATTAACGTCCGGGGGTGCCTCGCTTTGACAGCTACTGACAACTGCCGTTAAATCGCCATCAGCTTAAGAAAAACCATTCCTCGCCCGCGCCAAACAGTAGATGACGAATCATATGCGCTTGATACGAGCCCCCTTGAAGCCGACGGATTTAAATCTTCCCGCAACCGTTAAGGCAATTGCATGCTTACGCCTGCTTTTGGTCTTGCTGGTGCTGATTGTTCAGCAACTCTGGCCCGCAGCAACAACATCCGAAATGGATGATCCAAGGCTGCTTGAGCCCATTCATATCGCCCTTACACTGGTGGCGGGATGGTCATTGGCGGTACTGCTTATCCCCTGGTTGCAACGTCATTTGAAACCAGATCTACGCGAACTCCTGATCGATACTGGATGGATTTTCCTTGCAGCCGCAAGTGCCGGAGGTGCATCAAACCCGTTTATCTACTATTACTTGGTCACCGTCGCACTGGCTTCGCTACTGCTATCGAAAAAGCTCGCTGCCTCAATTTGCACGCTAAGCATAGTCTTCTATACATTACTTCTGTGGCGAGGTGTCAGCGATCACTTTCAGCACCTATCCAGCGACTACCAAACCCATCTGATGGGCATGTGGGTAAATTATGTCCTCAGCGCAAGTTTAATCTGTCTGTCAATTACCAGCCTGGTGTCGACGCTTAAACGGCAACAGCAGGAAATCGGTCGGATTCGTGAAACCAACTTGAAAAACGAACAGATTATTGGAATGGCAACGCTTTCTGCAACCACAGTCCATGAGCTTGCGACGCCTTTATCAACCCTCACATTGATGACAAATGAACTTGAACAAAATCCGCATCTAAGTGTTCAGGACAAAGAAGATTTGGATATCATGAAAGAGCAAATCCGACGTTGTCGAACGGCGATTCACAACCTATCCCAGGTCGCCGTTAATCAGGAACTCGACGTGGTAGACCAAACATCAGCGACCTTAATGGAAGAACTCAAAGACCACTACGCCTTGCAGTTACCGGATCATAAACTGGAGTTTGACAATCAAGCGCCGCCCAACTTGATGTTTTCGTCTTCCACTCTGCTTCGTTACGCCATCATTAACTTGATCAATAACGCTCTTGAATCCAGTGACGATCAGGTCCACGTTGGCTTTCAAAAATCTGCTGAATATCTATTAATCAACATCCGTAACTCCACTTCGCTGAGTCAAGAACAGCTGATAGAGCGATGGGGCAAGCCCCATGCCTCTGAAAAGAATTTAGGCCTCGGGATAGGTTCGTTTCTAGCCAATAGCACCATCGAAAAACTCGGCGGCAGTGTCAGTATGACCGCAACGGATGTCGATACAGAGTTTCATACAATGACCGTCCTAGTAAACATTGCCTTACCTGCTACACATCAACCTTATTTTGACCAGCAAGCTTATGAAAATTCTGTATCTTGAAGATGATCAGGCTCTGGCTCGAGTAACCACTCGAGGTTTGGTTCGCTGTGGCTACGATGTCGAGCACCACGCTGAGATTGCATCATTCCGCACGGCGCTTCCAAACAGTAATGCCCATCGTATTTTGCTGGATCTCAAAATTGGCAATGACACCTCCCTGCAATTAATCAGTGAAATATCCGCCGTCACGCGCGCGCCTATTGTCATACTCAGTGGCTATGGGACCATAAGAACCGCCGTTCAAGCGATGAAATTGGGCGCCATCGACTTTCTCACCAAGCCTTGCTCTCTGGAGGACATTTTAGCGGCGTTCAACACACCTGAAGAACCACCTAACAACGAAGAACCGGCAGACATTCAACGTCCCTCGCTAAAAGCTCAAGAACACGAGGCCATTCAAAAAGCGCTAGACGATAACGGCGGGAACATTTCCGCCGCAGCAAGACAACTTAAAATGCATCGTCGTACCTTGCAACGGAAATTGAAGAAACGCCACACCATCGATTAACACTCAACGAGATACCAACTGCGACCATATGTCGCATCCAAGGGGAGTCCCGCCAAAGGTATTATGGCGCCGCTCAGAAAAGGATACCCCACAACAATGACCGATAATCGCTCACACCGTCACTCTACGAACGTCTCTTTTCATAAATCACTGATCAAAAAATCCCTGACGTTCGCCATAGCTCTCGCAACGTCGAGCCTTACTTATGGCGCTGATGGTAGCAACCCGCAAACGGAGACACTCGAACAGGTTGAGGTTGAAGGACATCCGGAACATCCAACGAAACGCGCGGGAGCCGTCGCGGACTTGCTTCGCGATCCGGGTATCGACTTCTATCGCTCAGGAGGAGTGGCAAGCCTTCCGGTCTTGAGAGGCATGAACGATGACCGAGTGAAAGTATTGCTAGACGGCGCTGAAACCACCTCTGCTTGCGCCAACCATATGAATCCCTCCCTATCCTATCTGGACGCCAGTCAGGTCGTTGCCATCGACACCCTTGCGGGAATTACGCCCGTCAGCATGGGCGGCGATAGCATCGCCGGAACCATCGTGATTGATGCGACACAAACTCACTACGCGAGCGATTCTGGAAACCTGGAGACCGGAGCAGAGCTTGGGTATTACTACAGCACCAACACCCGTGGCGACGGCATTACAGCCAAAGCTCACCTGGCCAACGAAACTTTCAGCGTGGCCTACAACGGCGCCTATGATAAAGCTGAAAGCTATCGCGATGGCAACGGTGACAAGGTTCTCGACACACTCTACAAAAGTGAAAATCATTCTCTGATACTGGGCTATCGTCAGCAGGACACCGAATTAACTCTCAAACTCGGACACCAGGAAATTCCCTACCAGGGCTTTCCCAACCAGTATATGGATATGACTGATAACACCAGTGACAGCGTCAACCTACGCCTGCGTACGCAAGCCACTTGGGGAACCTTCGATGCTCGGGTTTTCTGGCAGGGAGTTGATCATGAAATGGGATTTTTCACCGACGAAAAGCCTGGCACCATGCCCATGCTGACAGAAGGCGAGGATCTGGGATACAAACTTAAAGCAGAAATTCCCGTCACTGACAGCGGCCGACTCACCCTCGGCCAAGAAATTCACCGTTTCACTCTCGACGATTACTGGCCTGCCGTTGAAGGCTCGATGATGATGGGACCGAACGACTACATTAATATCAATGACGGTGAGCGCACGCGCTATTCCCTCTACAGTGAATGGGAGCAAGAGCTCAACAGCTACTGGCAAATTCAAGCCGGAATTCGCTATGAACACGTGGTGACCGATACTGGCACCGTACAGCCATACACAACATCTGAAATGTCCATGGGTGGCGGAATGTCGATGGGCGGCATGGATATGTCCACCTCCAACGTTGCAGCTGCTGAGACATTCAATAACCGGGACCGCAAGCGACGAGACGATAACATCGATATCACCTTGCAAGCCCGCTATCAAATGAGCGACCGCGCCAGTCTCGAACTCGGCTATGGCCGCAAGTCTCGCTCGCCCAATCTCTATGAGCGCTACTCCTGGGGTGTCAGCACCATGGCCATGACCATGGTGGGTTGGTACGGTGATGCGAATGCCTACGTTGGCGACATGGATCTGAATCCGGAAATCGCCCATACCTTAAATGCAACTGTATCACTCAACAGTGAGCAGGAAGGCGACTGGAAACTCTCACTCACACCCTACTACACCTATGTGGATGACTTTATCGATGCCACTCAAATCGGCACCTTCAACCCGCGCAACTCTGCAAGTCTGACCCGCCCACGGCTGCAATTCGCCAATGTGGATGCAGAATTTTACGGTGTTGATATGAGCGGCGAAAGGCGTCTTGTCGAACATCAGGAATTCGGTCAATTGAGCCTTAGCAGCTCGCTGTCATATACCCGTGCCAAACGCAAAAACGGCAGTGACCTCTATCAAATATCCCCTCTAAAACTTGATCTGACATTAAACCACCATTGGAATAACCTACACAGCGATCTACAAATCGCCTGGACAGACACCAAAGATCACGTCGATCCAATACGTATGGAGCCGGAGACCAATTCTTATACCTTGGTCAACTTACATTCCACCTTAGCGATGGGGCCACTCTCGCTGTCTATCGGTATCGAGAATTTACTGGATAAAGACTACGAAGAGCCTCTCGGAGGAGTCTACTATGCGGGCTGGCTCGATGCTGGCGCCGACGGCGCATTTTCGGCGCTACCAGGGATGGGGCGGCAGGCAACCTTAGGAGCTGTCTACCGATTCTAAGAGCACACGCCAAATTCACAACAATGACATTTGTTGACCACGACCGACTGGAACCTGAAATGCTGAGGTGTTTAAGCTCGGCATTTCACGATGGGCCATACCGGATTTACGCAACGCGAGCGAAAAACGCTGACGTAAAAGGTCAGCGAAAATCCCACGTCCGGACATGCGCCGACCAAATTCATTCTCATAAAGCTGCCCGCCTCGCATATCCCGCAAACGGCTCAAAATATGTTTAACACGATCGGGAAAATGCTGTTTCAACCAATCAACAAAAAGCGGTAAGACTTCGTTCGGCAATCGCAACAACACATAACCGGCACTGACCGACCCCGCCTCTGCCACGGCGGTTAGAATCTCCTCAATCTCCTGATCATTAATCAGAGGAATAACCGGAGCCACCAGAGTACCGACCGGGACACCTGCATCCGTCAACGCACGAATCACCTCCAATCTTGCCATCGGACTGGCTGCTCGAGGCTCCATGATACGCTTCAAATCATTGTCCAGCGTCGTCACACTCACAGCGACATGCACCAGATTCTGCGCCGCCAGCTTCTCCAGCAGATCCGTGTCTCGCAAGATCAATCGACTCTTCGTAATAATGGTCAGCGGTTGCTGATGCGCCAGTGCAACCTCCAAAATACTCCTGACCACCCCCTCCTCTTTTTCAACGGGCTGATAAGCGTCTGTATTAACGCCCAGGGCAATAGGCTCACAACGATAAGAGGGGCTACGTAACGACTTGGCAAACAATTCCGCTGCATTGCGCTTCACGGTGAGCTGTGTTTCAAAATCGATGCCCGGTGACAAATCCAAATAGGCATGGGTTGGTCGAGCAAAACAATAAACACAACCGTGCTCGCAGCCACGGTAGGGGTTTATGGAAAGATTAAAGGGAACGTCAGGGGATTGGTTACGACTGATGATCGACTTTGCCGTCTCTTGGCGAAGCTGTGTTTTTGGCTTGTCTATCGGGGCATCAATGTCCCGGGTGATGATTTGGCGGGCAAAACGGCCAGGCAAATCCGAACTGCTTCCCCGCCCCTTCACAGGTGCGCGGAAAAAATCAGCAAATGGAATGTCGACTCGACAAGTGTCTCCGTCGATGGTGCCGTCAGTTATCCAATCCCGCGTCCTCATCACTCACCCCGCCAATACTGTTTTTATATACAGTAACGAAGTCGTTCTTCAGATGCAAGCGGCAGCTAGCCCCAAACAGTCACAAAACTGTCTCAATGAGCGCCTACCATGGTCAAAATCGAGGACTGCGGCGCGAGACCCGCGCCACTCAAGGTTATGGGATGGTAATTTGAACTTCTACCTCTTAGTCATTGCTCGTCATCTAAGGCTGATCGCTATCGTACTGACCGATCCCTTAATGGGACGCCGCCGCTGGTATGGTTCACTATTACTGCTCTCACTCTTACCGATTTACATCCTTTGGATGCTTTGGCATCTCGCTGGTTTGCTTTTGGATGAATTGCTGTTTCCACGCTACCGCAAGCAGCCGATCACCAACCCGATTTTTCTCGTCGGTCCGCCTCGAACAGGCACCACTCACTTGCACCGGGTGCTCGCACGTCACAGTGAACTAAGTACGTTTTCTCTCTGGGAATGTCTGTTTGCACTGTCCGTGAGCCAGAGAAAGTTGTTTCTTGGCATCGCAGCACTGGATCGATTTTGTGGTCGCCCACTGGCTCGAGTTATGGATTGGGTGGAAGGAAAGCTCGCTGAAAAAACAGCCGACATTCACCGCTTGAGCTTACTTGATCCAGAAGAAGACTTTCTGGTGCTGATTCCGCTAACCGCCTGCTTCTTGCTGACCATTCCACTACCTAAAGCAACCTGGCTATGGGATATTGCTCGCCTCGACACTCACACCCCGGAAAAGCATCGACGTAAAGTGCTTGGCTTTTACAGAGCGTGCGTCCAAAAGCACCTTTACGTCTTTGGACCCCAGCGTCGATTTCTCTCTAAAAACGCCTCCTTTCCCGGAATGGCTAACGAACTACTACGCACATTTCCTGGCGCCCATATAATCGCCACGATGCGAGCTCCTGAACAAAGTGTCCCATCGCAACTTAGCTCTCTAAAACCGGCCTGGCGGCTATTCGGATTACAGAGAGACAGCGACTGCCTCAATGATGTTTTCGTCTCTCTGATGGCTTACTACTATCAACATTTGGCTCAGGTCATAGAACAACACCCGAACGCATGTGTTGTACTGGATCAATCCGACCTTAGAGAACAGCTGCTTCAAACGTTACACGCCACGCTGGCTCATTTAAACCTCACCATTGATCGAGATTACGGCAATTTTCTTAGAGATGCCGATTTGAAATCCCAGCGCTGGCGATCCGCACACTGTTATCAACTCGAAGATTTTGGCCTGAACGCAAAAGAGGTTCGCAGACAATTTGCCAATGCCGTGCAAATGCTGGAGCGCCATTCTCCAAATACACGCTTAGGTACCCAGCAATGACACAAGCTCTGAAAGACTCGTTATTCAGACTGCGACAAAAAACGGATAATCTCTTTCAGGAGAATTCCTCAACTGGAAACATACTGATCATTTCAGACTCATTACCTGATCGCAATGGCGTTGGGTCCTACTATCGGGATTTAATGGACCAACTGCGAGATCATCAGCATGCTGTCACACTGCACTGCCCCTGCGCAGATAAAAAAACATGGTTGAGATTTCCCCTGCCCGGTGACGCCACACAAAACATTTGGCTACCGTCACCGGCGAAATTCTATCGCTTGTTCCGAGAAATACGACCAACAACGGTGGTTGTAGCGACGCCAGGTCCCTATGGTATTCTCGGAGCCCTGCTTGCCAAACAGTACCGCTGTCAGCTCATTGTCGGTTTTCACACACACTATTCCGGTGTTACCGATCTCTATCACAACCGGCTGCTGCGTGGCTTCAGTCGCTTTTATTTCGATATTGCGAACAAAATACAATTTAAGTTTGGCGACTTGGTTCTCGCCAACTCTGATGGAATGCGTAATCTTGCAGAAGAGCTCGGCGCCCGGGCAACAGGCATTATGGGCACCCTGCTTCCCGAAGATGCCTTACATCTCCCCGTGACACCGCTGCGAACGACGCCCAAAAGAATTCTGTTCGCCGGTCGGCTTTCACCGGAGAAACGCATCGACCTGATTCTCGATACCGCGGCCAGGTTTCCCGACCTGGAATTTATTATCGTCGGCGACGGCCCTCTGCGCAAAGAGGTAGCCCATGCCGATCAGCGACTTGATAATGTCACCTATATGGGTTGGCTGCCCCGACAGAAACTTCTCGAAGAAATGGACAACAGTGACCTGTTGATTTTGCCATCTAAGCTAGAGGCATTTGGCACCGTTGCTCTCGAAGCGATGGCGAGACAGAGGCTGGTTATCGTATCCGATGCCTGTGGCATTGTAGACTGGCCTGAATTAGCTCGGCATCTGTACCAATTTTCGAAGCCAGACGAACTGCCTCAATTGCTGAACGACATTTTAACCTCTCCAGCGGAGACCCTTGCTGGTCGAGCCCTCGCGGCACGACAAGCCGCTTGCCAACTCAATCATCGCAGTCTGGATCTCTGGCTTCAAACGGTACACATAGATCAACCGGAGTCGGCTTATCAACGGGTTTGATGACCGGCAACTCCTGGTTTCAATCCATGATGTTATGCCGCAGACGCTGGATCGCGTGATCGCGCTGGTCAACCGACTGGAACACGAGGCTCTTCTGCCTGCCACCTTACTCGTGGTTCCTGGCCTCAATTGGAATGAGCAAGACATATCCAAATTACAGACGCTGGTAACGAGAGGTTGTGAACTGGCCGGCCATGGCTGGACGCACAAAGCGCCGTACATACGCGGAATCTACCATCGCCTGCACAGCTGGACGATCTCTGGCCCAGTGGCCGAGCATTTGTCGTTAACCTCTGCAGAAGAAGAATCCGACCTTATTCTTCGCTGCATCAACTGGTTTGCGGCAAACGACCTCCCTTCACCAAGTCTCTACGTGCCACCGGCTTGGGCGCTAGGCTTTCCCCGAAAGCTCTCAATGTCGTCGCTCCCAATTGCAGCCATCGAAACGTTAACAGGCCTCTGGCAATGTCGAAACGGCAATTTTCAGCACTTACCTATGCTTGGGTTCGAAGCCAAAACCTCAATCAATGCAATCGGCTGCCGCATCTGGAATGCATTCAACCTGTGGCAAGCGTCGACACCTTCACCATTGCGGATAGCCATACATCCATTTGATACAGAATTAAGACTGTCAAAAAGTCTAGATTCCGTCCTCTCGTCCGGAGGAACCGCAATCTCCTATCAACGATTTTTTGACAGCAACACAACAGCTTTACGCCTGTACTAAACAGCGTACTGTAGGCCGTTTTTAAGACATAGAAACCGTGATGGCAAATGGGTTGGGACAGATCTCGTGACGACCAAAATAAGTCAACGGCACATCCTCGTTGTGGAGGCGAAAATAGTTACTGCCGAGCAAGTAGTGTGTCATCATTTTGCGTTCAAACCGCTCAACTGTTTCTGCGTCGAGAAACACTGTCGGCTCAACCCCAAGCGTCAAGGCCGCATTATACTTACTGAGCATACGTCGACCTTTGTCCCAACTGGCATACTCGCTCAATATCTCAGCTTCGTATGCCTGCAGCGATTCATCGTCGAAACGTGCATCAGGCAATTTTCGCTTAATGAGCTTAACGATAACGCCATTGTAATTATCATTGAAGTAAGCCACTGGCGCAGCAACGGCAACGCCGACACCCGCCGCACCTAAAAGTAATGTCCGACGTTTCATTACAACAACTCCGCAGAACGTAAGGAAAGAGCCGCAATTGTCAGGCTCGGATTAACCAACCCACAGCTGGACCAAAGAGAACTACCAACAATCTGCAAGTTACGATAGCGATGATGAATTCCCCGGGAATCCGTCACCGACAACTCTGGATCAGTTCCCATCCTCAAAGTACCTTGAATATGGTGTAGGGTTTCATGGGTACCAGTCCGCTGAATCGATTCAACGGGAAGTGGCGACAATATTTCCGGTAAAGACTGCTCCAACTTCTCAATACCGGCCACGGTATAAGGCGCTGGCTCGCCATGGCTAACCAGAACATTACCTGACTCATCCAGGGACACGTGATTTTCATACAAAGGGATCGTTTCAAAATAGGCATCTAGAGCCAGGGTTTGGCGCCAGCGCCCTGGAATTTCCCGCATACCGTGATAATGCCAATGGTTACAGAAATACAGGTGTGTCGCCGCCGCAGACCGTTTGAAATCTCCTGTTGCCAACGACAAGTTCATACCGGTGACGAGTGCGCTGCCGTCAAAATTGTCGACGCCATCGAGTTTGACTTCATAAATCGCGCCGTGTTTTTCGTGCAGATAATGTCCTACCGCGGGCGAAGTGTCTCCTGAACGCAATAATATCGCTGGACTGTGAATCGCATTGGCACCCAAAGAAACCATATCACCTTTTACGCGACGCTCTTCGCCCTCGACAACGAAATTCACACCGGTGACCCGGTCGTTGGCCAACTCCAGTGTGCGAACCTCCGCAAGAGGAAGAATGTCAATCTGAGGCGAATCAACCAAGTGTTCAAATCCGTTATACCAGGAAAATTTCGCGTTGATTGGACACAGATTGCACTTGTTCGTCTGACAGCATTGCGCCCGCTTTGACGTACTGACGGAAGCCCGCGCCTGAGGAACACTAAAATGAAGGTCTGGCTGACTGGCCTTCATTATCTTATCGACCGAGCTTAAATTGTGCGCGGGCAACGGATACCCCTCTAAATGGGGATAGACAACACTAAGATCTGCAGGCCCAGAGATATCCATAAATCGTTCAGCCTGGGTATAGTAATCAGCGATGTCATCGTAACTGATGGGCCAATCCATACCGATGCCATAGTTTGTTTGCATCTTCATGCTGTCAGGCATAAATCGCGGAGAAAGACTCCACCAACAATTGGTGCCGCCACCAAAACCTATATTGAATGACCAGGGTTTTCCCGGAGTCAAATTCGTAAAAGTTTTACTGAAATCCTGCTCGGAATTTTGCTGGTGATTAAGCTGCCAGTTACGGCTGAAATACCCGCCCCTTTCAATCACCAAAATTTTGGCTTGAGGAAAACGCTGCAGATATCCATGCAAAAAAAACAGATTGCCAAATCCGGATCCAACAGCGACGAGGTCATAACTGTTCGTCAGCTGCTCTTTATTAATCAATGCCATGACTAATCACTCTACAAAGCACTCTTAAAAAGAATGCGAAAAATAAAACGATTCATTAGTGCTCGGACCTTTAAGTATCCGCACTTTATTTAGGGTTTTGTTTACACTTGCAGCTCGCCGCAAATGTCAAAATATTGGCGCACAGGCGACCGCGCCGAATTCTATCGTATTCAACTATAAAACGCTTTATGCGCCGGGTCCAAACGGAAGTGGCTCGATGACGCGGCATTCCTTTGCCGGTAAGTATCTGGCACTGATTACAACCATCCTTTATCGCCAGGTGCGGCTTAAGATTTCCTTAAGAAACACAAACTAACCTGCTTGATATTTAACACATCATTATATGGCTTTAATCAATAATGCCACGACAGACGAGCTCAGCAAAAGTTCATATGCACATTTTAGAGCGAAAGCCAGCTGGCGCAACAAACCACTCAACATCAATAAGTGTAAGCAAATGATAAAACATTTACATCTCATACGCTTAGATAAGTTTAGAAAAGCTTAATTGGTGTGTGCTGTGAACCTCGTTACATTTTCGAAACACAGTCGTGGCCTCGGTCGCCGCTTTTCATTAAGTTTAGCTCAGTTCCAAACAGATCATATTTACCCTATACCGTTGAAATGGATGTCAACTCGAACCTCACGCCATAAGGAGCACAACTATGGAAATTTCAACACCCTCCGTCCCACCTGTGCTAACGCCACAGAACTTTATACACTCCTTTAAGACGGACAAGCTTTATGGCCGAGTTCCAAACCCAAGGAGCACCACAATGACGCAGGATATTTGTTGTCGGTCCTGTAACGCCAAACTGGAACATACTGTCGTTGACCTCGGCATGTCACCGTTCGCCAACTCTCTCGTCCCTTTTAAGCGAGCCAATGAAGGCGAGACGTTTTATCCATTACACGTCTATGTCTGCCAAGAGTGCTTTCTGGTGCAGCTGGCGCAATTTGAAGATGCCGGCAATATTTTTTCCGATGACTACGTCTACTTCTCATCTTATTCAACCAGCTGGCTCGCTCACGCCAAACGCTACTGCGACACAATGATCAAACGCTTCGGGCTGGATCAGTCCAGCCACGTTGCAGAAGTTGCCAGTAACGATGGTTATTTGCTTCAAAACTTCCAACAGCTTGGCATGAAAGTAACAGGCATTGAGCCAGCGGCTAATTGTGCCGCAGTCGCCCGAGAAAAAGGCATACATTCTGAGGAGTGTTTCTTCGCGGCCGAAAGCGCCAAAGAGATTGTTTTAGCCAGAGGCCAAGCCGACTTAATGGCGGCTAACAATGTGCTCGCACATGTTCCCGATATCCACGATTTTGTGGAGGGCTTTGCCGTTATGCTAAAACCTGAGGGCGTATTGACGTTTGAATTCCCTCATCTGCTAACACTCCTACAATTTACTCAGTTTGATACCATTTACCACGAGCACTTTTCGTATTTGGCACTTGGACCGGTACAGAGAATCCTGAAGCAGCACGGATTGCGTGTTTTCGACGTAGAAGAATGGTCAACCCATGGTGGTTCTCTCAGAGTATTTGTGTGCCAGGAAAATGCAAAACACGTAGAGCTACCTACGGTCGCTGCGATGCTGGAGAAAGAGCAGCTCGCTGGACTGAACAGCCTGGACACCTATGCGAATTTCCAACGTAAGGTCATTGATGTCAAGAATGGTCTCTGGTCATTTTTGATCCAAGCACAGCGTGAAGGAAAGACCGTGGCAGGCTATGGCGCAGCAGCAAAGGGAGTTACCCTGCTGAACTACTGTGGCGTAGGTCCGGATCACCTACAGTTTGTCGTCGACAAGGCCACCTCCAAACAAAACAAACTGCTGCCGGGAAATCGCATCCCTGTCTATGACGTCGACAAAGTCTTTGAAGAGAAACCGGACTACTTACTGATCCTGCCGTGGAATCTGAAAAATGAAATCAGCGAGCAGATGGCGGCGATTCGTGAATGGGGTGGCAAATTTGTGATCGCCATTCCCAGTCTGGAAATCTTTTAACGTCCTTCCAGAGTTTTCCGGCCGGGACTCGCCTGGCCGGAACTCACTTGACCGGGACTCTCTTGACCGGAACATCTGCAACCTTCAGTCCTTCCCTTCAGCGTTCAGCGTTCAGCGCCAATCAATGGCAATTTAAATCAAAATTAAAAGTCTCATAAAATCTGCCAATGAAATGGTCGTATAGCCAGTAGACATTTGGAGTGGCGCAAATTATGCTTTTCGTCACTTTCGACAGAACCACTGATCGCTGAGCAAAGCGTTTACTCACAAAACTTGGGGTAGCAATTGTTCTTTTTCGGGCTCCTGAGTCGGGTTAGCAAGCACAGAGGGCGCTGAGAAACTATTCTATTCACATTGAGCGTTAGCAATGTCATCGAGTCCTCGCGCCCGTTGCCCCAATGACTATGCGGCAGAACCCACCTAGATTGAATGTAATCAGCAACTAAATAATGAATTTTCGCTATATTGCCCTATTAGTTGCCTGTCTCCTGTTTGCCGTCAATACCTCGGCCAAAGCCGCGGACGCACCCATTCTCGCAGACAGTGTACTGGTCAAAAAATCTGAGCGTATTTTGTACTTGCTCAAAGATGGAATCCCCTTTGATTCCTTTCCGATTGCACTTGGCCCCAAGCCAAGAGGACACAAACAACAGGTCGGTGACGAACGCACACCTGAAGGCCGCTACTACCTGGATTTTAAGAACCCTGACAGCCAATTCTATAAATCTATTCGTATATCCTACCCCAATGAAGACGACATGCTGAGAGCGGCTCAACTCGGTGTCGATCCTGGAGGCTTGATCATGATCCACGGCCTACCAAACGATAACAAGCTCTCCCCATCGTTTATTCAAACCTTTAATTGGACCGATGGCTGTATCGCCGTTACCAATAAACAAATGGATAGAATATGGCTCGCCGTCGAACCTGGGACACCAATCGATATTTTGCCCTAACGCTACTCAACGACGGCTCGCACCACTTTGTGACACCGGAAAATCTATGAATAAAACGCTTTCAACTCTATTCGCAAGCTGCCTGTTGCTTTCCAGCCTTTCGACACCCGCCCTGGCGGCACAGCGATATCCCATTCCCGCAGAAAGTCAGGGGTTGGTTGGTAAAAACCTGATCACTCGTTCAAGCGATTCTGAGACGCTGATCGACATCTCGGAACGCTTTAAAATGGGCTACAACCTGTTGAAATCGGCAAATCCCAGCGTCGACGCCTGGATGCCGGGAGCAGGCACACCTGTCACACTCCCAATGCAGACATTACTGCCAGATGCTCCTCGCGAAGGTATTGTCGTCAACATCCCGGAAATGCGCCTCTACCACTTTCAGAAAGGGACGCGTCTGATGCCCGCCTCTGTTACTGTCTACCCAATCAGCGTTGGCCGGGGTGAGTGGAGCACACCTTTAACCACGAGCAAAGTTGTTGGCCGGGCGGAGAACCCGACTTGGTATCCGCCAGAAACCATTCGACAGGAGCATGCCGATCGAGGCGACCCACTACCGCGCGTGGTTCCGCCAGGCCCGGATAACCCTCTTGGGGAGTATATCCTTGTGTTAGACATTCCCAGCTACTTCATTCACGGAACCAATAAGAAATTCGGTATTGGGATGCAAGTAACGCACGGCTGCATCCGCATGTATCCCAAAGATATTCGGGACCTGACACTGCAGACACCAAACAATACGCCTGTATTGTTTGTTAATCAGCGAGTGAAAGTAGGCTGGCACAATGGCGAGCTTTATCTTGAGGCTCACAGAGCCCTGGAAATGGAAGAGTCAAATGGCTATAGCCCAGTAAACAGTGCGGTTAAAGCTATTGTTGCTGCAACTGAGGGGCGCAAGGATATCGAAATCGATTGGGACAAAGTAAACCAAGTGGTAGAAACCGCCACCGGCCTGCCGGAAGTTGTCAGCCAGTCTGGCGAATCGTCAGTAAGTATGGCAGAGCGCACAAGAGGAGAATCTTAGTGGTGTCAGCCAGTAAGATTTAGAAACAAAAAAGGCGCCCAAAGGCGCCTTTAAAGCGACAGGACGCTTACTTTTCCATCGCCTTCTTGAAAGCGCGATCAATTTTCTCATTAGCTTCTTCAGCGGCTGCTTGTGCCGCCTGAGCCGCTTGCAGCGCTTCTTCCGCAGCAGCCTGTGCTTTGGCAGCTGCATCGCTAGCTTCCTCAGCAGTCGACATCGCCGCTTGAGCACTGGAATTGGCTTCATCCATTTGTGAATTGCTGGCACAACCTGCCAAAAGGATCAGGGCAGCAATCGGCAATGCTTTAACAATGGGTTTCATTTATGACTCCTGATTATGTAGTCCTAGGATTAACGCTCGCAACACTATATGAATTACGAGGGATTTTCCAGCTAGATTTTCGTCGAAAATGCAGCCAGATGTCTCGAAACTTAGTCGACTAAGCCAGGATCTGCAATGTATGACTCACTGACAAATCCCGTCATAAAAACATCTGTGGTATCGATGACTGACATCTAGATAGAAGGTTCCATAACACTATACGAAGAATCTCCATTGCAAGTTTTACAAGGCAAACCGTTTTTCAGGCAATTTTATTAACGCCAACCAGACTCTCTCACGCCGAGATAACTCCTTTCGCCAATATAGACTGGCCAAAACGCCTCCACAAAGGAGTAAATCCGCATAAAATCCGAAAACCAGACTTATAAAGTCCCTCCTTGGCAAGACCATTGCTTAGTACCATTTCAAAAATGGCGGAAATAATTCCTACATCAGAATAGATCGTCATACCCCGAAAATACGAAAAACGAATGCGATTTGATTGAACTCACTGCAAAGCTCAAGGTCAGACTTGGCGTAAACATATGTAAAGCACGGATCATTCAGCACTCCACAGAAATTGAGTCTGTTTGTTGGGCGACGTTAATCTCACGCAGGGAATGCCAAAGCAAACTCTTCCTGGTGCCCGGCAGTAGACAAGATGCTGGCAACAGGAGCATGACACGGCTTTCACCGAGTTAGAGGTACACCGTGCTTGCAGAAATCGGCCGCATTAAATAGGTCGACATGAGAGGTGAAGAGTGAACGATTATTTGATTTATACCTCAGCCGGCGAAGCTGCGAACGTAAAACAGTGGGCGCAGAGCCCTCGAAACTACGATATCTGGATCACCAACTACTCCGATATTCCTGGCCTTAATCAAGAGTACGCGGACATTTATGACGAGCGAAAAGGGTCAAAATTTCAAAACTTAAAAGGTGTTATCAACGAGAACAGAGAGCAATTAGGCCGCTATAAAGCCATCATGGTCGCGGATGATGACATCATTATCACACCGACTGCGCTATCGTCTTTATTCGAAATTTCCACGAACAAAGAGCTCTGGTTGCTACAGCCGGCGTTTTCACGTTACGGAAAAATCTGCCACGAGATCACGACTCGGCAACTGGCAACAGACTTACGCTACGTCAACTTTATCGAGGTCACCTGTCCGATATTCAGAACCGACAAGCTGCTCGACTTCATGGACGTATACGAGCCAGAATCAACCACATGCTATGGGCTGGATTGGTGGTTTCTAAATTTCTTCGGCAAAGATGTGATGAACAAGTACGCCGTGTCAGATACCTATTATTGCACTAACCCTTTGGATCCTTGCAAGCCCACTCGCCGTAGAGAAATTAACAGGCTAAACACACACCAGCAGAGGGAGCAGATGTGGCAAAACATACGGCGTCGATTCCGAATCTCTACCTTTCCCAACAAGGAGTTTCGTTGTATTGCAAAGAGAGCCTACAAGGTCGGGAAATCAGCACCGGGATACTATCTGGAAATTATCTTTGCCGGCCCGAGGGCGAGGTATGTCTACGCTCGGCACAAGTTGCGTAACCGCTTACGAAACATGATTCCATCAAGCCTTAAAAGCGAGCTAAAGCAGCTGCTGGGGCGTTAACCCCATGGCAAGCCGCCCCAGCTTCTTTCACCACATCAGATCATCGGGAATTTCGAATTGTGCATAGTAATCGTCGTCATCGGATGTATCCGACGATGGCGCCACTGAGATAACCCTATCTTCTCGGCGCTCTGCGATTTTATCGGCAACCGGTGCTGGAACCAGTTCGTAATCATCCGCCATACGAACAATGGCTAAGCGGCCGCGCGTTAACGCTGTTTGTTGCTCAGCAGTGACAAAAATCTTCTTAACCGTTTTGCCATCAGCAAAATTGTAGGCAAGCTCTCCACCTTTACGGGCGATTCGATTGCGCTCAACCAACTGTCGAATCTGCGCATCAATGGCTTTGCGATCGGCTTCAAGTTGACGCTGGGCGTTCAACTCACGATCCCGCTGCAGCTTTTCTGCACGTGCCTGCTGGACCTGTTCACTGACCTCATCAACAACAGGCTGACTGGATTTGCGCTGCACCTTGCTCGCCTTGCGCTTATCTTTGCTGGCCTGTTTGGCCTTCTTTTTATCGACCAATCCTGCTTTTAACAATTGGTCCTGCAGAGAACTCATTATCTCTCTCCCGAAATGATGTCGAATGCGCCTCCCAGCCTTGATCGATGGTACGCTGTGAGTTGGCGCGCGGTTGATACACGTCAAAAGGCCGACGGAACCACCCATTTATAGTGGCAACCTGACCTATAGTTTACCCGAGCCCCACAAAATGCTGAATACTGTCCGTCCCCGGCCCGAATTTATTGCCCGCTACGACCAGGCGGGTCCACGCTATACCTCCTACCCGACGGCCCCCCAGTTTATTGAAGACTTCTCAGTGGATCAGTTTCACGCCGCCTGTCTACGCTCTAACCAACGCGCTGCGCCACTCTCTTTGTACATCCATATCCCTTTTTGTGACACCATTTGCTATTACTGTGGTTGCAATAAAATCGTGACTGCGAACCGTCAACGCAGCGTGGCATATCTACAGGTTTTGTATCAAGAGCTAGCCCTCAAAGCGGATCTTATTGACTCTAAGCGGCCAGTCAATCAATTACATTTCGGCGGAGGTACACCCACCTATTTGACAGACCTTGAAATCACCGACCTGATGCTGGAAATCGGTCGGCATTTCAACCTGACAGACGACGATAGCAGGGACTTTTCCATAGAAGTTCATCCAGGCAGGCTACCTGTCAATCGTCTTCAGGCGCTGCGTGACGCGGGATTCAATCGCCTGAGCATGGGCGTTCAAGACTTTGACAAGCGCGTCCAAGAAGCCGTGAATCGCTACAATTCCGCGAGCGAAGTTCGCCAACTGTGCGATACAGCCAGGGATTTGGGGTTTCAGTCTATCAGTTTAGATCTGATTTACGGCTTGCCACGTCAGACCGCCAGAAGCTTTCGGGACACCTTGGACACCGTTATTGAACTGGGCCCAGATCGTCTCTCACTGTTCAATTACGCCCACATGCCACACTTGTTTAAAACACAAAAACAAATTTGCGCCGGCGAGCTTCCCCCCGCTCCCATAAAACTACAAATACTGGAAGACAGCGTTCAACGCCTGACGGATGCAGGTTATGTCCATATCGGGATGGACCATTTCGCACGCCCGGATGATACTCTCGCCGTGGCGCAGCTCCAGGGGAAATTGCATCGAAACTTTCAGGGCTATACCACCCACGGCGATTGTGACCTTATTGCTTTTGGTCCCTCGGCCATCAGCGCCATTGACAGCATTTATATGCAAAACCACAAGGATATAGGTCACTACACCCAAGCCCTTTCGAGCCAGCGATTACCGATCAGCAAAGGCTTACAGCTCAACAGTGACGATCAACTGAGAAGAGCGGTAATTACACGGCTGATCTGCAATTTCGAGCTCCCCTACGCCCCTATAGAAAATGCCTACAATATTGATTTTAATGAGTATTTTTCTACAGAATTAAAATCTCTGGAGCCCATGATGGCAGATGGCCTAGTGCAGAAAACCGCAACAGGCATCGCTGTAACCCGTTACGGGCGCCCATTAATACGACGAATCTGTATGGCTTTCGATGCGTATCTGCAACCAGAAACAAGCAACCGTTACTCGAGAATCTTGTAACGCCCTAACATCAGATTCCGATCCCGACATCGTACGGCTCAACACCGCAGCGGTTAACGCCTTTAACGGAAACGGCTATCATAGTGATTTGATCGCGAAAGATAGCCATGGATACACTAACCCATCTCAACGAACAGGGCGAAGCCCACATGGTGGATGTCGGTGCCAAACCGACCACCGGTCGCTCTGCAACCGCCCAGGCCATCGTGCAGATGAAGCCGGAGACCCTCGCACAAATCAGCGCGGGAGAGATGAAAAAGGGCGACGTTTTTGCCGTATCTCGTATTGCCGGCATTCAAGCCGCGAAGAAGTGCTCCGACCTCATCCCCCTCTGTCATCCTTTAATGCTTACCGGTATTGAAGTCGATCTCACAGCAGACGCCGCCAACCAGCGCGTTGTCATCACCGCCACGTGCAAACTCAGCGGCCAAACGGGCGTGGAAATGGAAGCCTTAACCGCAGCATCTGTCGCGGCGTTAACCCTTTATGACATGTGCAAAGCCGTTGACAAGGGGATGCGAATTACCGATGTGCAGTTATTGGAAAAAATAGGCGGTCGCTCTGGCCACTGGCAAGCGGAATCTCACGCATGATCACTCTACGTTATTTTGCTCGATTGCGAGAAGAACTGAACATTGGAGAAGAAACGCTGACACTGCCTGTTTCCGTTACAGACACTCAGGAATTAAGAAACTGGTTACAGCAACGAGGCCCCCAGTGGCAACAGGCTCTGGCAGATGATGGGATATTGGTGGCGGTCAATCAACAGGTTGCGAATTGGCAACAAGCGCTCACGGGTGACGAAGAAATTGCGTTCTTTCCACCAGTGACAGGAGGCTGATGATCTATGATCAGTGTACAAACTGAGGATTTTGATATCGCAGAGGAGACGCAGGCACTGCGAGTGGATGCGCCTCAAATTGGCGCGCTAGTTACCTTCACAGGGTTGGTGCGAGACCTCAATGATGGCAGTGACGTCTATGGATTGTTTCTGGAACATTACCCCGGAATGACCGAAAAGGCGCTGGCGGATATCTGCGAGCAGGCAAAATCCCGCTGGCCTCTGGATCGTATTCGAATCATTCACCGTGTTGGCCAGCTACACCCTACCGATCAGATAGTTTTTGTCGGTGTCACCAGCGCTCATCGTGGTGATGCGTTTCAGGCGTGCGAGTATTTGATGGATTTTTTAAAGACAAAGGCACCTTTCTGGAAGCGTGAGGAAACACCAGATGGCTCTCGCTGGGTCGATGCAAAAGCGTCTGATCAACAAGCCGCCGATCGCTGGCAAGCGGACTGATCATGGCTGAAAATCGCTGGGTAGAATTGCTCCGTAATCACTACTCTGTTTCTCTGAATGTTGTCTTCAAGCAGTTTCGTCTCGGGGCAGCCCTGTTTTTTACCGGCGCCGTCATTATCTTTCTCGATCTCAAGTATGTCCCACCCTCCACTCGTCAGGAAGTCATCCTACTCGCCGGTCTAGCCATCGGTGGCAGCGGTTTTCTAATCGCTATGTTAGCTCAGGTGCGCATGATCATAAGCCGCATTGTGCAGTTTTTTTCCGACCAGCACTGACACTTTTCCGCCAACAAACGATCAAATTATTTCCATATCTAAGCGACCGTTTTTCTTTTACTATCGCGCATCTTTTCACTCAAGGAAATTACTATTGTGGAATGGCAAGGCTGGTTTTCACTCCTGCTGACGTTTGTCGTTTTACTGCTACTGATCTTTAGTAGTATTCGCCCTCACCTAATTATGATGGCAGCACTAACACTGCTCAGCGTAACGGGCATTCTTTCCCCGGAGGAAGCCCTCGCCGGCTTTGCCAATCCGGGACTCATTACGGTTGCGGCAATGTTTATTGTTGCGGCGGGAGTCCACGGTTCTGGCGGTATTGATCTATTGGTTCACCACGTACTCGGAACCCCCAAAGGGGTACGCAGTGCCCTAGCCAGAATTTTTGCGCCAATCGTTATTCTGAGTGGCTTTTTGAACAACACTCCTGTCGTTGCGACCATGATTCCTGCGCTCCACGCCTGGTCACGACGCATCAATATCCCCACGTCCAAATTAATGATACCGCTCAGCTATACCGCTATTCTGGGCGGGACACTGACGTTGATTGGCACCAGTACCAATCTGGTCGTAAATGGACAATATCAAACTCTGACCGGTGGTGAAGGTTTCGGGCTTTTCGACATCACACTGTTAGGCTTACCCGTCGCACTCGCCGGACTCGCATTTATGTGGGTGCTGTTCCCCCGCTGGCTTCCAGACAGAGACGACCGCCAAGCGTTTGGCAATTTACGTGAATTTACCCTTGAGGTTACCGTCGCCCACAACGGTCCCCTTGTGGGCAAAAGTGTCCAACAGGCCGGACTGCGTAATCTCAAGCGCGTATACCTGGTTGAAATCGTCAGGGGTGACAGCATAGTGACTGCAGTCCCTTCGGAAGAGCGTCTGGCGGGAGGGGATCGCTTGGTATTCGCCGGCGATACCCAGGCGATTTCTGATTTGTTGCGCATCAACGGTATCGTGCCATCCCCAGATGATGGAGAAACCCAACCGCTCGCCGGGGCTCGCCCGGAGAGACGCCTGGTTGAGGCGGTGGTGTCTCCCCATTGTGATGCAATTGGTCACGCTATTCGCGATGCCCGCTTTCGCGATCGCTATGGTGCCGCAGTCCTTGCCGTAGCTCGCAATGGCGAGCGTATTGCTGGCAATCTCGGAACCATCGTTCTTGAAGCGGGTGACACTCTATTACTTGAAGCTCGTCCAGCCTTTGTCAGTCGCCAACGGCACGCCCGCGATTTTCTGTTGGTCAATGATCTGGATACTGAATCGCCAAGGCACGAGCGAGCCTGGTTGTCCTGGATCATTCTGATTGCCGTTGTCACGGCCGCAGGATTTGATTGGATCAGCATGTTAGACGCCTCTTTAATTGGCGCCGGCGCAATGATCGTATTGCGTTGCTGTAGCCTGGCAACAGCGGAAAAAAGCTTAGACTTACAAGTAATTGTGACGATCGCAGCCTCTTTCGCACTGGGCGCTGCACTGCAAAATACCGGTGTTGCAGCCTTTGTCGCGGAACACATTGTTACGGCAAGTGCAGGTAAAGGCTGGCTGATGCTGATACTAACTTATATTGCAGTATCGATCCTGACAGAGATTATCACCAACAACGCTGCCGCCGTCCTGATGTTGCCGATTGTGCTGGAAATGACAACGAAAGCCGGGCTCAATCCAGAGCCCTTCGTCTTCGCCATTATGATGGCTGCCTCTGCAAGCTTTGCGACGCCTTTGGGCTACCAAACCAATCTAATGGTGTACGGGCCAGGCGGATATCGGTTTCGGGACTTTCTTAAAGTCGGCGTCCCGATGAACCTGTTCATCGGCGCCATCACGTTATTGATACTGTTGGTGTTTTGGCCGTTGCAACTACCAACGGCCTAACGCTGTTTAGCCTGAACGAATGGCCTGGGATCAGGCCATTCCCACAAGTACAGATCGAATAAGGTAGACGTTGTATACGGTAAAACCAATAACCAATAAACCGCCCTCATAACGATTAATACGCCCCTGGCCTCGCCAGCCGATCCCCATGATCAACAAGGCGCCAATCAGAACCATCATGGACGTCCAGTCCCGAGTAAGTACCGCAGGATCCAACTGTTCTAGAGGTTGAATAACCCCGGCAATGCCTACTACGGCCAACAAGTTGAACATGTTGGAACCAACCACATTGCCGACAGCAATATCATGCTCACCTTTGCGTGCAGCGATAATCGTCGCCGCTAATTCCGGCAGCGATGTTCCCAGAGCAACGATGGTTAGCCCAATGATGAGGTCGCTAACACCGAGCGTGGCCGCAATATTGACGGCTCCCCAAACCAGAATCCGTGAGCTAATGATGAGCACCACCAATCCGGCGACCAACCAGAAGATTGCTCGCCCCAATGGCATGGCGTGGCTCGCAACTTCATCTTCCATCTCTGCCGCTAAGGGGTCATTTTCTGCCCGCAACGCAGAGATTACCGTCCAGCCGATTACGATAAAAAAGCCCGCCAGTAAGACCGCCGCTTCCCAACGCATAAGCTGCTCATCAAGCAGGAACCAGCCGAGCAGAAAACCCAGCGCCAACAGCAGCGGTAGTTCTTTGCGGACAATTTTGGAGTTCACCAGCAGAGGAACAAACACGGCAGTGATTCCCAGAATCAAGCCCGTATTAACGATGTTTGAACCCAGAGCATTCCCCAGGGCCAAACCAGGATTACCATCCGCTGCGGCCATAGCTGAAACAACCATTTCAGGCGCCGACGTGCCGAAACCTACAATAACCATACCGACCAGCAGACTGGGCATTCCCGCATGGGTAGCGGTTGCCGCGGCACCATCCACGAAGCGATCCGCACTCCAAACCAGTAAAATAAACCCGACGATGATCGCGGCGAGCGCCATTAACATACTTTTTCCCCTAAAACGTGTAACCGAACCTTGAAAGTCCGAGCCATTGGATTGCCCAAAGGCCCGCCATCATACCGGCGCCGTTAGCCGGCCACCAGCCTGAACATTAAGCAACTGCCTTTAGCTGACTCCGTATCTCTATTAATACCTCTAGCTCTCGATCCTGCCCAAGCCCCTGCTCTGCAAACTGCAGAGCCAGCTCTGAATAACGAGCAGCTGTTGCGGCCAATCCGGGATCTCCAGACTGACTCAATGCAACCAGAGCTTTTTGCAAACGCATATGAACTTCAATAAAACCAGCACCATCGCGAGCGATGGGCAGGAAACAATCGTCAAAAAGGTCTCGCGTATCCAGAGCGGGTAAATAAATGCGAGGGTAGCGCAGCTCTGATGACTCTGTAGCTTCCGGCGTACGAACCAACATCATCATTAAACGCAATTGACGACCAATGATATCGATCGCCGTGCCAGGATCATTTACCGCAGGAGATAAGGCTCGAGACGCAATCTCACTGAGTACAATCAAGCCAAATCGCGGATCCTGATCGAAAGAGCGTCCGTCCGCCAAGGTGAAAGCGTCGCGAATAACCGTCATAACGGCTTCTTTTTTATCGCCGACATACCAAGCCAGTGGTCGCGCAGGATGAATCAGAGTGCCTGCAGGGCAAAGCACATAAATATCGGTTTCGTGCTTTTCTGCGATATCCGATAACGCAACCAAATCGACATGTTGAATGTATCCCACACCGTCTCCGTACACTCGTGCAGCGTTAGAAGGAACCGTATCGGATTCTAAAATATTGGCTCCCAATGCCGGATAGTCGATCCTTTGTTGGAGCGCGTCTTTGGCTTTCTCTTCAACGCGCCGAGCCGTCTCTCCGACCCGACCAAGCAGGGATAAATGCTCTATCCAGCGAAGAATGGTCACGGCGATAAGCAGGATGATACCCAAGGTGGCGATGAATAAAATTAATCGCCCTCCCTCAGTGTATACATCGGTACTCAATGCCAATATCCCCACGAGACTGAACAAGAACGTCCCGAGGAAAGTGGCCAAGACGGTTTGACTGGTGGAGTCCTGCTTCACCAATTGCGTGGCTCGCGGTGTCACACTGTTGCTGGCCGCGCCGTAGGCGGTCACCATCACACTGAGTGAAAATGTAGTAACCGTTAGCATGCTGGTCGCCAGAATATCGAGTATTTGGCCCACCGCATCACTACCAATGTTAAAGGGTAGCGGCTCGGCAATCAGCGTTTGTAAAGGAATGGCGAGCAACACGATTACGACGGCGGCCAACGCAAATAGCGTTGCTCGTACCCAGAGCGCACGCAACAGCTGAACGAGTATCCACTGCCATTTTGAAAACATGTACTTTGGCCCCAACTTCCACTCAATAAACAGACACATACATACGTTTTGCGCCGACGTTTCGCCCAGCAATCGAATACATCACTCCGGAACTACCGAGCAAGCGCGCACACAGAAACTCAACCACAAAAACCATACATGTGTTCTTTTTCTGGTCATGTGACAAAAAATTGTCAAAATTAAAGAAATTGGTGCCATTTTGAAGATAGATGTTGGCAATTTTGTGAAGGCCGTATAACACGATAACTCCAGTCATCTTCTACACTTAGGGTTGATATCCCAACACATTGAACGCCAGGAGTGGCCTAGTTGTTTGCATGGATAAATCTGTAACCAACCGCCGAACACATCCACGTGTCCCTTTCGAGCACCAGGCATTACTGCTGGCGCCAGAGGGGGATATTGGTTGTATGGTTAGAAATTCCTGCCCTGGTGGAATGTTGGTCGATATCGTAGGCAGTGATCATGGCGCCAAGCTGAATATTGGTCGCAAACTTCCTCTATCTATTCGCGTGATGGAGGATGGAAAACCTAAAAATATACAGATTACGAGCGAGATTCGCTTTCGAGGGGCCGGGGCACTAGGCCTACAGTTTCTCGACTATCGACGTACCGACATCAAGAGCCTCCTGCAGCTCTCATCGTATTATGACAAAGTCATTGCTTCCGCCAACCGCAGAACAGCCCCACACCCACTGCTGGGACAGTTTTTGACTGCAGCTGCCGCAGAAACCCTAGAACAGGTTAGCCGCTCCCTATCACAGATCTTTACGGAAACAGGACAGGACCTTTTTGCCCAAGAAACATCGGCTATGACCAACAGTCAGAACGCCGAGGTGGACCTCTTTCAGAATTTCCTGCTTACCAACATGAATGCTGTCGCGACAGCAACAGGTCATGCTTTGGTAGAGCAACTGAGCCGGGCAATCAATCCACCAACGGCAGAAGGCCAGTCCATCGACAACAATCTACTGGATGCCGATCATCTGTCGCTGGTTGACAAGGAGGATTTCGAAACCTGGCTGGCACAAAATACGGCAGAACTTCGACTTGAAAATGCACTGGAAGACGAGCTGTACCACCTCAAGCGATTATTTCGCCGCTTAGGTGCAGATTTTCCGGACACCAAACACTTGCCCTGCGCGCCCGGTCCATTCTTTTCAGCATTAAACCAACAAATGGATCTACGGGAGTGGCCTGTATTTCCTCGTCGTATGCTCTACAAACGCCTAGGGACGAGCTTGGCCACATCCCTCAGCAATCTCTATAAGAGCTTTCTGAAAGAAGCCGGCAGGCTGGACATCAACTCAGCCAATCCACGTCATACAGCCGCGACCACGCCGGATCAAACGGCCAGCAATTCCGGAGATGAGACAAAAGACTTTCCTATCCCCCCTCACCTGGATGCCGCTTCAGATACCTCTGCCAAATCAAAAGCGTCACCGATGGAAAGCGCGACTCCGCACACTGACCACCAACCATCCTCGACGGCAGGACAGGTGGATGAATCCGGCTTTCTTTGCGATCCACAAAGCATTCCTGACCATCAACTGCTTCAAAACGCTGTGGAACAACTGCAGGGAGCTGTCAGTCAACTGCAATCGAACGCATTACACGGTTTTTCTGGCAACCCGCCATTATCCGCTGGAGGCGTGGAACAGTTAGGTCAACTGATTCGATTGAGCACCACAGCACTCGATGGACAACAATTGGAGGCCTCTGCTCGCAATCCTCTCTACCAATCCGAAAATGATGGTGAGGGCTCCTCAGATCTAGCGCCCGCCTACTCCGAAGTTGGCGATATTCTCTCGGCCATCGAACAATTGCACAGTACCGCTGACCAACCTCATAACGATGGCAAAGGGTTACAGGAACGCGTACAAATTCAACTGGCAAGTGCCGGACAAAGTCTGCCACTCGCGACCAACGAATCCACGCTCATCGATCTTAGCGAACAACTGCTCGTTCGTGTTATTGAAAACTGGGCGCCAGCAAAAGAACTGAAAGGAGACCACGATAACCTGCAACTTGCGCTCGCGAAAATCTCCTTACTTGATCCTGAAATTTATTCAAACACAAGTCATCCTGTTCGCCATTTCTTTAACCGGCTTGAACAATTGGAATTGACAGGGACCAGCAATGACGACTCGGTAGAACGCTTTGTCAACCGCTTCAGTAAACTCGCACTTGAAAACTTTCACGGCAGCAGTGAAACCTTCTCCGAACTTCTGCAAGAGCTGGAACGACAGCTTCAACGGCAAGAGATTCTGTTCAAGCGCAAAGCGGAGCGCATCGCCAATGATAACAACGGTCGACAAAAACTCGCGAATGCTCGCTACCGAGTGATCACCGATCTGGCGGATCGCATTGGCAATAGAAAGATTCCTAAAATTTTATATGAGTTTCTCGAAGAGGCAGGTTGGCGCGATTATCTCGTGATGACAGTACTGCACGAAGGTGCTGATAGCTCCGACTACATTTATGCGCTTGAAGATATTGACCGACTCTTATTTTGGATTGGGGGCAGCATTTTCCCAAGTGTCGAAGACTGCCTACAAGATTTTAGAAAAGAGGTGCCAGCCTGGCTGGAAATGGTTTCAGAAGAGCTTATGCAACTCGGCAGACCTGTCAGTAGCCGAATATTAGAAAAGCTCGGTGAGCATCTGCTCTACCCTCCCAGGCAGTTTGAATGGGTTGAGATAGGCGACTACCAATGGACCGGAGAAGGCAGTCACGAAATCACGCAATTAGGTGCGCCAGCAACATTGGCAGATGACGTCAACATTGATCTGGCCCATCAGATTAATGTGGGGGATTGGGTCGACATACGTACTTCGACGGGCAACGTTCGTATGCGCTTGGCGTGGAAGGGAGAAGATTGCTACCGATTTGTGTTTATCGGCGCGCACGGTATGGAGGAAATGGATCTCGCTCTGGAAGAACTCGTTGCCCGAGCCGGCAAAAACGAACTTCAGCTGGTCGACGCGAAAAAAACAACATTGTTTGAACGCAGCCTCACACAAGTGGTTTCTTCCGCTTGCGAAGACATCTCCAGTCAGGGAAGTGTTGACCCTCTAACAGGCCTACTCAACCGCCAGGAATTTGAGCACTTGGTCGAGCGCACACTGGCTGAGGCGATCCAGCATAAAACAGATTCTTATGTTGCCTTTGTGGACGTTGACCAATTCCGACTGATTAACCACAGTTTTGGAAGCATGGCTGGAGACAGAGTACTGGTCCACATCAGTGAATTGATGAAACCGATGCTGGAAAACAACACCATTTGCGCGCGAATTGGCGGCAATGAATTCGGCCTCGTTTTCAAACGATTACCGCTTGAAGCCATTCGCTACAATCTCGAGAAAATTCGAGAGCAAGTTGCCGACAACTCTCTTGTGGACGACAGCTACGAAATTAAAGCGACCATCAGTATTGGTGTGGCAAAAATGCTGCCTCGCAGCGATACCGTTGACTCAATACTTCGTAAAGCTCAGCTCGCTTGTCAAAAAGCTAAGGATTCCGGACGCAACCGCGTAGTGGAATACAATGATGATGACAGTGATCAACGACGTGAAAACGAGCTTCTTAGTTGGATTCAGAAAATCGATTCAGATATTGACTCACTGCTGTGCTTACGCTGCCAGGAAATTCGCCCTGTAAACAGTGGAGACAGTCTATCTCACTATGAAATTCTGCTTGGCGTTAAGGATGACAATGGTAAACTCTGTCCCCCCGACGTTCTTATCGAAGCTGCCGAGCGTTTCCATCGTATTGCCAAAGTTGACGAGTGGGTTGTCAATCATACGTTGGATTGGATGGAGCAGCATTCAGAATATTTAAACCAGTTGGACGGTTTATCGATTAATCTTTCCGGCGCATCGATGGACAGCCCAAATTTTCATCGCTACTTATTAGGGCGATTACGGGCGTCGACATTACCTCTACGAAAACTCTGTTTTGAAGTCACAGAAACTGCTGCAGTGAATAGCCTAGAAAATGCGCAGCAACTCATCGCCGCCCTGAAACGTCTCGGATGTAAAATCGCTCTTGATGATTTCGGCACCGGCCAGTCCTCTTATGCATATATTCAGGCGTTACCGGCAGATTTTTTGAAGATCGACGGTGTCTTTATTCGCAACATATTGGAAAACAAAACGGACCAGGCTTTGGTCGCCTCCATTACCCAGTTAGCGCATTTCATCGGAATGAAAACGATCGCAGAATTTGTAGAGAACGAAGACATCATCTCAATGTTGCGTGACCTGGGTATCGATAAAATTCAGGGATACGGCGTTCACAAGCCACAGCTTTTAAACACCCTCGACCTGTCTCGCGAGATCGCATCATAACGGCTGCATCGGCGGCTAAGTTAATTCCCAGAAGGCGTACCGAAAATTTTATCTCCGGCATCTCCCAGACCGGGAAGGATATACCCTTTATCATTCAAGCGCTCATCAATAGCTGCGGTATAAATTTCTACATCTGGATGTTTCGCGCTTACGGCGTTGATTCCTTCAGGGGCTGCAACAAGCACGAGCGCCTTAATTTGCGTCGCACCGGAATCTTTTAGTAGATCAATAGTGGAAATAAGAGAACCCCCGGTTGCAAGCATCGGATCAACAATCAGCGCCAGCCTCCTGTCGAGGCAATCAACCAGTTTTTTCAAATAAGTGGATGCCTCGAGAGTGTCTTCATTACGCACCTGCCCCACCATACTTACATGAGCTTCGGGTAAAATAGTAAGAGCGCCGTTAAGCATTCCGAGACCAGCTCGGAGAATAGGTACTATAGTGACTTCCGGTTTGGGAAGACTTTGTACGTCAACCGGTCCTGACCAGCAAGTGATGCTTTGATTTTGCAGAGGCAAATCACGCGTTGCCTCATAAGTCAGCAAGGTGGCGATTTCTCCAGCCAACTCTCGAAAATCTTTGGTACTGATTCCGTCTTGGCGCAGTCTTCCAACTTTGTCCTTCACCAGTGGATGAGTAATTTCTCGAATCCCCATGTCTGCCTCCTTCATGAGCGGCTATGAAACCCTTATTTCATGAATTTGACAGATTTAAGATCTGAGCTCAATGGCAATATTGGATGAGATATGACTTGGGAGGGCTGCCAATAAGGTAAAGGCTGGATCTAAGCAGCCAGCCTCACCAAATAGAAACTATCGCAAAACTTCTTCAAAAAATAACTCATCGAGTTTGCCGGAAAGAAGGTTGCCCTGATCATCAAGGATGCGCACCATGTTGTGCTCTTCGGTCTCCATGCCTTCTAAAAGACAGATAAGATGATAGGTAGACTCTTCAACCACACTCCGTATCAGTGACACCACCTGTTCACGTTGCTGCCCGCTGAGACCAATACCATCCAGCTTTTCGCCAACTTCCGTTTGTCCGGAAGCGCCCTGGGCATACAAGGCAACCAAATGATTATTTTCTGCACGAATGTGATTAATCAGCTGCTCTGGTTTCATATGGATATTCCTCACGTTATCGCGGTATCGAAAGAGCATGAACCCAACCCACCGCAAGAATTGTTATTGTTTATAACTATGAATAACCTAAATATCGTCCGCTGACAATGGGAATCAGAAGTTTGACCCCCGATGCTCGGGCACTGGTTGATAACTTTTCCCCCGAAAAAAACCAACCGAGCACCAAGGCACCTATGTCGAATTTAGCGCGGGAGAGCTCCTGCCACTAACAGACATGTTTCCGTGCCTACCGTCATTATAGTGTACTTTTCTCCGTTTTCTGGTCATTTTCGCGCCAAACGGCGAGTTTTTGACACAGAAAACGTCATAATTAGCGATATCCATGCCAATGAGGGTCACGAGATTAACGAAGTTTTCGCTTTGTATAGATATCGAACCTTCCAGATTTACCGGTCAATTCAAAACTTGGCGGGCAATTATCCAGCGGGGGAGCTTTGCGAGGACGCTTCACAATCACCCGATATACAGCGAGATCCAGCGCAGGTTGCAGCAGGCAATCTCCCAAATCATCATCACCTAATAAGCGATGGAAGAGTGCCATGTCTTTTTTGACCAAGGCAGATTTACTGCTCTCCGGAAACATAGGGTCTAGGTAGATCACGTCTGGAGCGTCAATAGGAGAAGACTCGCCTGCCAGAGCTGTACGAGCGTCCATTTGCAAGAACTGCATCCGACTTAAAATATCAACGAGGTCTTGGTCACCGCGATCTTTCGCCACAAGCAGACCTCGGCGCAGCCCATCGACGACCAATTCCGCAACAACCGGAGACCGCTCGCAAAGAATGACTTTCGCTCCCAGGGATGCCATGACAAACCCATCTCGAGCCAGTCCCGCCGTCGCATCGAGTATTGTTAGATCCCGACGTTGAGCGAGGCCTGTCGCCTTAGCTAAGGATTGACCGCTGCCGCCGCCATATTGCCGTCGATGAGCATTTTTGCCACTATCGAAGGACACCTGCAACGGATTTGGAGCCCCTTTCCACATGGGTCGCAAGCGCACGCCGTCTGGATTAAATTCTACGAGGAAGCCCGACTCAATCTCGCTAGGAGGCTGCTCATCGGAAAAGTGTGGAACGGAGAGTGTCTCAGCCAAAACAACGGATCGAGAAAATTGTTCTGGATTGTTACACCGAACTCCGATAACCGGCTCGGCGCTGGGAGAAATCTTCATTTGAATTGATGTGGGTGCGACTCTATTGACGGCCAGTTTCGCTGAAACTGGCCGCCCTTACCACCGCTATCTATCAGTCACCACGCCACACATGGTGACAGTTGCTTGAGTATCAGTACTAAACCTGAGAAGAAATTGGGATCAATTCCAATTCGACGCGGCGGTTTTGCTCACGGCCAGCCGCTGTATCGTTGCTGGCAATGGGTCGGTTAAAACTATACCCGATGGTCTCTATCCGTGCGGCAGCAATCTGCTTTTGCAAAAAATAGTTTTTGATGCTTTCTGCTCTGGATTCGCTCAGCAATTGATTTAACGCTGCGCCCCCTGTGGAATCAGTATGCCCAGAAATTCGGATAGCTGTTTTACTGTATTCCCTCAATACCTGCGCGACAGAATCCAGTGTGCCGTAAAAACTCGCTTGAATATCACTCTTGCCACTGGCAAAGGTAATATTTCCAGGCATAACCAGGCGGAGATTATCGCCTTCGCGGACCACACTGACGCCAGTGTTCTGCAGTTGTGCACGTAATTCCTCTTCCTGCCTGTCCATGTAGACACCGACACCACCCCCGATCGCGCCACCCGCGATGGCACCGGTAATCGCCCCTTTGCCACGATCTTTTTTACTCGCCGTAGTCGCGCCAATCACCGCGCCAGCGACAGCACCAATCGCTGCGCCTTTCGTCGTATTGGTATTTTTTTGTTCCCCGCTGTAGGGGTCCGTCGTTGTACACCCAGCTAACACCAAGCTGGTTAATGCGAGAGTCGCAACGATATGTTTCATTCCAGTACTCCTACTTCTGCATTCTCTCAAATTTGATTGTTTCGCTTTTAATATAGTTCCATTAGCGACGTTTTGGCGCTATATAATTACGCCTTGGTGGCCATGATCCATTTCATCATATGAATAGTTTCTGAATGGCCATATTGACCGTAAAAAGCGGCGCAAAAGATCTTGTTAACAGATGTAGTACGCAGCGGAAACTGAAGAAACCTCTTTTCCACGGCGTTGAGGATAAATTATTTGAAATTCTTTACACTCAAGAAGTACAGTTTCCTGCCATTTATATGCGGCCTGTTGGTCGCCTGCTCCCATTACGAAGTGACCGTAAACGAAAATGTCGTCTATACACCGCCGCCCCTCTTTCAAGACTATCAGATTAAAGATCCTTCTTTACGGCGCTGTATTGCACAACATATTGAAGAAGGCAACATAACCGCTCCGGAACAACTAGAAAGGTTGCGATGCTCTCATGCCGGCATCGCGTCATTAGAAGGCTTAAATATTTTTATGCGGTTAAAAGAATTGGATTTATCTCACAACCAGTTAGCTGACGTATCTTTGGTGTCGCGTCTTCCCAAGTTAGAGGTTTTGCACCTTGAAGATAATCGCTTAATTTCAACGCCAGAAATACTTCAACTTGCACACCTTAAATCACTCAACCTTCGTCAAAATACGCAGCTGGACTGCCGCGATGCTTTGCAACTAATGAGTGACTTTAAAGGTGACGTAGAACTGCCAGAGCACTGCCGGCAAAATCAATGATAGGAATGAATAAGGGCGAGGGTATTTTCCAACCGGACAAATGACATCCCGTAATGGAGGCACGCAAGACTACCCAAATGCCAAGATCACCAGGGTTACCCAGAGCCTCCCTTTAGCCCTCAATTTGGTTGATAGACTAACTCAGGTCGTAGTTTCTGCGTGACTAAAATGCGGCTTGCTGCCCACCATTGAACATTAATCCAACGACATTTCGGTGGTTATACATAATTTGCATGTTGACCGGCTCTTCATTAATCGGGCCAACGACTTTACGGAAACGCACTGCCACAACAGTGCCAACCGGAGGAATCTGATAATTCTCAATCAATACGGACGCACCGCCATCTGAAATGTCCCGCGCAAAACCAACAATGGTTCCAAATGCCGGATGTGTCATCTCAACTCGGATTGAGGTCGGCCTCCTCTCAAAACGACGCCGCTCGTCCACATTCATCTCCTTACGCTAACCTGTTGTTTTCGTACGCACGCAAAAACTACTTAAAGAATAGTCGTGCTCACTTTTATTGCCAATGGCACAAAAACCAACACCAGATGATACTGCGCCAATTTTTGTCAGAAATTTCTGCAAACTTACCTGAGCCGTCTATACTAAATTCCATGCAATTCATTTAAGCTCAGCTTTTCTGTGGATAACTCTGTTGACACTACAAGAATAAATGCCTCGAAGATGTCTCCACCCTATTCTCGTCAAACCATTTGACTTTGCCAGACACTTAACAATTTTTTAATTGTTTTCAGCTACTTATATGTATTAAGAGCTGACCATCAGAAAAACTAATTACCGGTTTCACCCTCCAAGTCAAGCGATTTCTTTTCTGTGGATAAATCATTTACCCAAATGATCAATCCGCCACCGACATCCACTGACTCCCCTCTTCTTGACAGGCGAAAAACACCTCCTCCAGCCAGCCCAGCGGCTCAGATAACGCTTGGCGAGCGATATCCGGGCAATTATTCTGCTGACTTAAATGCCCAACAACAAGTTTGTGTAATCGCCGGCGACGCATCCTGCCTAACATTTCTGCAGCTTGTTCATTATTCAAATGCCCCCAATCCCCAGCGACCCGGCGCTTCAAACTGTCTGGATAGGGCCCCTGAGCCAACATTTCCAAATCATGATTGGATTCCAGCAACATCGCGTCACAGTCGCAGTAACTTTGCCATACATGCTCACTGATACTGCCAAGATCTGTGAGAATACCAAGCTGAAGATTGCGCCAAGAAAAAACAAACTGTGTAGGCTCGCGGGCATCATGGGGTACGGCCACAGGGCGAACGGTAAGATTTCCCAGGGAAAATGCTTGAAAGCCTTCGATAAAATGCACTGTCGGCATACGTCCCAGGTCCCTTCCGTGAAAGGTACCTCTGGTCATGTATACCGGCACTTGGAATTTTCGGGCAAAGGGACCAACCCCTTTGATATGGTCACCGTGCTCATGAGTCACTAAAACAGCGGTGATATCTTCCGGGCAGTGGCCAACGTTGGCCAACCGCCGCGCAATTTCCTTAAGGTTGAACCCATTGTCGACCAAAACCAGTTGGTCACCGGACTCGATCAGGGTGCCATTACCTCGACTGCCACTTCCTAGAGAAACAAATCTCATTGTGCATCAGCAAAAGATCAATTATACGCCTAATTTATAACGACATCTAACAATATTATTTCTCATCAAATCAAGTTTTGACGAACAACCTGCAGAAGTTTACGCGCTTGTTTGTCAGGTAACTGCTGGCCATAGGCATCGCGAATTCGTACCTCTATGGCGTTGCCAGCCTGAACATTCTGACTCAAAAAGACAAGATAACCGTTAGCATCAGCCAGGCGCTGCGAGGTTTCGGCAATGCCAGCATCCTGCCCGAGCAATACACGGCGATCTTCGGCTTGAAGGTGCTCGAGAAGTTCAGCTAACGGATAGCTAGGGGTCGCCTCGGTGTCGGCATCTGCACCAAATAATTTGCCCCAAAAACCTGGTTCTTCTTCAACCTGCTCTTTGCCCGGCTGGTAATTTACATAGAAAACGCCTTTGCCGTTGTCTTGCTCCCAAAGAGAGAACCCACCTTGGGTTAATGAATGCCCAACCGTGGCGTAGACTCTCTCTCGCTCAAGGTTTAAGCGCAATATCGATTCTTTGCCACTCTTCGTCAATTCAACCTTATCACTGAGCCCAATGGTTTGAGCCAAAAGTGACGCCGCCTGACCTGAACTGGTATCGCTGGCAATGACTCCAGCGAGCTCATCGACCATCCAGCTCTCTCTCTCCGAATCAATCGATTCTTCCGGCCACTCGATCGGATCCGGCAGAGGTTGATCACGTTCTACTTTTATGTGACGAACATGAATTTCGGTCGTCTCTGGTTGAATACCCTGCTCAATCTGAATGCGATATTTATCCTGAAAGGTTTCATCGTCTTTAAATTTCAACCATCCGGATTCAATAATACCGGTAGTGGCATCGGTATAGCTCACATCGAGGTTATTCTGCGAGAGGAATCCCCGCACCTGTGGCCAGACCTCCGCTGGACTGGCGCTCACCAAAATCCAGCGACGCTTACCCAATTTTTGTATTTTAACTTTATCGGTAAATGCACTGTCCGCCAGCACCTCAGGCCTCGGAACTTCGAACTCCTCTGGCGCTTCCTGATCTGGATTTGCCGCCGCAGGAATAGTGTACAACTGAGTTGTTTCCTTTGCTTCGACACCCTCGGGAATCTGCATTTCGGGCAGAGTATCAGATTTAAGATAGTCGTCGCCGCGATCGCGAAAATAACCTTCTTGACCAAAGAGAGCACTGCAGCCCGCCAGAGAGACGGCCATCAAACCAAGGCTGCCTGTGCGCAGCCATATCGATAAATTCATGAGTAACGTTTACTGTAATACGTGAGATTTATATCAGACCAAGTTCACGCAGCGCAGTTCGCACGCGCGGCTGATATTCTTCTGCCAGGGGCGTCATCGGCAGTCGGATACCGGGACCTGACAATCCCATTTCACTAACGGCCCACTTAACGGGAATTGGGTTAGACTCGACGAACATCGCCTCGTGCAGAGGCATCAGTTGATCGTTAATCGCGCGTGCGGCCTCGCTTTCACCCGCAATTGCGAGAGCACAAAGCTTGGATAACTGCGCAGGAGCAACGTTCGCCGTCACACTGATGTCGCCATTTCCGCCCAATAACATCAGCTCTACGGCGGTGATGTCATCGCCAGAATAAATGAGAAACTCTTCAGGAGTGTTTTCAATTAACCAACCGGCGCGCTCAACGTCGCCCGTCGCTTCTTTGATGCCGATAATATTCTCAATGGCACTGAGGCGAACCACAGTTTCAGGCAGCATGTCGACACCTGTGCGGCCGGGAACATTGTAGAGAATTTGGGGCAGGGGTGACTGGCGGGCAATTTCGCGATGGTGCTGGAAAAGTCCTTCCTGAGTCGGTTTATTGTAGTAAGGCGTCACAGACAGACAAGCATCAGCGCCCGCCGAGCGAGCAGCTTCAGTAAGCTCGATGGCCTCCAATGTGGAGTTGGCCCCCGTGCCGGCAATGACCGGGATGCGTCCCGCAACCTGATCGACAACTCTGCTGATAACCTGCTTGTGCTCATTGACGGACAAGGTTGCCGACTCACCGGTGGTGCCAACGGCGACGATACCGTTGGTTCCCTGTTCGATATGCCATTCGACCAGCTTCTCCAGCGCCACCCAATCGAGCTCGTTAGTGGCGGTCATGGGAGTCACCAGGGCGACAATACTACCTTGAATCATGTAAAGATTCCTCGTGGAAGGCGTTTCCTGTTAGTGCGTCCCGCTGACTCATCAGCCACCGGTAACGCTGGCGCGGCCCATTCCCTCGGAGCGTCTGATTTATTCCCACCGGCGATAGAGCCGAATGGGACATGTCGATAACAGCAGTAGAATAGCGGGCTGCAAAGAAGGCGTAATGTTACTGACGCCCCAGCTGTGAAACAAGCTTTAAGCGGTCTAATTATGTATGGGACAGACCTGCGTTAATAAAAACCGTCCTCACCAGGGGGGCGAGTTTTGAATCTACGGTGGGTCCATAGATACTGATCCGGCTGCTCGCGAACCCGCGCCTCAACAAATTCATTGATACGCTGAGCATCTTCCACCTCACTCTCCCCCGGAAAATGATCCAGCGGTGGATACACTTTGACCAAATACCCTCGATATCCCGGTAACCGTCGCTGAATAAAGGGTACAACTCTCGCTTTTCCCAGTGCAGCGATTTTGGACGTTGCCGTAATTGTCGCCGCCGGAACGCCGAAAAAAGGCACAAAGATACTGACCTTGCGACCGTAATCCTGATCTGGGGCGTACCAGACCGAGAGCCCTTTACGCAGAGCCCTGACCATGCCCTTTACATCATTTCTGGGAATCACCAGGGTTTCAGGGGAATGTCGTTCTCGCCCTCGACGCTGTATAAAGTCATACAACGGGTTGTTATGCGGTCGATACATTGCAGAAACGTCACGCAATTGGACCAACAGCGCCCCACCAAGATCGAGATGCGTAAAATGCATCGCCATTAACAACGTGCCCTGAGTCGGCTTAGTTGGCAGATGCTCAAGCCCCTCGACACGAAAAATCCGTCGCAAGCGCCTTTCCGGCCAAAACCACGCCATTCCGGTTTCGAACAAGGCCATCGCTGACGAGAAGAAATTCTCTTTGAGAAGTGCTTCTCGCTCGGCATCAGACTTTTCAGGAAAACAGAGTTTTAGATTAACCTCACCAATATGCCGGCGAGACTTGGCAATACGCCAAAGAACCGGGGTAAGCCCACGAGCCAACCAAACCAACACGGGATAAGGCAGCTGTACAATCAACCACCACAAACCAACGCCCATCCACAGTAACCAATAACGCGGATGCAACATCGACCATCGAAATTTGGGTTTTTCCACCGAGGGTCCTTTTTAAACCTTTCTTAGTGAGTATGTGACTCTGCCAAGATCCACAAGTGACTGGCAATCGCCGGCATGGAGCGCTGCCCGAAGGTATTCACCCTACCCAGCTCAACCAAATGCTCCAGATGCGCCCAGAGAGCCACGTAAGAAATCGGCAGATATTCTGCGGGTAAGTCAGGGTACGCCAGCGGCGCAATGGCCGCGGTCGTTCCCCTTCCCAACTTATCAATGGCGTCCAGCACCAAAGACTCGCGATGCAGACGGTGCTGATAAAGCTCCTCGAACACCTGGTCTGCTTCACCCAGCAGATGACCATGAGCCGGTGCAATCTGGGCAATTCCGCGCCCCTGGAGTTTCCGCAGAGAGCGCAAGTAGTCTGCGATGCGACCGCCGTAATCGGGCAAAATCGCGACCGACGCCCCTTGCATAACATGATCCCCGGCAAACAATATTTCCTCTCCACACAGGCGATAAACCAAGTGTTCTCGTAGGTGCCCAGGCGTTGTAAGGGACTCTATACGCAAGCTCCCAAGCGTTAGTATCTCCCCATCATCTGGAACACGATCCGGCACGAATGTGCGATCCAGCTGTGGATGAGGATGCGTCACGGGTAGACCGACACACACAGCCCCGGTTTCAACAGCGAGCAACGCGGCCGCAGGAGAATGATCTGCATGAGCATGCGTGACCAGGATGTAGTCAATGCGGCCATCGCAGGCGGCGAGAATCCCGTTGATATGCGCTTGATCCGCCGGCCCGGGATCAACGATCACGGTAGCACCGTCTTGGAGTAGATAGGTGTTGGTGCCCGGTCCGGTGAAGATCGAAGGATTACCTGCCGTCAGTCGACGAACACGGTCAGAGACCTGAACCGTGTGCCCCTGGCGCAATGGCAGCTCGATCACTGAGCGATGCAAATCTGCCATGACGATATAACGACCTCTGACTTACTGCGTAGGAGTTTAAAAATCAGCCTTTACCAGCGGACTGGTGTCCGCATCGTAATCAACGCCTTCCCAGCCAAATCCAAACAACTTCAGAAAATCCGTGTTATAGCCGGCGTAGTCTGTCAATTCATACAAATTTTCTTCGGTAACCTTCGGCCAAAGGTCTTCGATCTTCGCTTGAGTTGCCGGATTGAGCTCTAAATTATCCATACGCAAACGCCCCAACTCATCTACGCGTGGGTACGAGGTGTACAACCCTTCGGTAAACAGTCGGAAGATTTGCTCAATGCACCCTTCGTGAGTCCCCTCTTCTTTCATAACCTTGTAAACCAGCGAGATGTACAATGGCATGATCGGAATGGCTGAACTGGACTGAGTGACCAAAGCTTTTAAGACGGCGACCGAAGCCGTACCACTCACACCTTGCAGCTTTTCATTGAGCGCTTTACCCGCCCTATCGAGGTCTTCTTTCGCTTTCCCAATCGTTGCGTGCCCATAGATCGGCCAGGTAATTTTGTCGCCCAGATAGGTATAAGCGACGGTTTTACAGCCCTCAGCCAGAACACCTGCAGAGAGCAACGCGTCGATCCACAGCTCCCAGTCTTCTCCACCCATGACTTTTACCGTGTTCTGAATTTCTTCGTCACTGGCAGGTTCGAGTGTCATCTCACTGATTTTCAGCGTGTCGGTATTCAGATTTTTAGCCGTGTAGCTGTCGCCTATTGGCTTGAGAACACTGGTGTAAACCTCACCGGTAGCGGGATCCTGCCGACGCGGAGCACCGAGACTGTAGACCACCAAATCAATAGGGCCGAGATTTTCTTTTGCCAATGCAATCGCCTGATCTTTACATTCTGTCGAAAACGCATCGCCATTAATCGTCGCAGCATACAAGCCTGCACTCTTGGCCTTGCCTTCAAATGCAGCGGTATTGTAGTAACCCGCCGACGCAGTACGTTTTTCTGTTGGAGGCTTTTCAAAACAAACACCCAAAGTATTCGCGCCACCACCGAAGGCCGCTGTGATACGGGACGCCAGCCCGTAGCCGTTCGAACAGCCAATCACCAACACATTTTTAGGTGCGTCTGCGATTGCGCCCTTATCGTGTATATAGGAAATCTGGCTATCGACATTCGCAGCGCACCCCTGAGGATGAGCGGTTGTACAAATAAAGCCTCTGACTTTGGGTTTGATTATCATGAAATGATCCCGTTAATGGGTGAAACGTGCACAGCCTGAACCATGTCAGGCAAGACTTACAGAAACGCAATTATAATAGCGCAGCGAGGATACTCCAGTGCTTTACGGTGAAACATCCTCAAGACGCAATTTGGACAAATAATACGCAGCGGAGGCGAATTAGATGCAGTTTACCAGTGATTTTTTTCAGTTCTTGCTTATAGCCTGTTGGCTGGCATTGCCGTTACTGGTTTCTCTTTGGGTTATGATCTTTAGCTTGGGGCAACTGGTTGGCAGGCTAGAAAGCTGGTCGAGTTTTGACGCCTTTTATTGGACCTTTGTAACGGCACTGACCGTTGGTTACGGGGATATTCGTCCAACAAGGCGCAGTTCACGTGCTCTGTCTATCACCATAGCGATGTTTGGCCTCATGTTCAGCGGTATTTTTGTCGCTCTCACTGTAGAATGTGCATCCCGCGCTTTTGAGGCTCACGTAGAGACGCGCATTCCGGCCTTTCTGGACTTTAAAACTACGCCAGAATCCAGATAATGCCACAGCTCTCACCGACTTATCCTCCCCAGCATTTAACTCATGGGCAACAACACAACGATGAAAAAACTTCGCTATCAGACACCTTTGGCTTGGGCGGAATGCGTGATCAATGATATGGACAGCTTTCTGCCGGATCACGCCGCCGCGGAAAAAAAAGCCTCGGGAATGGCCATGTCCATGCTGTCACATTATCCGGACCGAGCCGAGTTAGTGACCGCCATGATGGACCTCGCCATCGAAGAAATGACCCACTTTCGAGAAGTGGTTAAAATCATGATGTCGCGAGGCTTACAACTCGGCGCGGATACCCGTGACGCCTATGTCAACAACCTGCGCTCGACCATTCGCAAGGGCAGCGATGTCTATTTTCTTGACCGCTTACTGATCGCGGGAATTATCGAAGCCCGAGGTCAGGAGCGGTTTGGCCTGATTGGCGAACAGCTGCCAGCCGGGGATCTGAAAACCTTCTATCGAGCGATTTCCCGCTCTGAAGCCAAGCACAGCACACTGTTTTATGATCTTGCAGAGTGCTACTTTACGGCAGATGTCATCCTTCCGCGTTATGATGAGTTGCTGGACATTGAAGCTGAAATCATCGCTCGCCAACCTCTACGCCCTTCACTCCATTAAACAAACAGAGACAGTGAAAGCGGTCAACAAGTACCTTCAGCAATATGCAGAGCCAGAGGCGCAATTGCTGGCCGGTCATTTCAACCTCTGGCCACCGGATCGCAAGTTTGACAGCGTACTTGTTATCCCTGTGTACGACGAGCCCAGTGATTTTCTAACCAAACTGCGAACACAGCTTGCTGCCGCAAATGCACTGGGAATTCTGGTGATCAATCGCCCAGACTCCAGCCAGTCCTGCGGGCGCAATACCGCGCTGATTAAAGAGCTGCAGTATGCATCGGCTCCATTGATGCACACTTCAACAATCAGGGCCTTTTTAGCCGAGCCGACAGACCTCGGTACGCTGCTCATCATCGACCGAGATACCCAGCCGATTCCTGAAAAACAAGGCGTGGGCCTGGCAAGAAAAATTGGGGCGGACTGTGCCACCGTACTTTGGCAGTATGGCGTTATCAAAAGTCCCTGGCTGTATTCGACGGATGCAGACGCAGAACTGCCTGACAACTATTTCAACGCAGCACTGCCCCTTCAACCTGACATTGCCGCGGGAATATTCGCTTTTTCACACAGGAACGATGGCAGTCCTATTTCCCAGGCAACGCTCTGGTACGAATCCCATCTTCGCCATTACGTGCATGGCCTACGCAGGGCGGGTTCACCCTATGGGTTTTACACACTCGGCAGCCTACTGGTAATTAATCTGCTCACATACTGCCAAGCGCGAGGATTTCCTCGCCGCAATGCTGGAGAAGATTTTTACCTTCTCAACAAGCTGGCCAAACTCGGCCGAATCGTCGACCTAGAGCCCTGTATACAACTTACACCAAGACTCTCGCATCGTGTTCCATTTGGTACCGGACCGGCAACTGCAAGTATACTGGCACAACGAGAAGAGGGAATAATTCCGAGCAGCTATCACAGCGGCATATTTGACCGGCTAGCTGAATTTATCGCTTTTGCAGAAAAGAAATTGTCAGCCGGCGGTCGTGAACCGTGGAGACTGAAGGAGCTGGGCAAGGATGTGGAAGAATGCCTGAAATCACTGGGCATTGAGAAACTGTACCAGCACCTGCAAAACTCGGACGACGCAGGCTGGCGAAAACGCCACTTTCACAGCTGGTTCGATGGATTTCGCACACTAAAGTTTGTGCACTATTTGCAGGACCACGGTTATCCACCCCAGCCACTGCCCCCACCGAACATTGTTCAGTAGAAGCAGCTATTGGGGTGCTATTCCGCGCTTAGAGCAACATCTGACGAATGTCGCTCAGCACACCAACCAAGTAGGTGAAGAAACGACCGCAATCAGCGCCGTTAATGGCACGATGGTCATAGGAAACGGCCAGAGGCAGCATCTGCCGAGGAACGAACTCTTTACCATTCCAAATAGGCTTAATTTGAGCTTTAGAGACGCCCATAATGGCCACTTCTGGCGTGTTAACGATTGGCGTAAATCCATTGCCACCGATCGCTCCCAAACTGGAGATGGTAAAACAGCCGCCCTGCATATCGCGGGTTGTCAGCTTGCCATCGCGAGCCTTAGCCGCGAGTTCGGATGACTCTGCAGCCAGCTCCCACAGACCTTTTTTATCAACGTCACGAATGACCGGTACCATCAGACCATTGGGCGTGTCAACCGCAACACCGATGTGAATGTACTTCTTGCGCACCAGATGCTCGCCATCGGCATGCAGGGAGACATTAAAGCTCGGCTCAGCTTGCAAAGCCGCTGCAGACGCCTTTAAGAGGAATGGCAGCGGAGTCAGTTTGACGCCACGCTTTTCAGCCTGAGCTTTCATTCCCTTACGGAATTCCTCCAGCTCGGTGATATCGGCATCATCAAACTGAGTCACATGAGGCACATTGAGCCATGCCCGAGACATGTTCGCTGCCGTGACTCGGGCAATTTTCGACATTTTTTCCGTTTCGATTTCGCCAAACTGCGAGAAATCGATCTCAGGAACCGCCGGAATACCACTGCCACCAGAAACAGAGACTTTACCGCTAGCGACTTTTTCAAGAGTCTGTTTCACGAAAGAGCGCACATCATCTTTGGTGTAACGACCGCGAGGTCCGCTGGCCTTGATCTTGGAAAGATCGACACCCAACTGTCGAGCCAGCTTACGTACAGACGGTCCGGCATAAACAGAGGCACCATCCTTCACGTCGCGTGTCGCTTCAGCCGCACTGGGCGCTGGAGCGGAGGTTGGCGCAGGTGCTGCTTTGGCCGGTGCAGACGCGGGCGCGGAGGCTTTCGCTGCGGGAGCCGGAGCCGGCTTTTTGCCTTTGACTTCGAGCAGGACCAAGTCATCACCGGTGGAAACCTTACCACCTTCAGCCACAACCAGCTTAAGTACTTTGCCAGCAGAGGTCGCAGGAATTTCCATGGACGCTTTGTCGGATTCAACCACAATCAACGAATCACCTTCGGCAATCTCGTCACCTTCGGCAACACAGACTTCGATGATATCAACGTTTTCAGCACCGCTGAGATCAGGCACCTTCAGCATTTCTTCCGATGGTGCGCCGTCGTCAACGTCTGCAGGCGCTTCTGAAGATTCCTCTTCTGCCACTGCAGCCGGTTCAGGGGCCTCTTCAGCCTCTTCAACGTCTTCTGCCCCACCAGCAACTGCCAGCACTAGGATGTCATCACCTTCAGAAACCTTGCCACCTTCGGCAACTTTCAGGGACACAACCTTACCCGCTGCAGTCGATGGAATTTCCATCGACGCCTTGTCGGACTCGACGACAATCAGCGAATCACCTTCAGCGACGTCATCGCCCTCGGCAACGCACAACTCAATTACGTCTACAGCATCGGCACCGCCAAGATCAGGAACCTTAATGAGCTGTTCAGAAGGTGCTGAACTGGCTTTTTTGGGTTTGCTGGCTGCAGGCGCTTTCTTCTCATTGGGCTTTTTCTCTTCAGCTTTAGGTGCCTCTTTGGGAGCAGGCTCTGCGGAATCGCCTCCGGCATCAACATCCAACTCTAAAATCAGATCGCCCTCTGACAGCTGGTCACCTTCACTCACTTTAATCGCGATGACCTTGCCTGCTTTCGGGCTGGGTACATCCATGGAAGCCTTGTCAGATTCGAGCACAATCAACGATTGCTCGACTTCAATGGTATCCCCCTCCTTGACGCAAACTTCAATCACATCAACTTTATCCGCGCCCCCCAGATCGGGCACGGGAATCATTTCTTTAGCCACTGTTACTCCTTAATTTTTTTGTTATCCGCCCGCTTAGCTGTGTAGGGGATTGGGTTTATCGGCGGATATACCGTATTTGTTCATCGCCTGGGTCACGACAGAAGCATCGATAGCGCCGTCGTCTGCCAGACTCTTCAATGCGGCGACAACAACGAAATAACGATCAACTTCGAAGAAGTGACGCAACTTGGAGCGGGTGTCACTGCGGCCGTAACCGTCGGTACCCAATACTCGCAAGGATGCAGGAACAAACTTACGTAGCGGCTCTACGAGATTCTTCATGTAATCTGTTGACACAACAACCGGTCCAGCGCGGCCGCTCAACTGTTGAGTGACATAGGCGGTTTTTGGCTCGGCTTCTGGATGCAAAAGATTGTAGCGATCACACTCCTGAGCGTCGCGAATCAGCTCATTCGCACTGGTCATGCTCCAGATATCCGATTCAATCTCGAAATCTTCGCGCAACAGCTCTGCAGCAGCCTCAACTTCACGCAGAATTGTACCGGCACCTACCAACTGAACTCGCTTCTGGCCTTTCTTGGACTTTTTACCCTCGGTGAGGAGGTAGAGCCCTTTGATGATGCCTTCTTCGACCCCAACCGGCATTTCAGGATGACGGTAGTTCTCGTTCATCGTAGTGATGTAGTAGTAGCAGTTTTCCTTCTTCTCATACATCCGGTGCAAGCCATCCTGAATGATGACGGCCAACTCGTAGCTGTAGGTTGGATCGTAGCTGCGACAGTTCGGGATGGTGTTGGACAGAATATGACTGTGGCCATCTTCGTGCTGCAGACCTTCACCGTTCAGTGTCGTGCGACCGGCTGTACCACCGATAAGGAAACCGCGAGCCTGGCTATCACCCGCAGCCCACGCCAGATCGCCGATGCGCTGGAAGCCGAACATGGAGTAGTAGATGTAGAAAGGAATCATCGGCATGCCATGATTCGCATAAGACGTCGCTGCGGCTATCCAGGCAGACATAGAGCCGGCTTCGTTAATGCCCTCTTCCAAAATCTGGCCGTTCTCACTCTCTTTGTAGAACATGATCTGATCATGGTCGTGAGGCGTGTATTTTTGGCCTGCAGAAGAGTAGATCCCCAATTGACGGAACATGCCTTCCATACCGAAGGTACGCGCTTCATCGGGAACAATTGGCACCACTTGCTTGCCGATTTCCTTGTCTTTAACCAAGGTGGACAAGATTCGAACAAACGCCATGGTCGTGGAAATTTCACGCTCACCGCTGCCTTTCAGTAGACCTTTGAACGTATCCAGCGGCGGGGTTCGCATGGCTTCGAATTCAGGCTTACGCGCGGGCAGAGAACCGTTCAACTCTTCACGACGACGCTTCATGTACAACATTTCAGGGCTGTCTGGCGCCGGACGATAATAGGGAACGCTCTTCAAGGCATCGTCGGTAATGGGAATACCAAAACGGTCGCGGAAGCGCTTGAGACTGTTGATATCGAGTTTCTTGACCGAGTGAGTTTCGTTTTGAGCCTCACCGGAATCTCCCATACCGTAGCCTTTAACGGTTTGAGCAAGAATGACGGTCGGCTTGTCAGAGGAACGTACCGCTTCAGCGTACGCTGCGTAAACTTTGAACGGATCGTGACCACCACGGTTGAGATACATGATGTCCTCGTCGCTCAGGTCTTTCACCAGCTCCAACAACTCCGGATATTTACCGAAGAAGTGCTCACGGGTGTAAGCTCCGCCATTCGCTTTGTAGTTCTGCAGCTCGCCGTCGCACACTTCGTCCATGCGCTTCTGCAGAAGCCCGGTCTTATCGCGATCAAGCAGTTGGTCCCAATGGCGACCCCAGATCACTTTAATAACGTTCCAGCCAGCGCCTCGGAAAGCACCTTCGAGCTCTTGAATGATCTTACCATTGCCGCGCACAGGGCCATCGAGCCGCTGCAAGTTACAATTGATAACGAAGATCAGATTGTTGAGTTTTTCACGCCCGGCCATGCCAATGGCGCCCAGAGATTCCGGCTCGTCACACTCACCGTCCCCGAGGAAAGCCCACACTTTACGATCGCCCTCTTTAACCAGCCCACGAGCAGCCAGATAGCGCATAAAGTAGGCCTGATAAATGGCCTGAATCGGACCAAGCCCCATAGATACTGTCGGGAACTGCCAGTAGTCTGGCATCAACCATGGGTGGGGGTAAGAAGACAAGCCACCGCCGTCAACTTCACGACGGAAGTTGTCGAGTTGCTCTTCGCTGAATCTACCCTCAAGGTATGAGCGCGCATACATACCCGGCGAAGAATGTCCTTGATAGAAGATCAGGTCGGCAGGCTGGTCACCCTCACCGCCACGGAAAAAGTAGTTAAAACCCACATCGTAAAGGGTTGCCGACGAGGCAAAGGAGGCAATGTGTCCTCCGAGGCCTTCGTTGTTATCGTTTGCCCGCATAACCATGGCAAGAGCATTCCAGCGAATCAAAGAGCGAATTCTTCGCTCCATAAAGAGATCGCCAGGCATCCGCCGTTCCGCGGCTACGGGTATGGTGTTGTAATAGGGGGTGGTGATCGCTGCAGGCAGTTGTACACCGGCGTCGGTGGCTTGGTCCGACAGTTGTTTGATCAACCAGGCAGCGCGCTCTTTACCCCCGTAACGGATAACGGAGTGGAAAGCATCCAACCACTCACGCACTTCAATGGCATCTTCGTCTTCGACGAGGCGATTTTCTTCGGTACTCATATATCTATCCTGTGCTTACCAACCGCAAACTTCGGAAGAATCCAAAGTTGGAATTTGTAGATTTTTTTGGCGGAGACCGGGTGGACGGGGGGAAAAGATACCCGGCAGGGCTCCTATATTTACACAAATGCCCCCCATTCTTCAATCTGAGCGGCTTTTAGCTCAAGGATTGAACAAATAACGAACAGCTCTTGTCGCCTCTAAAAACAGGCACTTACCCGGCTCTTACAACAACAGTATCGCCGCTATCCCAATCTCGTTATTCGAGAGGCCTCCCCAGAGCCAGGGGATACGGGAATGGCCATGAAAGGATGTGAAAACATCACCGATAGCGATAACCGCCAACGGCTTGTTTGTCGGCTTCGTAGGATTTTTCGCTGTCATAGGTTACGGAATCAGCAGGTGCAGTCTCTCCTGCCGTTAACCATAGCCGACCTGAGTTGGTCAGCAGCTGACGACGGAACGCCAAATAGTCAGCCTCATCAATCGATTTAACGGCGGCAATCAGCTTCTCTTTAAACGCAAAATCCTGATCGTCACTGGTAATGACATCCCAGTATTCACCACCCTGTTCTTTTAGATTTTTCGGCCGCTCCGCCAGATTCGCCACCACGGCCGATCTCACCGTCGTATAATCAGCGACTGTTTTCTGATCAACCTGCTCACGAAGAAATGACTCCATCGCTGTACGTACCTTCGATAAACCTGCCGACGGCGACTGTACCAACAGCAGATTACCGGCAATATCTTTCAAAGGATATCCTGTCGCGAAAACGATATAGCCCAACTGTTGTTCCGTGCGCAGCTCATGAAAAAACGGCGGTGACAGAATCTCCTGATTCAGCAGCATTTGTGCTCGGGAGGGAATAGAGTCATCCGGAGCTTGCAGGTACAACATGGATGCCGTATCCGTATGCTCAACGGGAAGAAAATACGTCTGCTCTTTGTTTGGCAGGCGCACGATCAATGCAGACTTGTCCGCTGCTTGATCGCCCCCGCGATGCAGGTGGCGAGCAGCCAGTTTGCCCAACTTCACGGCTTCTTTACGTTCGAAATTACCATAGACCATCATTCGAATCTGGCTTTGATTCCAGACGCTTTCAGCAAATTTCTGAAGATCATCAGCATCGACATCGGCCAGTGCGGTAGCCAGCGCTTGATCATCCCAAAGCGGTGAGTAGAGCAGAACGGGCAGCTTCTGAACCAATTGCTGGTAAGGCGTACTGCGCGTTTCGTTGCGCCACCGGCGAATCAGCCGATCCCGTAAAATATCGACGCGCTGAGGATCAAATTCATGACCATCAAGGGTTTTAAGGATTCTTTTTAGCAGTACCGACATCCGGTCATCATAGCCACCCAAACTCAGGTCAAATCCTCGACTGTTGGGGCTAAAACTAAAATACAAACCGGCCAACTGCGCTGGATAAGCATACTCGTTGAGAGAATCCTGCACCAAACTGGCGAAAAGTTGGCTGATAGCTGCCGCCCTTGGTGAGTCATCGGCAGCGGCGGTGCGAATCCGCAGACGCACATCCGCTTTAGGGACAGAGAAAGCTTGATCCTGCTTGAACCAAAGCTGAGTCCCCTCTTCGATATCAATTCGTTCAGGCACATCATCGGCACTGACATCTCCAGTCGTGGACTTCATGGCCAGCGATTCTGGAATGAATGGGTTCTTTTGCGGCAAATCCAATTCGGCCAGCAATGATTTTGACAGTTCTGGCAGAGGCTCTTTGAGAGGCGAAAAGGTATACGCGGTATCGTAATACTTAGATACGCTTTTGTACTGTCCATCCGGCGCGGTCAGAATGACCAATAAATTTTCTGGATTCAGTTTGTCCAGGTAGGTTTCAATCATCGACTTGTTAAAACTGTCGAAAGCATACGGGCCACGTAATAGGTCTTCAGGAGGATATTCCTGCAAGGCCGTGCTTAAGCCCATGACCGTCTGCATAGCGCCAGCGTTTTCCATATTATCAAAGGCGATTTCGGATAACTGTGCCATTTCATCGAATCGCCAGCGTTTGATACCACCATCCTGCAGTTTGTTGATCATTGCGAAGGTCGCAGCAATCACCTCGCGATAATGTTCATAACCGGAAGGCGTTAAGTCGATCGAGACGGTAAACGCCTGTTGATTACGGCTGTCATTCGCACCACCTGCCGCCAGCGACTGAGCCCAGCCCTGCAGTTTTAACAGCGACAACAGACTGCCTTCACCTTCATGACCTAAAATGCTCCCCAAATACGCCATGGGTTTTGCACGATAGTCTTCCGTTTCCAAAGGCATCGGAAAAATCAACGTCAATCCCCGTTGATCCTGCAGCGATTGAATTTGCAGCAAACCCGGCAAATCTCCAGCGTTAAACATCTCCTGCCCAGAAATTTTTGCCGCTGTGGGATGCTCTGGAACTTGGCTGAACAACGGCACAACCATCGCTTGCAGGTCATCCAACGATTCACGTCCCAACACTGTTAATGCCATATTATCGGCAGAATAATAGCGTTGGTAGAACGCCAGTAGGTCGTCACGGAGAGGCTCAGAATCAGAATTTGCAAGGGTATCCAGGTTACCAACGGCAAATTTTGACTGGGGGTGTTTCGGGCTGAGGATTTCGCTGAAAACATCATACTGTCGACGATTGTCGTCTTTCAGTTTTGCCCGGTATTCCGAGTGTACGGCGTTGCGTTCACGATCAACGTATTGGGGGGTGAAGAGAGGATCTATAAAAAACTGTGCAAACCTATCCAGTCCTGCCTGTAAGCTCGCCTGTTCAATATCGAAGAAATAATTGGTGTGTTCATCACTGGTGTACGCATTATGAGTACCGCCGTGAGAGGCAATAAATTCCTGGTACTCACCCGCTTTTGGATACTTACCCGTGCCCAGAAATAACATGTGCTCCAGAAAATGCGCCAATCCCAAATGGTCTTCCGGATTGTCGTTACTACCGACACTAACATCTAAAGACGCTGCAGCTTTATCGGCGTTCTTATCTGAAATCAGCAAGACCTTCAGACCGTTTTCCAGATCCAGATATCGATAATTACGCTGGTCGTTCGCACTTTTTACAACCTCAATTCCCTTGGTTTCCGATTCAGCCTGAGAACCATCAGCGAAGGCTTGCTGCGCCCCGATCAGAAACACCAGCAGATACAACCAACACCGCAACGCTATTTGAGAATTGAGGATTTTCGGCAAGAGATTTTCTCCAAGATTAAAATGCAACGCAGAAATGCAGGATCAAAACAGCCGCTTTGACCCATGCATGCCTGAATTCGTTCAGCGCACATCGCCACTCGTAACATTTCTGCGCGGTGCCTGATGGTTCGCTTACACTTCTTATATAAAGTCTTATTCCGGCGCTTTTTCTTCCGCTCTGTGAGCCGCCGTAACAGGCCAGGCACTGAGCAGAGCTTTGACGAGCGTGGCCAGTGGAATCGCGAAGAAAACGCCCCAAAAGCCCCACAGCCCGCCAAACACCAGGACCGCTAAAATAATGGCAACCGGATGCAGATTTACAGCCTCAGAAAACAACAAAGGCACCAGCACGTTGCCATCAACGGCCTGAATGACGCAATAAACGCCAAATAACCAATAGAACTCGCTGCCGACACCCCACTGTAAAAAGCCAATCAGTAGCACAGGCACGGTAACAACTGCGGCACCGATATAAGGAATCACGACGGAGAGCCCAACGGCAACCCCCAACAACATGGCGTAATTCAGATCGAGAACCACAAAAGAGAAATAAGAAACACCACCAACTAATAGAATTTCGATCGCCTTACCACGCACGTAATTGGCGACCTGATCGTTCATTTCATGCCAGATCTGGCGCAAAACCGGCCGGCGGTTGGGCAAAAAACCCGCGAGCCAATTTAAAATTCTCTGGCGATCCTTTAGAAAGAAAAACACCAGTATCGGAACCAAAATCACGTAAATCAGTACCGAAACGACAACCGGCAGATTGGTTACTGAAAACGTCAGTACATTCTGGCCCACCGCTCCGAGCTCTTTACCAACAGAGTTCATTATTTGGCGAATTTGCTCTTCCGAGACCAACTGAGGGTACTTCTCTGGCAGCAGCAATAACAGTTGTTGCCATTCAGTCACCATTCTTGGTAGCTCGCCCACCAGTCGAACGGTTTGCTGCCAGACCACGGGAATCAACACGAGAAACAATACAGCCATTCCCGCTAACAAGAGCAGCGTGACCAGGGAGACAGCGACCACATGGGGAATACGCCACTGTTTTAAGCGCTGCACCAGGCCATCGAGAAGAAAAGCAATGATCAGGCTGGCTATGGCTGGGGCTAGAACTGTCCCCATGGTGAGCATGACTGCAAGTGCAGCGAACAGCATGATACAGAGCAGTACTGCCTCTTCCTCGCCAAAATAGCGATCGACCCAGCCCCGTACAATCCGCAACATACTTCTGTACCCTCAAACTTTCTGCAAAAGATAATAATAGACCCCATCCTGCTCCCGGCTCTCTTTTAGAAGATGTCCGCTCAGCTTGGCAAAGGTCGCAAAGTCTCGCACGGAACCGGCGTCTGTCGCCAGCACCCTGACCGCCTCACCGGCAGAGACCTTATTAAGTGCCTGCTTTGCTTTCAACAGCGGCAGAGGGCAAGCTAGTCCACGAGCATCAATTTCTAACATAGATCTATGTGTCCGATGTCTATCAGCAATCGTCGGCCTACATAATTAACTCGTGCAGACACTACATTAACGCGCCATTATGACAGAACATTGGAAAATAAACGGATCTATTCGCATAAGCTGAACCACAAAATACAAATGACGAACTTCTGACGACAACAGGCTGGTCTCCAAATGATTTGGTGGAAGGTGTCAAATCAGTGAAGGAATCTGGATGAAAGAACAAAACCACGCAGGGAAAATAACGGTAAACTCTCAGCTATTGATCAAAGGGTAAACGATATTCATTGGATCATTGATATTTTTTTGTAGTCTAATGGCTCGCTGCCGATACTAAATATTATGACATCGCGCCTGCCATCAAAATGGAAATCGGCAACAAGGGGCGGTCGCTAAACAAAACTTTAATTTTGCAGACGTTCGCAGATTATTATGATCTAACGACCCCTGCCGCTTAGGATGAGAAAACACAAAATTGTGGCAAATTTTATTTCCGTAAACTGGGGTCAGGCTGGCCGCCGTTTACTGGCTTGCAGCTGTTTTTTGCTGTTACAACCCAGCTTCGAGGCCCGCGCTGACGACCTGAATCTGCCCGTGCTCGGTGATGCCTCATCCGCACTGGTTTCACCACGTCAGGAATATGAGCTTGGCCAACGCTGGCTGCGTGTCTATCGAAGCCAGGTTCCGACCTCTAACGATCCACTGCTGGAAACTTACGTTGAGCAGCTACTCAATCATCTTGCCCGTTACAGCCAATTGAAAGATCGCCGTCTGGATGTCGTGATCGTCAAAAACCCCACCATGAACGCGTTTGCCGTGCCTGGCGGTGTGATCGGTGTACATACAGGGTTGTTTATTTACGCGGAATCCGAGGCGCAACTCGCCTCTGTATTGGCTCACGAATTGGCTCACTTAAGCCAGAGACACTATGCCCGCAGCCTGGAAAAACAGCAGCAGAGTACGATTCCAACAATGGCAGGTCTACTTGCCGGCCTGGTACTCGCAGCAACCGCTGGCGGAGACGCGGGTATGGCTGCAATCACGGCGACACAGGCGGCAGCACTGCAGTCCCAGCTGCGTTTCAGCCGCCAAAACGAACAGGAAGCCGACCGTATCGGCATGGAAACCATGGTCGAAGCGGGCGAAGACCCCTATGCGGTACCAGCCATGTTCGAGCGGATGCTACAGGCCACTCGCTTCAGTCAAAGAGCACCAGAATTTTTGCTTACGCACCCGGTAACCGAAAACAGAATTTCGGACGCCATGAATCGTGCGCAAAAATATCCTCACAAGCAGTATCAAGACAGTCTTGACTTCCACCTTATGCGTGCCCGTATCCAGCTCAGCCAGGAAAACACGCCCCAGGATGGCGTTAAGCGGTTTCGGCAAGAGCTTGAGGGCGAGAGCCTGTCTCGTGAGGCCAGCCGGTACGGATTAGTGCTCGCCCTAATTCAAAGCAATCAACCGGATTCAGCCAGTGAAGCTCTGGCACCTCTGCTAAAACTGGCCCCAGAAAAACCTGCCTACATTTTAGCCAAGGCCAACATTCAGGTAGCCGCCAAAAATTACGATGCGGCGATTACCATCCTCCAGGAAGCACTGCAAAGCCAACCAACCCTGCACGCGTACAATCTCCGCTACGCCGAGGTGTTGATGGAAAACGGGCGCTACAAAGAAGCAGAAGAGATTCTCCAAGCGCACGTTAAGCGCAAGCCGAAAAATGACTACGTCTGGTATCTGCTAGCAGAAGTGCACGGCCTGGCAGGCAATATACTCGGCGTTCACGAGGCTCGCGCTGAGTACTTTATCCTCAATGGTGTCTTTGATAAGGCCCGCAACCAGTTAAACAACGCGCTGAAACTTGCGCAGGGTGATTATCATAAGACCGCGATTCTGGAAGAGAAAATCAAACAGGTGACGGCCTTACAGCAAGACAGTCGCCTGTAATACTCAACGCCTCACCCGCTCAGTAATGGGGAGGTCGTTCCTGGGCGTCGGTTGCGCCGCCGTCCTGACGCGGGGCTAGGGTTTTAATCTGCTCGCTGAGCAACTCAACCTGGCGTTGCATCAAAGCCAAGCGGGCATCCTGCTCGGTAACGACGCTGTCTAGCTGCTCTATTACATCGTCCTGAAACGCCAAGCGACTTTCCAGCTCGGCAACCCTCGCCTCCAGTGCGACGCTATCTATTTGTTTCATCACCAATCTCTCTCAAATAACGCCGTAAATCGCTCGCAGCAAGTGCCTTACCCTCTCATCGTAGAGTATGGCCTGCCCCATGGCCCGCGATACAAATCCGAAACCCAAGCCCTTCTTCGGGTCTGCGAACCCCAGGGAACCGCCAGCACCCGGATGGCTAAATACCGGTCCTTCAGTAATTCCCGCGGGTGGCAGCGTCATAAATCCCAGTGAAAATTGCAGAGGGTTCCCCAAAACCCGGTCTTCTCCACGGCTCTGCTCTTGCCAACACCAATCGTGGTTTTCGGACCCGAGCAGACGTTCGTCGCTGGAATCCGCAAGGCTACCGTAAAAGATCGCCAAATCTCGAGCGCTAGCATGGATATTCGCGGCGGGGATTTGCGCCTGACGCCAGCGCTGACCATTTGTGCCTGTCATCAGCGTTGCGGGATTGGCGAAGGCACGATTGACCACACCGCGCGGGTCTGCCTTCATCAATGACGACAGCGGCGTTTCCTCAACCTGCTGTATACGGCGAATCGGCTCCATATCAGCGACTTCCGCGATCTCATTATCCGACAGCCCACAGCCGAACCTTGTTCCGAGCGGTTGGTTGATATGCGTCTCAAGATATTCTCGAAAATCTGTACAGCCGCTCGCGCGCCGCACCACTTCCCCTAACAGCCAACCGAAAATCATTGGCGAATAACCTTGATCACTGTTCGGCTCCCACCACGGGGATTCCGCCGCGATCAAACGGGTAATCTGCTCCCAATCATAGATAGCTGCATCATCGACCTTGGGATGAAAGGCACTGAGGCCAGAGCGATGGCACAACACCTGACGCAGTGTCATTGTCGATTTGCCTTCCCCTCCAAATTCCGGCCACAAATTGGCGATGGGCGCATCCAGCTCCAACGTACCGTCTGCCACCAACTGCAAGCAGCTAAGAGCCACCAGCGCTTTTCCCGCTGAAAAAATGTTGCTGCGTGTTTCCTCCTGCCAAGGTACTTCACGAGCGCGATCGCGACTACCCGCCCAAAGATCGACCACGAGCTCCCCGTCATACCAGAGAGCAACGCCCGCACCCACCTCCGCATAGTCGCGAAACAGCGACTTGAATGCGTCAGCCAAGGGTGCGAACTCAGGAAAAAAATCACCAAAAATGTCTGTCAAACCCACTCCTATAGCGAGATCTTGCGTCATTTAACGCGCAAAGTCGCCTTTCATCATATTGCCATTGAAACTTAACCCGGGCGCCACAAATCCGTCACGGAAGTGTCATCTCCGACCGCCAAGCTTGCCGCCAATGCTACAGGTATACCTTAGGGGCTGGCTATGCAACATCATCGTACGCTATGGATTTCCGACGTTCACCTGGGAACCAAAGACTGCAAAGCAGAATTGCTGATCGATTTTTTGAAGCACAATAAGGCAGATCGTATTTACCTGGTGGGCGACATTATTGATGGCTGGAACATGCGCACCGGCGTTTATTGGCGTCGCGATTTTAACCGGGTATTGCGACGCCTGCTCACCTTGTCCAAGAAAGGCACCCGCATTGACTATATCACCGGTAACCACGACGAGTTTTTGCGCCGATTTGCGAATAACAGCTTCGATAACATCCACTTGGTCAACAAGTGTGTTCACATCACCGCTGACAACCGGCGTTTATTGGTCATTCATGGCGATCAATTTGATGGACTCGCACGCTGTCATCAATGGTTGAAGTTTCTGGGAGACAAAGGCAACGCCCTGTTAATGTCACTCAATCGGGCATTCAATCAGCTACGCGCAAAGTACGGCTATGGTTACTGGTCTCTGGCACACTTCATTCAAACCCACCTGCCGAGAGCAAAAACCTATATTAATGACTACGAAGAAGGGGTCGCCTCAGAAACCGCGAAGCAAGGCTACGATGGGGTTATTTGCGGGCACATCCACAAGGCCGCCGCAAAAAAACTGGCAGGCATCGATTATTACAACACCGGTGACTGGGTCGATTCCTGCACCGCGCTAGCAGAAGATGAAAACGGGGAAATACGCCTGATCTCCTGGAGACAAACACTCGCCAAAGGCAGCCCTCGAGGTAACGGCCGCAAAGCCCTACCCCGCTTGACCTCGTCTCGACCTGTGGCGCTGGTAAAAAAGAGTGATGCTCGAGACGAAGACGCTTCGCCCTCTTCTGCTGCCATCTAGCCTTTGAGCGGATTTCCACAGCGCCGGCAGAAGCTGGCGTCATTCTCGTGCCCCGCCAGAGTACAGCGAGTGCAGCGCTTTGCATTCCGGCTCATTTGCATTTCATTGGCGAGCTCCGCTGTCAAAATTCCCGTGGGTACGGCAATAATTGAGTAGCCGATGAGCATTGCTGCCGACGCAATAAATTGCCCCAGGTGAGTCTGCGGAATGATGTCACCATAGCCAACGGTGGTGATGGTTACGATGGTCCAGTAAATGCTCTTGGGAATACTTGTAAAACCATTTTCCGGCCCCTCGACGACGAACATAATGGAGCCGAAAATGATACACATCACCAATACCGACGAAAAAAACACCAAGATTTTGCGGCGCGACTGTAGCATCGAGCGCGCCAGAATGTTCGCTTCGGAGAGATAACGGGCAAGTTTTAACACGCGAAATACCCGCAGCACTCGCAGCAGGCGAATCATCAGCAGGTAATTGACACCGGTGATAAATAACGCCAGATAGGAAGGCAATACGGCAAGTAAATCAACAATGCCGTAAAAGCTTCGCATGTACTCCAAGCGCTTGGGGGAACAGTAGATCCTAACCAAATACTCTGCCGTGAACAACAGGGTAAATGCCCACTCAATCGTATGCAGCCAGTCACCATAGCGATCGTTCAAGCTCTGCACGGATTCCAGAATCAATGCCAGAACACTCAGTACAATCGCGTAAATCAAAAAAACATCGAAACGCTTTCCCGCCGGGGTGTCGGTACCGAAAATGATGGTGTGAAGTTTCTTCTGAAGGGGTGTTTGAGCCATGAACCTGCCTAAAATACGGGGCGATACTGCGAAAAGACGCCAACGGGCACTATATTACTGAGAGAAACATTTAAGTCGAGTTAGGAAGAGACAGAATCATAGCGTTATTAAATAATGTTACCAGCGTCTCGAAATCACAACCTGCCAAGCGCCAAGTCTGTTTTTTCACAACAATTTCTCTAAACTTAGATCAAATTGATTATTATGTAACCGCTCGACCGCGGATATGTCTCGGCGATTGCTACCTGCAAGGATGGTGGCATGTGTTTCTCAGAAAAGGACTCGCAAGGTGAAAATTGATTTTCAGCGACTGTTTCGTTTAATGGCGTATTGTCTCATCATTGCCAGCACCAGCAGTTGCGCCAATCTCAGCGAACAATGGCAATTGAAAAGTGAGCAGGAATCCCTGCGCTACTACACCCGACAAAGCCATGCTGCGGACACCTTGCCCGAATTCAAAGCGAGCATCACCGTGCGAGCGCCCATTCGCAAGGTGAAAGAACTTCTGATGGACTTTAATCGCCACCCCCAATGGGTTCACGGCTGTGAGCAAAGTGAAATACTCGCCGTGGAAGATTACTCCAAAGCTTATATCTATCAGGTGACCAATCTGCCCATTATCAAGAGCCGGGATATGATAATGATTGCCACCACCGAACGCCCCGATGACCAGCGATTCATTGTTCAACTGCAAGCTCAACCAGACTTCTGTGATGGTAAGAACAGCAGCCAGTGCCTGGCGATCGAACAATCCAATCATGTTCATATTCAGCGGGCGTCTGGGCAGTTTTTAGTAACCGCAATTGACGAAGAAACCACCCAAGTCGAATGGACACAGTTTCTCGATCCAGCGGGCAAACTGCCGGACTGGCTGTATCGAGCCAATCTCGCCAATGTGCCTATTAAGTCACTGCGCAACCTCAAAGCTTTGCTGGAAGCGCCTTAACCTCCCTAAAGATTGATGAGCGGCCCCCTCTTGCGCCCGACACATGGACGCATACAATACCGCCACACTCCTAATCCAGAGACTATCGTGTCGATATTGATTCGCTCACTGCGGTGCCCACACTGCGGACAACCCATGTCAAAGGAACGGCTGCGTCAGACGGGCCATCTCAAGGCATTTCTAAAACGGCAGGCGTTTCCTTGTCCCCATTGCCAACAATCTGTCGCACTGCCGGAAAATGCAGAAACCATGGTCTCCTTTGGGCTTTTTATTGCCGTCATACTCGCCCCACTTTTTCATTTCTGGAACGTCGACTTTATCGCCAGCCCGCATCTATTCGCGTTGGGATTAGCCCTGATTTGCGTCGGCGTTTTTACGCAAAAGCTCCAGAAAGCGTGACTCTAACGCCCAGACCAATCAACTTCGCGCACAATTCACTAAGCCCCCAAGGAGGCCGCGACCACTATGAGCAAGAATTCCCGTCTGGTCTATTCGACCGAAAGCGGCCGAATCCGCCCCCAAGAGACAAAGTCGTCTTCTCCCCAGGAAAGTGACGGCATTGTTCGCCTACACAGAGAAACCAAAGGACGCAAAGGCAAAGGCGTTACCCGAATCACGGGGCTGCCTCTGACCGGGGACGATCTCAAAACCCTCGCCAAGAAACTGAAGCAGCAATGCGGGGTGGGTGGTGCAGTAAAAGAAGGCGTCATCGAAATTCAGACAGATGATCGCCAGCGCTTAAAAGATCTCCTGGAAAAGGACGGACATACGGTCAAGATCGCTGGCGGATAAACCGTCCAGGTAAAGCTGGCTTGCTCCTTGCTAATTCACGATAAACATCCCGTTTTTTACGTTTTTCGTCAGTTTTTTGGCAGGGCAACATTATGGATTCAGCAACTTTTCTGTCCTTGATTGACACGTCAATAAAGGTCGCCTTGGGCGCAATTATAACCGGCATATGTCTATGGCTAGCCCAGCGCAGAATGCCCTTCAGCAACAAACCACCATCGAATCGACGCCTCGAAATTCTCGAAACCGTCTCCAGCGATGTTGGCAACGTAAACCACTGCTTTGCCAAATATTCGTCACTGGTGATTGAATCGACTCGCTTTGGCAAAAGCTGGCCGCTGGTTCGACGTCAGGAACTGGACAGGGTCAACGAAGAATTGGTCGCCGAATTTCGCAAAATGGCCGATGCCGAAGCACGCCTGCTCATGATTGGCGAGAAAGCGCTAGAGAAGACTCTACGATTGTACGGTGCCAAGATCGCTTACTTCCGCAAGCAAGTCTATGTGGGACGGCAAGACATCAGCGAAGACGACATCGTCAAACTCAGACAAGAAGTCATGCAACTGCGCGAACAGTTTTATGACATCCTAAGTCGCAAATACGATCGACTGCTCGCCCACTGAGACAAGGGACCTACCGGTCTCAGCCAACCTTCTCCTTCAGGCTGCCATCATCGGCAGCCTGAGTCCTCGTCACCATCTCCCTCACCGACGCAACCTGAAAGATTAACGACTAAACTTGAATGGCATTCGTTGATTAATTGCCGTGACTGGGGAGAACTGGAACTATGCGGCCAAAGGAAGCAATTCTGGTTTTAGGCGGCGCGATTCTGCTCACCAACGTCTCGATTATCGGCACCCTGTTTCTGACTGGCTACTTCAGCAACGGCGAGGAACCCGAGGAAGAACCTGAGCCCGAAGTTGTGGAGGAAGTGATCGAAGAAGAACCGGAACCGGTGAAACCGGCTCTACATTCAATGAGTCAGGCCATTCTCACCTGCGAGGACCGGGTAAAAGAAGCCAATTCCGGAAGACGCATTGGCTATCAGGTAAATTACACATCCAGTAAGTATTTAGAGGAAGAGGGTCTCTACAAAATTTTTGTGGATACTCAGACCGCCAGCCGGGCTGACGAGCCCGCTCAGACCGCAGAAGTCACCTGTGAAATCGAGGCCGATTCCATGACCATCCTCGAATTCAAGGTGATGAAGAGCAAAAACTGATCAGTTTCAGCCCGCAGCGACGGTATTTCCATAGCTCATCAGCCGCTGATAACGCTTTTCAAGCAATTCATCGATCGGAATTTTTCGCAGCTTATCCACCTGCTCAATCAAACGACCTTTCAGCTTCTCAGCCATGCCATCAATGTCTCTGTGAGCGCCACCGAGAGGTTCGGGGATGGTTTCATCAACAATACCCAATTTCTCCAATGTCGAGGAGGTTACTCCCATGGCCTCCGCCGCCAGCGGCGCTTTGTCGACCGTCTTCCAGATAATATTGGCGCAACCTTCCGGAGAGATCACAAAGTAAGTGGAGTACTGCAGCATATTCAGGTGGTCACCAACGCCAATCGCCAGCGCACCACCGGACGAACCTTCACCGATCACGGTGCAGACAATCGGTGTCTTTAGGCGCGACATCACCGCCAAGTTCTGCGCGATGGCTTCACTTATGCCACGCTCTTCGCTATCGATCCCCGGATAAGCCCCCGGTGTGTCAATCAGCGTCAGCACCGGCATTTTAAAACGCTCGGCCATTTCCATAAGGCGCAGCGCTTTACGATAGCCTTCCGGCTTCGGCATGCCGAAGTTACGCTGCACTTTTTCTGGCACACTGCGGCCTTTTTCTTCACCGATAACCATCACTGGACGCCCGTCCAAACGAGCCACACCGGCGACGATGGCTTTGTCATCGCCGAAATGGCGATCGCCATGTAGCTCATCCCAATCGGTGAACATACGCTTGATGTAATCTACCGAGTAAGGACGCTGGGGGTGACGAGCCACCTTGACCACTTGCCAGGGTGTCAAATTGGAGAAAATGCTCTCCGTCAGCTTGATGTTCTTCTCTCTCAACTTGGCGATTTCTTCAGCAATGTTGAGATTGTTGTCACTACTTACTAGCTGTAGCTCTTCAATTTTGGATTCAAGTTCTGCGATGGGTTGTTCGAAATCGAGAAAATTTGGATTCATAGCCAGTAGAAGTTCCAGGGAGATACTTTAAGAATTGACAAAAGTAATCGTAGGGTTTGAGACGGAGAAGAGGCGCAGCTCATCTACTCGTGGACCTTAAACGAATTGCGGTTACGAGTCGACCATTTTCACTGAAAAAAGCCCTCTTCTGCTTGCGGACCGTCCCCGCAACCCTTTGTTAAACAATAACTTTCCTTTCACAGCTATCGACGAAAATCGTAGATTTAAGTCAGCGCTGATATTCCAGATGCACGTTGTCAGACCCGCAAATCTCACGCAGGTTCTCGATCAATTCATCGCGCGGCTTAACACGCCAATCCGGCCCCAGCAGCACACTGCCAGAAGCATCTGAACGGTGATAATCAATTTTAATGCGACAGCGCCCCTCGCGATGGGGGGTGAGTAGCTTTTGCAAATGAGCTGGAAAGTCCCGCTCGACACGATCGGCATAAAGATTAATAACAAGGCTCTTTGCCAGATCAACCCTCGCATCGGCTAGGCTAAGAATCTCGTCGGCACGCATTTTTAAACCACCGGAAAAATCGTCATCAGAGACGGTTCCGCCAATCACTAGCATGGCGTCCTTAACCAATTTGTCGCGGTTATCACGGAACGCATCGGCAAAGACGGCGCATTCGATACGACCAGATCTGTCATCGAGAGTGACAAACGCCATATTGTCACCACGACGTGTTTTCATCAGACGCAAAGCGACGACCATTCCAGCGACATTCTGAGTCGCTTTGTCCGGACGTAAATTGGCAATCCGGGATGACACCAAATATTGCAGCTCACGCTCATATTCGTCGATCGGGTGGCCGGTAAGATAAAGACCAAGGGTTTCCTTCTCCCCTTGCAGCCGTTCTCGTTGCGGCCAGCTTCGCACCCGGCGATATTCCTCATAGACATCGCCACCGTCACTGTCGCAGGGGGCGACGTTCCCAAATAGGTCTGTCATGCCCGCGTTGGAATTGGCCGATGACTGCTCCGCCGCCTTAACCGCCTCCGGCATGGCCGACATTAACATCGCCCGCGCCGAATCACGATCAAGCTGAGGACCAATCGTATCCAGCGCCCCGGACCGGATCAGAGCTTCAAGCGCACGCTTGTTCACCCGCCGGGTATCGACGCGAGCACAGAAATCAAACAAGTCTTTAAACGGGCCTTCTGCTCTGGCTTCAATAATTGCCGCCACAGGGCCCTCACCCAATCCCTTGATCGCACCCAAACCGTAAATAATGTTACCGGCTTCGTCCACGTTAAATTGGAATTCACCAGCATTGACATCGGGAGGCAACAGTTGCAGCCCCATTTTCCGGCACTCTTCAACAAAAGTGACCACCTTGTCGGTCTTATCCATGTCCGATGACATGGTGGCGGCCATAAACTCTGCCGGATAATGGGCTTTAAGCCACGCCGTCTGGTAGGAAACCACCGCATAGGCTGCAGAGTGGGATTTGTTAAAACCGTAACCCGCGAATTTCTCCACCAAATCGAAAATTTTCATCGCCAATTCGGGATCGACGCCCTGCCCTTTTGCGCCGTCTTCAAAGGTACTACGCTGCTTGGCCATCTCTTCGGGCTTTTTCTTACCCATCGCCCGACGCAACATATCCGCGCCGCCGAGGGTATAGCCCGCGAGCTCCTGAGCAATCTGCATCACCTGTTCCTGGTAGACGATAACCCCGTATGTAGGCTTAAGGATCGGCTCCAGTTTTTCGTGTTGGTACTTGGCGTCGGGATACGCCACTTGAGCGCGACCGTGTTTCCGGTTGACAAAGTCGTCCACCATGCCCGAATCCAGTGGCCCCGGACGGAACAGGGCGACCAGTGCAATCATGTCTTCGATGTTGTCCGGCTGCAGGCGCTTAATCAGATCTTTCATGCCGCGGGATTCCAACTGGAACACCGCTGTGGTTTCCGCCGCTTTTAACAATTTGAAGGTATCAGCATCATCCAGCGGAATGGCTTCGATCACCAAAGGCTCTTCGCCCTCACGCTCGCGACGACGATCGATCATCTTGCGCGCCCAATCGATGATGGTCAGCGTTCGCAGACCAAGGAAGTCAAATTTGACCAACCCCGCGTCTTCCACATCACCTTTATCGAACTGGGTCACCAGACCAGCCCCGGATTCGTCGCAATACAGGGGTGCAAAGTCTGTCAATTTGGTAGGAGCAATCACCACCCCGCCAGCGTGCTTGCCGACGTTACGGGACAGTCCCTCAAGGCGTAACGCCATCTCCCAGATTTCCTGCCCCTCTTCATCGACCGCCAGAAAATCGCGCAGGGTTTCTTCCTGCTCGTAGGCGACTTTCAGCTTCATCCCCGGATCCGGGGGAATCATCTTGGACAGTTTATCGGCCAGGCCATAGGACTTGCCCTGCACCCGGGCGACATCCCGAACCACAGCCTTTGCCGCCATGGTTCCGAAGGTAATGATCTGGGAAACCGCATCCCTACCGTAATTGTCTGCCACGTACTGAATGACCTGATCGCGGTTTTCCATACAGAAATCGACGTCGAAGTCAGGCATGGAAACCCGTTCCGGGTTCAGAAACCGTTCGAAGAGCAGATCGTATTCCAGCGGATCGAGATCGGTAATCTTCTGTACGTATGCGACCAGTGATCCGGCACCGGAACCCCGCCCCGGTCCGACGGGTATATCGTGGTCCTTAGCCCACTGGATAAAGTCCATCACGATGAGGAAGTAGCCCGGGAATCCCATCTGCATGATGATATTGAGCTCGAATTGCAATCGCTCCTCATAACGGGCGCGAATTTCTGGAAAATCCGGCTGCTCAACGTCATAAAGAAACGCCAATCGCTCATCCAGCCCTTCATAGGAAATCTTTTCAAAAAAGATATTGGTACGCAGCATCTCGGCGTAATCAGACTCGCTCTCTCGCCCTTCCCACTTGGCGGTCATGGCAGAGCGAGCGTAACCCTCCAGAGTTGCATAAGAGATGCGCTGTTGAAAAAATGGATCCTTTTCAAATCCATCCGGAATCGGGAAGTCCGGTAGATAATACGTACCCAATTCAATTTCAACGTTACAACGACGGGCAATTTCGACGCTGTTTTCCAATGCTTCGGGAATGTCCTTAAAGAGCTCTGCCATTTCTTCGGCACTGCGCAAATACTGTTGCTCGCTGTATCGACGTTCACGGCGAGGGTCATCCAGCACCCGTCCCTCGGCAATACATACCCGAGCCTCATGGGCATCGAAATCCTCTCCGGACAGAAATCGAACATCATTGGTAGCAACCACAGGGCACTGAGCGACTTCCGCCAAAGCGACAGCACGGTGCAGATAATCTTCCTCCTGAGGGCGACCGGTACGCTGTAACTCCAAATAAAAACGATCTGGATAAAGCGTCATCCACTCGGCCAACTGCGCTTCGGCGAGAGAATCTTTACCGCTCAACAGAGCGACACCGATATCACCGTGACGACCACCGGACAGAGCGATAACCCCATCGGCATAATCGGCAAGCCATTGGCGATTCAGATAGGGCTTACCCAGGTATTGCCCCTCGCGATAGGCCAACGAAATAAGTTCCGTGATATTGCGATACCCTTTTTCATTTTGGGCTAACAGCGTCAACAGAACAGGGTCACCATCAGATTCAGAATCTCTAATGAGAAAGTCACTGCCAGCGATTGGCTTGATTCCCGCCCCCTGGGCCGCCTTATAGAACTTAATCAGGCCAAAAAAATTACAGTGATCAGTGATTGCACAGGCGGGAAACCCCTGACTTTCCAATTCGCCGACCAAACCTTTGATGCGAATCAGACTATCGGACAGAGAGAATTCAGTATGTAACCGCAGATGAACGAATTGGGGATCCATGCAAAACCAGATGCTGAGGGAATGATAAGGATGAGGGGATAAGTTTAGCGGAAGATGGCCGCAATGTTGATGGCCAAAAATCAGAATGTCACGGGGAGAGAAGTGGGCAGCCGACAAGCACCCCCCTAAGAGGGATAACGGCGCCCGCCGACGTAATACGTCTTAGTCTAGGAGTTCATCGATACCGGAATCCAGATCGTGACACTGCTCGAGATTTCCCAGGATACCGGAAACATCGGCACCAATCGCCTTGGCAATATCACCGGGAAAGTTTGCAACGATGTCTTCATCGGATTGCTCGGCCTCTAACGCCCGGTGCAAATACGACGCTAAGAAGAGTACCCCCGCCAAACGTGAATCTTCGGCTTCCAAGGGTTGCCATTGATGTTCTATCGACACAACAATTGGCTCGGGAAACTTCCACATATTGGCCACCTTGGCGCCGACGTCGGGAGAAGTAAAACCCCAGGACGACATTTGCAGCTCCTGCCGATTTCCCCCTTTAGCGACGACCCGATCAATTTCCTGCGCCTTTTCAGACATCAGCATGTGCACCAGCAAACGCCCAATATTGGATAACATGCCAGCGGTAAATGCCGTTTCAGCATCCTGTTTCACATGCGGTGCCAACCAGCGAGCAAGTTCGGCCCTGCCAAAACTCTCTCGCCAGAAGCCTTTCAAATCAAATCCGGGCGGAGCTTTAAATGTCGACACAAAACCGCTCGCCAATACCAGCGTTCGCAGTGAATTAAATCCGAGACGAACAACCGCTTCGTTGATGGATGAAATCTTACGTTGACCACCGTATTTGGTGGAGTTGGCCAAGCGCAATACCTTTGCCGTCAGCACTTGATCCATTCCGACTTTTTTCGTCACGTCATCAATATCAAAATCGCCACTGTCGAAACTCTGAATCAGCTCTTGGACAACTTTAGGAATGGACGGTAATTCTTGGGCCCGTGTGAAAAGTTCTTCTATTTGCACAGACACTACCCCTTTTAAGGTTTGTTCCTTAAAAGCATAGAAGAAAAACGCTTGAGTACCCGAAGATATGAGACAATTTTGATGGCCAGGTCAAAATATGTCACGCCAGACATCTTGAAACCAAAAACGCCTTTTACGACAAGAAGAAAAATGACAAACCAATTTACTTGAACCACACCAGGCAAGCCCAGTGTGGCTACAGAGACGACAGTAGACGTGCTTAACGAGGCTTGAAATTCAGCATGCGATTTAGCGGAATCATGGCGCCTTCACGCGTATCCGCATCGACAAAGATCTCCCGATCGTCACCGTTTTCAAGTACTGACTTGAGGTTGTCCAAGGCATTCATGGCCATCCACGGACAATTGGCACAACTGCGACAAGTAGCACCATTTCCGGCCGTCGGAGCAATGTGAAACGTTTTGTCAGGACATAGCTGTTGCATCTTATAGAAAATGCCCTGATCTGTTGCCACGATAAATTCTTGATTCGGCATGGTCTGGGCGGCTTTTATCAACTGAGATGTAGACCCAGCGACATCCGCCAACTCAACAACACTGTCGGGGGATTCGGGATGCACAAGAACCGCCGCATTGGGATAGCGTGATTTTAGATCCTGGATGCCAACCGCTTTAAATTCTTCGTGGACGATACACGCGCCGTCCCACAGCAGGACGTCTGCGCCGGTTTGATTGCGCACATAACTCCCGAGGTGCTTATCAGGTGCCCAGAGTATTTTCTCCCCACGGGCGTCCAGATAATCGACCACGTCAAGAGCAATGCTTGAGGTAACTACCCAGTCAGCACGCGCTTTCACCGCTGCCGACGTATTCGCGTACACAACAACCGTGCGATCAGAATGTTCGTCACAAAAGGCTGAAAACTCCTCAACAGGACAGCCAATATCCAAAGAACAGGTCGCCTCCAGAGTAGGCATCAGAACACGCTTTTCAGGCGTGAGAATCTTCGCCGTTTCCCCCATAAAGCGCACACCGGCAACGATTAGCGTGTCGGCTTTATGTTGCTTGCCAAAGCGCGCCATCTCAAGAGAATCGGCAACACAGCCACCAGTCTCTTCTGCGAGAGCCTGAATTACAGGATCCGTATAGTAGTGTGCGACGATAACCGCATTATTCTTTTGCAGAAGCTCACGGATATCCCGCTTATAGGACGCCTGCTCTTCCGGACTCATGACATCCGAATGAACGACAGCCAGATGCTCGCGAACAATCTCTACCGCATCCGAACGTGGGGCTTTTTCAATGACAGTCATGGGCATGGTCTACAAATTATGGCGCTCAATTTTAACATAGGGGCCTAGCAAATACGCAATCCACACAAATTGAGACGTCAAGTTTTATAAGATTTGTTTAAAATAACAACATACTGATTTATTTTTCGACAAATCAATGACTGTCTGATGTCAATCCAGGAACATAAAAAAAGCCCCTGAAGCTCCGGGGAGATCTCGGAGTCAGAGGCAATGAGAGGAGTTCTTTACACCAGTGAGGCCATGGGATCCGGCCTCCTGGAGAAATTAAATCGCCGTGATTTCTTCCACCTGGGAGAACTCACTGCCAAGGCCGTCACTGTCGATCGCCTTGATTCGAACCTGATACGTCCCCGCTGGCAGCACCAATTCCACGTCGGTTTGCAAACCGTCACCAACATTAATACTGGTATAGTCTTCGTCATCTTCTCCCTTGTACTGCAGGAGGTAACCTGCCAATTCATAGGGATATAAAGAGGCGCCGTCCGTCCGCTCCTGAGGGATGGTCCAGGAGACGGCTAAGGTTGCATTGACGACCTCTTCGGTTACGGGCTCTTCCACAACAGGTTCTTCAACTACCGGCTCTTCGACAACCGCAATGCTTTCGCCAATGAGGCGGTAGTAGCAGGACTTAAAGGTACCTGAGATTGGGTCACCAAAGTTAGCGTTGCCACACCAGACGCCATCTTCGAAGGTCGAAATGTTGTAAGCGCCGTTGGCGCCATAACGCACCTCTGCCAAACCATCGAATTCACAGGATGCCTTTTCTCGAGAGCAGTAGATCCAATCGGTTGTCGCTGGCACTTCAACATCAACGATTTCCTCTTCGACGGGTTCTTCAACCACAGGCTCCTCAACAACCGGTTCTTCGACGTCTTCCTCCGGCTCATTCACGACCACCTGAGTTTCAATGAGACGATAATCACACTGCTTAAACGTGCCGCTCAAGGGGTCGTCAAAATTGGCGTTGCCACACCAGACGCCGTCTTCGAAGGTGCCGTAATCGTAAGTGCCATTTTTGCCGTAACGCACTTCCGCAAGCCCATCGAACTCGCAGCTGTCTTTCTCTCTTGAACAGTAGGTCCATTCGCCATAAACGATGGTTTCAGTACCTGACGCTTCAGTCTCCGCTTCGACAACTGGCTCTTCTTCAGCTGGCGCTTCCTCAACCGGAACCTCTTCAACCGCTACCTCCTCCTGTAGCCGGAATTCGCACTGTTTGAACGTTCCAGGCAATGGATCGTCAAAGTTCGCATTACCACACCAAACACCATCTTCGAAGGTGCCATAGTCGTAAGTGCCATTCTTGCCGTAACGAACTTCAGCAATTCCATCAAATTCACAGCTGGCTTTTTCTTTTGAGCAGAAGGTCCAGTCGCTGGCGCTCGCAGGTCCCGCCAGGGCAAAACCCGTCGCACAGACTGCGAGGGAAAGTAAGGTTTTCTTCGAAACGCGAAAAGTGTTCATAAGTGAGCCTCTATCTATATCTGAATATCAAACGAGTCAGATCACCTCCTGTGATATCTGAGTTAAACGTTACACAGAGGGAATAAGAGAGATAAGCTGATATTCCGTCTGCTTATCAAAACTGAGAAAAAGGCCACGTAGAAATTGTGAATCCGCCAAAATAAAGACGAGAGAGATAGAACTCAAAGGCATATAGAGATGATATTCGTGCCAAACGTGCGCTAGGTCACGCCTATGGAGACCGCACCGAATAGGATGACTTTGAGCGAAAAACGAAGCGCAAGGGATACACTTGCAACGTAATGAAGTAGCACTATCCTTATGACCACCAACCTACCCACCAAATCGAGAACACACTATGTTCCAATCGTCCGTTAACTGCCGGGCAACTCGGTTATTGCAACGTGCTCTGCTTACACTGACTTTCGGTGCCTGCCTGATGTCGGCCATGAGTGCCAGGGCGGACTATTCATTTACTCTCAGCGAAACCGACATGACTCGGCTGTTGTCCACTCAGTTTCCGCAACAGCTGCCCATCAGCGGACAAAACGTCACCTTTTCGGATCCGCAAATAACGGTTGCCGATAACAACAGACTCTTACTGAATTTACGGTTTGCCGATGTCACGCCAAAGACAGGTGGAAGCGCCAGCTTTTCCGGCAAGCTGCACTACTCAACATCCAATAAGACGCTACTTCTGCAAGATTTGGCATTGGTCGAATTAACACCCGATGACACGGCGAACTTCGACCAACAACGCCTACAGGCTCTTCGACAAACCTGGGACCAGGTTCAACTGGATGCCATCGACCTGAAGCAACTTCCCTTTCTGGCGCAAATACTGAGCCGGGTGACCGGTGTCGCTGTCGAGAATAAAGGTGTTCGAATTTACTTTGCGCTCATTTGAGCCAAGCTCTCGGCCGGCCATTTCATGCAAAATAATGAATTGAACGCCAACTATTTTAGGATAGGCTTCGGAATTGTGACTTGTTTTCAGAACAATTTGTGATCAAAACACTTTGATAAACAATTTCTTTTGCTATCATATCTTCATCTCGACGACTCTTTATTTGTATTGACATGAAACGTCTGCATTTTGCCATTATTGCCGCTGTGTCGCCGGGACTCGCTGTTGCAGACAACGGAGTTCCCACCGCCACTGAACGCTATCTGTCTTCATCTTTGCCGCTGCTGCCCTTTTCGGAGCAGGCGCTGCTGCAAAGTAGTATTTCTATGGAAGGCAATGATGCAGCGAAATTGCAGTATCGCTTCGGAGGAGATGAAAAAGGCTTCTCTATTGTTACCAGTTACTCTAATTATCTGGAAGATTTGGAAGATTCGTCAGACACTATCGACAACGATAATGGCGTTCCCGACGGCTACTTTGATATCGGCTTCCGTTCTAATCAAGCGCCAGGATTACCCAATCTCGATGTCCATTTCTCCCTCGGCGCCTACGGCGATTACGACGAAGAAGACGAAGCTGCTAGCCACCATTATTTAAGTGTTTCAACCAATCGTGAAATCGGTAAGTTCAAACAGGGCTTTAAATACCGCAATGTTGGTGCGGATTATGTGTCTGTAGCTGGACAGAATTACGTTAGTGATTCCGATAAAGACAGCGAGATGTACGAAACCTGGGTCAGCCGGTCGTTTAAAAATCTGGATATTAATCAGTACGCGCGGGAAACCACCCGCAACATTTATTCAGACAGCCCCTTGGTCCACGATACGCTTATCGGCACCGGCTTGCGTTATAACTGGCCAGCACTGTTCAACCTCAATACGTCGCTCTCGCACGCGCAGGGAAAGCTGGTCTACGAAGACGGGATTGGCAGCGATGGGCTGACCGCTCAATATGAAAAGCTGGAAGGCTCGGTCAATGTATCCCAGTCCATCTGGAACGCAAATTTTCTGGTACACCGCACGATTTTTGACGTGGACGGCCAACGCAGTTTCAGCAAACCAGACACCCGCATGTTCTACATTGGCGGCTCACTGCAACCCTTTGAATCGTTAATTCTGAAACCTTCGGTGCGCTACACCGAGGAAGACTATCGGGCAACCACCAGTGCAACCCGTAAATTGGCAACTTACCTGGGTATTGATTATTCGTCGCGTCGACTGCCATTTAAGATTATGGCTCACGCAGGCTACAAAGAGTCGATGAACCACGCCTGGTATCTGCAAACCAACCAGTTCTATTCAGAGGCGGGTATCAATTGGGAAATTTCAGACTACTCTTCAGCGCGCAATATGCTGTCACTAACGGTGGGCTATAACCGTTTTGAAGATGAGCATGTCCCCAGGTCCAGCAAAGACGACGTCTACATTCGCTTTAAATTTCGCAGCTTCTCTCTCGGCGGAGTGCTAGCAGCCGCCAACGACTTGATTCGTGACAGTTTCTGGTCACCCAGAAACTGGTAATTCTCTTTGATTGAACCACCAGGGCATTACGCCCTGGCCTGACAAGCTCGACAGAAATCAGAGCTGATCATTGGGATCCCCAACAAACAAATACACCGACCACTCGTCTTTAAATAATCCTGGCGTCGAAACTATGTGAGATGAAACCACCGGCAAACTGCCACCGTTGCGAAATACGGCTTTGGTTCCTTCTCCCACTTTGCGATCACTTTCTGTTAACGCCCATGCATCACCAACACAGCTACGGATTTTCGCTTTCACTCGCGCAAAAACATCAGTTGCCATGGTTTTATCGGGAAATGCCTTGGTACACACGTAGCTGGCCTGCCCCTGTCCCCAGCTCCAGATTTCACAGTGACTTCCCACCGCCTGAAACCGAGTTTCCCAAACTTCTGTAATGCGCCCCGCTTTGCGATTGAAACGAATATCCGCAAACTGGTTGTTGTAATTTCCGATGACCTGTTCAAGATTTCCGCAGTAATCCACGTCAGCATCCCCAGCACCCACAGTTGCAGACTGATTACTGCACCCCGCCAGTATGAGAGCCACGCCAACACTGGCCCAACGACACGCTGTTCTTATAAGCACGATCATAAACCGCTCCTAACTGAATGATCAGTGAAATGGAAAGAGATAATTCATCCAGGAAGCCATTCGCAACAGGATTTTGCGCATAATGGCAACGTGGTGAAAGTGGTGACTGTAGACAGCGGCCTGTCCGTAAGCGCCGCCGGGGATCTGCCCCGCATAAGCGGACATACGCTCGTCCGTCAGACGAATAACTACCGGAACTCGCCCAGGTATAGAGGTCGGAATGGATTCTGAAAGAAGCTTGCCAGACGGATCCAATTGCCCCTCGGCCATAACGGGCAAGACCTGCTCAACCACGCCGCTAAACACTGTGCCAGGAATACCATCAAAGGCCACCTCTGCGGGATTGCCAGCCTCCAGGCGTAATAAACTATTCTGTCGGAACCAGGCGACGAGAAACCGTTCTTCCCTGGTAACAAAAACCATGGCTGGCCGTAAAGGAATACTGACGGCTCGGATGCCTGGCCGCAATATCAGCTGCGTAACAAAACCGTCCGCTGGCGCTCGCACGGTCGTCTGTTCAAGATGGTAATTAGCCTCATCCAATTCCGCCTGTAGACTGTCGAGCTGTGCTTGAGCCAAATCGACATCCCGGCGAGTGCCAGCATTGCGCTTCAGCAGATCGGTTGCCCGCTGAAAATCCGCCTCTGCCGATTGTAGGCGAGCCGTCAACGCGGCAATTTTATATTCGAAGGGACGCGGATCAATTTGAAAAAGTACATCGCCCGCACGCAACGGGTGATTCGGCTGCACCGGCACATCGATCACTTCGCCTGACACGTTGGGCACGATGGGCGTTGTGACAAAATATTCACGACTCACTTCTGAATAGGGATGGTTGTAATTCATCAGGAGTATGAGAGCGCCAATAAGAAAAATACCGCCAAGCACCGCCGTTGGCACTGTCCACTTGGTCAGAGGAATTTTGAAAACCTTAAAAACAACAATACAAATTGCGGTATAAGTCAGAATAAGTAGAAGATCCATTAGGCACCCGCTCCCTCTTGGTTTGAGGACAAGGCACTCGGTGTCTGCAGCCGTGACAACTCGTTTTCACAGTCGGAGAGACGCTTTTCTAATGCAGCGATTCGCTGATCAGTCGCCTTCGACGTACCGTCAGCCAATATGGGCTGTCCATGATGGAATCCCCAGCCCCGTTCGGGTCGATAGAGCGTTGCCCATATCCAGAGAAAGGGCCAGAGCACATGCAGCGTAAACAGACTTACCCAGCCCGCGTAGTGAATGGCATCCTGATGGGGGTGCTGGCGTTTAACAGAAATTTCGTAGGGGATATCGTGTATGGCAATGATGCCATAGAAAATGGTGACGAAGGCGAAGAGAAGAATGGCAAGAGCCACGTAATCCAGCATCTGAAACCTCCCTGTAACATAGACGCAAGTCGCGAACAGTCATTACTGCCCACTGGATGCTTTGCAAAATAACACGTGCCAGCGCACGCGAACAAGCCAATTCCAGTGATTGCCTTCTTTCGCAATCACAGCCTGAAGTTGCGCCTTACACCGTCAACCGCTGCCATGAGCTACTGACAGCAAACTGCCTTACAGAGCTCCCACGCTAGAGTGATGGCGACTGCACCCCCTTACGTCGCCAGCGACTGGCCCAAGGTGCGGCCGTCACACCATGGGCAATCACGCTCAAGAGAATCGTCAAAGCCACGACAGTGGCAATGTCGTCGGTATGAGGAAGACTGGTATCAATCACCATAACCACAAACACGATACTGGCCAAACCTCGAGGACCAAACCAACCTAAGAAGAGGCGCCCTTCTGTCGATATCCCGGTTCCAATTAAACATAAAAAGACCGGCAGCATTCTCAATACCGTCAAACTCAAAAGCGCATAGACAAGTATCTGCCACGTCAGATTTTCAAAACTCTGCCCCAATACCGTCGCCCCGAACAGCACCCAAGTCAGCAGAGAGAAGGTGTCACCAGTAGCCTCTGCGGACACCAACAAAGGCTCTCGCTCCTGCTTCGTAAAATACGCAAAAAGCAAACCGCCACAGAATGCGGCAATAAAGCCGCTACCGTGAAGACTTTGTGCGGCTGAGAAACAAACAATAGCCAAACCAACAACGGGTACCTGCATCCAATCTGGCGTCAGCCACCCCCGATTTTGCGCGCCACGAATCAATGCGACCGCCAAACATACAGAAACGCCCCCCACCAACATACCAATGCCAATTTCTTCGATCATCAATTGCAACGCCAACAATTGCTGACCTGATGAAGAAGGTGCAGATTCCGTCGCAGAAAGCGTCAAAAACAAAAGCAGAACAGGCACACAAATACCATCGTTTAAGCCACTTTCCGCGTTCAACCCCGCACGAAAATTAGCCGGTACAGCGTGATTCTTTAATACAGCTTGACCAAGAGCCGCATCGGTTGGCGCCAGAATGGTCGCAAGCAACGCCACCTCATACCAAGACATATGGGGAAAGAGAAAAATACCTGCTCCAAAGCTGAAGGCCAGCGTTATCGGCAGGCCGATAAGCAACATGCGCAGAGGAAGAAAAGATGACTTGCGCAACGTCGGGAGATCCGCAGACGCCGCATCACTAAAGAGTACCAAGGCCAAGGTAATTTCGGCTAGCCATCGGATGGTTTCAGCATTTGCCTGAAAACTCAGCCAATGCAACCCCAACGGGCCCACAGCGAAGCCGGTAGCGATAAAGAGTATCGGGCCAGTTAACCATGAGCGGTCAACTCGACCCGCGATACAACTGTAGATGAGCGCGATGGATGCCAGCAGGGTTAAATCCTGATACAAGCTCAAACACTCCCGGCATCTTTCACAGTACTTACACGATCAGTTTGCTCGACGTAGAGCGCAAACCTTTATGTGCCCGACGCAGGCTAACATCCGGCAAAAACCCGGCCCGGTTATGGACTAGCGGGTATCGCATCACCAGACCCGGCCTGATAAGGGTATTTCGCAAATATCTGTTTAACAACGCTCTGAATGTTCGTCTCAAGCTGTTCACGAAACTCATCGGTCACCTTACCCACGGCGACGCCTTCCCAAACCAGCTGTTTTTGCTCTGAATCGACCAGATCAATATTCAGCGTACCCTGAGTGTACTCCGATACATGAGTGTCAGAAGGATAGAATGGCCAAGTTGAATAGTAGCCTACGCGGTAACCGTAATATCCACGCCCATAACCAACCCCAACCGAGGCCGATGGAGTCTCGCTGACCTTGGTCTTATCTTCCGTTTTAACGTAAAAATTGACCAGCAGATCCGGATCTTCTGCTTTCTGATAACCACGAGCTTCCAATTCACGACTGACAGAATTCTTTAGATACTTAGTCAGCAGAGAAGAATATTTGCTTTTGTCAGTCCCCAACTCTTCAACAAAGCCATAGGTTTTGTACGCCGAAAAGTCTGACTCACTGTCCGACATCGTCTGAATTTTAGGCCCGGAGGTGGCACACCCGGCCAAACCTACAATGAGACAAAATAAGAGAAAACAACGACTTAAACCCGAAAAATTGGATGCTTTTTGACCAGCCGCCATATCAATATGCTCCTTATGCTGAAGAGGTCATTCTGGCATCCATCGAGGTTCGGGACAATCGAGAGCGTAAAATACAGCACTGGATTCCCCCGTGGCACTTGAGCCGATGGTGGCCTGTAGGCTACACTCGACTTTTGTCGATACAACTTGTTACAGACACACCACTCCGGGTAGAGGTATTCTCTCCACTTATAGGTCATCGACCGCCCGAGCTATCCATAGAAGATACGCCAGTGATCATGTCCCTTTGGAAGGGTGAATTTTGTGCAAGTTCCCCGACACTTCAGGTAAACACTGAAACTTAAACATTATTTACGACACGACCATGAAACTGCGCCCAACACTTTTGTTCTTACTGGCATTGATGATCCCCATGGGCTCATTGGCCATTGGTGCTGCGTATCACAGTTCTATGGACGATGTGAAAGACGCCAAGCGACTGATCAACCGCATGTTGATCACCCGCCTTGCGCCGGGCCAACTCGATTATGACTTGCTCCCAGGTTTCGAATCCGATTATCTGGATAGCCTTGAGCGCAACCCTGAAAAAGTGCAGCTGCTGAAACGTCTCTATATGGCTGACCGACTGAATCTTCGGGCGGACTGGGTCGTAACTGATGTTCAGCTACAGGCCTTTCAAGAAGACTTGGTCACCCGCTATTTGATCCGCCGCAGCAAAGATAGCCAAGGCAAAACGGAATTGAGACAGGTCTCCGGCCTAAATTCTGAACTCAGACCTTTCGCTGGCGAGTCACTTACCTTCTAACGCCCCTCCTGTTAATACCTGCCACATACTGAAACTTTTCACAGAATTTAGGGTAAAATCCGCCTCCGGGACGGGATCCCCCCGCAAAATGACATATCCGTGTCTGTCTAAAAACAGACCAAGCACGTGGCTCACGCGCACGCTCAGAGGAAGAAGATTCATGTCAACATCGCCTAGAACGCTGGCGGCTCTAACGCTTTTCGTACTGTATTCACTGCTCACCGGAAATTCCGCCTTTGCTGCGGATACCATCAAGAGAGTTGTCTTGATCAATGGCGCTGATTCCGAGCTGGGTCAGGCCTTAGCGGCACGCCTACTGTCCAGAAATTACAAGGTCTACGGGATCAATACCGGAGGCACTGCCACCTCCAAGGATGACAAAAGTTATCTGACTCGAATGGGCGGTGTTATGGTCGGTAACCCAGTAACGACAGATCTCGTCGCCAAGACCACCGTCAGCAGTATCATTCGCGAATCCCAACGATTGGACGCTCTGATCCACATCCCCAATCTGCGACATTACGGCCCCGTGGAGGAGCTGCCCGAAGAGGCCGTCTCTGAACAGTTTGACTCAGTCGTTATGAGTTATGCCCGCCTCTTGAGAGCCAGCCTGCCCTTCTTTAGAGATCAGGGTTATGGACGCATCGTGCAGGTGTCATCGATCGCGGGAATAAGCAGCTCCGCCGGCATCGGCTGGTATGCGGCCGCCGAGCGCGCCAACGAAGCTCTTTCAGACACCCTAGCGCTGGAACTCGCTCCCTTTGGTGTGCAAGTGGTAAAAGTCAGACCTGGCCGCCTGGAATCATCGGCGGATACCCTGGCACGCCAACAACTTCGCAAACTCGGCATTGATGACGACTATGCACCACTCGTCAAAGCCATGACGACACCACCTGAAGAACCCGCTGCGAGCCCCAATTCGACCGCCGATGCCCTTGTATTTGCCCTGGAAACAGACGCGCCAAAAATGGTGTATAACACCACAGAAGATGCACAAAAAGCCGCAGCTGAACTGCGTTCATTAAGCGAAGACGCGCTCATGCAACGCCGCCTTTCCCAAACAAAGTAACGGAAAACGCGATACCTTCCGAATCATCCAGCAACCTGAGTTAACCGCTACTATGCTAATAAGAAAAGCACTGCGGTTAATCCTCGATGTCTTCGATCAAACGCATCAAAGTCAAACACCTTGAAATCGGCATGTACGTTACCGAAAAGACCTCCGGACTGGATGACCCGGGATTTCGGGAGCGGGGTTTCATCCGCCGCAAAGACACCATTCAAAACCTGGTTAGCCGCGGTATTGACGAGGTCTACATTGATACCGATAAAGGTGATGACTCGTTTTTTTCTCTCCCTATCATTGTCGAAGAAATCGATCTCGCTCCACTGGTTCCCTGGGAAGAAGAACGAGAGCGAGCCGAAAAAATCTATGCAACCGGGCTAAACACCGTCAAAGAGCTCCTTGAAACCGCCAGCCAGGGCAAGGCCATTCATATTGCACCCGTCGAAAACCTGGCCGGAGAAATCAGCCAGTCTCTCAGGAATAACCAAAACGCCTTACTTTGCCTGAGCCAAATGCGGGAAAAAAGCCGCTACTTGATGGAACACTCCATGAATTGCGGACTGCTCATGGGACTCTTCTCGCGACACCTCGGGTATGACAGCGACACCGTTGACCTACTCACAGTCGGAGGCCTTCTTCACGACATCGGCAAAATTCGCATCCCCAACGAGATACTCAATAAGGCCGGAGGACTAAACGATGCCGAGTGGGAAGAAATGAAACGCCATGTGCAGTATGGGGAAACCATATTGAGACAATCGGAAGGCATCAGTGAAGAGACGCTGGCGATCTGCACCCAACACCACGAACGTCTAAACCGTGCAGGCTACCCCCATGGTCTGGGCCCGGATCAAATCAATGTCTATGGACGTATGGCTGCGATTATTGATACCTACGACGCCATCACCGCCGACCGCAGTTATCGACCGGGCATTTCCCCGTTTCAGGCCATGCGAACCCTGAGCACCTATAGCGGTAAACAACTCGATAAAGGGCTGGTTTATCAATTTATTCGCGCAATGGGCGTGTATCCCGTGGGCACCCTCGTCGAACTGAGTAACGGTCGCTTAGGCGTCGTCACCGAAGTGCAATCTCACAACGCCAGTAAACCGGTTGTTCGGGTTATCTATAATCTTCGCCACCGTCACTATGAAAAGGTTCAAACCGTCGATCTTTCCAGCCCCCTGGTCGAACTGAGTATTGTCGGAACTGAAGACCCCAAAGAGTTTGGTATCAACCTCCCTGATTTTCTCTGAGCAACATCGAGCATCAATATTGCACACCATATCCGATGGGTATCTGGTGAATTGCGTGTCCTTGTTTCATAATTAAGACAGAGTCCTGCAACCCTGGACTTCTTTACCACCTCTGTATTGACCCTCACCCCAAGCAGACCCGCGATGCACCTGGGGCTATTTCTATTTGGAATTAATGTCGACCTATGCTCAGTACCACAACGCCAGCCCTTCTATTTCCAGCGATCTCCCTTTTGTTACTGGCTTACACCAACCGATTTCTAGTGCTGGCGCAGCTTATTCGGCAACTCAACCGTGAGCAGCGGGATGGTCAGATGATGCGAAACTCGGAAAAACACCAGAAACAAGTGCAGTTTTTGAACCAACGCATCGGCTACATTAAGAACATGCAAGCACTCGGCATAGCCAGCTTCATTGTCTGTACTGCCTGCATGTTTGTGCTGTTTGTGGGCGCTCCTAGGGTGGGCGCAGCTCTATTTGGTATCAGTCTGATTCTATTGGTCATTTCACTGCTCTATGCCCTGGTCGAAGTTCTGGCATCGACTCGCGCACTGTCGGTGGAACTCGCACCGGAACTGCCTTCGGCCGACGTCGCAACCACGCCAGCACCACTGGTTCAAAATGAAATCGACATCAACCCGCCCAGCGCCTCGGACAAACCCGACTGAAGATCTTGACTCGCGTTCAAAAAGGCGCCGCCTCTGATACACAATATTGGCGTGCAGAGCGACAGATTCGCTAGCGAACAGATGCATACCAACGCTATGATTGCTGCATCACTTTTGTCCCCTAACACAACAACAAGCCCTACGACTGGCATAAAGTAAGATGCCACTTTGTGATTGATTTGACCTGTGACAACACCTCATCATCACCTATAAATTAAAGTGCCAACTTCACTGCTTGAGTCATATCAGCAAGCGCCAGACGTTTTAACAGGGAAATAGAAACGGTAACGGGAGCAACGCATGTCCATGACAAATCACTTCCTCAGTTTTGGAAATGTTGACGAATACACCAACCTGCACGCAGCACTGTCCAGCCATGACTTTTCCAGGGATCCGGAAGAGACAATGAACGAAACCAAAGCCCGAGCCGTACTGGCTGAAAAAGTACAAATCGATAACACACTGTTTGAAAAACGCGGTAAAGGCATGGTTCACTGTGCCGTTCCCAACAACCAACAGGCGTTTATCCACGGAGTTGTGGATACCAACTTTCTCAAAGCACTCCTCTGGTGGATGGAAAACAAACTCTGAGATCCCGGTACCCATTGTTTTCGTATTCTTCATAATCGACTCAGATCTTTGACGACGAAAACAATAACCGAGGAGCGACGTCAATGGGGCGGAACATATCCCAGACGCATTTTTCTCAACAGGATTACGCGGCTTTTTCTGAACGCCTCCACACCAATCTCGAACATTTAGATGCGCTATTAAAGCGCCCGGATTTCGGCCCCCGAACCTGTTCACTGGGCGCAGAGCTGGAGTATTACCTGATTGATCCTAAGGGTAATGCGAGCTTCACTAACCGGGAAATCCAAGCCGCCAGCTGCGATGAACATGTCACCGTAGAATTAAATCGCTACAACCTTGAATACAATTTTGATGTTATTGCCATAGAGAAGCAGCCATTTTCAGAATTGGAAGCGGCAATACGGAAAGCAACCCAATCACTCAACGCCATAGCCTCCCAGTTTAATGCCCAGCTACTCAGCGTTGGCATTCTACCGTCGCTTCAAGAATCTGATCTGGGATTTCATGCAATGACACCCATCGAGCGCTATCAGGTTTTATCTGACACGCTGCTTACACTGCGCGGAGGCGAATTTGAGATTGATATTCACGGACCCACGGATCAACTCTACAGCCAGCGCAAAGATCTTACCCTGGAAGGCGCCTGCACATCCTTCCAAATACACTTCTGCTTTCCTCTCAATGAGTTTGTTAACACCTGGAATGCCATGACGCTGGCGACACCTCTCGTGCTCGCGCTGTCGACCAACTCCCCTCTGTTGCTGGGCAAGCAGCTCTGGCAGGAAACGCGCGTGCCATTATTCAAACAGGCGACTGATGGGCGCCGTCCACGAGAGCCATGGCGGGACCTACCCCGTGTAGATCTCGGTTATGATTGGTTGCGGCATTCCGCCTATGAGTTATTTGCTCAGCGAGTCTATCTCTACCCGCCATTAATGCCGGTTTGCCAACAGGGGAACGAGACAGTATCCGAGCGAGAACTGCCGCCACTGGCCGAACTGGCACTACACAATGGCACCGTATGGCATTGGAATCGCCCCATCTACAGCAACGAAGATAACGGCCATGTTCGAATTGAAATGCGATCATTGCCGTCCGGCCCCAGTACCACGGATATGGTCGCCAACGCTGCACTGCACATCGGGCTTGCGGTCGGCCTCAGAAACAACATCGAACGATTATTGCCAGCAATGCCTTTTCGGTTCGTCAGCGAGAATTTCTACGCAGCCGCCCGCGATGGTATCGACAGCAAACTGATATGGCCCTCAGAACGCCAAAACAGCCCGCGGCTCAGACCCGTTCGTGAACTGGGCCTGGAACTCCTTAACGTTGCGGAGAATGGACTCAGTCAATTGGGTGTCGAGAAAAGTGAACGTGAGCATTGGCTAGGCATTATTCGACAACGCCTCGACAAAGGTATAACCGGATCGCGCTGGCTGGAAAGCAACTACCGTCATCTTCAGCGAGGTTTCAATCAAGCAGACGCACTACGAAATCTTACGCTGGCCTACCTAGAACACTCTAATAGCAACCAACCGGTGGCAAATTGGCCGCAAACCCCAACATGATTCAACTCAAAGAACAGATTGTTAACCCCCATGACTTTGACCTTCCAGTCGTGCCAAAGGAGTTTTTGCAGCAATTGCAACAACCGACACTGGTATCCATTGTTGGCAAAGACTCCACCCGAAGCCGAGCAATCGTCACTCTGCTTCACGGCAATGAACCCTCTGGCTTTCGGGCCATACAGCAATTTCTACTGCTAAAAAAACAACCTAAGGTCACCTTGCACTGCATTATCGCAGCAATACCGACGGCGCTAAGGGAACCCATATTTACCTGGCGCCAGGCGCCAAATAAACGCGACCTGAATCGCTGCTTTTCTCCTCCCTTCGACGATTGGGAAGGCCAACTTGCAGAAGCCATTTTAGAGCGACTGGAACACTTGCAACCCGAGGCGGTTTTCGACATCCATAACACCTCTGGCGATGGCCCTGCCTTCTCAGTCTGCAATGAGTTCACCCCGCAATTGAAAAACCTGGGTTTTTATTTTACCCCACGCATGGTCGTCACCGATCTCCGACTCGGGTCACTGATGGAAACCAATAGCTCACAAAGACCGGTCATTACCATTGAGTGCGGGGGTGTCAACGGCACAGCCGCTGATGATTTGGCGCTGGATGGTCTCAAACGAATCGCCAACTGCGACAACCTATTTGAAGACTTTCCCCAGCGGGATCTCGACCTCTATCACCATCCGGTACGGCTCGAACTGGCCGATGATACGATGATCCGCTACGCACCCTATCGCGACCCAGCGTTCGACATCACTCTGCTCAATGACATTGATCGCCTAAATTTTGGCCTGGCAACGCCAGACACCTGCCTGGGCTGGGTAGAGGCAGCAGAAAAGCTCCGATTAACCACCGCCTCAGGTAGCCATGATATCGATGATTACTTCCGCATAGACCGAGGAAAACTCCACCCTACTCAGCCACTAAAGCTGTTTATGGTCACCACGAATGCGCGTATCGCACGCAGTGATTGCCTCCTCTACGCCGTAAAAGAATCGGATCATAAGACCTCGTAATCTTTAGAAACCTCTAAAAGAGTGATTCTGAGGTTCTGGCAAGTAAAGTTTGAACGTATACAGCCCGGGCGCCGCAAGAATTCTCCCGATACCATTTTAGAGCCACCTTGCAACGCGAATTCAGGCGATAAAAAAACGGCGACGAGTCAGTTATTATTTCGCCTCGGGGAATACCGAATTAGGTAATTCAATACACGAGGCGCATTTGAGCAATTTTAATCCACTTCCCATTCACCAGGTTCTTACCGACATCCATCAGAGACTTGGCCATTCACCCTCCGTCGTTTTGGCGGCCGAGCCAGGCGCAGGAAAATCGACAGCATTGCCCTTGAGCCTGCTGTCTCTGGCACACTTTGAACAGCAAAAAATTGTCATGCTGGAACCTCGTAGAGTGGCGGCAAAGTCGATCGCTCACTATCTCGCCGCGCAACTTGACGAAAAGGTAGGTGAACAGGTTGGCTACCGGGTTCGCAATGATCAACGTGTCTCCAAGCGGACGCGCCTGGAAATTGTCACCGAAGGGATATTGATTCGACAACTCCAACAAAATCCCGAATTGAACGATATTGGACTGCTCATCTTCGACGAATTTCACGAGCGTTCTCTTCAGGGGGACCTGGCGCTGTTCCTTGCCTCGGAAGTACAACAAACCTTGCGGGAAGACCTGCGTCTGCTGGTGATGTCCGCGACCATGGACACCAGGCAGATCGCCGATTATCTTGGCACTGAGGCAATTATTGAATGCCCTGGCAGGGGCCACCCCATCCATATTGAATTTCAGGGAACCTCAAAACAGCCTCTATCCAAAAAGGTAACGAACGCTTTACGGCTTTGCCTGCAGCAAAATCGCAGCGGCGATATACTGATTTTTCTCCCCGGCCAATCCGACATAAAGCGCTGCATCACCGCAACACAACAGGAACTTCCGGAAACACATGACAGCCTGCTGTTGCCACTGTATGGCGCTCTACCTCTGACACAACAAGAAAAAGCATTACGAGCCGATTCACAGGGTCAGCGTCGCATCATTTTTTCCACAAACATTGCCGAAACCAGCCTGACGATTGATGGAATCACCCAGGTCATTGATTGCGGCCTGGAAAAACAACTGGTGTTTGACCCAGGCAGCGGTATGACCCGACTGCACACCCAGCGCATCTCCAAGGCTTCCGCCAAACAACGAGCAGGACGCGCAGGCCGTACCCAGGCCGGCCACTGCCTGCGGCTGTGGGGCGAAAATGAACAAGGCCAACTCGCAGACTTCCAAACGCCGGATATAAAACTAGCCGATCTCAGTGGCCTGCTGTTAGATCTCGCCTGCTGGGGATACGCAAACTACAACCAAATCCCCTGGCTGACACCACCACCGCAGGCCAATTTTGATTTGGCGCAACAGCTTTTGATCGAACTGGAACTGGTCGACGACAATGGCAAGGTAACGGCATTAGGACAGCAGGCCAGAGAGTCTGGATTACCGCCGAGGCTCGCGACCATGGTATTACGTGCCGAAGACGAGCAGCAGCAATTACTCGCCTGCGATCTCGCTGCATTACTGGAAGATGCCGACATTCTCGCCCATGAAGGGAATACCGACATCACCGTCAGACTCTTGGCAATCCAGGAGTATCGCCAAGACAGAAAACTGGCGATGCAACAGTACCCCATCAAACGTGCCGCAATCGAACAGCTATTAAAAAATAGCCAGCGTTACCGACAGCAATTAAACCTATCGACCAAGAGCGTTCGCGAACAATCTCTTGATGATCTGCAGCATCTCGCTTGCAAATCTCTCGTCCATGCGTTTCCCGATCGAATCGCACAGTGCCGCTCAAACAATGCCTCCGAATACCTTCTCGCCAACGGGCGTGGCGCTTCACTTCCAGAAGCCGATAGCCTGGTCGGGAATCCGTGGCTGATTGTCGCGGATAGCGATGGCCAAAAATCCGGCGGAAGGATTTTAAGAGCCCTGCCTGCGCAATGGCAGCAACTCGGCCCTCTACTGGAACACCGGATTCGCTCAGAAGAGTCCTATCATTTTGACGCTGATCGCGAAAAGCTCTCGGGCCTTCGGCGTGAGACGTATCAAGCAATTACCCTTAAATCCACACCTCTGAGTGAGATCCCAGAAACCTTACTGCAGGAGAAGTTGCCAGACATTTTGCAACAAGCCGGTTTGACGCTTCTCAATTGGACACCGGCGTGCCGCCGTTGGCTGGAGCGGGTCCAGTGGCTGGGACAGAACTTGCCGGAATTTCCGCAAATATCAGAACAATGGCTACTCAATAATCTGTCGGAGTGGCTACTGCCCTATCTCAGCAATGTCACCAGCATTGCTGAGTTAAAGCGCGTTGAACTTACCAGCCTGCTGACGGGGCTGTTGAGCTGGGATGAACAGACCACGCTATCTGACAGAGCCCCAGAACGCTATACAGCACCAAGCGGCAGCGTCGTGCCTATTGTCTACGACCCTCAGCAAGGTCCGAAAGTCTCCTTACAGCTTCAGGAAATCTTCGGTGAAATCACATCACCAATTCTCGGTCACAATACGCCCTTGCGATTCGAATTACTCTCCCCTGCCCGCCGTCCCATTCAAACGACCAGCGACCTGGCAAACTTCTGGCAGACCTCTTACTTTGACATTGCCAAAGAAATGCGAGGACGTTATCCCAAACACCGCTGGCCAGAAAAACCTCTGGAAGAAAAACCGGGTCGCTCGATCAAAAGAAAAAAAGCAAATCCTTAGCTCCCATACAGCTCTCGCAACTGGCGACGAAAAATGGGTTGCCCGCCATAACTCGGATGCCGCAGCGATACCACACAGTGGGATGACTTCCAGCGGGCAAGCATTTGCTCGGCATCTCTACCTAGCCCAACCAATCGACGAGGCCGAAGAGCATCAATTATCGGCTCTAAAATTGCCAAACCAATGCGACGCTCCGCCGCCGTGTGAGCACGGTTACTGAAAGGTTCGCCCGCGAAATAGGGATGGAAAGGAAATACATTCCACATAAAAATGGGCGCATCAATCACCGGTAACTGCTGCCATATACACGCAGCGGTGCGTTCACCCAAAACGTCACCCTTGGTTGCTTTATTGAGCGCTATCCCGTAACGCTGTGCTGCCGCCGTTAATTCCGGCTCGCTGGTGAGAGCCAAACCGGTACGGCGCCCACCCAGATACCCAAGATCACGACCGACCCACAAACTGTCGACACCTCGCGTCATCACAGCACGCCATAAACCGCGCAGGTTACTGCGACGAATCTGTGGCGCATTGAAACGATCGTAGCGAAGGCACCGATCCGTGTAAGGATTAAACACATTTTCGCTTTGCACGGACGTGAGTAACGAAATCAATTGACTGGCGTTCATGAAATACCATCAGAAAAAATCTTAATGGAATTATTCCAGACTCTAAAATTGAACGCTAACCTGGGCGTAGGAATAGACGGAATCCTCCTGGGACTCGCCCGTTGCACGCTCGGCAAAATCACCGGCAAACAGATAGGCCGCACCAAATTCCAGATCAACACTTTTGGGAATCAATGACCAACGCAGACGCATTTCCAACTGCTGCCCCAAATCATTTCCGGATTGGCCTGTCGCATCCTGGATGCTTGCCGAAGTCCAGGCATCTCGCTTTTCCGCCAACTGATACCAGCGATGAGTCACCATCAAATCGACCTTTGAAGAGGGCTTGACGGCTAAGCGAATTCCCGGTGACAGCAGATTGCTTCTGGCAAAGGGCCCGTAGATACCGGTGGGTCCATAATCAAACCGGCGTGCGCCATAGAGCGTATCGAAGCGATTGTTTTCGCCATCGTCAGGGTCTTTATCACCGCTGGCATAGTCAAAAAGCAACGCCAGTTGCGGCGACCATGGCGTTTCCCAGCGATAGCCAACTTGCCCATGGGCAAACCAAGCACGATGATCCAATAACACCTCAGAATTCCTTGATGAGCTGGATTCACCGGTTTGATACGCAGCTTCAATGTCAAAGTCTACTGCGTTGGGTGCTGATTTGCGCATCACCCTAAAACCTGTTGTCAGCAAATCCCGATCGGCGGTGGCGGCTGATCGAGAATCCTCTTCATCCAGATCATAAAGATAGAGCTCCGTCGTTATATTTTGAAATAACCTGGCCGTACTGAAAAATGCGCCCTGGAAGGTTACACGGGAGGATTCTATGTCCGTCTCGGATTCATTATCCAGCAAGCTGTCAATATCAGAAGGTAATCGAGTGACGGGCAACAAATAAAACGCCTGCAAAAAATCTCCGTTGGCGGATTCCCAGCCCGCATCAATTCCGGTAAATGTATTCATCGTATTGCGATAGCGATTGCGAGCCAGTAAACGGCGGCTACCGGCATCGACGGTAATTCTACCGCCACGGATATAGCTATGACTCCCCTTGCCCAGCAGATCATCTTTACTGTAACTCAAAGAGGTTTGAATCCACTCCGCCGTATTCACACTCGCGGTTGTTAGTGCGGAGTCACGATCGGCGAGATCCTGACGAGAGTCCATAAATTCGGCGTCCACACGTATGCCAGCAACATTAAGCGCAAAGTTGATGTCGGTTCTCGAAACCAAAATTTGATCACTGCCGAGAGAACTTTGTCTAAATTGACCATCAAGGCTTTCATAGCGGAAACGCTGCTCCCCACTGATGGAAAATACCTCGCCACCGCCAATCGCCCCATTCAAAGTCCACGGCTCAGCAGCCATCCCGCTGCCAGCATAGACAGAGATAAAAGCAGTGGCCAAAACCGAGCCATTGATGCGATTGCAGTAACCAAACCTCCTAAAATACCTCATAACGCCTTCCTTCAGACTTCCATTATATAGACTAAAATATAACGCTTATCGCTATATCACAATCTACATAACGCAAATTCGAAGCCATTGCCCAATGATCGCTTAAGCCACAGAAATAGAGGCAATAAAGTACCGCCCCCCCTGTAAGGTAAGCGACATTTAGCGAGAATCTAACAGCATAAACCTGACAATACAGCTGAAAGGCGGTAAATTGACACAATCTGAGCCTCTTACTGCGTGGGATATCGACCTCGCCAACTTGGCCCATCAATTGCGTTATGTACTCTAGGAAATATCGAGAGTGTTATGACTTTGAGTAGATTTCCAAAATCTACCGTGAAAACCGTTTAAGGCAGGAGACAACAACATGATCAACCGCGACTCATTGAAAAACCTCATCACGGCATTGGGAAGGCACCAGCGCAGGAATGTAGTGATGGATATGGTCTCCCGTACCCGACGCCACCGCGTAACCGGCCACCTATTGCTTCTATTCCTCTCCGGCACCGCATCTGCCGTATCAATCGCAGATACCGTGCATGTGGCCGTCGCGGCAAACTTTACCGCGCCTATGAAGGAAATCATCAAAAGTTACGAAGAAACGACTGGACACAAAGCCGTTGTCGCCTTCGGATCTTCGGGCAAGTTCTATGCGCAAATCAGCCACGGCGCACCCTTCGAAGTTTTTTTATCCGCCGATGAGCAAAAACCAACAGCCCTAATCGACGATGGACTGGCCGTCGAGTCCTCTCGTTTTACCTACGCCTTGGGAGCACTGGCACTTTGGTCTGCTGATGCCACAAAGCTTGACGACAGTCCGCAGGCATTGATCGACGGAGACTTTAACAAGCTTGCGATAGCCAACGAGCGTCTCGCCCCTTATGGCCAAGCCGCACTGGAAACCCTGGCAAAACTCGATCTCTCTGAGCAGGTTCAGAAAAAACTGGTGAAAGGTGAAAACATCACGCAGACGTTCCAATTCGTCAGCAGCGGCAATGCTCAATTGGGATTCGTAGCCGTTTCACAGATTTGGCAACAGGGGTCCCTCATATCTGGCTCAGCCTGGCTAGTGCCAGAGACCTATCACAATCCAATCAAACAGGATGCTGTACTCCTCAACAAAGGAATCGACAACGCAGCGGCTGCGGACCTGCTTGAATTTATGAAAAGTGACGCGGCCTCAAAAATCATCACCGCTTACGGTTATCGACTGGAGGAGTAATACCGCGTGGGCATTTATTCCGAGGCAGATATCGTCGCGATCAGTCTAACGCTCAAGCTCGCGACGCTGGTGACCGTATTGCTGCTGATCATAGGAACACCTATCGCCTGGTGGCTGGCGAGAACACAGTCAAAATGGAAAGGCCCTGTCAGCGCCATTGTGGCACTGCCGTTGGTTCTTCCACCCTCGGTGTTAGGTTTTTATCTACTCGTTGTCATGGGCCCCAGCGGCCCGCTCGGGCAACTCACCCAGACTCTGGGATTGGGTACATTGCCTTTCACCTTCACCGGACTGGTGATCGCTTCCATCCTCTATTCCCTGCCCTTTGTGGTGCAGCCCATCCACAATGCGATAGAGGCACTTGGCAGCCGCCCCGTTGAAGTTGCAGCAACCTTGCGAGCCGGTCCCTGGGATAGCTTTTGGCATGTCATTCTGCCGCTCGCACGCCCCGGATTTATCACCGCCGCCGTTTTAGGCTTTGCCCACACGGTTGGCGAATTTGGTGTTGTGCTGATGATTGGCGGCAATATTCCCGGCGTCACGCAAGTCATTTCCGTTCAGATTTACGATCATGTCGAAGCCATGGACTATGGCCAAGCCCACCGGCTGGCATTAACCATGGTGATTTTTTCGTTTTTAGTTTTAGCCTTGCTGTACAGCCTAAACCGCAATAACAATTCACAGGGATTGTCTCATGGGCACTGACTTCAACCCCACTCGGGGAATTCAATTAAACGTTTCCGTCGAGCGCAATGCCTTCTCGCTCAACGCAAAGCTAAACTTGCCAGGCCGTGGTGTCACCGTTTTTTATGGCCATTCCGGTTCAGGTAAAACGACCCTATTGAGATTTATTGCGGGCTTAGAAAATGGAATTGCCGGCGAGCTGAGCTTTAATGGTAACGTTTGGCAATCCGGTAAGAAGGGGCTCAAACCCCATCAACGCCCCATCGGCTATGTTTTCCAGGAGGCCAGCCTTTTTCCCCATCTTACCGCCCAAGAAAATCTCGACTTTGCCCTAAAAAGAGCCGATCGACTTAACAATCAACATCCCGCCCCTCTCAATATCGATCAAGCGGCTGAGCTGCTGGGCATTGGCAGTGTTCTGTCGCAATATCCCGGGCAATTATCCGGCGGAGAGAGGCAGCGCGTTGCCATTGCCAGAGCACTGCTAATAAAACCTCGACTCCTGCTGATGGATGAACCACTGGCAGCCTTGGATTTAGCGAGAAAGCAGGAAATTTTGCCCTATCTGGAAACGCTAAAAAAAGAACTCTCACTGCCGATTATCTATGTCAGCCATTCGCCCGAAGAAGTTGCCCGCCTGGCCGACCACCTCGTGGTGTTGGATCAGGGAACCGTGATTGCTGATGGCCCCATCGCTGACATTCTCTCCAGTGTTGAGCTGCCTATAAAGCTCGGGGAAGACGCTGGTGCCATTCTCGATGCACGAGTCACCGAGCGCCACCCTAACTGGAACATGGCCCGCATTACCATGGCAGGAAAAGATCTCTGGTTTCGCGATGTCGGCGTACCTATCGGACAAGACGTTCGCGTACGAATTCTCGCCAGAGATATCAGTATTGCGCTCAGTGAACACGAAGACACCAGCATCACCAATATACTGCCGACGGTGATCGAAGACATCGTCGTCGACTCTCACCCTGGTTTGGCGTTGGTGCAACTGCGTTTGGGGGATGCGCTGCTGGTGGCACGAGTCAGCCAGCGATCAGTCACACGATTACAACTGCGCATTGGCAAGCTGGTGTGGGCACAGATTAAATCCGTGGCGATTATTTTATCTCGTTAATATTGATAAACATATCCCTAACACGACTCAAAATAATGAGACGGCGTTGAACCCAGCAGACGTTTAAACAAGGCGATAAAAGCGCTGACACTGTCGTACCCCAAATCAAATGCCACCGAGGTTACGGAAGCGCCATCGGCTAACATTTCTAAAGCCCTCATAATCCGCGCCCGTTGTCGCCACTCGGTATAGGTGTAGCCAGTCTCGGTTACAAATCGCCGACTCAGACTCCGCTCGGAGATACCCGCCCATGTCGCCCACTCGCCGACATTGCGACGATCTCCAGGGTCGTTAAGTAACGCTTCAGCAATACGCACTAAGCGCGCATCGCTGGGCATGGTTAAACCAAAAGGCTCCGTTGACGCGGCACAAAGTTCGTCCAATATAACCAGCGCCAGTCTAGCCTGACGTTCACTTAAGTCTTGCGCTGGCCATTGAGATGCACGCAATACGGATTCTCGCAGCAACCCCGTCATCTTGACCAAACACGGCGTCTTGGGAAGCGCTTCACAGGTGCGTTCACTGATGTAACAGCTCCAGATTTCCACAGCCCCGTGGGAATAACCATAATGCGCCTGTCGGGGTGGCATCCACACGCCATATTCAGAGGGAATGACCCAGGCACCCATTTCGGTTCCCAGAGTAAAGAGCCCTTGTCTGAGCCCGGTAAGCTGGCCTCTTGCATGCTGATGTCTCTCAAGGGAGCGGTGTTCAACCGGGCTGTCGTCACACACAGCGACAAGAATGGGGTCGTCAGAGTCACCCAGCGCAATATCCATTTTTTCTTTGATCATGGCAGCAAACCGCCATTAATTGGCGTCAATCACTTAGTCACGCCAGCTTAACACAGCGACAATGGTGACACCTTCCGCGAATTATCAGAGGTCCCCATGAGCGACACCGAACGACCAGCGACGCCCCCCAGCCTAGACAGCTTGTATGACCCACCATCAGAGCGCATCCAAAAAGCCGTTCTGCCTGAACTGATTTCGTTCCATGAACAATACCTATCGCATGCAACTTTTTTTTGCTTGGCAACGGGCAGCAAAAATGGATTGGACGCTTCACCACGAGGTGGGCCGCCAGGCTTTGTTCGAGTCTTAAACAGTAAAACGGTCACGTTTGCCGATTGGCCTGGAAATAATCGAATCGAATCCTTACGCAATTTAGAACAGGATGATCGGCTGGGAATGCTGTTTCTTTTTCCCGGTCTGAACGTTTTTATGCGGATAAACGGGCGGGGACGACTGAAAGCATCAAAGGACGCATGCAATGCCTTGGCAGAAAATGGAAAGACACCGAAAACTGCCATTATTGTCAGTGTCGAAGAAGTCTATTTTCACTGTGGCAAGGCCATAAACCGAGCCCATTTATGGGATGCTTCCTCGCAACTTGATCGAAAAAACTTACCCAGTCCCGGCCAAATGTTGGCTGCAATGACGAATCAAGATGCGGCGGCTGCGGCAGCGATTGATGATCAGTACAATCGTTCCATACAGGAAAACCTCTATGGTTAGGCGTTTATCGCATTGATTTCGAGCAAAGGCTGGAACAACAACCTTATGACGCAATCTTTAACAACGCATCCCTCGCCTGAGTGATTTTCACAAACAACTCAGCATCTCCGCCTGTGTCGGGGTGGGCTTTTTGGGCAAGACGGCGATAGGCTGCTTTGATTTGTGTAACCTGAAGTTTACCGTCTTTTGGCAAGCCCAAATGATGACGATGCTCATGCTCAATGTGTGGTGGCGTTGCGTTGCGCTGATTGTAGTAAGATTGACGGCGAGACCGGCGCTCGTCAGCGGCTCGTCGCTGACGCATCGAATTTCTTCGTAACTGCTGTTGATCCAATTGCCAGCGCGCTTGCGTCATAACGATGCAGGCGGCAAAGTGAATTCGACCGGATGTTAATAGCTCGTCAAGATCGAAAGGCCCGACCATATCATAAGGTTCTTCTAACCATGCCTGACCGTCTTCCAGCTCTCCCAAAGTGACACGGTCAAATACGCCATGAGCCCCATTCCAGATAATCCAATCGTCTTCTTCCATCGCAATCGCGCTCTACGTTGATGAATACGTGTAGCCGCTGTCGCAAGAAATACACCAGCCGAGTGTTTTCCCTAAATCGCCCTCAGGAGCAGAATCCAGCCGGCAAAACATGTCTTAAATTCGTCAGCATGACGAAATTTCTGTACAAAATGTTGGATTAACAACAATGGCGTCGCAGCTCGATATCACCGTCCGTTAGACGCCCCCAAACGCGAACATCGATAACACAGAAACCCGCAGCGGGCGTATCGCGAATGTCAGGATATTCGCTACTGACCACAGAAGCCCTCCGCGCCGCTTTTGCATGATTTGGCATGAATGATGATAAACCAGGAAAATGTTAACAGGATTAGTTTGAGTCAAATAGCCAAGGGAACCCCTGCACAGAGAAAATTATGTCTGAAATTATTCAATTTCCTGTTCCCAAAAAACAAAAACCATCGAATTTAGAGGCCATTATTGAACGGTCTTTGGCAAGTATTCCTGAAAAGGATCGAGAAAAGCTCAAATTTGAACTCATCAAAACCATCGACAGCTACGATACTTTTTTTACGGAATGGTCTATTACCATCCCCAAGGACAGCGACGAATCCTTAAAAAAACAAATTTATGATATCGCCCGCCAAGAACACGAACGTAAGATGTTGATGTTGGCAGACATCATCAAACTGAAGATACAAACGTTGGTAGATCAATACGTTAAGTCGTAAGCCGATTCGTATTAATGCAGGCTATACCGCCACGCCAAACAGTTTGCCGACCAACGCGGTTAGCGCCATCGCCATTGCCCCCCAAAAGAAAACTCGCAGAGCGCCTTTCATGACAGGGGCACCGCCAACACTGGCAGCGATTCCACCTAATAACGCCAAAAATAAAAGCGACGCCACCGGCACCCAAAAAAGTACCGAGCTCAAAGGCGACAGCCAGGCAACGAATAAGGGAAGCAGAGCACCCACCGTAAACGCCGCTGCGGAAGACACCGCCGCTAATATCGGTTGCGCACTGCCAACATCAGTAATACCAATTTCATCTCGAGCATGAGCCCCCAAGGCGTCGTGGTCCATCAGCTGCCTGGCGACTTCTTTTGCAAGATCCGCATCTACCCCCCGCTCCCGGTAAATCGCCGCCAATTCTCGATGCTCAAATCCGGGTCTCTCATCAAGGGAGCGTTGCTCCATCTCTAAATCAGCTTTCTCAGCATCCGCCTGAGAACTGACAGACACATACTCACCGGCCGCCATCGACATGGCACCCGCCACCAAACCAGCCACGCCGACCAGTAAAATGTCGGAATGAGTGACACTGGCGGCGCTGACACCGACGATTAGGCTCGCCGTCGACACCAAGCCATCGTTCGCCCCCAAGACGGCAGCACGCAGCCACCCGACTCGGTTAGAGCGATGATTTTCCGCGTGACTAATAAATGTTCCCGGCATAATAAACCACTCTCTCATGGCACTTTTATCAACATTATAGCCCGATTTTCGAGTCCGACCGATGGCAGATTGATGACAACACAAACGGCTCAGACTTCACGATGAGCATCACGTATTTATGTAAGTGAACTCTTACTATTTTTCATGACGACAGCAGACTGCCATATATTTTTCATCACTTCTTGTTGCACAGATTAATTCGCTCCTTTAGTATTTCCTTCAATCAGGTGCCCGCGGAGTTATCTCTCCAACGGTTAAACGGGAAGCCGGTGAAACGACAGTAGACACTGTTCGCCATTCCGGCACTGCCCCCGCAACGGTAAGTGAGTCGCGTTCGACAACCAGCCACTGTGCTAACGCATGGGAAGGCGTCGCTCGGATTGATCTGTATCTCTGTCAATCTCTCACAAGTCCGGATACCGGCCTAATAGTAAGTAACTGCACCATGTAATTTGGCAGTTGCACCACACAATCTGCGGAGGGCAGGTGGCGTGTCGATACCAGCGCCATTGCGCTTGCCCTTTGTGGTATTCGATCGCTATCGCTCCCCCGCCGAAGCTTGCAAGGAATGAGCGATGCACATTGAACCTGCTACCCTCTCTGCGGTTAAAGTTGCCTGCGCCGATGTGGCGACGGTGAGCCTTTTAGCCTGCTATGCTAAACCGCTGTTCACTAAACCATTACTCTGGATTAAAACGGCTGTCGCGGCGTTTTTTTTCAGCGTGTTTATGCAGTGCTTCCATCTTGCTGTTGGCCCCTCAGAGGTCCATTTCATCGGTGCCATGACGATCTATCTCTGCCTGGGTTTCCTGCCAACCTTGTTCGGTTTCTCGGTTGGATTACTCCTACAAGGATTGATCTTTGAGCCCACCGATCTCATTCATTTAGGCGTCAATTCACTGACCCTGATTATACCATTGATCGCTGTTGATACCTTTCGTAAATCCAAGGCTCAAACGTCCTTTGGCTGGCAACAGCTTGTCACTTTTGATGGCATTTACTACAGCGGCATCGTCATGATGGTTGGTTTCTGGCTATCCTTGAGTGACGCACAGATCTCTTCAACAGCCTGGTTGGCTTGGGCGTCAAGCTATCTGCCAATGCTCGTGATTGAACCACTGCTTACACTGGGAACTATTCGGCTATTGCGTACACTGCCAGCAAGGTCGGTTGTGGCCCCCATACTCACAAAAACCTGCGTTTCTAAAAACGCCGTAGATAAACAAGCTGCCACTCCGGGTTATTAAGATGGCCGGTTGTGTCTGGTTTGTCGGCGCTGGTCCCGGTGCTGCGGATTTAATCACTGTGCGCGGTCGCGACCTTATCGCATCAGCCGACGCGATTCTTTATGCCGGATCCCTGGTGTCACAGGCGGCACTGCAATGGGCGCCATCACACTGTGCGATCGAAGACTCCAAGGGTATGACACTGGAGGAAATCACCGCGTGGCTCATCGACAAAGCGAACAACCACACGACTGTCATTCGACTGCAAACCGGTGATCCAACTTTGTACGGTGCATTAACGGAAATGCTTCAACCACTGGACGCCGCAGGCATCTCCACACAAGTGGTACCGGGTATTTCATCAGCGCTGGCAGCGGCGGCAATTGCTCAGGAATCTCTAACGCTTCCGGAAATTACGCAAACCGTTATTTTTACCCGTGTCGCCGGTCGTACACCAATGCCCGATGGAGAACAGCTCTCGTCTCTCGCGCAACACCATTGCACCCTCTGCCTGTTTCTTTCGATCACGCTATTAAAAACCGTGCGCACAGAATTGTTAGCTGCCGGTTGGAGCGATGACAGCCCGGTGCTGGTTGTGCAGAAAGCCAGCTGGCCGAACGAGGAAAAAGTAGTGCGAACGAACTTGCGCAAGCTAAGAGACGACTGCCAACAAGAAAACATTGTTAGCCAAGCGATGATTATTATCAGCCCGACGCTTGAAGCCAGGTCAAAAACAACTCTCATTAAATCGAAACTCTACAGCGCTGACTTCAGTCATCGTTTTCGCAAAGCAACGGTGCCGCCTTCCAGCAGCATCGAGGAGCCAACTAATGGATGACGTAATTCTTCTGATTGGACACGGATCCAGAGAGCGACAAGGCAACGAGGAAATCGAAAAATTTGCGCTTCAGTGGCGACACGCGAGACCCGATCTTCACATTGATGTTTGCTACATCGAATTTGCCGAAGTTCTCTTGCACCAAGGCTTGCAACAAGCCGCGAGGCGCGCCCGTAAAGTAGTGGTCATTCCTTTGATTCTCAATGCAGCGGGTCACGTAAAAATGGAAATTCCCGCCGCAGTGGCCGCGGCGCGTTTGGAGTTCCCCCATGTTGACTTCACACTGATGCCGCACCTCGGTGCCAATGACCACATTCTTTCGATTTTGAAGCGACGTCTTCAGCAGGCGATGGCAGAACTCGACCATCCCGACCCTCAAACCACCTCGATTGTTCTTTTGGGCCGGGGATCAAGCGATCGGCAGGCCAATGGCGAAGTCGCCAAGATGGCTCGCTGGTTACAAGAGTCTTCGAAACACGAAATTATGGATATTGCGTTTACCGGTATTACCTGGCCACGCCTTGAAAAAGTCGTTCAGCAACAAATACGCCTGGGCGCCATGCAAGTGGTCGTCCTGCCCTACTATCTGTTTACTGGAAAATTGATACAGCGTATTGATCGCCAGGTCGAAAATCTCAAACAGCAATATCCCCATCAGCGAATTATCGCCATGAAGTACTTTGGCTTCGAAGCGGAAATATTTGAATTACTCAATCAGCGCGTTGCTCACGCTCGCAATGGCGATAGCCGTAATGCTCTGCCCTGTGATGGGTGCAAATATCGTGAACTGGCTGAAGAACATGGCCATCAACATCACCACCACAGCCATCCACTACAGGAATCCATCCGCGTATGACGTCTCGCCCCCCTTCATCAGCAACGGAACAACTGACAAAACTGGGACAAGCCATCGAGCATGAGTCTTTCGCGATCGTCGATCGCGAAGCCGGTCAGCACACCTATAGCGATGGCGAGTGGCAAGTGGTGCGCCGCATGATTCACGCAACCGCTGACTTTGAGTTCAACGGGCGCACCGCGTTCCACCCCCAGGCAATTACGGCGGGACTCAACGCCATTCAATCCGGCTGCGCCATCGTGGCTGACGTCGAAATGATTTGCGTGGGTTTGTCCAAACCCAGGCTCGCACATTTTGGATGCCATACCCACCAATTTATCAGTGATGATGACGTCATTCTCGACGCAAAAACGAATAACAGCACACGTGCGGTTATGGCTATGCGTAAAGCCCGAGATCAAGGCTTGTTGGATAACAGCATTGTTGGTATCGGCAACGCACCCACTGCACTTTTGGAAACTATTCGCATGATTCGGGAAGAACAACTGAAGCCCGCGCTGGTGATTGGTATGCCCGTCGGATTTGTCTCTGCCGCGGAATCCAAAGCCCTACTGGAGAGTATCGACGCCGTTCCCTGGATAGCCACCACGGGCCGCAAAGGTGGCTCCACCCTGGTTGTTGCGGCGATTCATGCACTCTTTTCACTGGCAACCCAAACGGCGTAAGCAAGCGCAGATTCCAACGTGATGAGCCTGTGGTGAAAAAGAAAATTCCCCCCAAAGAACGCCTACGCACCGGCTATACCACCGGTGCCTGTGCGGCGGCCGCGGCTTCCGCTGCTGCCTTGGGATTGCTTGAAGGCAAAGTTCCAGAAACCGTGACCTGTCAGTTGCCGAATCTGCAACAAGTTACCTTTCACGTTGAAGACGGCCACTTACAAGGGAATCACGCCCATGCGGTTATCTGTAAAGATGCTGGCGACGATCCTGACTGTACCCACGGCGCTCGCATTACCGCCGATGTTATCCGCAAGCCTGGCAAGGCAGAGCAAATTCAAATTCTCGGTGGTCGCGGTGTCGGCCAAGTCACGTTATCCGGCCTGGGCCTCACGGTCGGTGGTCCGGCGATCAATCCGGTGCCTATGGCAAATATTCAAATGAATGTGCGAACCATCGCCCATGAACTGCTCATTAACGATGGCTTAGACGTTACCATTTCTGTTCCCGGCGGCGAAGAGATGGCCAAACAAACCTTAAATGCGCGCCTGGGTATTTTAGGTGGCATATCGATTCTAGGAACAACAGGTATCGTCAAGCCCTACTCGACCAGCGCCTTCAGAGCCAGCGTGATACAGGGCATCCAAGTTGCCGCAAAGCAGGGCAACACCACTATTGTGCTGACCACTGGTGGCCGCACAGAAAGCTTCGTCATGAAGGCGCTACCGACTCTGGCACCGGCGTGCTTTATCCAAATGGGGGATTTTCTCAGCTATGCCCTGGATACCGCGGTGGAATGCCAACTTCAGGATGTTGTCATCGGCGGCATGGTTGGCAAGCTCACCAAAATGGCTCAAGGCGAAACCATAACCCATGCGGGACGCGCCCAAGTCAATACCGGATTGCTGGCTGACATTGCCGAAGAAATCGGCGCAGCGACGGCCACCTGCGAGGCCATTCGCGCAGCACCCACCGCTCGATTCGCCAGTGAAACCATGGCCGAACTCGGTCTATCTGACAGCTTTCACCGGGGACTTGCCAACCGAGTTGTCACACAAATTTTGAAGAACTACCCAGACACCTTTCGGCTGCGAGTACTGATGTGCGATTTCAACGGCGAGCAGATTGCCGAAGCTGACTCTACCCATCTCACAAAAGCAACGGCAGTCCCCGCGAACGAACAGAGGGCCCACTAATGCAAAGGTGCACCATTATTGGCATTTTGGACAGCGGCATCGCGTCTTTGTCACAACAGGCAATGCAACGAATGAAAGGAGCACAGCTTGTTATTGGCTCGACCAACGCTCTGCAATTGTGTCAACAAAGCCTTAACAAAGACTGCATTACAAAAGATTTCACCGGTCGACTAAGTGATGCCATTGACTGGATTCGCGATGCCCTTAATGACGGTTTGCATTGCGTGGTGCTCGCCTCGGGCGATCCACTGTGCCACGGCATTGCCGGTTATCTTGCCAGTCGTCTCTGTGTCGACAGACTGGAAGTCCTGCCCAATGTGTCAACGATTCAGCTGGCTTGCGCACGCTTATGCCTGCCCTGGCAACAACTCATTATCTGCTCCATTCACACGAAAGATTGCGGAGATTGGCAGGCGTCATCCGGTCCGGAGCACGGCCTGTATCAATTACACCAGGCTCTTTCCGATGATCGCCCCATTGCGGTGTTAACCAGCCCGGATAACTCTCCCGATCGCATTGCTCGCCTGCTGGTTGCGACGGAACAGGATGAAGAGTATCAAATGGCCATCGCGGAACACCTGGAACGTGAGACAGAACAACTGATCAGCAATATTCCCATTAAACAGCTGACGCACAGGCGCTTCGCCAGTCCCAACGTTGTTCTGCTTTGGCGCAGCCAGCCAAAGCCGCAGCCCCAGATCTTCGGCTATGAGGATACTCATTACCAGCAACGATTTCCTGAACGTGGATTGATCACGAAACGAGACGTGAGAGCCATCACGCTTGCCCGCCTTAAGCTAAAAATCACCAGCATTGTCTGGGATATTGGCGCCGGCTCTGGCAGCGTCGGTCTTGAAGCCGCACGTTTGTGTCCCAAGGGATTCGTCTATGCCATTGAAAAAAACGAGCAGGATGTCATCAATGCCCGCGCCAACAAACGTCAGCTTTCTGTCTTCAATTATCAGGTTGAACAGGGCAAGGCTCCGGCGCAGATTGATCAGTGGCCGAATCCCGATGCCGTGTTTATCGGCGGTTCCGGCGGTGAACTAGATCAATTGATTCGCTATACCAGTAGCAGACTCAACCCTGAAGGATCGCTCGTTTTAAATTTCGCCACCATTGAAAACCTATCCACTGCGTTGCACACCCTGCGAGACGTAGGACTGGAGGCGCAAGTAAGCCAGGTACACATTTCCCACAGCAAACCAATTTTAAACATGACGCGCTTTTCGCCAGACAACCCCGTCTGGATTGTCTCGGCCTCTCGCCGAGACAAGTCCCCTCAGGCAACGGAAAACATCGTATGACCGTCGGCAAATTGATAGGTGTTTCGTTGGGACCGGGAGATCCCGGTCTGATTACAAGGCGTGCTTGGGACTGTTTGACCAGTGATGCCTGCTGGAGTTGGCCAGTGAGGAAATTATCGGCTGAAAGCTACGCCCTATCGATTGCCCTAGCGGCCGGACTCAGCCCTCCTCCCGATGGAATGGCATTGGTATTTCCAATGACTCATGACCAGACCATCCTACAGCGTTACTGGCAATCCGCAGCGGCAAATGCACTCAAGGTTTTACAAGGTGGTAGAGATCTCCTTTTTTTGGTTGAAGGTGACGCCTCAACCTATTCAACCTTTGGTCACCTCGCGAACGCGGTTAGAGATATCCAGCCCGATATAGACATTGAAACTCTGCCTGGCGTTCCCGCCTATCTCGCCGCCAGCGCTCGTTTACAACAGCCGCTGGCAGAAGTAGACGATACTGTCGCGGTCATACCTGCAGCCTACGGTGTTGATGTCATCGATCGATTACTCGATGATTTTGATACGCTGGTACTTCTAAAAGTAAAACCACAACTGGTTAATATTATTCCCCTGTTACGCCAACGGAAACTGCTTGAACACAGCCGTTTTGTCGAAAAAGCTGGTGCGAAAGACGAGCGAATTATCGATGATGTCGCCCAGCTGGAAGAGCAGAAGGTTAACTACCTCTCGCTACTCATCGTCAAAAACCCTTCGCGAGTGAAAGGGCCTCGACTACGTGGCTGCCGCAAGAAACCCCGATCAACTGTTTCAACGTCTGATGCAATCGTCTCCTCCCCACAGGAATTATAGCCCGATGCCTACACCTTCCGATCTCGACAACCTCAATATCGCTTTGATTGCGATTACCAAACACGGCGTCGAGCAGATGACAGAGCTTGCATCCCAACTTTCGCATGCTCACATTGTCGCACCCGATAAATACTGCTCAAAAGTCTCGCACCTCAATAACCATAAATCCCTCTATGAAGGATCACTCAAAGATCAAGTTGCGGCGATCTTTTCTCATTTCGATCAGCTGGTCTTTTTTGTATCTCTAGGAGCGGTTGTCAGACTTATTGCACCGCACTTGCAATCCAAAGATACTGATCCCGGCGTCACGGTCATCGACGATCACGGTCAGTACGTTATTCCTGTACTTTCAGGCCACGTCGGCGGCGCAAATGCCTGCGCAGAAAGTATCGCGAAAATTTTGGATGCTCAAGCCGTACTGACCACCGCATCGGATGTGAATCAAACCATCCCCGTTGACATACTGGGCCGTGAGTTAGGGTGGACAATTGAAGCCCCCAAAATCAACATTACACGAGTTTCTGCAGCTGTTGTTAACGGCGAGCCTATTGCCTTTATTCAGGAAGCGGGCGTCAAAACCTGGTGGAATAGAAGCACACCACTCCCTTCCAACATACACCTGTTCGACCGATTTGAAGATGTCGATCTCGACCGCTTTAGAGCGTTTCTTTGGGTGACCCAACGAACCATTGATGGCGAGATTTGGGATTCACTGCCCGAACGACTGGTGGCCTATCGGCCTCCAGTTAGCCGGCCTCCTGAAAGCAGGCTGGAGGTAACTTAATGAAACTTGCCATTGGCATTGGCTGTGATCGAGACACGTCGTTTCACACACTGAATCGAGCCCTGCAACTTGCGCTGCACGAAATCAATGCCGATTTAACCAGTGTCAGTAAGCTGGCGAGCATCGATTTAAAATCCGACGAACAAGGCCTTTTACTGTTGGCGGCCTGGTATGACTGGCCGTTGCGATTTTATCCTGCCGCACAATTGGCCGAAGTTCCTGTGCCGAACCCATCGGAAACGGTTCGACGTTATGTCGGTACCCCCGCCGTTGCCGAAGCTGCCGCATTGTTGGTTGCAAATGCCGATATCGAACAGCTGCTGGTAGAAAAATACAAATACAAAGGGCCTGACGCAAAAAACGCGACCATTTCAATCGCGCAGATCCGAGATCTACCCTTGACGAATTCCCCCATTAGGAACGCCTGCTATGACAAAAGGTAAAATATTTCTGATTGGCCTTGGCCCTGGCAGTGTCGACCATATGACATTGCGCGCCCGCGAAGCGATTGCAGAATCCGATTGTGTGATTGGCTATTCAACCTACATCAAATTGGTTAAAGATCTGCTGGCAGACAAAGAAGTCATACGCAAAGGTATGACTGAAGAACTGGACCGCTGCTATGAAGCCTTGTCTCGAGCCAAGGCCGGCAAGCAAGTCGCGTTAATTTCCTCCGGAGACAGCGGTGTTTACGGCATGGCTGGCCCCACCTATGAAGTATTGCTCGACAGTGGTTGGCGACCCGATTCAGACATCGCCGTCGAAGTAATTCCCGGTGCATCTGCCATCAACAGTTGCGCAGCACTTGTCGGTGCTCCGCTTACCCACGACGCCTGTACGATTTCTCTCTCCGACTTGCTGACGCCTTGGCCCGTCATTAACAAGCGTTTGCATGCAGCAGCTGACAGTGATTTCGTCATTGCGCTCTACAACCCCAAGTCCGGCCGCAGAACGCAACAAATCGTCGAAGCACAAAACATTTTACTGCAGTACCGATCACCGCAGACTCCTGTCGCCCTGGTAAAATCCGCCTATCGACGCCGCCAAAATATTGAAATGACCACCCTTGATGTCATGGCCGATTGTGATATTGGCATGCTGACCACCGTCATTGTCGGTAACAGCAATACCTATGTGGATCACAATATTATGGTAACGCCCCGCGGTTATAAATCAAAATACACGCTGTCCAGTCAGCAAGCATCTGTAAAGACCGGAGAAACGTCTGGCAGATCGTTATCCATGGGGTTGGATGGCTGGAAGCAACAAGCCATGCACTGGCTGACCGGTAACGACTCAAACGATCCGATCAGTGCAGCAGATGCGTTTTCCATGTCGGTCGCCGATATCCTGGAAGCGCTCAAGGCGCACGGAGCCGAGCAAGAAAGCATATGGCAAACCGTCGACCTGCCTTCTCTGCCAGCGGAACACTGTGTCGCATTGCTCCAAAGCTGGGGACAGATCAATCTGCAGACCGGATCAGACCTTGGCGTCTCGTGTACAATACCCGCCAACAGTTCTGACCTTCAGGTAAGATCTAATGCGTTACTTTTTGCACGTGATCAACTCACGCTGCAAATCCACTGGGACCGAGTTCATTCATCATGGCTTGTTAGCTGTCGCGGAAAGATTCAGGGGCTGTATTTGTGTGACCAGCGCGGGCGCCCTCTACTCATTATAAAGCCCGAACACTCAACAGATTTAGCAAAGACAACTCTCGAACTTTCTTTGCCAGAAAACACGATAAAGACCACTCAAAACGACCGTGAGATACAACATTATGCCTGACATTGAAGAAGCCCCGGTGACGCTGATTCCCCCCAAGATGGGCAGCTACCATCGGCATTTGGTGATTTGCACCGGACCACGCTGCACCGAGAACGGAGAGTCACAAGCGCTGTTTGATTCTTTGGGCGCTAAGTTCAAAGCTGCGGGCATTGATAAGGGTGCGCTTAGAGTAAAGCGAACTCGAGCAACCTGTTTTGCCAGCTGCCGCTCGGGCCCATTAATGTGTGTACAGCCAGATGGAATCTGGTACTACAATGTGACCGACGCCAATATGGATCGCATCATTCAGGAGCATTTGGTCGATGGTAATCCAGTTCAGGAGTTGATTTATCACCGTGGTCATAATCAGGGAAGTTAGAAAAACGGCTTGATGACTTACGTTGCAGTATTAAAAATTTAGATCACTCCAGCAACAAAATAATACTGGAAGCCTTTATATAGGTATTTACCGTGTCCCCAACAGAAAGCGACAGCTCACTGACACTGTCATTACTGATATTAGCGCAGAGGGATTTACTGCCGCCGAGATCGACAACCACATCGCTGTTAACACTGCCAAGTGTGATGCGTTGAATTCTCCCGGTTAAACAATTGCGGGCACTCAACTGGAGAGTAAGATCTTTTGCAACTAAGACAGAAGACGCCTTAATAAGCGCAATGCAATTAAGGCCTTCCTGCACGCCCATGGCGATAGCACTCTCACGAGTCATTACCACCGTCAACATCACCTCGCTGGAAACCTGTACCTGCACCAGATTATTGGTTGCGCCCTCACCAATCGTTACAATTTTTCCTCGCAATTGATTACGGGCGCTGGTTTTGACGGTGCCTATATCGACAAACGACGCCAGATCTTCGACAGATTGCACTTTGTTGGCTAGGCGTTGCAAATAAGACTGGTGTTCTTCGACCAACGCCAAAAAGCCCTGCACGGTTTGACGACCAAAATCCGTTAAACGTGTGCCGCCACCGCCAGCACCACCGGTGGAGCGATCCACTAAAGCGCGACCCGATAAATTGTTCATGGCATCGACACGCTCCCAAGCGGTTTTATAGCTGATGCCGACAACTTTCGCCGCCGCACTGATTGACCCGGAATCATCGATCGCCTGCAACAGGCGAATCTGCTCCGCAGCGATGCCCACCCGTTCCCCGCCAAACGACAAACTGGCTAATAAACGCTGCGGTGCGGGTGTTTTGTCACTAGTATTTTTTTTCATGGAAAACGACTCAAAATCGGACTGCCGACCTTCCCTTCGAAAGGTTTTCGGGCATTGACTACCCCGTTGAAATCAATTAACACACTGGAAATGGTGCATCGAGCCTAGGTGGATGAATTTTCGGCGTACGTGCGACACAGTGTATTCATGACAACTTACTCGATCGTATAAATAACGTGTCGATCTGTCCTGGCAAAACCAATCAGGCGCATTGAGCATTGCCCGGCAAGCTTGACCGCCATATCCGTCGCCGCCGACACGGATACCAGCATACCAATGCCCGCCAGGGCGCACTTCTGTACCATTTCGTAGCTGGCTCGACTGGAAACCAACACAAATCCCGATGTACTGTCGCTCGATTGCAGACGATGGCCGATCAATTTATCAAGGGCATTGTGACGCCCCACATCCTCAAACAACACCTTGATGCCTCCCTCGGGAGAGCACCAAGCCGCCCCGTGTACGGCGCCGGTCTGCTGTTGCAGGGGTTGATGCTGTTGCAGATGCGCCAAAGCGCGCTGCACCGCCTGGTGACTTACTGTGGGCGCTATAACCTGGGGCAGGTCCTGGCGAATCTGCGCGAGTGTTTCAGCGCCGCATAAACCGCAACCACTGCGGCCAACCAAGGTGCGGCGCTTTTCCTTTAACGCCTGAAAGCAGCGACTGGCCAACTCAATATTCACCTCATAACCTTCTGGTCGCTCGGTGAGCTCAATATCGTATATTTCGGAAGCGGACTGGATAATACCTTCGGTAAGACTGAATCCCCAGGCAAACTCACGCAAATGATCCGGAGTAGCCATCATCACCACATGGGCGATACCATTGTAAACCAGTGCGACCGGGACCTCGCTCGCGATGCAGTCTTCACGACTGACTAGCCCCTCCGGAGTCCAGGTCTTTACAGGTGCATGCCGTACACCCGGCTCTTGTGTTAAACCATCGGTCTTCATAGATCTCTCATTATCAGGACCTTTCACCATGCCTCTGCTCGGCACCCATCACGTCGCCATTATCTGCTCAGACTATCAAACCAGTAAAACCTTTTACACCGAGGTACTGGGGCTTGAGATTCTGGCAGAACATTACCGCGAAAACAGGGATTCATGGAAATTAGATCTCGCCCTACCGGACGGAACTCAAATCGAGCTCTTTTCCATGCCGGGAGCGCCACCCCGCCCGAGCTATCCGGAGGCTCAAGGATTACGCCATCTGGCATTTCGAGTTGCCGACATCGAAGAAATGGTGACTCTCATCGAGAGCAAAGGGATTGCGTGTGAAGAGGTGCGGATCGATCCATACACGGATCGCCGCTTTTGCTTTTTTGCTGACCCAGACGGCCTGCCACTGGAACTCTACGAAGACGGAAAAGGAATCGACCACGCTGAATAGGGCTAACCCAGCTTGGCCGATACCCTCCTCTGCTTGATCCTCAGTCTCTTTCTTCCACCGCTGCCTGGCGTACAAACGCGTGCTGGCGCTCGGTGAATTCGCGGAAGTTCTCCTGCCATTCCGACAGTGAGCTGACTTTATCGACCTGGACCGCAGTGACCTTGTATTCCGGACAGTTGGTAGCCCAATCCGAATTCTCTGTGGTGATCACATTAGCCCCGCTGTGAGGGTGGTGGAAGGTCGTATAGACAACTCCCGGCTGCATCCGCTCACTGACCTTAGCCCTCAGCACCGTATTGCCCACGCGGCTGGCAATCTCCACGGAATCGCCATCCTTAATTCCACGATCCTCAGCATCCACCGGATGAATTTCCAGAATGTCCTCCGCATGCCAGGAAACATTGTCGGTTCGACGGGTCTGAGCACCCACATTGTACTGGGACAATATCCGACCCGTAGTGAGCAACAGTGGAAAACGACGAGTAATTTTTTCTTCCGTTGGAACATACTCGGTCACGGGGAAGAATCCCAGGCCGCGGGTAAATTCCTCTCGATGCATAATCGGTGTGCCGTCCGGAGTATCCCCGTTACAAGGCCACTGCAAGGATCCTTCCCGCTCCAAACGCTCATAGGTAACGCCGGCAAACGAAGGCGTTAACGCGGCAATCTCCTCCATAATTTCAGACGGATTCTGGTAGTTCATGGGATAACCCAGAGCATTGGATAATGCCATTGTGCCCTCCCAATCCGCCTTGCCGGACAGAGGTGCCATCACCCGCCGCACCGGCGAAATACGCCGCTCAGCATTGGTAAAGGTACCATCCTTCTCGAGGAAAGACGCTCCCGGCAAAAATACATGAGCGTATTTTGCGGTCTCGTTGAGAAAGATATCCTGCACGATCAGACACTCTAAATTGCCTAACGCCGCCTCCACATGCTGAGTGTTGGGGTCTGATTGAGCGATATCTTCGCCCTGACAATAGAGTCCCTTGTAATTGCCAGCGACCGCTTCATTCAGCATGTTCGTAATACGGAAGCCTGGTTCAGGCTGAATGCTCACCCCCCAGGCTTTTTCGAACTGACCGCGTACTGTCTCATCCGCGACAGAGCGATATCCGGGAAGCTCATGGGGGAATGACCCCATGTCACAAGACCCCTGCACATTGTTCTGGCCCCGCAGAGGATTCACACCAACACCTTCGCGACCAATGTTACCGGTGAGCATTGCCAAGTTGGCAATGGCCATCACCGAGGTCGACCCCTGGCTGTGCTCGGTGACGCCCAGTCCGTAATAAATAGCGCCATTTCCGCCTGTGGCAAAGAGGCGTGCGGCCGCGCGAATATCCGCAGCAGGCACACCGGTTACAGAAGACATCTTTTCCGGAGAATGGGCGTCATCTTTGATAAACGTTAGCCAATCGTTAAAGGCATCGGACTCACAGCGCTTGGCGACAAACTCTTTATCCCAGAGATCTTCGGTCACAATGACGTGAGCAAGAGAGTTGAGGCAAGCGACATTCGTCCCTGGCCGCAGAGGCAGATGGTAATCTGCTTTCACATGCGGTGTTTTGACCAAGTCAATTTGACGAGGATCGACAACGATCAAACGAGCGCCTTGACGCAAGCGTTTCTTCAACCGCGAGCCAAACACTGGATGGCCATCGGTGGGATTCGCACCGATCACCATAACGACATCGGCTTTTTCAACCGAGTCAAAGGTTTGTGTGCCCGCAGATTCACCAAGGGTCACTTTCAAACCATAACCGGTGGGTGAATGGCAAACCCGAGCGCAGGTATCCACATTGTTATTGCCAAACGCGGCGCGAACCATTTTTTGGACGAGATATGTTTCCTCGTTCGTGCAACGCGATGAGGTGATGCCACCGACACTGTTCTGGCCGTACTTTTCCTGAATGCGACGAATTTTTTTCGCGGCAAAGGTTACCGCCTCATCCCAGCTAACCTGACGCCAGGGCTGGTCGATGGTTTCGCGAATCATCGGTGTGGTTATGCGATCACGGTGGGTGGCGTAAGCAAAGGCAAAGCGGCCTTTGATACATGCGTGACCTCGGTTTGCTGCACCGTTTTTATAGGGCGACATATTGATCACCTTGTCGCCTTTCATCTCTGCTTTAAATGCACAACCCACACCACAGTAGGCACAGGTGGTCACCACAGAACGCTCTGGTTGACCGTGCTCGATGATGCTCTTTTCCATCAGTGTTGCGGTCGGACAAGCCTCAACACAGGCGCCACAAGAAACACATTCAGAATCCAAAAAGGACTCGTTCTGACTGGGCGACACCTTCGAGTCAAAGCCACGGCCCTGAATCGTCAACGCAAACGTCCCTTGTGTTTCTTCACAGGCTCGCACGCAACGGGAACAGACGATGCATTTACTCGCATCAAAGGTGAAGTAGGGATTGGATTCATCTTTGGCCGCATCCAGATGATTTTCTCCGTCGAAGCCATAACGCACTTCGCGCAAGCCGACCGCACCGGCAACGTCCTGTAATTCGCAATTCCCGTTACTGGGACAGGTCAAGCAGTCCAGGGGATGATCGGAAATGTACAGTTCCATCACGTTGCGCCGCACCTTAGCAACAGCATCGGTCTGGGTTTTCACCTGCATGCCCTCTTCGACGGGCGTGGTGCAGGATGCTGGCATGCCGCGACGGCCTTCGATTTCCACCAGACATATACGACAGGAACCAAACGCTTTGACACTGTCGGTTGCACACAATTTTGGAATGGTGACACCGGCAATAGCTGCAGCTCGCATCACCGAGGTTCCCTCAGGAACCGTCACAGACTGCCCATCAATGAGCAGAGAAATCGGCTTGGGTTCCACATATTCTGTACTGTAATCCGCCACTGGTGGTGGCGTGCCCAAATCCTTGTTGGGGTCAAAATAGCTAACGCTGTTCATGAGATAACCTCCTCCGCAGGACGGACTATTTAAAATCGTCAGAAAAATGCTTGAGCGCGCTTTGTACGGGGAAAGGCGTCATGCCTCCCATAGCGCAAAGCGACCCCTTCACCATGGTGTCACAGAGATCTTCCAACAGAGCGATATTGGCCTCGCGGTCATCATCGCTGTGAATTCGATCGATAACTTCCACCCCACGTACCGCACCAATTCGGCAAGGGGTGCATTTGCCGCAGGATTCCGCTGTGCAGAACTCCATAGAAAAACGCGCTTGGGCTTTCATATCGACGCTGTCGTCGAAGGCCACGACACCGCCATGCCCCAACACGCCACCGATCGCGGCAAAGGCTTCATAGTCCAGGGGTGTATGCCACTGGCTGGCGGGCAAATACGCTCCAAGCGGACCGCCGACTTGTACCGCACGCAAAGGGCGACCGGTGCGAGCACCACCGCCAAAGTCCTTCAACAAACTGTCTAAGCTGGGGCCAAACGCCAGCTCGACCAAACCGGTCTGCTTGAGGTTGCCAGCCAGCTGAAACGGCAATGTGCCCCGCGAGCGCCCCATACCGAAGTTTTTATAGTATTCAGCGCCCTTAGCAAAAATGATTGGCACACTGGCCAGAGAAATCACATTGTTAACGACCGTAGGCTGCCCGAAGAGACCCACGATGGCAGGTAACGGGGGTTTCGCCCGCACCATGCCACGCTTGCCTTCCAAACTCTCCAACAACGAGGTTTCTTCACCGCAAATATAAGCACCAGCGCCCAGTCGTAACTCCAAATCAAACGCTTTGTCACTGCCGCAAAGGCTGTCACCCAGGAAGCCTTTCGCACGCGCCTCCACGAGGGCTTTAGTTAAGACGGCCTCCGCCTGACGATATTCTTCACGTAGGTAGATGTACCCTTTGGTGGCGCCAACAGCGAGCCCGGCTATGGTCATGCCTTCGATCAGACAGAACGGATCCCCTTCCATCAACATGCGATCTGCAAAGGTTCCCGAATCGCCCTCATCGGCGTTGCAGACAATGTACTTCTGGTAGCCTTCTTTGATATCGCCCGGCGCGTCTAAAACTGTCTGCCATTTAATTCCGGTTGGAAATGCAGCCCCTCCACGACCTCGGAGTCCCGATTCTTTGACCTCTGTAACCATATCCTGGGACGTCATCTGCAGGGCTTTCTGAAGTCCCTGGTAACCGCCAACACGCTGGTAATCCTCAAGGCTAATAGGATCGATCAACCCCACATTGGCGAAGGTTAAACGCTGCTGCTGCTTCAAAAAGGGAATGTTTTCGGGATCGCCCAGATACAGCTCATGTTTATCCGAACCGTCCAACAGACCCGACTCCAAGAGATCCGGAATATCTCTCGCATGGACAGGCCCATAAGCGACACGACCACGATCGGTCTCCACCTCGACCATGGGCTCCAACCAAAAGAGTCCTCTAGAGCCATTGCGAACGATCTGAATGGATTTGCCGTTACTGTTCAGCGCTTGAACGAGAGCCGCAGCCGTTTTATCTGCCCCGAGAGATACCGCTGTGGTATCCAGAGGGATATACACTTTGGTCATCCTTGCACCTCCAGCGTATCGGTTTGTAGTTCTTCAAGAAGGTCGTCAAATCGTTGACGATCAACCATGCCATAGACATCACGATCTATCCGCAGCGACGGCGAACAGGCGCAATTGCCAAGACAGTAGACTGGCTCCAGTGTCACAAGTCCATCAGGACTGGTTTCGTGATAATCGACCCGTAAACGATCTTTAATGTGCGCTTCCAGCTCACGAGCGCCCATCGCTTGACAGGATTCGGCCCGACATATCTGCACAACGTATTTACCGGGCGGATGCGTACGAAAAAAATGATAAAACGAAACAACACCGTGAACTTCGGCTCGGGACAAATTCAATGCGTCGGCGATCTGAGGCAAGGCTTCGGGCGGCACATACCCTAGAGCGTCCTGAACAGCGTGAAGTATGGGCAACAGTGCGCCCGGCTGATCACGCAATTCTGCGAGAATGCCGTCGACCACCGCTGGATCCCAGCTGGTTTGACTCATGCTTATACGATCCTTCTTAAACAGTTTGTTCTTGTCTATACACCGCCGTGCACAGGCCAACAGCCATGCGCATAGCACTGTTTCGGTTACAGCTCACCGGTACTGAGATAGATTCAGCATTTAGCGACTGTTTATTATGATCTTGGTCCGGTAAGGACTATCGTTACTAACAAGCTGAGGAAAAGTTGTAAAAAGCGTATGAGATATTGATCTATTCTCGGCGCCAGGCCACGGCAATTGCATTCAGTCGACATCATTTACCTACCTGCAGTTGCCAACTCATATCATCATAGTTGGCTTGGCCCGCATTATTATTTCATTTATTTATAACCGGCCGGCTAAGCCAGAATCAATACCTACTCGTTGATTCGAAGTGGTCTCTCTATTATTGGAAAATGCCACGTCACGGTACATGCCTTAGGTTTAACATAGTCTGAACTATTTTTCACCCGTCGCCGACAGTTTTAACGATTCCAGATTTAGATTCGATTGATTTGTTGGTGGTTGATGAGAAGAATTCTTTTTTAGGCGTGTCGCGTCTGACAACAAATGTCGTATCGCCTTCCCCTTCAACAGACACTCCTCATACTCAGCCGAAGCATCCGAGTCGGCAGTAATAGCGCCACCCACTGCAAACTTACCCCGACGTGCGTCACTATCATAGAGCAAGGCACGAATAACGACGTTACTGTCGACATCGCCATTAGGTCGAATATAACCCACGCTGCCGCTGTACCAGCCACGAGCAGCCTTCTCCAGCGTTTGAATCGCACCCATCACTTGGTGCTTCGGAGCGCCGGTCATGCTTCCCATCGGATAGGTGTGGCGCAGAATATCGAGTAAATTGATATCACTGGGACACTCTCCGACTATCGTGCTGATCATCTGATAAACCTGCTGGTAGCCATAAATTCCAAATAATTCGGAAACCTGCACGCTGCCGTCACGACAAAACCGACCCAAATCATTACGAACTAGGTCAACAATCATCACATGCTCTGCTAATTCCTTGGTTGATGTCGCTAAGTATTCATAGCTAGCGGCATCTTCTGTGGGATCGCTATGGCGGGCCGAGGTGCCTTTGATCGGCTGACTCACAACCTGGCGTCCCTTTTTGCACATATAGCGCTCAGGACTGGCCGCGAGCAAGTGGAAATTTTTAATTTGAACGAAAGAGGAAAAAGGGGTAGGTGATAAATTTAATAACTGCTGATGGAGTGCAAAAGGGTCATTTATTTCGATATCATCTATCACCGTCTCTAGGCAGAGATTCATCTCATAAAAATCGCCACTGGCAATATGCTGTCGTATTTTCTCAACTCGCTCATAATGTTCCGCGGCAGACAGGGAATCTTGCATAACCATGTCACCACTTACCCTAGCCTCAAACGTTTCGTTTGGTTTTAATTGGGCGAGCGAAAGATACACATCGTCAGGATTCGAGGCGACGATCTCAAGATCGCCAGAGCGTTTTAATGCCAGGACGATCTCCGGCTCAACGATGAGCAAACTCGGCCATTTGAGACAATCTTGAGGGGCATCAGAAAACTCTGGATAGAGCTGCTGGTTAAACTCGTAGGCCACGACGAAGAATCGCCAGGTCGACAGTCGGCAGAAGTCTTCTAAAGCCTGCCAATCAACTGGGCGCCCGAAATCCACCAAAAATTGGCGACGAATACCCTGCCCAACCAAAAGTTCATAGTCGCCGCAATCGGCCGCAGGCTTTACCAGGCAACTGCTGAGATAAAACACATCCTTGCGGATAGCTGCCCAGCTTTTGATTTTCCGGATCCAGCCATGCAGATCGCCAACATTGAACATCATGGTGAGAATTTCGATCGTTACTTTGTCAGCTGGCATTCTACGTCAGAATTGCAGGCTTGTAATGGCAAGGGGGGTTGCAGAGGACGGGATATCAGAATCTGGGAAACTCCGACGGTATTGCGCCGCCGGAGAATAGCAGGCTTAGCCGGCCAACTGCTGCTCCAGATCGTGGAGAACTTTATAGCAAGGCAAAACCTTCGCCACGCTTGAATTGGGCTCACGACCCTCTTGGATAGCGGCAAAAAACTCGCGATCCTGAAGTTCGATGCCGTTCATGGAAACGTCGACCTTAGAGACATCTATGGCCTCTTCTTTGCCGTTGACCAGATCATCATAGCGGGCAATAAACGTGTCGTTATCACAGATGTAACGGAAGAAGGTGCCCAGCGGACCATCGTTGTTAAATGACAGTGACAACGTACAAATTGCACCACTCTCTGTCTTCAGCTGAATGGACATATCCATGGCAATGCCCAGCTCGGGATGGATTGGCCCCTGTACTGCATTGGCTTGAACCACGGGTGAGCCAGTCTGGTATTGGAACAGATCAACGGTGTGAGCAGCGTGGTGCCACAACAGGTGGTCAGTCCAGGAGCGCGGCTCACCTTTCGCATTGATGTTCTTGCGACGGAAAAAATACGTCTGCACATCCATCTGCTGAATGTTCAACTCACCCGCAGTGATCTTGTTATGAACATATTGGTGAGATGGATTAAAGCGGCGAGTGTGCCCAACCATGCAGACAAGACCGGTTTCCTTGTGCTTGTTCATCACCGCTTCCGCATCGGCCCAGCTGTCTGCCAGGGGAATCTCAACCTGCACGTTGACACCCGCTTCCATACATTGAATGGCCTGGGAGGCGTGCATTTGCGTTGGTGTGCAGAGAATAGCCGCATCGATATCTGGCAGTGCCAGAGCCTCGGCCAAATCCGTCATTGCATGCGCGACGCCATATTCTTCTGCCGCTTTTTGAGTGGACTCCAAGGTTCTGCCAACCAGTGCGACCACTTCGACGTTATCAATATTTTTAATACCGTCCAGGTGTTTTTTCCCAAAGGCACCGGCACCGGCAACAATCACTTTTAATGTTTTTGCCATAACTTCCTCTCTCAATCAGATTCTTGAATTAATCGGCCCAATACAACCGCATGGGATTATCGATCAGCAACTTGCGTTGCAGCTCTTCAGTAACGGCAATACGCGGGATCATATCCACCAATTTGCCATCGTCCGGCATATGGCTTTTCATATTTGGGTGCGGCCAGTCTGTCCCCCAAAGCACGCGGTCCGGGAAAGTCTCTACGATACGTTTTGCAAAGGGGACTACGTCGTCATAGGTGGTAGGCCCGGATTTGGACAAACGCTCGGGACAACTGACCTTAGACCAAAAGTTCTCGTTCTCTGACAGGAGTTTTACAAAGAGTTCAAACTCCTCGCCGTCAACGGGCTTACTGACATCTGGGCGCCCCATATGATCGACGACAACGGTGGTCGGCAGGCTGGTAAAAAAATCGTACAACTCAGGCAGTTCCTGCGCCTCAAAATAAATCACGATATGCCAACCCAAAGATTTGATTCGATCCGCAATGCTTCCCAGAGAATCAAATGGCAACGCATCCACCAGACGTTTCACAAAATTAAAACGTACACCGCGAACACCGGCTGCATGCAACGCCTGCAATTCATCATCGGTAACAGAGGCTTTTACCGTGGCAACGCCGCGGGCCAAACCATTGGAGTGATTCAACGCATCGACAAGAGCACGGTTATCGGCACCGTGACAGGTAGCCTGCACAATCACATTACGGGAGAACCCAAGGTAATCCCGCAGCGCCCACAGTTGATCTTTCGAGGCATCACAGGGTGTGTATTTGCGCTCAGGTGCAAACGGAAACTGATCCCCAGGACCAAACACATGACAGTGTGCATCCACAGCTCCGGCAGGTGGGACATAGCTCGGCTTGGATGGTGACTGATGCCAATGTAACCAATCGGCATCGGCAGTAAACTGACTCATAGGCCCCTCTTCTTCAATGATGCATCCAGACGCGGATAGACACGACGCGCATTGCCTTCGTACACCTTATAGGTGTTTTCTTCACTCAGGTTTAAGGCATCGACGTAACGCTTGGTATCGTCAAAATAATTGCCTGTCTGCGGATCAATACCCCGCACAGCACCAACCATCTCAGAACCAAACAGGATGTTGTCGATATCGATTACTTCAAACAACAGGTTAATGCCTGGCTGATGATAAACGCAGGTGTCGAAGAACACATTCTTCATAACATGGGTATCCAGCTTTGGCTTTTTCAGCATATCTGCCAAACCGCGATAACGCCCCCAATGGTAGGGAACCGCACCGCCACCGTGGGGAATGATAAACCGCAGATCCGGAAAATCCTTAAACAGATCGCCCTGTAAAAACTGCATAAAGGCGGTGGTATCGGCGTTGATGTAGTGAGCACCGGTTGCGTGAAAATTGGCATTACACGATCCAGAAACGTGGATCATGGCTGGCACATCCAGCTCGACCATTTTTTCAAAAAACGGATACCAACTGCGGTCGGTGAGCGGTTGTGACGTCCAGTGTCCGCCGGAGGGATCCGGGTTCAGATTACAGCCCACAAAGCCCAGTTCAGTAACACAACGCTCAAGTTCTTTAATGGAGTGTTCAATCGACACACCAGGAGACTGTGGCAGCTGACAAACGCCAATAAAGTATTCCGGGAAGAGATCAACAACCCGTTTGATCAGATTGTTACAGGCGACGGTCCACTGTTCAGAAACCGCTTGATCACCCACATGGTGAGCCATTGCAGAAGCGCGAGGAGAGAAAATCGTCATATCCGCGTCCCGCTCTTTCAGCAGACGCAGTTGATTTTTCTCGATGCTTTCAACAATCATGTCATCGCTGATTTGCGGAAGCTCCGGCAGAGCCTTTCCCGCTTTGAAGGCTTCAATTTGTGCTTCGCGAAACACCTGATGCGGCTCAGGTGCCGTGGTGTAATGTCCGTGACAATCAATAATCATAATTCTTCTCGTTGGTTATCGTTGCAAAGGGAATTCATAACATCTGAGGGCTCTTTGCGTTTTACCCCTTTCGTAAACCGTTAATTTCAAACAGCATGCTGCCAATATCCGCCGCATTGGCCGCAACATTAAATTGGGGTGCCCAGCATTGACGTTCCACACAAGCCTCGCTCATCCACGGGGTCAAACCAGCATCGGCAACCGTCTTGGCGACCTCTTGCATTTCTTCTGCCCGTCGCGCGCCATGCTCTAAAGAACGGGAAATCATATAGCGAGACTTTTCCGACCAATCGATACCTGGGAAGAGGTTCTCCAGAGAGGAAAGCACCATGCCCTCAACCCCGTAGTGTTGTGCCGCCAATAAAGACTCCGTCAGCAATGCCTCCATGCCTTTGATCATGACGCTGCGACACATTTTGCTGGCCGATGCGATGCCCAGTGACTCCGAAGTCACCTCTGCTCCCATAAACCCCAGAGCTTCGGCTAACGGCAAAAACCGGGCAGCATGCGGACCGCCCAACAACATTGGGCTGGCAATGCGCTTTGGATGAATGGGAGACATGACGGCAACTTCGACAAAACGGCCGCCGATACGATCCAGCATATCGCCCAGCTGAATCTTGGTTGAAGGCGCCACAGAATTCAGATCAAGAAACCAGGTATCCGCAGCAATAGAATGGAGGATGGATTCCGCGGCCTGTAAACATTGACCAGCCGTCACCGCCGAGATCACCAACTGACAACCTGTGGCGGCATCTTCCGCTGTGTTGGCAACGTGGATACGTTCAGATGGCAGTTTCTGCAAGCGCTGGTTAGACAGAGAGCCGGAAGCCGCGAACAAGCGATCCCAAACTCGCAACTCCACGGTCGTCGTTGCCAATAGATCGCTTGCCAGTGTGCTACCAACCTCTCCGAAACCTAACAGACAGATGCGCGAAATCCCAGGCATCGGCTTACGCCTCACCGCCCGGGACGAAAACGTCACCGCGCATTAAGAGTCGGGAGGTACGCAGCAACGCCGCGCGTTTTACCTCAAAGGTATCCAGACTGGACGTACCAGTGACTTCCATTTCCACCGTGAAGAAGCCTGTGGGATGTTCCACTTCAAGGGGCATGGTGCCATCTTCAATGGTCAGTCCGCTGACGAGTTGTGCCACCGAACCTGGCAGCATACAGGCGGTCGCGACGCTGACAGATCCCAACACCCCGATCGCCTCATGCACCCGATGCGGAATAAAGGTGCGAGTGTTAATAACACCCCCATTTTGCGCCGGCGAGACCAGACACATTTTCGGCACCGTTTTTTTGGTGACGTCACCCAGGTTCATCTTCTCACCGATCTGCAAACGGATAGCCTCAATACGCTCTTTTAATTGCGCGTTGTTTTCCAGAACCTCGGGCGGCTCATTGCCTTCCAAGCCAAAATCTTGCGCATTGAGAACCACCACCGGCATACCGTTGTCGACACAGGTAACAGCAACGCCATCGATTTCATCAACAACATTGCCTGTGGGCAGCAAGGCACCACAACTGGAACCGGCAATATCGAGAAAATCCAAAGGTACGGGGGCGGCTGTACCAGGCACGCCATCAATACGGGCGTCCCCTTCGTAATTCACTTGCCCCTTCGGGGTTTCAACCCGAGCAATAGCACGCGAGCCGGTGTTGACCATGTAAATCCGCACGTCGGTGTGACCGTCTTGAGCGTCAACAAGCCCTTCTTCGATAGCAAAGGGGCCGACACCGGCAAGAATATTGCCGCAATTTTGAGCATCACTGACTTCGGGCTTATCGACGACCACCTGCAGAAAGAGATAATCGATATCCGCATCATCCCGCTCGGACTTGCTGATCACCGCCACCTTACTGGTCAATGGGTGAGAACCGCCCATACCATCGATCTGGCGGGGATCTGGCGATCCCATAGCAGCGAGCAGCACACGATTACGCGCTTCAGAATCTGAGGGTAAATCTTCAGCTTTAAAGTAAAGCCCTTTTGATGTGCCGCCGCGCAGCACCGAACAGGGAATGCGCTGCATCATGGCTTATTTCTCGTCCAGTGAAGAAATCCAGCGGAAACCTTCAGCGGCGAGTCGCTCACGCATTTTGTAGATGTCCAGGCCGAGTTCACCACTGGCGAGCCGATCGCGTTTTGAGGCTTCATTTTCCAGGCGAGCCTGGGCTTTTTCATGAACCTGAGCGGCCTCGTCTTTACGCACAACAACCACGCCGTCGTCGTCGGCTACCACCAGATCACCGGGATTGATCAGAGCCCCGGCACACACCACCGGTACGTTTACATTGCCGAGCGTTTCCTTCACGGTGCCTTGGGCGAAAATGGCCTTAGACCAAACCGGAAATCCCATTTCGGTCAGTGTTGCCGTATCGCGAACGCCGGCATCGATAATCAGTCCTTTCACTCCGCGAGCCTTTAAAGAGGTCGCCAGCAAATCGCCAAAGTAGCCATCTTCACAGGGGCTGGTTGGCGTCACCACGAGAACGTCGCCCGGCTGACACTGCTCAACCGCAACGTGGATCATCCAGTTGTCTCCGGGAGCCACTTCGCAGGTCACCGCGGGGCCGGCAATCTGTGCCGGACGATAGATGGGGCGCATATAGGATGCGAGCAGGCCTTTACGTCCCTGAGCTTCGTGGACAGTGGCAACTTCTGCGTCTTGGTAAAGTGCCACGATCTCGGCCGAGACGCGGGGGATGTCGGTAACGCATACAGCCATGGCTATACTCCTAAAAAATCAGTTACGGATCATTATGTTGCCCGAATTATGCAGTAATACCGGCCAAAAACCGTGTTCATTTACCGTCAAAGGGTATTAGAATTTGCTATAAAGGCTCATAATTAGCCCCATGACACCCACCTGCCCAAACCTTCGCCATATCACCGCTGCGGTAGAAATTGACCGGCTCGGATCGATATCCGCTGCTGCTCGCAGCGTCCACCTGTCGCAATCCGCTGTGACCCAGGGCCTAACAAAGCTGGAACATCAACTGCAGACGCCAATCTTTTCGCGCACCAGTACCGGATTGTTCGCCACAGAACACGGCCGTATTTTCCTGAATCGGGCGCAAAGAGCCATCAACTGGATCCGCGCCAGCGAACCTCTGGTGGCCTCCCGCTCGTCCAACAGCCGCAACCTGCAGCGACTGCTTACCGTTCCACAATTACGCGCCCTGATTGCCGTGGTCGAAACCGGCAGCTATACCCGTGCCGCACAGACACTCGATTTATCGCAACCAACGGTGCATCGCGCCGTACGAGAGGTGGAATCCATCTGCCAGCAAGACTTCTTTCGCCGCTCACCCGTCGGCGTTGAACCCATCTGGCAAGCCCGGCAACTGGCACGACACGCACGACTCTTCTTCGCAGAAATCGCTCAGGCGGTCGACGAACTCAGCGAACTGCGCGGGGTAATGTCAGGCAACCTGGCCGTTGGCAGCCTTCCCCTGGCACGAACTCAGATGGTGCCCCACTGCGTGACCCGATTGCTAAACGAGTATCCAGACGTGCGGGTGCAGATCATCGATGGTCCTTACGAAGAACAGCTACACGCCCTCCTCCACGGACAGATCGACGTGATCGTTGGTGCGCTGCGATATCCGCAACCGTCACCAGACGTCATACAGGAATTGCTATTCGAAGATCATTTGAATGTCGTGGTGCGGCCAGAACATCGACTCGCCAACAGCCAACAAATCACGGCGGAAGAACTCGCCCAGCTGGATTGGATTGCCCCTCGGGAAAACACTCCCGGTCGGGAGGCCTTCAGCAACTTTTTTCGCCGTGCAGGACTGGAGCCACCAGAGCATGTCATTGAATGCAGTTCACTGATGGCGATTCGCGGACTGCTGCTCGACAGTAACCGCGCCGCCCTATTGCCAGCCAAGCAGGTGGAGATCGATGTGCGCTCCGGACTCTTAGCAATGAATCCGCGATCGCTTGCCGGTACCAGCCGCGATATTGGATTGGCGTTGCGGAAAGACTGGCAACCGACACGAGTACAGGCAAGATTTATTGAGTTGTTGCGGGAAAACCGGAAGGTGTAGTTTTTGGAATTGCGGGAATGTAAATGGCAACTGATTTTTACACCAAATCCAATGCAGCTTGCTAACCATCTAAAATGAAATAGAGGGCATTCAAAATTTTTGTCAACCAACAACATTAGAAATTGGTGGTGTAGATCGCCTTCTGTACGTAATCCGGATACTTAAATCAGCCAATAAAATCCGTGGTGTTGCGAAAAACAATAAATCCGGATGCGCTTACTGGAAATCATCTGTACAGGAATTCGGTCGCCGTTGGAGCTATACAGGAAACGGCGTCTGTCCATACCCATAAAATGGTAAGGTTAGGAGTTAAGCAATGGAAAAATCAGTTTTAAAGTTATTTTTTAAAAATAGCGAAAAGACCTATGATGAAATTGAACTTTTAAAAGCTAATGGCCTATTGTTTGATTCTATTGTGATCGACCATGAAGGTGCTGTCGATAAAGCCATGATGATTAAGGGAAAAGTATCTTTAAAAGCTGTCACAGGTGCTTTTATCGCTAGCTTGTCGACCCGCCGCTTGGAATGGCGTTCAGCCTTGGCCAGTTACATAGAATTACGTTCATTTTCAGATCATAAGTTTATTGATGCGTTTTCAGCAGGAATGAAAGGAAGTAGTAATTACTGCTTATTCTGTCGCCTGCCTGAAAGCGCAGACGTCAAAAATTTTGTCAATGACATAAGTTTTTACAGATATAAATATGGGGGTCGAGCAGGTGTTACCGACTCAATCCTTTATGCTATTTATGACCTAACATGGTTTTTGAACGCCAAAGAATCAATTTCCCCAACAGACCGGGATATTGATATATTTCGGCAGGTAATAGCTACTATTGATAATTTAGACGATAAAGTGACTGCGCCTATGCTGCAAAAATATCTGACAGGCCTGTTTCCCTCTAATAAGGATGAAAGAGACACATTAATAGTAAGTTTAGGGATTATGGGCGTTCTTGATACCGAAAAATATCCAGGTTTTTTCCATAAATATCACCCCATTACGCAGCGATCAATGCCGGATAAGCACTTCGTTTCTCTAGACTACCCCGTGTGGTGGTGGACCGGCATTGACGGAGTCAATAAAAGTAATTTCAACGCCATATTTGGAGATTATATGACGCTATGAACTCTTTTCTATAAGGTTTTTGTGACCCACTTTTAGAACGCGTTTACCTACATCAATTCAACCCTTTAAATCAAGAATTTGCACATGAAAAAACTAAGTTAGTTACAATAATTTTAGGATTCTTATTGTCAGCATCGTCCTGGGGGATGGACTGGTTACCTACGAACACTATCGATAACGTGCGTATAGATGTTGCCGGGAATTTATATGACAACACGAAAGTGAACTATGTGAAAAATGGTTGTAATACAACGAATTTTCGAATCATGTCCTCTCAGCCAGGCTTTCAAGAGATGTATTCGATGTTACTAAGCGCAGTGGTTTCTCAACGAACTATACAGTTGTCGCTAGGGGAATGTGATTTAGAAACTGGAGGTTTGATTATAGATGGCGTAAAAATTCTAAGTGATTAATTGTCATCAAACAACACAGCATGCGACTGGGCCCACTGTAGCGAATGGTTCTGAGCATCGCCATACACAGCCGTCTCGCACTATTGCAGTAATGAAACTGGCACTAGCCGCATAGCCTTCTACTTTTAACTTCGGTTAAGAAGGGTGGATTACCATTTAACTGTAAAAATTAGACTTGAATTCAAAAAAAAACAAAGATTGACCAGCTGAACCTTGCGTCACAGCCGGTCAAAAATTAAGTAAGACTAAAGCAGCGTTACTACCAGCTCTTTTAATTTTGGTTTCTGCAATTTTCCGGTTGCGGTTCTCGGCAAAGCCTCTACCGCGACAATACGTTTGGGAATCTTGTAGCTTGCCAGTCGCTCACGAAGAAATTCTATTAACTTATCGTGATCAATCTCTACGAAAATCACAACCATGAATAAATCAATTTTCAGGAAAAAGGCGGCGCCTAAACAACGACGCCTGCAAATTGGCTAGCCCAAATCTACAAGATGTGATTAGAGGTATCGGTGTTACCTAGAAAGAGTAGTCTAATTTCAAATATGCATATCTACCGTTCGTCCCGAAAGGAGAAACATACGAATAAGGGAAAATACCATTATTGTCTGCGCCATTGGTACCCACTGCTACACTCTCTACGGTGGACGCTATCTGACGGTCTGGATAAATATCAAACAAATTATCTACCCCGCCAGAGATCCGGAGTTCATCAGTCACATCATATCGCAGAGATAAATCTGTGACGATCTTAGCACCGAATGTCTGCAGGACATCGAAATTCCCATTGTCGCGCTCATAAACCTTTACGTCATAACCTCGGGTCAGCACTTCAACCTGCTCTTGCGTTTTGTTTTGCAAGTTGAGATCGGAAACTTCACCATAATAGGTCGCCGTTAAACTCACACCCAATCGGTCCAACGACCAATCAAAATTAAGGCTGGCCTTGGCTTTTGGTGTACTATCCGCGACACGAACCTGCTGTCGCAGATCGAACAAATCTGTGGTTATGCCTAGTGCAGTCAACTCTGGTGCGGCATCAGCAATGGCATCAAACTCAGTATCGTTGTAATTAGCGGTCAATGTAGAACGCAGAGTTCCCCAATTACCCATGTCTAGACTGTGACTGACCGTCACATCTACCCCCTGAGTTGTGGTATCGACGGCATTGGTTAAGTAAGAAACACCGGCGACCCCCGAGTAGCCATTGTTGGCAAGTAACTCAGTCAGGGCATCACCATAAAAGTTGGAAGAAATAACGATACGATCGTCAATGTCGATATTGTAGAAATCAATCGAAGCCGTGAAATCGCCATACTGTGCTACAGCACCAATCGAGAGTGTTTCTGCCTCTTCTGGCTTCAGAGACTCTGCCCCCAACAGTTCTGCAACGGGATCGTTTACGGATACAACTCTTGTAACAACAGGTACACCCGTAGCAAAATCCGTGGCGGTTTTTTGGAAAAAGGATTGGGCAAGCGCTGGCGCTCGAAAGCCAGTACCAAATGACCCTCGTAAAGCGAGTATTTCATTAATCTCGAACCTGCCTGCCAGTCGAAAGTCAGTCGTATCTCCGAAATCGCTGAAATCTTCGTAACGGGCTGCGGCCGAAAGAGTTAAGCGCTCAAAAAAATCTTTCTCAAGTTCTCCATAGACGGCATAGCTGTGACGCCCCTCCGTCAGCTCTTCTGATAACTGAGTACCAGCTGATGGCTGAAAACCAACGCCTGCGGTATTACCGGCGTTGGGGCCATCAAGAATATCTACACCACCATAGGAATAAGAGACAGGCTCTCCGGCAACCATTTCAAAGATTTCCTTACGATATTCCATCCCAAACGCCAACATCAAGGGAGAGCTATCTGCGATTTGAATATCACGAACCAAGTCAAGATTATTGGTCCACTGGCTGAAACGTGTGCTTCCGATATCTCCGCTTGTGGGACTTTCAACGCCGTAGGAGGGATTAAGGGTGTTTGAGTAGGCACGATCCGTAATTCCCTTACCATAGGTTGAAGAAAGCTCCCATTCAAAACCCAATACATCGTCACCCCGCACACCGAGAGACGCAGACATGTTTTTCAGTGTAGTATCACTCATTGGCAGAAAGCCGTCCGGATAGATGGCTCGAACATTCTGATCCTGACCCGCTCGCCGGAAAAAACCCGCCCCACTACCCTCAAGTCGGTTATAGCCACCAAATCCGAAGACGGATATTCCGTTGTCTAACGTAGACTCGGAGTTTATAAAGAGAGCGGTATTATCGTACTCGGGCTGGCCGAAGATATAGAGATCGCGATCAATAGTGGCTTCACGAGGATCAAGTTCACCATTTGACGGTGTCAGACCTGTACCCGAACCATAAGAGCCGGATGGCATGGTTGTACCATTGTCACCGAAATATTGTTGGCGCGTATCCGGTAGAGCACGATTACTCATTTCCTGGCTCTGATGCTGCAATGTAACCCGTATAAATCCTTCGTCGCCAATCTCAACCCCTGACCCCACACTCGCCTGTACTTTCTCACCGTCACCCTCGGAGGTTTGGCCAGAGGTTACCGAGATATCAGTACCTATCTGATCATTCAGCTGAAGATTAATAACGCCGGCAATTGCATCTGATCCATATTGCGCCGACGCACCGTCGCGAAGAACTTCCGCTCGGCCAATAGCCGCGCTGGGTATGGCGTTAAAATCGTAGGAAACATCGCCGCGACCAATTTGATTTTGAACGTTGAGCTCGGAGTTAGTGTGCCGGCGCTTACCGTTGACCAGCAATAAAACGTGACCCGGTGAAAGGCCACGTAATGTCGGTGGCGTTAGATAATCCTGAACACCTGCCGCCATAGGACGCGCCGTACTGAAACTAGGCACCGAAACCTTAAGTAGATCCTGCATTTCAGTCGCACCTCGCTTGGTAAGATCCTCGGCTGAAATTGAATCAATTGGGGTCAATGAATCAGTACTCACTCTTCCGCCAAAGCGAGATCCAGTAACAACTATTTCTTCAAGTGCTTTAGATGCGGAGGATTCATCCTCGCCATTTTGCGCCTGTGCTGAGACCGGCGCTGATGCGATCATCATGAAACCTGTTGAAACTGAGTATCCTAACAATGCTCTTATATGTACCGACTTAACCACTATGCACCCCCTTTAGCATCTTACGGTCATTTGAAATTTTCGAAATAGCCGCATTGATGTTTAATTTACAATAGATAACCCTATCTACTATCGATGTCGGAACGACATAAAATCAAATGACAATATTGCAAGAATCAATAAGTAAGTCTTATAGGAATTCTAATAATGCGCTAAATAATTATTTTTCACTAAACACGGGCAATATTTAGCGTATTTTCAGTGTTTTAGCGCATCTTATTAGTGCGGCCGCACTGAGTTAGTGCGGAATTTTTGATTCCAAATTGCGCCCCTTAACTCTATGTGTGTATCAATTTTGGAGCCGAACTCAAAAATGAGTTGACCTTCAGTAGGATTATTTTATGAAAGCGCTTATTGACTGCAGGTGGTGTTAGTCACTCGGGGCTCATTGCATGAAGCGCGCGAAATCTTCCGAGCATTAAAATCATTTTCGAAAAGCCATAACAAACAAGTATAGTTTTGTGCTATTCGCTCAATTGTTTTTAAATCAAGGCGCCGCCATACTCAGTTAAAACGATTTTTAAGAAAGCAGAAAGTCCAATTAAAGGTTTAACATGAAAGATCTTTCTCGTGTCGTGCATCACCCTGAGGTTTCCCATAAAGGCTTCTCGAGTGTCACAGTGCCGACGTATCGAGCATCGACTATTGTCTTTGAAAGTGCGCAAGAATACACGGATCGAAAAAAACGCGGACCGGATGGCTACACCTATGGTTTAAACGGCACACCGACCACCAGAACTCTGGAAGCGCAACTCACGGCATTAGAAGGCGGAACACGCAGTGTTATTGTTCCTTCGGGGCAGGCCGCGATCACACTTGTTTTTCTTACCGTTCTTAAACCCGGCGATAAGGTACTGATACCCGATACAGCCTACCCCCCCGTAAAAGGATTTTGTGAAAACTATCTCAAACCACGCGGAATTATTCACCAAATCTATGATCCAGCTATCGGCGGTGAAATAGATAAGTTCATCGACCCGATGACAAAACTCATATGGATGGAATCCCCCGGTTCGACCACGATGGAATTTCAGGATATCCCTGCAATTGTAGCGGCGGCAAAGGCGAAAGGCATTTTGACGGGTTGCGATAATACCTGGGCAACGCCGCTTTTGTTCAAGCCCTTATTTCACGACGTCGACTTTTCCATGCAAGCGCTAACGAAATACGTAGGCGGTCATTCCGATATTTTGCTGGGTTCCATCAGCGTAAAAGATACAGCTTTATATCATGCACTCAAAGATACCATTCGAATGATCGGTATAGGTGTATCTCCCGACGAATGCTCTCTAGCACTGCGTGGTATAGAAACAATGGGTGTGCGAATGGCGCACATAGGTAAAATTTCAACAAATTTCGCTAAACGACTAGTGGGAATGCCGGGTGTTAAAAAGGTTCTACACCCTGCCATAACGGACTGCCCAGGGCATAACATTTGGAAGCGCGATTTTACCGGTACCAATGGTGTCTTTAGCGTTGCGATAGAACAACAGGACGAAGGTATCTTGAGCGCTGCACTGTCGAAAATGAAACTTTTCTCAATAGGCGCGTCATGGGGTGGAACACACAGCTTGATCGTACCTATGTTGGTAGACAGAGAGTGCCCTACCAGCGGGGACGCTGAGCAATATCTTCGGATTAGTATAGGCCTTGAAGATCAAGATGATTTGTGGAGTGATCTAGAAGGTTTATTTCGTGAGCTTGCCCACTAGGAGTAAAGCCACAGAATACGGCGCGATTTCCAGAAGGCCGAACCTATTGTCCTATCAACCAGCCAGTAAATCACAGCTTCACAGACTGAAAATCTATAACGAAAAGTTATCAACCAATTACAAATCGTCAAAAGATTTAATTGAGAAATATTTATACCATCGTTTGAGCGTGTGCGCTTTCCGAAACAATATAGAGTAATACCCTGGGTTTCTATGAATATGAATCGTCGTAATTTCGTTACAGGCCTAGCGGCCACAGCTGCGCTGCAACCAGATCGTCTTTTTGCTGACAAACCACGTAAGAAAGTGGGCATTATCGGAGGAGGTATCATTGGTGCATCTACAGCACTTCAGTTAGCGAAAGCCGGGGCGGATGTCGTCTTGTTTGAAAAAGAAGAGCCCGCGGCTGGCGCCACCGGATCATCTGTCGCATGGATAAATCCCGTGGTAGACGATGCTCATTATATGAAATTGCGCGTCGAAAGTATTCAAGCCTGGCAAGAAGATGACAACCTTTACGGGATGGGCGCCATGTGGGGCGGCTCCGTTAACTGGGTGAACGGCGAAGACAAGATAGAAAAGCTCAAGAAAAAATCAGATCTCATTGAAAAGACCTACGAAGAGCCATTATTACTCTCTGGCCCAGGTATTACTAAAGCCTGCCCCGGCGTTTTCCCAGGGGATAACGTGAGTTTTGCTTTCCAGACGCAACGGGATGGTCATGTGGATCCAGTTTTCGCAACCAACCGTTACCTCGCCATAGCACAGCGTTACGGAGCAAAAGTGATATTCCCGTGTGAGGTTACCAAAGTAAATCTCATTAATGATACGCTCAAGAGTGTAACGACCACAAAAGGCGACTTTGACCTGGACGCTTTGGTGAGCGTGGCGGGTACCGATACACCGCACATTATGTCTTTAGTAAATAGAGAATTTGAACTCGCACATAAGCCAGGGCTGGTTGTCATTACGAACCCACTGCCGTTCGAAACCAATAAAGTCTTTGAGGCAGACGGCTATATTGAATTTAAGCAATATTACGATGGACGGGTCTTAACCCGCTTCGGCAAACCACCGGAACTTCCCCAACACGCTGAAATCCTCAAAAAGGAACTCCCCTATCCCAGCGAGATATTGAAAAACCGACATGGTGAAATATTGATCAGCGAGACTGCAAAATTATTTCCACTCGTCAACAATGCTAAGCCTGCTGAGATCCGACTTGGCTTCCGGCCTTATCCGCTGGATAATCGTCCGGTTATAGGACATGTACCCGGCGTAGGCGGCGTCTATACGGTTGTGACTCACAGCGGAGTGACACTGGCGCCAATCCTCGGTCGCTATGCCGCAAAGGAAATCATGAGTGGTACAGACACTCCTATCCTAACCCCGTATCGACCCTCTCGATATATATCGGCCTAGGCTACCTACAAGCTGCCTTGAAATATTATTTTAGACATCATTAAAATAGTTTAGGGTACACCCACCTTTTGAAGAATTGTTATACGTCTGGGCATAGGCTAAACCATTGATTAAGGTAGATGCGGATTGCTCTACACTGAACTAATATAATCCTTCTAACAGATGCGGTTGCATTATCGTGAATTTCAGGCAGCTTGAAATATTTCGGACATTAATGATTGGCGGCTCTGCATCAAGGGCGGCAGAATTACTGCATCTAACCCAGCCAGCAGTCAGTCGCGCGATATCCGATTTAGAATATCGCCTCGGCTTCAAATTGTTTGATCGTATAAAAGGAAGGCTGGTACCCACCCCGGAAGGTCAGTTATTTTTTCGTGATGTCGAGGCATCTTTTATCGGGCTCGATTCCATCCGCGCCTCTGCCGCACGAATTCGAGATTTTGGTTCAGGGAGCCTCAAAATCGCCAGCCTTGCGGCATTGGGTTCGACACTGGTACCCCGCGCCATTCGAAAATTCCGCGAAGATAATCCTCAAACATCCATTACACTGAACGTGCTGTCATCTGCCGGCGTCCGCGAAGCAGTTGCTAACCAGCATTTCGATATTGGACTTGCCGCCGATGAAGTTGATCTTTCGGGCGTCGATCACAGTGTATTCCAAAGCACCCGCGCCGTTGTTGCTATGTCTATGGAACATCCTCTAGCGAATCAGGACGTCGTGCATGCTCAAGACCTTCACAACATGGACTTCATTGCATTAGCACCTGAGGATAGAGCGCGAGCGAGGATCAATGAAACATTCGAGGCCTTCGGCACGCGCCCCCATATTGTAGTCGAAACACCCGCGTCCCAAACCATCTGCTCGCTTGCATTGCAGGGTATAGGCATCGGTATTGTAAACCCTCTCGCTGCAGACGGGTTTGAAGAGCGCGGGCTGGTGTTACGCCCCTATGAACCAGCAGTACTCTTTAAATCCTACATATTGTTCCGACCGGATATTCAACAAGCACGCTTGGTAAAAGACTTTTCAGATGCCCTTAGAGCTGCCCTCCCGGCTCAACCTGGCGAATGACTTGAGGCACTACCTGTATTGGAAATCTGAAAAATCCAAAACACTTACATATGAAGAACCTGACCCAGAAAATTCCTGGTGCGATCATGTTGCGGGTTGTTAAATAGCTGTTCTGGGCTACCCATTTCCACAATTTGGCCTGCTTCCATAAAGATAATGCGATCTGCAACTTGTTTTGCAAAGCCCATTTCATGGGTTACGCATAACATTGTCATACCCTCGCCTGCCAAATCCACCATAATATCGAGCACTTCCTTTACCATTTCCGCGTCAAGTGCAGATGTAGGCTCATCAAACAACATAACCTTTGGAGCCATACATAGAGCTCGCGCAATGGCTACACGCTGCTGCTGGCCACCGGATAGTTGACCCGGGTACTTATCTGCCTGCTCAGGGATGCGGACCCGCTCAAGAAAATAGCGTGCCTTTTCTTCAGCCTCACTACGTGGAATCTTACGAGCCCAAATGGGCGCTAGCATGCAATTTTCCAGAATCGTCATGTGTGGAAACAGATTGAAATTCTGGAAGACCATGCCAACATCTCGTCTTATCTCGTCAATGGACCTAAGATTATGCGTAAGCTGTGTTCCATTAACTTCAATGGCTCCCTCCTGATATTCTTCAAGTGCATTGATACATCGAATTAATGTCGATTTGCCAGACCCTGAAGGCCCGCAGATAACAATGCGTTCACCTGAATTAACCTTCAAATCGATGTTCCGAAGCGCGTGATAGTTGTCATACCATTTATTCAGTCTTTGAATTTCAATTGTCGGCTTTGGGTCGATCATCGTTTGCCTTCCAAAGTAAGATTTTGCTCCAGCCAAAGCGAATAGCGTGAAATACTGAAGCAGATTACGAAATAGATTAAGCCGACCACAACGTAGGTTTCTACATAGGGAACTGGCCATTCCGGATCGGTTAGCGCAGCACGTCCCGCACTCAGCAGGTCGAATAAGCCGACCACGAGCACAAGGCTGGTGTTCTTAACCACTACCACGATGGTGTTGGTAAGCGGAGGAATCACATTGCGGATAGCCTGGGGTAACACAATTAAACGAAGAGTTGTAAAGCGACCAAGGCCGAGGGCCCGCGCAGCCTCTTCTTGGCCTCTGGGCAATGCCTGTAGCCCAGCGCGTAATACTTCAGCAAGATACGCCGCGCTGTAAAAGGTCAGAGCCACTAACGCACGAAATAAATTATCCAGAGTGACGCCTTCAGGTAACATCAGGGGAAGTAAAATCGCCGCAATAAACAACATCGATAGCAAGGGCAGCCCGCGAACGATTTCGATGAATCCTATCGACAACCACTTTACGACCGGTATTGATGAACGCCGACCAAGAGCTAGAATCACAGCGAACGGAAAACCGATTCCTAAAGACAATACCGTAAGCAGGATTGTTATCGGCAATCCCCCCCAATCATTGGTTGGTACTGTTTGCAAGCCGAACCAGGATCCGCTCATCAGCAGCAAGGAAAAAACAATAACGGCCAGCCAAGCTAAAGCAGTTTGCCGAGTCCAATTCCGCATCGGCATCGACCAAAGACTGACCAGTAAAAAGAGAATAATGACAGTAATGGGTCGCCATTGCTCCTCGGGTGGGTATAAGCCGAAAAGCATAAAAGGCAACTTCGCGTGGATAAAAGCCCAACAGGCACCTGCGCTAGAGCACTCCTCGCCACTGCCATTCCAAACCGCGTCAAAAATCGCCCAAGAAAACACCTTCGGAATTATCCAAAAGGCGACAAGAAAAATCCCAACTGTCAAAAAGCTGCTGAACAAATCCCCAAAAAACGTTTTACGCCAGCCGCGCCGTGTGGCATGGGGGGCCGGTCGAACCGATTCTGCCTCCTGCCGGCAAAAGGTTTCTACCATACTCATCGCTCAACCCGCTCGATTTTGCTGTTGTACCAGTTCATAAACAAGGAGGCGCTAAGACTGATTACCATAAAAATAACCATAAGGACGGCGATGCCTTCTAGTGCTTGCCCGGTTTGGTTAATGGTTGTCGCCGTAATAAAATTGAGTTCGGGGTAACCCACAACCAACGCTAGCGTCGAATTTTTTACGATGTTGATATACTGACTTGTCATTGGTGGAATAATCACACGAAGTGCCTGGGGCAAGATGACTAACCTAAGAGTTTTCCGATCATCTAATCCGATTGCATGGGCGGCCTCCCATTGCCCCTTTGGGACAGCATCAATACCGCCACGAATAATTTCAGCGGCAAATCCCGAAGAATAGAAGGTTAGCCCGAGCAAAATCGCTACGAATTCGGGCGTAAGTGTAATACCGCCCATGAAATTAAATCGGCCCAGGGTCGGAATCTCAAACGAAGTCGTTATACCGCCAAATATCACAGTAAAAGCCAGGACCAAAACCGTAGCCAGCAAGCCAAAAGCTGCACGTCGTCGGACGCGGCCGGTTTCTACACGGCAACGCTTATCCTTTTTGGAAACCACTAAGGCCGACGCGATACCGATCAACGCGATGATTATTACTAAATAAAAGGGGCCTTGGAATTTTAGACTTGGCAGGTAAAGACCCCGATCAGTGAGAAAAACGCCAGTGAGAGGATTGATTGCCTGCTCAGAGGTTGGCAGCCCAAAAGTAACGAATGCATACCAAAATAAGAGCTGTACGACGATGGGTGTATTACGGATAACATCAACAAACGCTGTTGCAATACCTGCAGCAAACGGATTTGACGAGCGCCGCCCAAGTGCCAAAAACAGACCCACAACCGTAGAAAGAAATATAACCAGTAGTGATATGTAGAGGGTATTACCAAGACCGACGACAAAGGCCCAACCAAAGCTGTCCGTTGGTTCATAGGGAAGCAGGCTTTCGGAAATCGGAAAACGGGCACCGCGCCCCAGAAAATCGAAACCGACCATAATTCCGCGACGGGCGATATTCTCCGCGGTGTTATAAACAAACCACAAAATAATCGCCACGACACCGGTAATAATGCCAATCTGTGTTAGAACCGATGCCGACCAAAGAGATTTAAAGCGAACGCCCATCATCAGTAAAACCCTACCGGAACCATGAGCCCACCATCGCGAACCAAGCGGTTAAGGCCCCGGTCAATCTTCAGCGAGCTATTATCACCGACATTACGGGCATACACTTCTTCGTAGTTGCCTACTTGCTTAACAATGTTATAGGTCCAACTCTCATCGAGCCCTAAAGCTTTACCATTTCCTTCCTCTACGCCCAGGAAACGTTGTATTGTCGGATCTGGGGATTCGATCATATCGTCGACATTGGCCTGAGTAATCCCCAGTTGTTCAGCCATGAGCATAGCGTGAAAAGAGAACTTAACAATATCGAACCACTGGTCATCGCCGTGGCGCACGGCTGGAGTCAGCGGTGTTACCTCATCGGTCGCAGGGATAATGACATAGTCATCAGGGTTTTCCGCCTGAGTTGCACGGATAGCCGCTAAGGCTGAGGCATCAGTGATCAGCGCGTCGCACCGGCCAGCGAAAAAAGCCTGTCGGGTAGCCGGTACACTGTCATAGATAACCGGACGTAATTTCAAGTTATATTTACGAGAGACATCCGCAAAAATAATCTCCGGCATCGATCCTGTTTGAATACAGACTGAAGCTCCCGCCATATCGTTAACATCTGAGACATGCTTGTCGCTGCGCAACAGGAAGCCCGTAAAATCGTAAAAATTAGGATAGGTAAAGTTGACGCCATTCGCATCACGTAACAGAGTCCAGGTGGTCGTTCGAGGTAAGACATCGATCTCACCGCTTTGCAGTGCGGTTAGTCGCTGTTGACCCGTTAACGGAATAAAGCGCGCTTTGTCTTTATCGCCCAATACAGCTGCGGCAATCGCTCGACAGGTATCCACATCCAGTCCCCGCCAAACGCCACGTTCATCTGGCACACCGAAACCGACCGCACCATGGCTGGCGCCGCATCGAAGATAACCACGATCACGTACGGTATCCAGTGTTCGACCACTGGAAACATGCTGTGCCGCACTTTCTACATCTACGCTTTCACTTGTTGGTCCGCACGCTGTCGTTGACACAGCCAGTAAAATCGAAAACACGCGTAGAATTTTGTTGCCATGTATCAAGATGAGGTCTCCTGGTGAATCAAACTGGTTGGAGGCAAAAACTGTAGCGACATCCCCGCAGCGCGGGTACGTAACAAACCGCCCTCGACAGGCAGCGCGCACGTATAACCCTGCAATGCTGACAAGTCATAAACATAAGAAACGATGGGCGAGAACCGTTAATCCTGCAAATTGACTTCATCAACACACAGGTATTACCAGTCCATTCAAACACGCTGCCATTTTTAACGAAAAAACCAGATACACAAACGGTACAAAATTGAAGATAGTAAAACAATTGAACAAAACGCACGTATCTATGCGTTTTAGTAATAGGCAGTAACTTCTGGCCTAACAGAAGCTTTTCTTGTCATACGCAAATTTGGAGCGATCCGAAACACTTTCGGGCGGAGGGAAAGCTTGTCGATTTAGGCATTGAATGCAAAAATATATCGGTTTTTTTACGGAGGAAAAGCCATAGGGCATTCTAGTAGAATGCAAAAAGCACACAGCTAGAGCTGCCCAAAAAATGAATTCATTGTAGGGAATTCTATGCAAGACGCATACTGCGTCGAACCCACAGAAAAGCCTTTGCCACCTGGTTGTCGCACAATGTGCTCACGTCAACTCGCTAGCGACTATTTGAAGGGGTCGGCATGACGAATGGCGCTTTTAATAAATGCGTCATGCCGATGAACAATAGAGTTTCGTTATTAAAGCAGCGTTACCACCAGCTCCTTTAATTTTGGTTTCTGCAATTTTCCGGTTGCGGTTCTTGGCAAAGCCTCTACCGCGACAATACGTTTGGGAATCTTGTAGCTTGCCAGTCGTTCACGAAGAAATTCTATTAACTCATCGTGATCAATCTCTGTACCCTCTACCGGCACCATGGCAATGCAACCAATTTCTCCCCAGCGCTCATCGGGAATCCCTACCACCGCGACCTCTTTCAAACCGACGTAGTAACTGAGGTGGCCTTCAATTTCAGCGGGATAGACGTTTTCGCCACCGGAGATAAACATGTCTTTTTTACGATCCACCAGCCAGAAGTATCCTGCCTCGTCGCAGCGAGCGATATCCCCTGTTTTGAACCAGCCGTCGTTGGCAAACGTTGCCGCTGTGGTTTCTTTATCTTCCCAATAACCAAGCATGATGTTGTCGCCACGCAGCCACAGTTCACCAGACTCGCCGATGGGCAAATCCAACCCGGTATGATCGACGATTCGGGTCTGAATTCCCGGACCAGATGTCCCCACCGAGCCAACCCGTTTGCGAATTTCATCAATGACAACGGGCATGCCAAAAGCGGTTCCGCATTCACTCATACCAAACCCGCTGACGAGGCTTACCCCTTCGTCCAGCCATGCTTCAATATCACTGGGCGCATGGGGCGCACCACCGGTAACCAACGCCGTTAAATGGGAGAGCGAAGACGCTTCAAAACCAGGCAACTTCCGAAAGCTCTCTACCATTTGAGGGACGCCCATAAAGTGGCTGACCCCCAAGGCTTTGTCGGTGAGCCGCTGAACAGTGCGCTCCGGTTCAAACCCGTCGGAGACAGCAATCGCGCCCCCCTGCTGAAACGGCGAACGAATGTTTGTCACCATTCCTATGACATGAAACATCGGCGCTTCACACAGAAAAACACTGTGATTATTCACTTCTGTCAACATGGAGAAATTAATCGCCGTTTGCTCCATGTTCCGCTCAGAAATCATCACGCCTTTGGATTTACCGGAGGTGCCAGAGGTAAACAAAATCAGACTGGCGCGATCCGGATCACGCGCATGAGCCGTGATCGGATCAACCTGAACCCCCGCATTCACAAAGGCACGCATGGAGTGCACGTCTTCACGCTCAAGCAAAAGTGGTCGGGAGATTTCATCGGCCAGCAAGAAACGCGGGCGAGATCGGGTGATCAACTCTGCCAATTCATTGGAGGACAGACGCCAGTTTAGCGGCACATAGATCATACCGACTCGAGCACAGGCGAGATGCAGCATAACCTGCAGCACGCTGTTGCGCGCCAGCACGGCCAGCCGATCGCCCGCTTCACCGCCGGAGGCAAGAATATACGCGGCCAAGCGGTCGATCTGGTTATCCAGCTCGCTGTAGGTCCAGGTTTCTTCAGTAATGAGTTCAGTCGCCGCCAGCTTGTTAGGCTGGAGCCGGGCAAAGACCGCAATTGAATCAGACGGTGTCGGTAACACGGGTACCGCTCCTCCTGTTGTCGGGACCGACCACCGAGACGGGCATCGGAACCTCAGTTATTATGAATTTTTATGGTGAGCTGATGTAACACCAGCCCTGTTGCGCCTTGCGTTTTTAAGTCCGGCGTCCCTGCCGGACCGATGTTTTTGGATCAGTCTTCGCGTTGAAATTCACCGAGACCAGGCTTGTAGCTCTTGTCATCGATAAACTTGGAAATCCCCTTCTTACGGGATTCGTTATCAAAGTAGTTGGTCGACTCTTGAGCGCGCACCAGATAGTCTTCAGCGTTGTCGTAAGTCATCTCTTTACAGCGGCGCACAGCATCTTTGGTGGCCTTGAGTGCTGCAGGCGATTTCTTCAACAACAATTGCGCCAGCTCTTCGACTCTTGGCTTCAGCTCAGCGAGAGGGACACTTTCATTAACCAATTTCCAGTTTGCAGCGGTTTTGCCGTCGATCATATTGCCCGTCAACGCCATGTACATGGCATCACGCATAGATAAAAGATCAACCACAACTTTGGTAACACCGCCTCCAGGCAGAATGCCCCAGTTGATTTCTGATAAACCGAAATTGGCCTCATCGGCACAAATGGCCAGATCACACGCAAACAAAGGACCGAAACCACCGCCGAAACACCAGCCATTGACCATGGCGATGGTGGGCTTTTGATACCAGCGCAGACGGCGGAACCAACCGTAGGATTCGCGCTGGGATTTACGAACGCCACGTAAACCGTGGGCTTCGGTTTCACGGAAATATTCTTTTAAGTCCATGCCTGCCTGCCAGGCTGTTCCCTCTCCACCAAGCACCAGTACGCCAACATTGTCGTCAAATTCAAGCTCGTCAAGCACATCCATCATGCGGCGATTCAGGTTTGGGCTCATGGCGTTGCGCTTGTCAGGACGATTGAAGTAAACCCACGCGATGCCGTCTTTTACTTCGTACTTAACAACATCCTTATCATCATTTTCTTCTAAAAACATGGCTTTCTCTCTTATTAGGATTGACCGCTGCACTGCCCGAATATAACGATATGGCGACAGCTAGTGTATATCTGGAGGGCGGCATTCACCTCAGTGAAACCGCAGCCCGCCCTTGATTGCTATACTACATAACAATAATCGAAAGCGTCAATCGCGAAATCCATGATTTATGCAATTTCTTGCATTCCACAATCAATGGCGAAAGTGACCGGGCGCAGCACCGTATTGCTGACGAAAGCGGCGGGCAAAATGACTCGCATCGACAAAGCCACAGCGCTGAGCGATTTCCGCGATCCGAATACGCTGAAAACGCCTGTCTTGCAGCAACTCTCGCGCCTTTTCTAAGCGCACGGTGATTAGCTGCTCAGTAAAGGTTGTTCCCTGCCGAGCACAGAGCAAATGCAGATAGCGACGGGAAATCCCCAATTCACCCGCCGCCAACGCCGGATTGAGGCCGGGCTCACTGTACCGCTGAAGCAACAGCGCCTGCAGACGCTGCCAAAGCATAACCCCTGCCGTAGGCTCGATCTCATGATGACAGGAAATCAAGGAAAGCAGAGCCCCTAATTGATTCGCAAGATCACTGCGCGGTAGACGCATGTCGTTGATTTGGGCGCTCGCCATCGCTCTTGCCATCGCCCCCACCGGACCGCCCCAGCCGTTTATTACATCCAGGGGTTTTCCCAAGCGCTCAGTGAAGTTAGGCAGATAGTGCGCAAGCCAATCACGATCGACGTGCAGAGTGATGGATTCAATGGGATCACTGCTCTCAAACAGAAAGGGCTGACTGTGATCCAGCACGACCATGTGTCCTTGATCTACTCGACGACAACAACCCGCATGTTCGAGCCATATGCTATTGCGCGTCATGATCAACAGATCAAGACCTGCGCCCGTTAGGGAACACTCTCGCTCAGGCTCTCGCCAGACACGCTGCGGCGGCGACTGAATAACGTTGAGACCAACACACCCCAAATCCAAATGACGCCAGACCGCATTAAAAACACCTTCGTCACGCCGGGGCTTAACATCCATGGATGCAATAAATTTCGAGAGCCGCTCTTCCCATAGAGGGAGCGCGGTATCCGGTTCTGCGTTCTGAAAGCGAAGTACAAAATCCTGTGATCCCGATGTGGGCACTTCAACCTGCATATCTTTTACCCGTTATCTTTATTATTAAAGGCAAAACACACATCCCCCTTTTAACAAGGAAGTAGCGTCGCTTGAAATGACCTTAACGTGGATGTGGAAGACTGTCTACGCTCCAAACACTTTCAAGAGATAGAGAGAAAATGGGCGCCCGAATGCCATTTGGGATACATTAACTCATTAACAATACGCAACCGGCATCGTATTCAGAATTGCTAACCTTCACCCAAAAACAAGCTTTCAGATCCAAAAATGCCTAATAAATAGAGGCTTAACGCGAATAACGCTCAGAAAATCAAGAAGACTGACCCAGTTTTTATGTTTTCAATGACGCCAACGATAGGTACTCACAGAAAATAATTCTTTTATATTGTATCCATTATCTTTTATCATCGAGACACTAATGAGGAATCGACGGATACGAACACGCTCGCTAAACTCGACCCCCTGTTCCAACTATCTGTGCGCACTTTCTCTTGCGACCACTGCCAATCCAATCTGAGACTCGGAGAACAATAATGATGAGCTACGCGCAGATACATCCCAACTGGGATAGAGAGCCAACCCATATCACAGAAGGCTACTCGATAGAGATTACCGCCAAAGACGTCGAGAAGTTGCAGAGTATCGCTGCTAAGCTGCCGCCGGCAACTCCGGTCGCCATTACGTTTTTACCCGGAGAGACCCTGCCCGCACGACTCGCCGCCGCAAAGGAAGTACGCCGTCTTGGGTTCGAACCCATGCCCCATTTTTCTGCTCGCCGAATCACATCAGAGGCGGAATTTAAGGAAATGATTGAAAGCATGGTGAACGAAGCTGGCGTCAAGCGCTGCTTCGCCATCGCCGGTGATCCGTCACAACCCGAAGGCCCCTATGCCGACACCAGCGCCCTGATTAGCACAGGCTTTTTTGAGCAAAATGGAATCCAGGCCATCGGTATCGCCGGACATCCGGAAGGCCACCCCAATATGAGTAATGATGAGTGCTTGCAAATATTGGAAAAGAAAACCGCCATGATTCACGAACGCGGCATGAGTCCACTGATTGTGACTCAGTTTGGTTTCGATCCGGATGCCTTTATGGATTGGTTAAAAGTGCTGCGCAACCGCAACATTGATGCACCGGTTAGAATTGGGGTTCCCGGCCCAACCAGCATTAAAGCGCTTATGAAATTTGCCGCTCGCTGCGGCGTTTCTGCCTCAACCTCGGTACTGACCAAATACGGAATATCGATCACCAAACTGCTCGGCACAGCCGGACCAGATAAGATGGTTGATGCCTTCGCCAAAGGCTTTAATACAGAGCATGGACGCGTAAGATTGCATTTTTATCCGTTCGGAGGCCTGGAAAAGACCGTCGACTGGGTCGACGAGTACACTCGCGAACACCACTGATTGCAGGCTGTCGTTTAAATTTCGACAGCCTAACTCCAGACTCGCGAAAGCAAATCCCGCAGCTGTTCACGCTCGCCTTCGTCCAGCTGCGAAAAATAACTGGCTTCATGTTGTTCGATCAATGACCAGGCTTTATTAAAAACATCGCGCCCTTCGTCGGTCAAAGACAGACCCTGAGAGCGACCATCAATCGGCGTGGATGCCAGATAGCCTCGATGGATCAACGCTGTAATCAACGGCGTCATATTGGCTCGTCGAATACCGAGATTTCGACCGACTTCGCTTGACGTGATATTGGGCGAATCATTGATCTGCGACATGACGGTTACATCGGTCACCCGCAAATTGAGAGGCGTTAGAAGCTCGGCAAGATTTGCCATCGACTGCGACGAAACACGCCGCACGTGATAGCCTAGCAAAGAATCAACTGTAGAATTCAAAAGTGAGTACCGTCCGTCATCTGTTTTTGTTCGTCGACATAACAGTATAGCTTTGTTAGCGGTTGGGGTTAAGCTCAGAGAATGGACACCCCGACCCAAAAAACACTGACTGGCGCGAATTTCTGCAATGCATCGCAGAATTGATAAGGCTACTTACCATAAACGCCATCCAACGTATTGGATGAGCCAATGACAATAATATCGATCAGACCACACACCGACAGGAAACACCCATGGCCACGCCTTTTATCCCCACTACGCACGTTGGAAGCCTGCCGCGCAGCCAGGCATTAGCAGAAATGCTCATCGCGTTAGACCACAAACAAGATGTCGACACAAACGCCTTCGAAACACTCGTTGTTAACGAAGTTGCGGAAGCGGTAAACAAGCAGATCGCTGCCGGCGTGACGATGGTCAGCGATGGCGAGCTCGGCAAAGTTGGATACTCCACCTACATTACCGAACGCCTCAGCGGGTTTGGCGGTGACTGCAAACGCAAACCCGCTAAAGATTTAGCCGAACACCCGGAACTCGCCAAAAAGCTCGCAAAGATCATGGGCGATCAGGAATTCGTTCGAGCCTCTTGCATCGACAAAGTTGAACTGGTCAATTTGGATCCACTGCACGACGACATTCGCCGCTTTAAAGCGGCGCTTGAGCAGAGCGATAATCCGGTCGATGCCTTTATGAATTCCGCCTCTCCAGGTTTGATCACCGCTTTTCAACCCAACAATTACTACCCAACGCACGAAGCCTATCTCGCCGATCTGGCTGATGCGATGCGCGCCGAATACGAAGCCATAGTCGCAGCGGGCTTCTCACTGCAACTGGATTGTCCCGATCTCGCCATGTCGCGACATACTGGATATCAGGATGCCACCGAAGAGGAATTTTTAGCCATCGCCGAAGCCAACGTTGAAGCGCTAAACGCGGCTACGGCAAACATTCCGGTGGACAAACTCCGCATGCATATCTGCTGGGGAAACTACGAGGGGCCTCACGATCATGATATCGCGTTAGAAAAAGTGATCAGCATCCTTTTAAAAGCTCGGCCGGCAACCCTGTTGTTTGAAGCCGCCAACCCCCGCCATGAACACGAATGGACGGTCTGGCGCGATGCCAACCTTCCCGATGACAAAATACTGGCACCCGGATTGATCGATACCTGCTCCAATTACATTGAACATCCAGAGCTTATTGCCCAGCGCATTGAGCGTTTTGCAGGGATTGTCGGGGCTGAGCGTGTTGTGGCCAGTACCGACTGCGGATTTGGGACGTTTGCCGGTTACGGAAAAATTGATCCGGATGTTACCTGGAAAAAACTGACCAATTTACGTGCAGGTGCCGACCTAGCTGCCAGCAGGCTGTCATAAAACCCATTGGCTCGGAACGAGGGAGCCTTTGATTAATGTCGGCGAGGCGGCTTGCCTCACCGCGCTTACATTTATTTCTTCGGTCTACTAGTCATTATGACCGAGTAAACTCCTGCTCCGCTATGCCAAATATGCTGGCGTATCGCAATCCAATGTAAGCGTGCTCGCGCATCAGATTCTCTGCCCTGGCGCCCTCTCCGGCAACCAAGGCTTCCAAAACAGCTTGATGCTGAATGTGCGCCAACAACAACTTTTGATACTCCTTATCGAGAACAGTGGTATCAATAATTAATGAATCGCACGAAGCAAAAGGCAGATGATTGTTGCGAGCGATGGCGTCAGCAATGGGGCCACTGCTACTGGCTTCAATAATCGTGCGATGAAAACGTTGATTGAGAGAACTCCAGCCTTCGATATCGGTTTCTGATAGAAACCCTTTGGCAAACAGCTGATTGCCTTGGTTGATACAATCCTGCAACTCCTGCAGCACCTCGTCTTGCAAACCTCGCTCACTGAGACGTCGCGCCGCAATACCTTCTAAAGCGCCCCGTACTTCTAACGCACAATAAACATCATCCTGAGTGAACTCCCGGACGACAAAGCCCCGCGTTTCACGTTTGCGCAACAACCCCTCCTGCTCCAGGGTACGAAACGCCAGACGCACGGGCGTCCTCGATACGCCCAGACGCTCCGCGATCGGAATTTCCGCCAATTTTTCACCGGGGGAAATCTCCCCCTTAACGATCATTTTGCGCAATTTAGCCAGTACGTTTGAGTTCTCATTCATCAGGCCAACCTTCAGTTATGGATCCAATTCATATTATTTTTACCAGATTATATTGTATTACCGGGAATTTTGCGCTAATTTTGGATCCATTCTGAAAAACAGACGGTTTTGCTGGCGTCATTTGCCAGCAAATGCTTACTGAGACCACAACCGGTACAAAAACCAGAATCCAGGCTGTTGGCGAGATTTGGTCCCAAAGCCAGAGATAACAATAAACCAGCTCTCAAATGACATAATGAGGACAAAAAAATGACTGAGAAAAGTCTCGAAGATGTACTTCAAAGCGGCGTCAATCCCGTTCAAATGCTCCGCAACTCTCAGATCGGTGCCTATGTTTACCCCGTCGTTCCCTATGAATTCAGCAACTGGCGTGACGAACAGGAAGCCTGGCGTGAAACCTGCGTACTCTTTGATCAGTCACACCACATGGTTGATATGATTGTCGAAGGACCAGACACCTTCGAATTTATGTCGCGCCTGACCATCAATACCTTTAAAAACTTCAAACCCGGTAAAGCCAAGCAAATGGTTCCGTGCAGCTATAACGGGCATGTTATTGGCGACGGCATTCTCTTTTACATGGAAGAGAACAAAATGATTTTCGTTGGCCGCCAGCCTACTGCCAACTGGATTCAATTCCACGCGGAAACCGGCGGATTCGACGTCAAAACCACCTACGATGACCGCTCCCCATCCAAACCCATGGGTAAAGCCGTATCCCGAGTTCACTACCGTTTTCAAATTCAAGGCCCGAAAGCGGGTCAAGTGATTGAGAAGCTAAACGGCGGCCCAGTGCCTGAAATCAAGTTCTTCAATTTTGATAAAATCAAAATCAATGGCAAAGAAGTTTATGCCTTGCGTCACGGCATGTCTGGCGCACCTGGCTTGGAAATTTGGGGGCCATACGAAGAATACGATGAGATTCGTGCAGCCATTGTTGAAGCCGGTAAAGAATTTGGAATCGTCGAAGTCGGATCCAGAACTTACGCCAGTAACACCCTCGAATCCGGCTGGATTCCCTCCCCTCTGCCAGCGGTTTATACCGGCGATGAAATGAAGCCTTACCGCGAGTGGTTGTCAGCAAAAGGTTATGAAGGCAGCGCAGGCGCCATTGCCGGAAGCTTTGTGTCTGACAATATTGAAGACTACTACATGACGCCCTACGCCCTGGGTTATGGTCCTTTCGTCAAGTTCGACCACGACTTTATTGGACGTGAAGCTCTGGAAAAAATGAGCGACCAGCCTCAGCGTAAGAAGGTAACCTTCGCGTGGAATGGTGAAGACGTTATTAAAGCGTATGCATCTTTGTTCCAAAAAGATCAGCCGATTTACAAATTTATCGACATGCCGATCTCGAATTACTCTTCCGCCGGTCATGATAAAGTCGTCGATGCAAACGGCAAAACCGTCGGTATATCCATGTTCAGTGGCTACAGCTACAACGAGCGTACCATGCTGTCACTGGGCGTCGTCGATGCCGACGTCGACATTGGTGACGAACTCACCCTCTACTGGGGCGAGCCAGAGGGTGGCACTGATAAAATCACGGTCGAAAATCACAGAATGCTTGAGATCAAAGTCATCGTCAGCCCAACGCCTTACTCGGAAGTCGCGAGAAAGACCTATTCCGAAGGCTGGAGAACAGGCAACGCCTAACCCCAGACTTTTCAGAAAAACGACTGTGCTTTAAGCCACCTTCGGGTGGCTTTTTTGTGCTCGGGAACCAATCCCACCAAAATGCGTCAGAAAGGGGTTAATCGTGTTATGGAATACCACAATGAAAAGGACCCTTTCAAAAACAGCAGCAACCCTATTATCAGCGGGCTTGCTCACCTCATTAAGCGGCTGCATTGTTTACCCTGAAAAAGTCACTCGTTTTAACGAGGAATGCCAAATTCAGAGTCGGCACATGGTGCTGACCTCAGAGCAAATGCGTAATTTCGGAAGTTGTGAAAATGCTGGCTGTTTCGGAAATGCCCTGATGGCTGGGGTGATCTCCGCAGGGTCCGTCGTCGTCTCGGGCACAATCGTAATGGCGGGTAACGTTGTCTATTGGTTTGAGGAACTGGGAGACTGCAAAAAAGAATAGCAGCCTGCTACTCAGCCCTCGCACGGTGACCGTCACCAACTACAGAATGGCTAAGGCGCACTAACGTCTTTCATTTAATGCTCGATTAATACCATCCAGCATTTTTTCAGATTCTGTTTTTTCCCAGGGGCAGCGTGATGGCAGGCCCCACAACACCTCTTCATTCGCACTCGCGGATGCTGTTCGGATACACTTGTCGCCCACAACCAGGTATTCGTCTCCACTATTTGCGGTATAGGTCACCAGATCGCGCTGGGCGGGCGTCGAAGCGCGCGCAGAGCGAGACGCTGCAATTTTTTCCTTCAACTGGGGATCAAAAATTGTGGTGTTATCAGTGTCGTTGAGGCTGCGTGAGTTACGGTCATCCCGCAGGTATTCCAGCTTTTTATCGCCAATCAAATAATCGTAAGCGTGAAATTCAGATTCAATAACCGGTTTTTCTTTCGAATCGAGCGGTCTATTGGCGTTCTGTACTGGCTCGATACGCTTATCTTTTTTTTCAGCGTTCTTTGGAGTCGAGGAGGCTGGCTCACCAGGCCCTATTGCGGTGTCGTCTCGAGCCAAATCTGACGCACTGTTAGCCGATATTGATGAGACATTTTCCGCATCTTCAGGTAAAACAGGCTCGGATTGTGAACGCGTCGACGTATTTTTTTGAGCGCTTGCTGTCGTTTGACGCTCAATGGTAACACGAACCAAAGACTCTTTATGATTGCCCGTGTTGAGGTTAACGACCCGCTTTTCCAACCAGAAAAATAGCAGCAGATGAGCAACGATTGATAGCCCTAGAGGAATATACCACTCCCCTCCTTTGAGGTTTTTATATCCGCGCTCCGCTTGCTTCACATCCATGTTTTCCTTTTATTTACAGTTAGAAATCTAAGGAAGAAAAAGTGACGAGCAGCACTGCCGGTTATCCTCAACGACGTCAGTCCTTTCCCACAAAGCAACACCACCGTATCAAGTTAGAATGCCGCATCAACCAATAGTTTCCCATCACAAAACGAAATAGCTGCCAATCCACAACCCCTGCCTACATCCAATGTGGGATCGCCTCCGTATCTTCAACTTGGGAACCTCTGATTAATTACCTGCGTTGCCATCGCTGCGTTAAAAATGATCTCAAAATGCTCATTTACAACATGTAAATTGTGCTTTTTCGTTCATTTTTGCCTTGCGCTGGCCGCCTCGCCGACATTAATTAGAGGTTCCCTAGGTGACGTAGAGCGTCTGATATAGGCGACGTTTAACCCTAAAAATAAGAGGATCGTCTGCTATGGCAGCGAAATATAACGTTGGCGACAAGGTAGAATGGGACTGGGGGCAAGGCACAGCCAACGGAAAAATTGAGAAAATCTATACCCAGAAGATCACTCGCAAAATCAACGGAAGCGAAGTCACTCGCAATGCCAGCGATGACGAGCCAGCCTACTACATTGAACAAGCCGGTAGCGGTGCCGCGCTCAAGTCACACCCTGAGCTGAGAAAGGCTTCAAATTCATGACGGCACGTGTCCCAGAGCCAAAACTGATCGCAACCAAAATTGCGCCGCAGACGCTCTCTGAGTACGAACTGCTGTACGTCTACGAGGAAAAGCCAGGCATCACCCGAATTCGACGGGGCCGAGGATTCTCTTACATCAACATTGATGGCAGTAGGATTCACTCCAAGACGGAGCGAGAGCGATTACAGAAACTGGGGGTTCCGCCAACCTATGTCGATGTATGGTATTGCCCCAAAGAAAATGGCCACCTGCAGGCCACGGGCTATGATGCCAAGAAGAAAAAGCAGTATTTTTACCACCCGCACTGGGCACAGCTTCGTGAATCGACCAAGTTTTCCGGCATGGCGGATTTCGCCGACGCATTACCGAAAATTCGCCAGTTCGTTTCAAAAACTTTGAACGACAATCCAGATATTGAAAACAAAGAAGACATTATCTGCGCCATGGTTCGCATTCTGGATCGAACCGGAATACGAGTAGGCAGCAAACTGGCAACAAAGACCAATAAGACCTATGGGTTAACCACTCTTCTGAAGAAGCATGTCGATATCGACAAAAACTGCGTTCACCTGGAATATACTGGGAAAGGCGGACGAGAGCTTGCAAAACATCTGCGAGACCCAGCAGTTGCAACGATCATCGACCGCTGTGAGGATATTCCCGGGCAACGTCTATTTCAGTATATTGATGCCAACGGTAGCGCCCAGGAAATCGGGTCCGTCGACATCAATCAATTTATCAAAGTCCACACGGATGATCGATTTTCAGCGAAAGACTTCCGCACTTGGCGCTTCAGCTGTATCTTTCTCGAAGCGGCACTCAATGCCTCTAAAAATGGAAAAGCGCCGTCACTGAAATCGCTTTTGGAGAGCGTCTCTGAGTTATCAGGAAACACACCGTCAATATTGCAGTCCAGCTATATTCACCCCGGCCTTATAGATATTGTTAAATCTAAAAATTGGGAGCTGTTAAACCGTAAAACCTGCAAAATCCGGGGGCTGCGCCATGCAGAGGCCAAGCTGTCTGAATACGTGCGCAGCCGACACGCAACGGATGCACTGAGGTAACGATCGCCGCTACCCCGTAGGCTGATCAACTGAAGAATTCGTCATTCATCGAAACCGCGGATGCCAACGGTCATCATATTCTACTTTTACTCAATAGGGTTTTCTGCAAGGATGCAGATATGGAAACCATACCCAACTGGCTAGCGCCACTTAAAAGCACATTCGGATTTGACGCCCTGCGGCAAGGGCAACAGTCGGTAATAGAAGCGATTCTTAGTGGTCACTCCGCCGCTGCGATCTTTCCGACTGGATCGGGAAAATCACTTTGTTATCAGCTTCCCGCCCTTCTGCTGCCCCATCTCACGTTAGTCGTATCGCCGCTGCTTGCACTGATGCAGGATCAAGTGAGGTTTTTACGCAGCAAAGGCATTGCGGCTGCCAGTCTGGATTCGACCCTGTCCCGCGAAGCGTATCTTCAAATTCAGCAAGACGTTCGCAACGGCACAATCAAAATCCTATTTATTTCCGTAGAGCGTTTAAAAAACGAACGATTCCGCGAGTTCGTCCGTCATGTACCCATTTCGTTATTGGTCATTGATGAAGCCCATTGTATTTCTGAATGGGGGCATAATTTTCGTCCCGACTACTTAAAACTGCCCTCCTGGCGACGTGAGTTTTCTATTCCACAAGCCTTACTCTTGACCGCGACAGCGACCAAGGCCGTCGTCGAAGATATGCGCACCCACTTCGATATTACAGAAGATCACGTCACCAGCACCGGCTTCTATCGGCCAAACCTCCGCTTGCTCGTTCAACCCACGGCAACAGACGAGCGACTGCAAAAATGCGCACAGTGGTTGCAACATCGAATCCAAAAAGGGACTCCATTCGGCAGCATTATCTATGTCACACAACAGTCAACTGCCGACGATGTTGCCCGATCCTTGAACGAACAATTACCCGTGAGGATCGAATCCTATCATGCAGGTATTCCCAATGACCGCCGCCAAGAGATTCAACAACGGTTTATGGAGGGCGCAACCCCCTGCATCGTTGCCACCATCGCCTTCGGCATGGGGATTGATAAGAGCGATATCCGCCAGGTTTTACACTACGACCTGCCGAAGTCGATTGAGAACTACAGTCAGGAAATTGGGCGAGCAGGTCGCGACCGCAAACCTTCGGATTGCGTATTGCTCGCAGATCTCTCCGGATTAACCGTTCTAGAGAATTTCACCTATGGCGATACCCCGACCCTTGCAGCCATAGGCCGCCTACTGACAGTGATTCGATCTGACAGCACCTCTGCCCCTGACGGATCTGGCCGCTGGGAAACCATGATGCAACCTCTGTCCAATCAAACAGACATTCGTCCCCTACCTTTGAAGACATTGTTGGTCTACCTGGAAATGGGCGGACACATTACGCCTTTGTACAGTTACTACGCCGAGTATCGATTTAAGCCGGATTCTGAAGCCGAACTGCTGGCAAAATTTAACGGTGAGCGACTGAGCTTTCTTAAAACGATTCTGCAATGCAGTAAAAAAGGCCGTACTTGGTACAGCTTGGATATGGACGCGTTAATTCACACCAAAGGACAAGACGCCCGGTCACGAGCGGTTGCGGCGTTAGAATACTGTGCCGAAAAGCAATGGCTAACGCTTGAAATAAAGCAGATGACCGAGGTCTTCGACGTCCAGGTCTGGACGGAAGCAGAACAAGATGTCATCGCCAAGCAACTGCACAGTCGCTTTCGGGAACACCAAGACAGCGAGATTCGACGCTTGCAGAATATGGTGGCGCTGTTTCAATCAAACGCCTGTCTCAGCCGTCAGCTGGCGGTGTATTTTAATGACTTAAGTATGACGACCGATTGCGGCCACTGTTCGGTCTGCATGGGAACACGCAAGCCATGGCCTGAAAAGCCAATTGCGGAATACCCCAGTAATCCAGAGATCACGCCCCTACTGCGTGATTTTAACCATGCCTATCAAAAGACCTTTCAGCAACAACCAGAGCCTGAAAGCCAAACGAGATTTTTATGCGGCATGGCGAGTCCCTGGCTAACCAAGCTAAAAGCAAAAAAACTGCCCGGCTTTAGCGAATTCAGTCACATCCCTTATAGTCATATGCTAGACACGCTCAAGAATTCCCATTGACGGCAGAACGCTCGAATCTTATTAAGCCGACCCTGAATTCCTCTATGAACGATTCAGCGAAAGAAAAGATACTAACGCGCTGTGCGTTAGGTTATCTCTGCTGCTGGCTAATCACGTTATCGGCAGCCATCGTGTTTGGAAAATCCTATGGCCGCATGCTGGCCCTAACACTGATACCACTGTATTCCATCTTCTACTTTATTTTTTATCGTAAACTCTCGTTGAGTTTTGAAGATACAGAAAAACGCATACTGGCGTTTGGCATAACGGCCAGAGGAACTCTGACCGGCGCTCTTTACCATCTGTCTGCGGTTATTGCCGGCATGACGTGCTACGTTTTCCTCTACATGGGTTATCAAATAATTACCCAAATACAGTGGCATGGCTGATTCAAGATGCCCTGCTACTCATCTCATCATGAGTGTTTGTTCTACCCCTCCCTGACACGGCGGATGATCTTGCGTAAGGTTACTCGCCTCCTGAGACGATAAAAATGGCAGATGTCACTGCTTCGAGGCATTAATGGACAGCTATCTATTATTCTTAGCGATCGCGGTCGTCACAGTTATGAGCCCTGGACCAGGCGTCGTGCTCACGCTGAGTAACAGTATCTGCTACGGATTAAAGAGTGCAATCGCAGGCATCCTGGGAATCGCCACGGGTACATTCTTTATTTCCGCTCTATCGGCCACAGGCCTGGGACTCTTGTTGATAACATCAGCAACCGCATTTGGAATGATAAAATGGGTCGGCGCCCTCTATTTGCTCTATCTGGGTGTTCGGCTTTGGCGATCGCCTGTATTTCGACTGGACGTCCAAGAGGAATCGAGTAAAAGCCTGCAACGACATTTTTATGAGGGGCTGGCCATACAACTGACCAATCCGAAAGCCATCGCGTTTTTCGCCAGTGTTTTTCCCCAATTCACGGTGCTGAATGGCGACCACACAAAGCACTTTTTTATTCTGGTCACAACCTACAGCCTACTGGTTGTCGTTATTCATCTAATTTATGCCTCGCTTGCCAGATCCACACGCAGTTGGTTTACTTCAGGGGGACGAGGCCACTGGTTAAACCGGATCAGCGGCGGATTTTTTATACTCTTTGGCGTCGGACTGGCATCGTCAAGTCGATAAGTGAGTATCCAATGAACAGACATTCCGGCTCCTGCCTTTGTGGCGCGATAACCTTTACTGTCACTGGCGACTTTGACCATTTGTATTTATGCCATTGCACACACTGCCAAAAGGATACCGGTTCGGCCCATGCCGCAAATCTCTTCTCTCAATCCGCGGATATCTGCTGGCATTCGGGGGAAGCGTTTCTTTCTTCCTTCACATTACCAGGAACACGACATACGAAGAGCTTTTGCAATCGCTGCGGATCCAGTGTCCCTACCGTTTTCACGGAAAGCTCATCGTTATTAGTTCCCGCCGGAAGCCTGGATACAGACCTAAACACACTCCCTATTACCCATATCTTTACCGCAAGTATGGCCACGTGGGAAAACATGATCCGTGACGCCCCCACATTTGCGACCTTCCCTGAATAGAACCGGCAAACTTCGCCAACGATGACTTGGCGACCGGTAAACGATAAGATGACCGCAAGCCTTTACCAGAAAGCGCATAGAAGATCTAATCAGTAGACGTGATTAAGCAGAACACCGAGTAAACCGGCGAGACAAAACAAGGAGACTGTCAGCGCATTCATCAAGCAATATGGAATGACACTACAGGAGTTTTTCATGCCAAATCGAATCAAATCTCTGATGCTCTCAGGACTGCTCTGCACACTTGGACAACACGCGTTATCTGGCCCAGAAAATACACCCCCCGCTGACGCGTCACAAAATAGTACACCATTCAACGTAAAGCTGGTTTTAACCAACGACGAAGCCAAAGTACGGTCTGACTGGAAGAAGCCAACCCCGCCCCAAATTACAGTGATCGATAAAGCTCACAAAGGGGAAACCATTAGCACTCTTATTTTTTTTTCAGGGTGCGAAGTGTCCGCTGAAAAAACCTGCAACCTGATCGCAGACTACAAACTACGGACGCCTGACAAGAATATGATCGACGGAGGATCTGGAAAGCTGTGGACAACCGCGCCTCTAGAAGCGCAATTCATGCTAGGAAATTCCAGTGCCGCTGTGCCCATTGGTGAAGATTGGCCCAACGGAGAATATGCCTTTGAGGTCATTGTGATCGATCATGTCGCCGCCAAATCCGTGAAAATGACAGCCCCATTCGTCGTCATCGACTGACCGCAGAGTAGGCACCGCTTTTAACCGTACATCCCCTTACATGGCACCCTAGTCTATGAGATGGAAAGGACTATTTGATCGCTCGGGCATTCCCTACCAATGCTCGCCACCTGCCACTCTGTCTCAACTAAACGACGCGGGAAAAGCATTAGGGATGGCGCTGCCGGCGGAATTGACATCATGCTTGCTAGAATCCAACGGCGTTTCTGGCGAGCATGGCCTCGGCGTAATCTGGCCTGTCGAACACCTTGTGAAAACGAACCTTGAGTTTAGGAGCAACGTCGATTTCGCTGAGCTTTATATGCCGTTTGACGCGATGCTGTTTTTCGCCGATGCGGGTAATGGCAATCAGTATTTCTACCCAATTCAAAGCGGCGAAATCCGTCGAGATGATATTTTTTTATGGGACAGCCGACTTTGGTGCGAGCCGAATTTAGAGGCTTATGTCACACGCCAGAACAAACCTATTGATCAATAAGGATAGAGTGAGATGTTAAACGTTGGAATCTATATTTATGACGACGCGGAAGTGCTCGATTTTTCCGGACCATTTGAGGTTTTTTCAACGGCCAACCGAATGAATCTAGAACAGGATGCGTTTAACGTCTTTTTAATTGCGGAAACTAAAAACCCTGTTAAAGCCAGGGGTGGCTACAGCATCAACCCTCATTACGACATAAACAGTCATCCCCACATAGATGCCTTTATTGTCGTCGGCGGCGTCCACACCGAAGAATTGAAAAAAACTGAGATTATCCGCTGGGTAAAAACGACCGCTGAAAACGCCAGTACCGTTGCGTCTGTCTGCACAGGAGCTTTCATTCTTGCTAAAGCCGGCCTTCTCAACCAATTAACTGTTACCACTCACTGGGAAGATATTGCCGATCTTCGCAGCTCCTACCCAGAACTGACGGTTTTGGAATCGCAACGCTGGGTCGACCAAGGAAAATTTGTTACTTCCGGCGGCATTTCAGCGGGTATCGACATGAGCCTACATCTGGTTTCACGGTTAACGTCGGAAGAAATCGCCACAGGAACCGCTCGACAAATGGAATATGTTTGGCATCGAAATGAATAAGGCTTTTTCATAGATCGATGACTTTTCAAGGATCTATGACGTCAGCCCTTCTGACAAAGAAGGGCGATGAGATCTAACGAATTATTGAAATAACATCAATACACAAGACGCCGTCAGCACTCCGAGAACACGATTAAACCAAATCCGCTGTACTGGCTTGCGAACAAACTCCCGTATTTTTACGCCCATCAATGCCCAAACTGAGACACACGGAAGGCATAATGCCGTTTGCAGCCCGATGATTAACAGCAAACTGAGCAGCAACAAATCGCCGTTTAAACTGAAGGTGGAAATGGCGGTAATCGACATCATCCACGCCTTTGGGTTGACGAACTGAAACATCATCGCCTGGTAAAAACTCAGGGGCTTATCCACGCTGCGATCAGAATCGGCACTATTCGCGGTGAAAATTTTGTACGCCAACCACAGTAAATACAGACTACCGACAACTTTTAATATCGTGTGCAAGATAGGGAATTGGAGGAATAGGCTCCCCAACCCGGCGGCACAGGCAGAGACCATCACGGCGCACCCCGCCATAATGCCAAAAATATGCGGCAAGGTGCGCTGATAACCAAAGTTCATTCCAGACGCCGTCACCATCAGATTATTTGGTCCCGGAGTGATTGTGACAATCAACATATACACCAGCAAACTCAACAAATAACTTGCTGAAAAACTGGTTTGGGAAATGAGGTCGCTTTCTAACATGTCCATTTTTTTCCTACGTACCTGGGGCCTTTATCAGAGACTTCAAAGTTTCGTTACTCGGGTAAAAGGATCTCACCTTTCAGGTAAGTCACGGCTTGCCCGGTCATATAAACCCGTTCACCGTTATATTCACAGTGCAGCTCACCTCCCCGTCTAGACGCCTGAAAGGCGCGCAAATGGGATTTACCCAAACGTTCAGCCCAATAAGGGATCACCATACAATGCATGGATCCCGTTACCGGATCTTCTTCAATCCCCAGTTCCCGCAGACCAAAAAAGCGTGATACACAGTCGTAGGCACCTTCGCCTGGGGCCGTCAAAACAACACCACCACTGCCGGGCAGATGCAGAAAGGAACGATCAAACGAACGCACGATTTGCTCATCTGTCACGATCAGCCATTTTTCCTCATGTCGTAAAACTTCAATCGGCTGAAACCCGAAAACCTCAGCAATGTCTTTTGGTAAAGTATCTTCTTCTACCGGACTAGGAGGAAAATCCAGTTGATACCCGCCGGCAACTCTCCTGACTCGCAAGGGTCCACTCGCCGAAGAAAAGGTGACAGTCTCCTGCTCCAGCCCCAACTCCGTAAATAGGATGTGGGATGCCGCCAAAGTGCCATGACCACAGAGAGGAACCTCAACAGTGGGGGTAAACCAACGAATGCCATAGCCGTTGTGCTCTGGCACCACATACACCGTCTCTGACAAATTGTTCTCTGCCGCGATAGCCTGCATCAACGAAGGAGGCATCCAGGCCTCTAACACCATAACGGCCGCCGGATTACCGGCGAAAAGCTCAGAAGCAAACGCATCAACTTGATACAGAGTATGAGACATGGGGCAATCTCCTCTTGCCTTCATTGGATTTTCCGCTTAAATTGTATGCATACAATTTAAAGATTGAGCTTTATTCCGGCGATAAAAACCCTAAACCTCCAAATATGAGGCTGAGAAAAGGTTTTTCGCAAGAAGTGTATCGATTAAGCTCAGTCTAATGCAGACAATTTTACGGTCAATGATTTTTTTGTCACCATGACAATTTGGACACCCCAACAACTGGATCCCAGCATCCCCAAATATCAGGCGCTGGCCAATGCCATTGCAGAGGCCATCGCTCAAGGGTTACTGTCGCCCGGAGAAAAACTCCCAACTCACCGGGCCCTCGCCGATCGACTCAACGTGACCGTGGGCACAGTAACTCGAGCCTACGCGGAAGCAGAGAAACGACAGCTTATTGCCTCTAAGGTTGGCAGCGGAACCTTCGTGCGTCGTTTTAACGAATCCGAAGATTTTGTGATTGGCCATGAGCAACCTGACAGCACCATCGATCTCAGTTTCAGCCTCACGCTCAATCAGGGGCAAGCCCAACTGTTGGCTGAGACACTGGCTGGCTTGCAGCAAAACCCTGGCCTGCTCAAGCGACTACTGGAATACCAGACACCTGGAGGGCTCACTCATCACAGGGAGGCGGGATTACGTTGGCTGGAGTTGTCCGGCATCAGCACCGGAGACATGGACAGACTGCTTCTGACCAACGGCGGACAGCATGGCTTCCACACGGTTACCGCAGCACTCTGTCGCGCCGGTGACACGGTACTGTCGGCAGGACTGACTTATCCTGGATTTATTCTCAGCGCACAGCAGATTGGCGTGCGTCATATCGGGCTCGACAGTGATGACGAAGGCATACTTCCAGACGCACTCAACAGTGCCTGCGCCCGCTACAAACCCCGTGTCCTCTACATGAATTCCCGCATCAACAACCCGTCCTGCGAAACGACATCGTTGCAGCGTATGGATCAACTGGCTGAGATCGCCAGACGACACAGCTTATGGATAATTGATGATGATATTCTCGGTTGCCTGAGCGATCCGTCGATTCCTTCGATGGCGGAACGTCATCCAGATATCACCGTATTGGTGACAGGCACCTCAAAAGCGCTCACCGGCGGTTTGCGAGTTGGCTATTGTCTGCCGCCGAAACCTCTTGAACGAAATATCACCACATCCATTCGCGCCAGTGGCTGGATGACACCACCGCTTATGGCAGAGATCGCCGGCCAGTGGATCGAGCAAGGCACTGCAGAAAAGCTCATTGCCAACCAGCGTCTCGCACTGCTTGAACGCCATCGATTGGCTGCCGATAGGCTTGCTGATCAACAATTTTATGCCCAACCCCACGGCTTGAACATTTGGCTACTGCTACCCGAACCGCGTCGGGCTCAAGAATTTTGCCAATCCCTACAGCGGCAGTCGGTACTAACGAAGCCATCTACAGCCTTTGCTGCCGGACACTACCCCGCACCGCAAGCGATTCGCTTCTGTCTCGGCGGAGACACCAGCCTGGCAGCCTTAGACAGAGGACTGTCGATAATCAAAGAAGAATTACGCCAGGCAGGCGCGGAGTTTGAGTTTACACTTTAATAGATGTGAGCTTGTGGCTATTCCGGAAGAGCAGCCACTCATCTAGACAGACTAACCTCGTTGCTCTGCAACCACGCCAGATGACGACGCGGAAACCGGCTCTTCATGTTTGCGCAGAAACATCAACGTAATTGCCGCCAAACATGCCCCCATTCCCATCGCGACAGAAACCGGGAACAGATCGAAGCCGCTGGCGAAGAGGAAGCCGGCAATCATCGGACCCAGTGCGGCACCGCCACGCCCCAACCCAATGACAAAACCGGTACCAGAGGCGCGTACCGATGCAGGAAAATACTGCGCAAGTAAGGCGTAAAGTCCGACCACAGCGGCGTTGTTGAAGAATCCAGCAATGGCGCTGATCAGGGCGAGTTGAACAATGGTTTCTTGGCCCAAGCCAAAAACACAGATCATGATAAAACCGACGAACATGACGCTCATGATCAATTTTCGCAGATCCAATTTGGTCGCCAGCACGCCGATGATGGCAGCCCCTAAGGCACCGCCAACGTTTGCCCAAACCAATACACCACCTGCAGTCGACGCGGCAAAGCCCATATCGACTACAATTTTGGGAATCCACTTAATGATGTAGTAGAAACTCATGATGTGGAAGAAATACGCAAATGTCAGCACGATGGTGACGGACAGAAGCCCTTTGGAAAACAGCTGACGATAACCAGATTCCGCAGCACCTTCATGCTGCTCTTGCGGTGGAAGCTCATCGATTTGTTGGTGCCCCATACGCCCCAAGGTTTTGTTGATTTTTTCGAGCGCATTGGCTGGGCGTTTATCCACCAGATACTCGATGGATTCGGGCAACAGAAAATAGACAATAATCAGCGCAACCCCGGTGACCAGAGCACCGAAAATAAATACCGCTCGCCAATCAAAACTGACTAACAGCATGGATGCCACGGCACCACCGAAAATAGCCCCGAGTGGATAACCGGCAGCCATCAAAATTACGCAGAGATTTTTACTTTTCTTGTTCGAATATTCCGCCGCCATCGCATTGATGGCCGCTAACATACCACCAATTCCCAGGCCGGTAATAAATCGAACCACCAGCAGATTGCCGATAGAGTCCGCCAGTGCCGCTAGGTACATACCAGCTGTCATTACAATCAAGCAGCCAAGAATGGTCGGTCGTCGCCCGATCTTATCCGCCACACCGCCGAGAAACATGGAACCTACCGCCATGCCTATCAGTTCCATTGAGAGAACGATACCCAATTCCGCTCGATTAATATCCCAATCGGCTGCGATTCCTGGAGAGGCAAAACTGATGGCAAGAACATCAAACCCGTCTAATGCATTGAGAAAAATGCAAATACAGACCGCCGTGATCTGAAAGGAATTCATGGGAGAATTGGCCAGTATGGCCTTGGGATTATTCTTCATACATCAAACCCATTCTGTAATTGTTATGTTTGGGTGAAACTTCTCAGAGCTCACCAGGGCCTGGCACGATAAAGTCACGTCTGCCGGCTTGTGTTATATCTTATAACAATTATTGGCCGGTAAGGGAATCCTTTTTCAGCCAGATAATTCTCCCGGTAAACCAATGATGGACCCGGAATGTTATTCTTACATTAATGCCTTAGGTGCTGGCATAAAAGCGTACAGCGTCATGTCACACACTGCAGAGAAAGTGCCCCCATTGCCGAGCAACAGAGGCAATAATCGCGATACGTTAAATCAGGTATTTTCCAACAGCAGAACTCCGGCACCCGTATTGGAAATGGGTGCGTGGTAGTGTTTCTGCAGGCATTTCACATCGTCTTTCAATGCGCCGCGCATAACCAGCCACATAATGGTTTCGATGCCTTCTGTACCGGCTTCTTTCATAATGTCGTCATTGGTTTGACTTGCAAACCACTCAGGATTACTGATGACACTTTCTATCGTCGCCATATCATAATCGACATTAATCAAGCCCGCACGCTCACCTTGTAACTGATGCGACATTCCTCCGGTTCCTGCAATCACAACTTTGATATCTTCCGGATAGGATTCAATGGCTTTGCCTAGTGCTTTACCCAATTTGTAGCAACGACGCGCACTGGGTACCGGATGCTGAACCGTGTTGACTGCCAAGGGAATTGTTTTAATCGGCCATACGTCATGATCACCAAACAAGGCGCGCATCGGATTGACAAACCCGTGATCAACTTTCATTTCCTGGCAGGTACAGATATCGAATTCTTGCTCGATTAACGACTCCGCAATGTGCCAGGATAATTGTGCATCACCTTCATAAGGCGCTGTAGGTTTTAAGCCCCAGCCTTCATCAGCATTTTCGTAAATGTCAGCACAACCAAGCGCAAAGGTTGGCGTTTTGTCTAAAAAGAAATTCAAGCCATGGTCATTATAAACAATGATTATGACATCAGGCTGCTGCTCTTGAAGCCACGCTTTCACCGGCTCGTAACCGTCGAAAAAACGCTTCCAGTAATGCTCTTGGGTGATGCCTTGCGAAATGGCATTCCCTACCGCCGGGATGTGAGATGATGTGATACCGCCGATTAACTTAGCCATTCCAGTAACCCCCTTCTTGTTCTAATCGTTCTTCTAAACCGTCGCGGTTTTTTAACAAGTTTTCGCGAAATTCGTCACCGGTTATTCCTTGAAACGCCGCCCCCGCATCTTGAACGGTTACGCCGCGAGGAATACAGAATTTAGCCAGATAATAAATGTTGGCTCCGGCGCGCAGAATGCCGAGGAAATCTTGTTCGACAACCAGTTTTTTGTGTTCTTCAGGTAAACGGAATTTGTCACAGTAGGCGGCGGGATCCGCATCGAATTCGGCGCGACAGGCTTCATCGTTGAAAGAGTAGAAGAGTTTATTCAGGGCGTAGGAGCTGTGCGCTCGCTTGCCGTCAAAAACATAGGTCCCGGGGATCTCCTCGTACTCATGCTTTTTCCAGGCCATGGCAACCTCACTTATCATAATGATTATCGATTTACTAACTCGGAGGATACCGACGAAGAATCTGACAAGCAAGAGTTGTGGATCCATTACAAGAGATAAATCGCTAAAACAGCCTCCATATAACCATTTTGGGATCCATTTATCTCAAAATCCAAACTCTTCCTTATCAAAATCCAAACTCGCGGTTAAGGTGTTCTTATCGATAAGTTTATATCGGAATACGCGCAATCACTTTGATTTCGAAATCGAATCCAGCCAACCAGGTTACCCCCACCGCCGTCCAATTCGGATAAGGCGCGGAGGGAAAGGCCCTTTTGCGCTCCGCCATAACAGTCTCGACTTGAGACTCGGGATCTGTGTGAAATGTGGTGAAATCAACGATGTCTTCCAAGCTGCATCCACCGGCTGCCAACGTGGCTTCCAGGTTTTCGAACGCGCGACGGACCTGTCGAGCAAAGTCGGGCTCCGGGGTGCCATCTTCTCGACTGCCAACCTGACCCGAGACGAACAGCAAATCGCCAGACTTAATGGCGGCGGAATAACCATTTTTTACATAAAGATCCTGCCTTTGCTTAGGGAATACCGCTTCAAAAGCACTCATAAAAACCTCACAGATTCACAATAAAGAAACGAAACGAATCACTCACCCCACATTAACATACGGAGCGTATCCAAATTAAATAGATACGAGGCGTATGTCAATATAAAATACGCGCCGTATGTCAAACGGAGGCAATTTATGGTGACACGAGCAGAAAAGATGGCCGCCACGAGAATCAAGTTACTCGCCGCAGCACGAAAAGCGTTTGCAGAGGAAGGCTACGCGAAAGCGTCTATGGATAAATTAACGGCAGAGGTCGGACTGACACGCGGAGCCCTGTATCACAACTTTGGAGACAAACGCGGACTTTTCGCTGCGGTTGTTGACCAACTCGATTCTGAGATGGCGGAACGGGCTAAAGCCTACGGCGCCGGAGAGAAGGATGTTTGGGGAAGCTTATTAAAAGAGGGAACCGCCTATATCCGCAGCGCACTGGATCCGGAAATTCAGCAGATTGTGCTGCGTGATGGCCCGGCGGTGTTAGGTGATCCATCCCGCTGGCCAAGTCAAAATCGCTGCCTGGAGGCGACGAAAACAGCGATCGAGCATTTGATCGACAGCAAGGTGTTCAAGCCCGTCGATCCGACAATCACAGCAATGTTGATCAATGGCGCAGCAATGAATGCCGCCATGTGGATCGCTGCCAACGGTCAATCCAGTGAGGATGCCGACAAAACCATCTCGATATTTATCACCATGGTCTCGGGATTTTTAGAAAAGCCCTTGTAAGGCGAACGCGTGATGTGCACTACCCCGCCGAAACCATCGACCAGCCGCCATCGATTTTGTATTCAGAGCCAGTGACATAGCGGGAATCATCGGACAATAAATAACTCACCAGCCCGGCTACATCGTCGGGCAAGCCTCGCTCACCGAGAGGAATTTGTTTGCAGAATTCTGTCTCGACCGCCTCGGCGCTGTTGCCGCTCGCCGCAGCGATTTCATCGATAATGTTATCGGTCATACGGGATTTTATGATTCCCGGATGTACAGAATTGCAGCGAATTTTATGACCGTCCTGAGCGCCAATATAAGCCGCTGATCTTGCCAGATGTGCAACGCCAGCCTTGCTCGCACCATAGGCAATACCGGAAGGATTACACATGTAAGAAACGATGGATGACAGAAGCACTATAGAGCCGCTGCCGTGTTTTTGCATCTGCGGCATCACGGCTTTAAGCCCCCAAAAAGAACCATTCAGGTTGATGTCGATGACGCGTTTCCAATCCTCCTCCGTTGTGTCCAAGCCGCCGACTTTGATGCTGCCTTCAATTCCCGCACAGTTAACCAATCCGTGAATGCCACCATGCTGCTCAACGACAGCTGAGGCAACTTCCTGCCACTGCTGCAGACTGGACGCGTCATGACGCATATAGCTACCACCGAAGCTCTCTGCCACCGACTGACCTTTCTGTTCCTCAACAATATCGGTGATGACCACTTGCGCACCATCGCCAGCCAGACGTTTGGCACAGGCACCTCCAATGCCGCCGGCACCACCGGTCACCAGCACCACTCTTCCTGACATCGACATGATCTCTCACCTCTATTATTGTGATTTAGGATTCAATTGCAGATCGCGAATACGTAAACAGCATCAGTAGCTGCTGACGAGAGATACACCGCCATCGATAAAAAGCTCTGCCCCGGTCATAAAGTTGGATGCATCAGAAGCCAAATACAGCGCTAGCGGTTTGATTTTTTCGACATCACCAAGGCGCCCGAGAGGAATCATATCCCGCCACACTTTTTGCACATCGGGATTATGCAGGTGTCCGCCACCGATATTGGTGATAAACGACCCTGGCGCAATTGCATTAACCCGAATGTCAAACCCAGCCAACTCGCGCGCTAAATTACGCACCATATGAGCGGCTCCGGCTTTCGCCAGCATGTAGGCGGTGCAAACCATGGGCACAGTAATTTCCGACGCATTGGAGGTTGTCACAACGATAGACCCCGGCTTGCCCCCCTGCTTCATAACACGCGCGGCGTTACGGACCGTATAAAAGGCACCGTCCATATTCACCCGCACCACCTTGTCCCAGATTTCCGGCGGCACTGTGTCTACCTGCCCGTCTTCGGTTCGCTCGCCGAGACCATTTTTCCAACCAGAACCGGCGCCGGTACCCGCATTGGCAAAACAGATATCCAGACCGCCGTACACTTCCATGTGCTCGTCAAACACCTGTTCGGTACGTTTAAGATCCGTTATATCCAGCCCGGTCCCCCGGACCTCAAATCCCTTAGCACACAATGCCTCGGCTCGCGCTTCGGCGACATCGCCTTTGCGATCCGTCAAGGTGACCTTGGCGCCGGATTCGGCCAAGGCCTCGGCGACTGCCAGACCAATACCCGATGCGGCTCCCGTTATCAGAGCTGAGCGCCCACTGATATCGAACTGTTGTAATACAGAATTCATAGTAACTCCGCTGTTATTTTTATCTAACCCGATTTCTGTAAGCACAAAACCAGGCCCCTAAAAGCGGGGATTATTTTTCGATCTCCACCACGCAAATAGCATCGCCGACCTCGGCGTCTTCACCTTCGCCGACGATAATTTCCAGCAGTTTTCCGACGGCTGTCGCCTCAACATCCTGTACCACTTTTTCTGTTTCAATACCGTAGAGCGCATCGCCCGGTGCAAAACTATCGCCCGGCTGTTTGTACCAACTCGCAATGGTTGCTTCCTGCATGTTCATGCCAACGCGGTTGAGTTTTAACGTCATCTTCATGGAGCAACCTCTGCTACTTCTGTAATAAATCCAATACCGCCTGACGGACCTTATGCTTGTTCGGCAAGACTTCAGCTTCAGCACCCGGCGCAAAGGGAATCGCAACGTTTGGAATATTGACGCGCTTAACCGGCGCCTTGAGATGAGAGAAACCTTTATCGGCGCAGATTGCAGCAATGTGGCTGGCGGCACCGCCGCTGTCTCGTGATTCATCAACCACCACCACACGGCCCGTTTTCGCCAGGGTCTTCACAATGGCGTCTTCATCGAGAGGTACCAGAGTGCGCAAATCAATGACCTCAGCATCAATACCGTCATCGGACAATAACTTGGCGGCATCTAAGGAAGGTTTCATCATCGAGCCAATCGAAATAATGGAGATGTCCGATCCCTCTCTGGCCACGGCCGCCTGGCCAAAAGGAATGGTGTAGTCGTCTTCCGGAACATCCCCCATCTGCCCCCCGCGAATGCTCGCCTCCAGAAAAACGCACGGATCGTTACTGCGCAACGCCGTTCGCAAAAGTCCCTTAGCGTCGGCGGAGTTTGATGGCATCACAACGTTTATGCCGCCCAGGTTCATCAACGCGGGATGGGCACTGTCACTGTGTTGGGCGGCGTTGGATGCGCCGCCACCATAACCGGCAATAATGGTGAGCGGAATATTCACTTGACCACCGGTCATCAGTCGCATTTTTGCGATCTGATTGGCAATGGCATCCATACCTGTGTACAGAAAATTGGAAAACATCATATGCAGAACAACGTGGTAGCCTGCTGACGTTGCGCCCAGAGCCATACCGGTCATTGTCGCTTCACAGATGGGTGTGTTGCGAATGCGATTCGACCCAAATTTTTCATGAATGCCACGACAGTCGCCGAAAATTGCCAGCTCCACATCTTCGCCGATGATGATGATATTGTCGTCCCGCGCCATCTCTTCATGGAGCGTATCGTTTATTGCTTGTATGTAGCGTCTGCGCGCCATTATCAGGCCTCCTCAGAAAACATCAGCGAATACGGCAACATTGGATCCGCATCCTCGCAACTTTCCGCATACGCCACAGCTTCGGCGACAAAGCGACAAACCTCTTCATGTATGCTGTCGATTCCACCTTGATCAAGCACGCCCTTGTCCAGCAGTACAGTTTCAAAACGGGAGATCGGATCTTTGTCTTTGGTTTGCCACGCGGCAATTTCTTCGTCAGTACGATAGTTGTAACCGCCTAGAAACGCCGCTTCGGCCTCCAAATGCCCCCGAATCCGATAGGTAATGGTTTCGACATAGGATGGCCCCCCGCCCGCGCGAGCGCGCTCAACCGCAGTTTTTACGGCTGCTTGCACGGCCAACACATCGTTACCATCGACGATTTCGGTAGGCATAAAGGCTTTGGCACGATCCACCAGTTTGCCGCCGGTCACCGTTGACGACACGGTAAATTCCGAGAGGCCATTGTTTTCACAAAAAAAGATGGTGGGTAATTGCCAGGCAGAACTGACGTTCATGGATTCCATAAACACACCCTGGTTGGCAGCACCATCGCCAAAACAACACATGCTGACGCGACCATCACCCCGCAGATGAGTTCCGAATGCCGCGCCGGTGGCAATGGCAAAGCCACCACCGACAATGCCGTTAGCGCCAAATATTCCCTTGGAAAGATCGGCAACATGCATGGATCCTCCCATGCCTTTACAGATGCCTTCTCGCTTGCCCCAGATCTCGGCAAACATATCTTTTAGGTTGCCGCCTTTTGCGAGAAAGTGACCGTGACCTCGGTGGGTGCTGGTGATCCAGTCGCGCTCACTGAGTACCGAGCAAGCGCCGACACCCGACGCTTCCTGCCCGATGTAGAGGTGAACGCCACCGGGAAACTTACCTTCTTTCCCCAGGTCTCGAAGCGTTTCTTCGGCTTTGCGGATTAACAGCATTCGCTTGAACAGCGAGAGCTGGTTCTCCCTCTCGTCGTTAATGTTATATGGAACCATGAGAACTCCCGAAAAACGGTGTTAAGGCGGCATGTCTTAGAATTATGAGAAACATCCGCCGCAAACGGATCGCCTCTGACAGGGCATAAATCGATGGTCTTAAGATTTACCTAAAGTGTCAGATGACAATGCTTGCAGTCTGAGGAGCAAACAGAATCAGAACAATGGCTATAAGTGCACAGACATGGTCTTTGGGAGAACCGGGCGATCGCTATCTCGCAGCCTTTAGCACGCCTATCCGCGAGGCATCTGCTGCCTCGAAAACATTTTTCAACAGGCTGCTAGACAAGCCTAAAGAGGGATTCGTAATGGGTTAGCAGAAAAGATCGTTATTTTCGGGAGTGGCCACGTCGCCATTGGGACGGCGTACAACCGACTACGCGCCGAAATGCGGCAGAGAATTTACCTGGATTTGCATAGCCCACCGCAAGAGCGGCATCAATCACAGAACCACCCTGGGTGAGTAATTCTTGAGACCTAGCGACACGCAGCTGAGTGATAAAGACATAAGGGGCATAACCGAAAGAAGCTTTGAATAAACGGACAAAACCACGCTCATCCATATTCAAAGCGTTTGCCAAATCCTGGATTCGAAGATCCTGAGTGAGGTGTTGATCAATAAATTCCCTCAAGCAACTGATCTGACGTCGATTCAGACAGCGGCCGCCAGATTTTGACAGCTCGCTCGGAGCCAACTCGAGTAATCGCTGTAAAATAATGGACTTTCCCTCATCCCAAAATGCGGTATTACTCTCGTAAAAGTCACCGGCCAACCAGAGCGCCTGGGCAACCGATCTGACCACCTTATCATTGATGACTCGCGATGGTAATTGTTCGAGTGCGCGAACCGTATTTTGCTCGGAATTTAATGTGGCAATCTTGGAGAGGTCCAATGCAATGCCCAGCATTTCAATATTCGGAGAAGTAAAACATCGATCATCATTCGGTGCCGTAACAGCGGTAGTGCCTGGGCGCCAAAGCCAGCAATTTGACTCGCTCGCGGTGTAATACGTCAAGTTGCCACCACCGGACAAACAAAGACCCAGCTTAAGGTGTTGGCTCGCTTGTAACACTCCCTTCATCTCGGCAAAGAAAGACCGCACCATAATCACCGATTTATCGCCAGATGCGACAATTTTCGATTCAGGTTGAACCGAAACCAAGTCATCTAGAATCTTCTGGCCGGAATACATCGTGCTTTAATAACCCTCCCCCAAGAAACGTTATAATATATCAATTCTGGTAAAAATGGAGCAGTTGTCAGAATCGGAGCAGCACGGGCGATCAAACCGCATTAGAGTGCCATAAAGATGCTGTTTATCTCGTTCAGGAAGATGATTTATGATTCAAGGATTGGGCTCCGCCACTTTCTACACAAGCCTATTCGCATACCTTGTGTATTCACCTCATAGCTCGGCACAAATCTCAGATAACGCTGACAGATCTCAAGTCAATACAACGAATGAAAAAGTCGAAGAAGTGATTGTCACTGGTAGCAAACGCGATACCTCACTGATTGATTCAGATTTGTCGGCCACCATTCTTGATGCCACAGCGATAGATCGGGCACGTATCCGTGAATTCCATCGCATTGACGATTTGGCACCGAATGTTCAATTCAACGAATCTGGGCAGCGCGGCAGTATTTACATCACGGTACGAGGCGTAGAATCGAACCCCTTTATCGTCAATCGTGCCGCTGTCTATATCGATGGAATTCCTTTTCGCGAACTGAGTAATTCGGTACTGAATCAAATAGAAAGCGTTGAAGTTCTGCGCGGCCCGCAGGGCACCCTCTATGGTGCAAACACCGAATCTGGGCTGATCATTGTTACGACAAAGTCGCCCAGCGAAAACGCCACAGGAAATTTGCGCGTCACTGGAGGCCAGTATGATTCCGGCGCAGCGCTGGAAGCGGACGGCTATGTCTCAGGACCATTAAATAATCGCGGCTTGTCGGGCTCATTAGCCTTCAGCGTTGCGGAAGAAGATGCCTATGTAAAAAACAGAGGCACATCGACCGGCGAGACGGGTGAAATTAACGACACCTTCTTACAAGCTCGCCTCAAGTGGACACCAACCGATCGTTTGACCGTAAATATTACCAGTTATTGGCTGGACATGGATGCACCGGGAATTTTCGATCAACAGTACATGCCCCTTGACCTCAACCAATACAACGCGCTTTATGCCGAAGATTACAATGGTGGACGCGTTGAGGACGATTGGACAGCGTATGAGGACGCCCCCAAATACACGACAGAAGAGGAATTCGTCGCCGGGATAAGCGCTAATTACCGCTTGAATTATGGCTCAATCGATATCGCGGCTTCTTATCGACAACTGGACGAAGAAGCAAAAGGTCTTGATTTCGATTTGACCGCCATGCCAATCGTCGCTGGTGTCGAAGCTGAAGAAGAAGACTATAAAAACCTTGAAATTCGCTTTGCATCACCAGACTCTGATAAATTTGATTACATCGTTGGCGCCTCCTACTACGAAGAATCCGAAATACGCCAGTTATCAACGCTCCAAGGCGCCGGAGGCCTAAATGATTACCTCGAGGCGCCCCCTCAACGAGAAGAAGGCGCCGACGCCAGTATCTTTGGTTCTTTTAATTGGTATTTGACCGACAAACTCAAGTTCGGAGGCGGACTTCGCTACGATCGTGCACAACGCGAGACTCAACAGCAGTCTGGCTCTCTGGACTTAGGGCTCGGCACCATCATCCGCTATCAGGATGCAGAACTGGACGAGACCTTTGATGCCTGGCTACCCAAGCTGTCCTTGGTTTATAAGATTTCAGAAAATTTCTCGGTCAATGCGTCGACGGCAAAAGGCTATATCCCTGGTGGATTTAACCTAACCGCCATTCAGGATGGTATTGTTGATGAGGCTGTCTTGACCTATGACAGTGAAACCCTATGGAGCCGGGAGCTCGGGGCAAAATGGCAATCTGATGACAGACGCCTGAGGATTTCGGGTGCTATTTTCCATATCGAATCGGATAATTGGCAGGAAATCCAAATTGCCAATGACGCCAACGGCCGACCGGTGAGTTCTGACTATATCAGTTCTGAAGCCTCTATTCGCAGTCGTGGTTTTGAAATCGAAAGCAATTGGCTGGTATCCGATGCGCTAACTATCGATGCCCACTTTGGCTATGTGGATGCAGATTACAAAAGCCTACAATTGGACGAAACCTTGAACGTCAAAGGCCAACCGGTACAACTCGTTCCTGAATACGACGGTGGAATGTCACTTCGCTATGAGTGGCCAGTAGGCCTCTACTTTCGAGCAGAAGGCAATTTTACCGGCGCCATGCCGTTGCGGGCGCGAGGCGATATTGAACAAAAGGCAACGTCAATTTGGGGGTTACAAGTTGGCTATCAAGCAGACACCTTTGGTATCCGCTTGTTTGGTGAAAACTTAACAGACGAGCGCCGCGCCAGCGGACTGGCTATTGAGAACCTGGCCTTTGGGAGCGACGGACTTTTCTATGCTCCCCTAGATGCACCGCGGATCATCGGTTTGGAGGTTGAGACCTGGTGGTAATTATTAAAGACAGCGACAACCTCTAAACATAATCGAAAGGCTATCCATTACGTAATTCGAATTGATGGGTTGCCGGGGAAAAATACACCGTATCAGTGTCAAAAGCAGCCGCCATTGCCGCCTTCTGCAGTTGATCCGGTTTCCCCGCGAGACAATTACCCTTGCCGTCGAGAAGCCAGATGTCATCCGCCAGACGCATGGAGAGCTCCAGGTCATGACTGGAAAGAATAATGACGGCCTGCTGCTGCACTGCATACCGCTTTAACAACAACATAGTGTCAACCCGCCCCGGCAAATCGAGAAACGCCGTGATCTCGTCGAGCAGCAACAGCTTAGGGGCCTGGGCGATGGCTCTGGCCATCAGTACCCGTTGCTTTTCCCCATCACTCAGGTCACTGATGTAACGGCCCAGCAGATGCGACGCGCCAGCCGTCGCAATCGCGTTTTTTATGCAGGCCAGATCACTGTCGTGTAAGCGCCCCTGCCAACCCGTATGAGGCTGGCGTCCCATGGCAACCACATCGTCCACGGTAAGTCCCAGACCAAATTGTCGCTCAGTCAGCACCACGGCAATCTGTTGCGCGCGTTCGATGCCCTTGAGGTGGTGAATATTCTGGTGTTCCAGATATGCTTCCCCCAGCAGAGGCGGTTGCAGTCCCGCCAGAGTGCGCAACAACGTCGATTTACCCGTGCCATTGCGTCCCAACAGACAAATAAACTGGCCAGCAGCAGCGCTCAGATCGAGGGCACGGATCACCGGATTGTCGCTGTTACCGTAACCGACACTGAGTCCCTTGAGTTCGATCATGCTTGACGCCTGACTATCGGTGAAAAGACCAATAAAAAAATGACTACGGGTGCGCCGATCAAGCCTAGCACCGCATTTAAATGCAGAAAATGCACCTGCCAGGGCAAATTAACAACCAGATCCGCCGCCAGCGCCAGGGCGGCTCCGGCGGCCGCCGCAAGTGGTAACAACCCCAATATACTGGCCGAGCGGGAAACCGCCCGGGCGAGATGCGGCACAATCAAACCGAGGAAGGTGATGGGCCCACAATAGGCGGTAACCGGTGCGACCAACAGCACCACGGCCAACAACGTCAGACGCTGTAATTTCGCCACATCCGTCCCTAAACTGCGCGCGTAGGTTTCTCCGAGCAACAGGTTGGTCAGCGCTTTACTATTCGCAACCGCGAGTGCTAACCCGACCACTATTGGTGGCAGCATCATGGCGATATGGTCAAACGTAGCAGAGGCGAAACTGCCGTCCGCCCAACCGGAATACACTTTGGCGCCAACACGATTGGCAAAGTGAATGATGACGCTGACCAGTCCCTGCACCGAGAAACCGAGCATCAACCCCACCACCAGCAATGAAATCGTCCCAACCCGGCGGGACAGAGCCATCATCCCCATCGCCGCAAGCAGCACCCCCAGCCCCGCTGCCAAGGTTAAACTAATCCCATCAAACAGCTGAATAAACGCGATGGCCGCAGGACCCACGAATCCCGCCGCAGCCACCGCCGTTGCCACCCCCAATTGACCTCCGGCGGTCAGCCCCAGGGACCAGGCGTCGGCCATCGGATTGCGAAACAGTGTTTGCATAAGCACGCCAGCTACTCCGAGGGCGGCACCTGCAACAATGGCCATAACAATCCGCGGCAAACGGATGTTGGCGACAATATGCTCGACAGCTGTATTGTCAGACCCACCGAACAGTGCGCTGAAGACGGAATTCATATCCAGCATAACCTGGCCAATGCTCAGCGACGCCCCCACTAGGACGAGAATAAGCAGACCCAGTCCCGTGAGTCCTATAAGAGGCCTGCGACTAGTGATCATACATCTGGGTATCCGGCTGAATGTATTGAAAAGGCCCCTGCTCTGGCAGCTCTGGATGCAGCATGTGAACCAGATCCGCCAGCACACGATCAGGACGCAAAACCGCGCCCTCATAATAGTCAAAGGCATCGGCTTTCGGCTTGTTCATGCCATCAATCGCAAAGACACAGCCATCGCGATAAGCGCGAAATAGCGCCAGGGTTTTCTGGTCGGTAAAAGCCTGAGAATGGCTGTCACGCAGAATGGCACATTCCGCTTCCGCGCCTTGAAGTATTATCTGCTCGGTACTGAGTTTTTGAAATTCATCGCGACGGGGATCATCTGGTTCTTCCAATAGATTGCGCCCATTGGCATCACGTAACAGCGCCGCCTCGGAATTGCGCACGGTGGCCATCCAGCGACCACTGCCGCTATACCAGGCGGAAATGACACTTTTGGTGGGTCTCTGTGCTGCGGCCGCTTTTAATGCGTCGACCCGATTTACCACCGATTCAACAAAGACCTGTGCTTCCCCATAGCGACCGGTCAACAGCCCCATCAGCAGAAGATATTCAACCTTGCCGAGGTAATGGGGCTCGGAATTGATAAACATGGGAAAGACCGGAACATCCAAACCCCGAATACGCGTCATCTGCGCGGCATGACTGAGATCGCCCATGGACATCAGCAACACGTCCGGCGCTGCTCCAAGCAGGGCATCCAGCACGGGTGGCATATGCCAGCCATACCCGATCTGAGCGATCTCTCCGGCAAGTACACGCTGTCGAATGTCATCGTTATAGGATTTGGGACCACCGACAGCAACCAGGCGATCATCGACATCTAACGCTGTGAGCATGGCCTCAAAAGGCGCCATATTGACAGCAATACGATCAACCGGAATGCGCAAAACCTGGGCATCCGCCAAGGTGCCCGAGAGATCGGGCATAGGCGTATTCTTCGGCACAAGAAGGATTTGTGCGCGCTGTTCGGGGCCATCCGCGGCCCCACCCCAAGTCGCAATCGATGCCTGTAAATCTACGACCCAAACGTCGCCGACACGCGTTAACGAAAACGTTTTTGCGTAGTCCAGGGGAACAGGAATCGACTCCATGCCCGCGGCCATCACGCCACTCTTCGGCCCAACGGAGTGTTCAGATGTTTCACTCGATGAAGAGGATTGTGTCGCTTCGGGGTCATCGCCTGAACCACAACCGGTGAGTACTGTCCCCCATATCAGCCAGGCACAAAACCATCGACTCACCAGACAAACTCCAGCGAAGCCCTTAACTCTCTTTCCGGTCCTGGCGTTGCATACGTTGGCGCGGTTGTATCACCAAAGTAAAAGTAGTACTCATCATCCAGCGCGTTGGTCGCGGTAAAAGACAGCTTGGTGCCAGACCAGCTGGCCGGCATGATATCCAATCCCAGCGTTAACAGATCATACTGACCACCCGAGACGCGATTGTCCTGGGTAATTTCGTAGTCATCGTAAAATTCGTAGGATGCCCGCCACTCCAACCAAGCTATCGGCCTGTGGGCGAAGGAGAAATAGACGGTATTTTCAGCAACACCTACCGGCGTGGTGCCGGATAAGTCGGATACCGTACCGTAGCTGTTAATCAGATACTCATCCCATTCCGGCTCAATATGACTGGCCGTCATCTGCAGAGATATTTGGTCGGTCAATTCATAAGCCAGAGACAGCTCAATGCCCTGACTCTCATACCGCTGGCCAAAGGTAATCAAGTTAGACGGTTGAGAATAATCAGATTCCGCCGCGGGGTTGGGCACCGTCTGCCGGCGATTTTTTTGCAGTGTCTGAAAGACGGCAATTTCCGACAGTAAGCGTCTGTCGTCCGATTCGTACTTCCACCCCAGTTCGAAACTGTCTATGGTTGTCGGCTTGTTTTCCGGTCTCGCATAGTTAGCCGGATTCCATTGAAAGATATCGCCAAAGTTGGAATTAAATCCACGCCCGTAAGAGAAATACCACTGCCCCAACTCGGTTTGCCACATCAGGGCCAGCCTGGGCGAAAATGCATCGGCGTCACCACTCATGTCGCCACTGGCAGAGTTGCCCGATACCGGATCAAAACTGGCCTCACGCTCAAAAGAGTCGTACCTCAATCCGAGAGTCGCTGTCAGGGAATCGGTTAACCGAATCTCATCCTGAACAAACACGCCCCAGGAGGTGTCTTCCACAACATTGTTACTGTAAGGCAAATCCTGCACAAAACAGGGGTTATCCCGATTGACGATTTCTCCCGTGGTGTAGTCAATTTCAATTAAGAAGAAAGAAAAACCACATTCTGCGGTAAACCCATTCTGCCCGGACCACATATCGTAATTATCAGAGCGCGCATAGTCAGCACTAACGCCAGCGACCAGACTGTGCCGATCAGAAAGCCAAGTGACACTGTAATCAAACACCACAGCATCCTGTTCTTTTTCTGAGCTGAAGCCATTGACCGCGTAGATATTCTCTGCGGGATTAAAGCCGAAGGAATCGTAAAAATTCAGGTTGTTCTCTCGCTCACTGCGACGCAATTGCAGGGCGGTCGACATGGACAGAGATGAACTCAGTTCATGATCAAATTTTGCCGTTGCCGAGAGTGTCTGATTATCGTCTTCGGGGTCTCTGTAACCGAGAAACGCTTCGCGACCACCCGCAACCGGCAGTAGATTGCCATCATTGTCCAGCGGGATACCATTGGGTATCCCTTTGACCACATCATAATAGTTGGCATAGAAGGTCAACTCAGATGCGTCGCCAATGGGCATGGCGTACTTGGCAAAAAGGTTGGTTCGTTCAAAGCCACCTTTTTCCCGCCAACCGTCGTACTCCTCACGGGTGAGGTCAATTAACAGGCCTGCATCATTATCCATACGCCGGGAAACCGATCCCTGAGCTTTCCAGTAACCGTTACTGCCTCCACTCACCGACAGCCGACTTTCGTCCCGGTCGGGAGCTCTAGTGATATAGTTGGTAAGGCCGTAAACCGCACCCCGTCCATAAAGAGTCGAACCCGGGCCTTTGGCAATTTCAACCCGATCCACGACGCTGTAGGGAATTTGATCCAGCGGCGCAGATTCAAACACCCCCATAAACGGAATGCCATCGATTAACGCGAGATAACCTTCGGTTCCGGTTGAACCGCGAAAAGAAACAAACGGAAACGCATCGCCATCACCCTCTCCCCGGCGAAAAGAAATACCGGGAATGCCACGAAACTCATCGGTTCCATAGGTAAATCCTTTGGCCATGAGCAGGTCCATCTCCTGCACGCTGATCGACACAGGCACATCGACCAGAGATTTCTCCGTCCGGGTACCTGTGACCGTCATGGTTTCCATTTTTTCTTGGCGCGAACCGGTTTCTTCCGCATCGAGTACGGGTGATGCTGCTAAAGTCATTGCAACCAATAGATTTTTTAAGTCCAAGTCAAACTGCGTATCTCTAGCACGGAAGCCTTTCACACCACGAAATCCCTTTACCATCGATGGGCGATCCCAAAGTTCAATGTCTTAGGCCTTCAATACTATGTTATAACATAACATAAATACAACAGCGCATTTTGATCGCGGACACAATGCCCAAAGAAGCGGCTATCCTATGGAATAGCCTCGATAGCAGACGAATAGAGATGCCGCTTAAAAATGGTAACCAACCGTTATGCCATAAGAGCGGGGCGGTAAATATGTGCCCGTTATCGTACGGCTGGTGGCAATGGCATAGGAGCCGCCAAGCACCCTACGATCCGTTAGGTTTTTACCCCAAAAGTTGATCGTCATTTTTTCATCTGGCGAGGTAAACAAAATATTCGCGTCGACGATGGTGTAGGCATCCGCCCCCATTACAGGGTCATTAAACTCAGTATAAAACTGCTCACCTTTACCGGCGACGTTAGTCCCCAATGTCACTAAGCCACCCGTTGCCAGGGGAATGTCGTAGCCGACATGTAGGTTATAAGACCATTCAGGGGTGTTACGAGGGACATTACCGGAAAGATCCTCTGCCTGTACGCTGGTACTATCGGCACCAAACAAATCTTCGTTCAACGGATCCAAAGACTCGAACTCGTCAAATTCAATATCGTAAAATGTGGCATTCATATCCAAGGTGAGATTTTCAATCGGCGACCAGCGGCTTTCAATTTCGATACCGCGACCATCAGTCTTTGCGGCGTTCTCCAGTCGAGCCGAAAAATATGGCGGTACGGGAATCGGAAAGGTTCGATCAAATTGAGCATCGTCCACTTGGTACATAAAGGCAGCAATATTGAGTTGCATGGAATCTTCCAAAAAATTTCCTTTAAAACCAAATTCCAGATTCTCGATGGTTTCTTCATCGATCAATGATGGGCTGCGCTCGCCCAGATTCGCTGTCCCAGCTTTAAAACCCTCGGAATAGGTGGCATAGAACAACGAACCTCCCTGTGTTCGATATTCAATACCCAGCTCCGGCGTCAACGCCTCGTAAGATTTCTCATCGTTTTTATAGGGATCAAACTGAGCTTCCGTATCGACCGGCGATGCAACACCAAACAGATTATTGACTTCCCTCTCCTCGTGAGAATAGCGAGCGCCAAGCTTGAGCGCGACGGAATCGGTCAAGTCATACGAAAAATTCGTAAAGGCTGCGTAAGCATCCACTTGCAGATTGGCCAAGACAAACACACGACTGCGAGCCTGCTGCCCTATCGGGTCTCTGCCAATAATCACCCGACTGTCGATATCGTCCGTAAAGTAATAGAGCCCAAACAATCCTCGCCACCGGTCTCCATTAAGATTGAATTGCAGTTCTTCCGACACCTGTTCGTTGTCGATGGTTTGCAACTGCGTTGTGGAGGTTAGCGCGGGAGGAAAATCACCATTGACGGTATCGGAAACATCAAAATCCTGCAGAATCATATTGGAGAATTTACGCCAATTGGTGATGGATTTCACACTGAGCAAATCACTAACATCCCACGTCAAGGTGTTGGTTACTGACGTCGTTTCCAGTGCTGAAGCAGGCACAAAATCACCGCCGACATCCCGTGAATTGACTGAGACATCAGGATAACCGATTGCCTGTAAGCCTGGATTGGTGGTATCAGGAAAAGACGCCCGCACAAATTTGACCGCTTTGGAATTTTCATCTTCACGGTAATACTCAACACCAATCAGGTTTTCAACATTGTCACTGAGAATGAAATTTAATTGTCCTCTCGCCCCTTGCTTGTTCGCATCGTCAATTTCCGTTCCCGTTCCCGTATGTTCACCATAGCCATCTCTGTCCTGATAACGAATGGCCAAGCGCCCGAGAACCGTCTCGGTCAAGGGACCACTGACAGCAGCCTCACCAATTAAATCAAGATCATCCCCCCCCACTGTGACGCGAGTGTAACCCTCAAATTCTTCGGTTGGCTTGGCGGTGATCAAATTAACCGAGCCGCCCGTGGCATTGCGACCGTAGAGAGTGCCCTGGGGTCCGCGAAGAACTTCCATGCGCTCGAGATCGTACAAAGAGGTAAACTGTGCTGCCGCCTGGGAAATAACGGCGCCGTCTACATGTAACGCGACTGAAGGGTCAATACCGGCAAATGAGCTGCTCATTCCCACGCCGCGAATAAATATCTTGGCAAAATTAAAGTCATTACCAAAGGTCATACCCGGAACCATCACCTGGAGATCTTCCAAATTGTTAATCTGGGCATTTGCCAACTGGTCACCACTCATGGCGCTGACGGCCAGACTGACGTCCTGCATATCCTGCTCACGCTTCTGAGCCGTAACCACGATCTCCTCAAGGGCCGCGGCGTTGGCGTAATGAGACACCACAAAGGGTAAGGAAAGTGAAAGACAGAGAGGTTTTATCACAGAGTGATAGTGCATCTTGGTTCTCCAATTATTGTTATAGCATCCAGAGCAAGGATTTTATCGTCAGAGCGCCTCGATAAACGGATCCCACAAGGCTTCAGGAACATGGCTTATGCCCTGCTTCACCGTCAACAGGTCAAGACTTGGCGCTCTGTATTTTTGCCGAAGTGTAGCAGAAATTTGCTTAGAGAAAGCAATCCGCGGCAAATACATTCAGATTACACCCACTCCGCCAGAAAAACTATGCCTCAAACGATGACTTAAATTACGGCCAGCGGAATATCACCCCCTCTTCAAACCCGGTGGCTATTGCTCTTATAGGTGGTCGTCCCGCTCCGTCGAAAATGACGTTCACTGCAGAGGTTAAAACCCGTCAGGCATGTCTCTTCAGCCCACTGAAAACGGCCCACAAAGACCGGGATAATTTTGAAACTCGGCGTTTCACTGAGTGAAATTGTCAGGTTCCAGCCTTTACGTTAACTTACGGCGACACCTACACTGCCGCCATGCAATCGTGATTCGACCGGCGTCAGATCAACAATAAAGACAAGAGCATACGGCTGGAGAACGTGGATGAATGATCAGACCCCAATCTCCCCCAGCAAGGAAATTTGTGAGGGAGAATTACTGTGGACTCCAACTCAGGAGTACCTGGCGAGCACCAGTCTTGCCCGCTATATGCAGTGGCTAGCGTCCGAACGCGATTTAACCTTTGATGGCTACCAAGACCTATGGGAATGGTCAGTTACGGAGGTTGAAGCCTTTTGGGGATCCCTGTGGGAATATTTCGAAATCAATACCTCAGCTCAGCCAGAATGTGTACTGAAAGAGCGAATCATGCCCGGCGCGGACTGGTTCCCAGGGGCTCGCATCAACTACGCGGAACACATTCTGCGTAACGCCACCAAGGCGGCACCTGCGCTTTTGCATTTGAATGAGCGTGAACCTCTGCAGGCGCTCTCCTGGGACAGCTTCGCCAGTGACGTACGCCGCGTTGCCACAGTACTCCGAGAAGCAGGTATTGAACCCGGTGATAGAGTGGTCGCTTACCTGCCAAACCTGCCCCAAACCATGGTCGCCATGCTGGCGACAGCGGCCATCGGGGCAATCTGGTCAAGTTGTTCGCCGGATTTTGGCGTTAATGGCGTACTGGATAGAGTTCAGCAGCTCACCCCGAAACTGATTTTTGCCAGCCTCGGTTATGAATACGGCGGCAAGTATTTTGATCGTCAACAGCAAGTTGTCGACATCGCCAAACAGCTGGACTCACTTGAACAACTGATACTGGTAGGGAATCCGCAGCAACGCAAACCGGATGCAACTATTTTTGAACAGGTCGCTGTCGACGTTAAAACCTGGGAAGCACTGGTTGAGCGTGACGATCCCGGCCAAGCCCACTTCCAATTTGCTCAGGTTCCTTTCAGTCACCCCTTGTGGATACTGTTTTCCTCTGGCACCACAGGCCTTCCCAAACCCATCATTCATTGCCACGGTGGCATCTTGATGGAACAGCTGAAAACCCAGAACTTCCACATGGATAATCAGCGTGGCGACGTCGTATTCTTCTACACGACCACCGGTTGGATGGTCTGGAATGCCCTCGCCAGCGTGATGTTAACCGGAGCGATTCCTGTACTCTACGACGGCAACCCCTCGTTTCCCGATGTCGATGTTCTCTGGCGAATGGTACAGGACAGCAAAGCCAGCTTTTTCGGCTCCAGCCCAACCTTTGTTGAGATCATGAGACGCCAGGGTATTGTTCCCAAAGAACGTTTCGACTTGTCTTCTCTGCGGGCAATTATGTTGACAGGATCCGTTGTCAGCCCGGAAATCAGCGCCTGGCCCTATCAATACGTCAAGGAAGATCTGTGGACCGCATCCGGCAGTGGAGGCACAGACGTGTGCAGCGGTATTGTTGGCGGCGTACCCATTTTACCGGTACGAGCCGGTGAAATTCAGGCCCCCTGCCTTGGCGTTGCTGCTCGATCATATAGTGATAACGGCAGGTCCGTTACCGATGAAGTTGGCGAATTGGTCATCACCCAACCCATGCCTTCTATGCCTGTGGGTTTTTGGGGAGATACGGACAATGAACGTTACCACGACAGCTACTTTGACCTCTTTCCTGGCATCTGGCGCCACGGCGACTTTATTAGAATCAATGCGCGGAATGGCTGCTTTATGCATGGCCGTTCAGATGCAACGCTCAACCGCTACGGCATTCGTATTGGTACGGCAGAAATCTACCGAGCACTGGATACCCTGCCCGAAATCACTGACTCGATCATTGTTAATCTGGATTTGCCCGGCGGACAATTTTTTATGCCGCTGTTTATCCAGTTAGCCGAGGGAGCGAATCTGGATGACGCTCTGCAAACGGATATTAAAAGAACTCTGAAGGAGAAATGCACGCCTAGGCATGTACCCGACAAGATTTATTCGGTCAGCACGATACCAACAACGTTGACCGGAAAGAAAATGGAGGTACCCGTTAGAAAAATTTTGATGGGTGTACCCTTTGAAAAAGCCGCTAATGTGAGCGCGATGCGCGACCCCGACGCCCTAAACTACTTTGTTGATTTTGCCGCGACGAGTGCTGACTACACACTCAGTTAGGCGCTAAACCCGAGCGAATTCCATCTTCGCGAACGACTGTATCAACAGAGGAGTGTTCCGGTAAAGGGTAGGATCATCACACGCACATTGGCCAACGACAACGCCAAATAACAGGTGAATAATATGGATAATAAACCTAGTGTGTTGATGATTGTGACGTCGGACACCAAGCGGGCAGAAGGTGACTATGTTCGCCACAAGCTAGAGGGCGCAGGTCTTAATGTCATCCACCTGGATGCCAGTATCCGTCTCCAAGAAAAGAGTCCCGCGGAAATTCCACCAGAGTTAGTCGCAGCAGCAGCGGGCACCACCGTCGAGGATATCCGAGCATTAAAGCACGAAGGCAAATGTCTGGATCAAATGATTCGAGGCGCGGTGATCTGTGCTCGTGAACTTGCCGCACAAGGGAAAATCAAAGGTGTCATTGGTATCGGTGGCTCCATGGGTACATCCCTCGCTTGCGCCGTAATGCGCGCTCTCCCCTTTGGCATGCCGAAAGTCATGGTATCGACAATGGCATCTGGCATGACTCGCCCATTTGTTGGCACCAAAGACATTATGATGGTGCCATCTGTCGCTGACATTGCCGGCATCAATAAAATTACCGGCCGAGTCTTTGCCAATGCTGCCGCCGCGCTCGCGGGTCCTGTGTTGGCTGATTGGCAAGAGACTGGCGAAGACCATCCATTGGTCCTGATGACGACACTGGGCACAACCGAAAGCTGCGCCAGAAAGATTCGCGAATCACTGCAAGACAACGGCATTGAAGTCGTGATTTTCCATTCTTCCGGCGCTGGAGGGCAAACGTTTGACGAACTGGCCAGCGAGCAAGCTGTTGATGCCGTTATCGATCTGTCCCTCAGTGAGATCAACGACCTGCTTAATGATGGCCTGTGCTCTGCCGGTCCCGACCGTTGTCGCCCAGCCATTCGTCGAGGCATTCCTACAATCTTCGCCCCAGGCAACGTCGATTTCATTATCGCAGGCCCGATCGATGCAGCGCGACAGCAGTTTCCTGGCAAGCGATACCACATCCACAATCCGGCGCTGACAGCCGTTCGCACAGAAGAGCCAGAATTGCGTAAGCTCGCTCACCATATGGCAGACGTGATCAGTGAAGGACAGGGGCCTGTCAGTTTTTTTGTTCCGCTGGAGGGGTTCTCCGCTCACGACAGTGATCAAGGCCACATTCAAGATAAATCTCAACCGCCAATACTCGCCCAACTCTTACAAGAGAGCCTGCCTGAGAGGGTCGACCTACAGACCCTACCTTGCCATATCAATGACGCCGCTTTTGCGGAAGCGATCACGGCAAGGGTGATGCTCTACCTACACCCCAGGCTCAGATCAAAAGAGATTCTCACCGGTAGCCGTAACGATATCCAAGCCATTCGTCACTAACCTAAGCGAGTAAAACGCCATGTTGAATCATCTGGATATTGCCGATTTGGTTGCAGAATTGACGGAAAATAAAAAGTCTTTTGTCGATATCACCAACACCGACCTACACCTGACACTGAGACAAGACGGCGATAGTTGGCTGGCTCAACAATGCTGCCTGAAAACGCCAAACATTATAAATCCAGAGTTTGTGGATCAGTTGCAACAGGCTCAGCATTCTTCACATGCGTCAGAGACAGATGATGCCCACACACAAATCACCGCCCCCCTTCCCGGTGTGTTCTATCGGTCTCCAAAGCCAGGCGCGCCGCCGTTTGTCAACGTCGGCGATATCGTCTCGGAATCGACCCTAGTCTGCATCATCGAGAGTATGAAACTGATGAACTCAGTCTATGCCGGTGTTCGAGGTCGAGTGGCAGAAATTTGCGTCAACAACGGAGAGTTCACCGATAAAAATACGGTCTTACTGCGCATAGAGGAGAATTCCTGATGCCCAACATCAAACGACTTCTTATTGCCAACCGAGGTGAAATCGCCGTTCGCATTATCCGCACCTGTGAACGTCTGGGCATAGAAACCGTGCTGGCAGCCTCGGTGGTGGATCTGGATTCGATGGCCGCAAGGCTGGCGAATCAAACCGTTTGTATCGGGCCAGGACCATCCAGTCAAAGCTATCTTTGTGTGGATAACATCATTCGGGCGGCGCAGCAAAGTGGCGCTGATGCGCTTCATCCAGGATACGGATTCTTATCCGAGAACCAACAACTGGCTAGGGCTTGTCGTTTAGCGGGAATAGGGTTTGTCGGGCCAACCCCAGAACACCTGGAGGCCATTGGCGATAAACTAAAAGCCAGAACCCATGCCGTTGCGGCAGGACTCCCAATTGTGCCGGGAGGCCCGGCGGACTCCCCGGAAGCCATTCACCAACAGATTGCTGCCTGCGGTTTTCCCATGCTCATCAAAGCCGTCGGTGGCGGCGGCGGTCGCGGTATGAAAGTCGTAGAGCATGAAGAAGATCTACCCGCGGCGCTTGATATCGCCATTGGAGAGGCACAATCCGCATTCGGTGACCCACGGGTCTACATCGAACGCTTTGTTCGCTCCGGCCGCCATGTGGAAGTTCAGATATTAAGCGACGGTCACCACACCATTCATCTCGGAACTCGCGATTGTTCCGTGCAACGCCGCTATCAGAAACTCCTGGAGGAGGCACCCGCACCGGCGCTCACCGACAGCTTGCGTGCAGAGATGCATACTGCCGCAGTCAACTTCGCAAAACATCTTGGTTATGTTGGTGCGGGCACCGTAGAACTCTTGGTCGATTGTGAACGGCAAACGTTTTACTTTCTGGAGATGAACGCCCGCATACAAGTGGAACACCCCGTCACCGAAGCCATCAGCGGTATCGATTTAATTGCCGAACAAATAGCCATCGCAGAAGGAAGAACATTAAGACTCTCCCAAGACGATATTCAACTCCAAGGCCATGCGATTGAGTGCCGTATCAACGCCGAAGACTGGCACAACAATTTTCAACCCAGCCCCGGAATTGTTTCGGCAAGTTGGTTTCCCGTATCCGAATATTTGCGAGTGGACACACACATCCAACCGGGTGCCAGTGTACCGCCATTTTACGATTCCATGGTGGCAAAGGTTATCGCATGGGGCGAGGACCGCGAAGCCGCCAGACTGCGCCTCTCACGAGCATTACAGAACTGTCGAATTGAGGGAATCACTACAAACATCCCAATGCACACCACTCTACTGGAAGATCCCGGCTTTGTTGACGCTGGCTCAGACACGGCCTACTTCTCGCAATTTCTTTCCCGCAAAGCTCAGGAGGTATCCAATGTCGTCAACGACTAACGTCAGCGCGAAAAAAACCATTCGTATCGTCGATGTCTCTATTCGTGACGGCAACCAGAGCCTATGGGGATCTGTCGGACTAAATACCGCTCGCGTCGCCAGCATTGCCCCCACCATGGAGCGCGTCGGCTTTGACGCCTTGGATATCACATCCAGCACAGCAATGGGCATGGAAGTACGAACCTATAAAGAAAATCCCTGGGAAAGGTTACGACTGTTGCGTCGACTGATGCCATCGACCCCTTTCCAATTTATCGGCACCGGCATTCGATTTATTTCGTGGGAGGCACAACACCCAGAATTCTTGCAACTGGTCTATGACAGATTGGTCGCCAGCGGTGTTGATCGCTACGTGGTGCTTGATCCAATGCATGACGTTGACGCCATGCGACGCACGTCCCATATGTACAAGCAGGCTGGCGCAACCACCGTGATAGCCGCATTGGTCTTTACCATCAGCGATCTCCACACCGATGAATGGTATGCAAACCTCGCACAGACCTTGGCCGCCAGTCCTGACATCGATCGCTTCTACATCAAGGACCCGTCCGGTTTACTGAGCCCCATGCGAGCCCGAACACTCATCACCGCTGTACAAGCTCGCATAGAACAAAAGCCCTTAGAGCTTCACTCCCACTGTATTATTGGACAAGCGCCACTCACGTATATCGAAGCAGCAGCTACGGGCATCTATGGATTGCACGTCGGCTCAGGGGCACTTGGCGAAGGCGCCTCACTACCCGAAGCCAGGCGCACGGTTAGAAATTTACAGCAGATGGGCTATGAGATAGATGTTGATACAGAGGCACTGACCCACGTCTGTAACTATTTCACTGAACTGGCGGAGACAGAGATGTATCCCAAAGGCAAACCGCAATCCTTTGATGCTGCATTCCTAAGGCACCAGGTCGCAGGCGGTGTAATGGCAACGACGCGCCGACAATTAGCCGAGTTAAAGCTGGAGCACCTCTTCGACGCCGTTATTGAAGAGGTCAATGATGTACGGGCGGAACTGGGATATCCCATTATGGTAACGCCCTTCCCTCAGATGGTTTGCACGCAAGCCCTGTACAATGTGATCGGTAAGGAGCGCTACGACAATATTTCCGATCAAATTATTATGTACGCTCTGGAAAAATTTGGTCGTCCGAGCTCCCCCATTGCACCGAATATACTGGACAGAATTCTCAGCCTCCCCCGCGCACGAGAGCTCGCGAAAAACTCAGAACTCATTCCTCTATCAGAAACCCGAAAAAAATTCCGCAACGGCATCAACGATGAAGAACTCTTGCTGCGCGCCGTCCTTCCGGAGGAAATGGTTGATGAGATGATCCTCAACACCAAGGTCAACACCCACTACAATCCCAAGGCAAGAAAAATACGTAACGCCATCAGGCAGCAATTATTACCACCAACCACATACCCCACTGAAGACGATATTCAGATCTCTTTTTCTCAAGCTAACGACGAAGAGGTATCACCGTGAGCGCCCCTGCATTTTCATCTGTGATGAAAAGAGAGAAATTCGCACAGTGCAAAGGATTTCTATTCGATTTGGACGGCACTCTCGTGCTGGGCAATAAACTCAACCACGGTCTGCAACCAATACCTGGCGCGGTTGAATTTCTACAACGACTGGACGCTGACGACTTCCCCTATGTGATATTCACCAACGGCAGTCTGCGCTCACCAACAGACTATGAGAAGAGTTTACAGGCGCTGGATTTTCCAATTCCGGCGGGACGTGCGATGACACCCATAAACGGTGCGATCGCGACCTTCACAGCTAAAAAGTATAAAAACCTGCTGGTTCTGGGCGGTGACGGTATGCTGATACCTTTGCGTGCATCTGGATTTAATGCTGTTCATATTCGTGATCTTGTTGACAAAAAGGTAACGGTTACCACCCAATTTGATGCCGTCCTCGCTGGCTGGTATCGAGATTTCACAATGGATGACCTGACTCTTGCCTGCGCGGCTGTCGAGGCAGGAGCCAAGCCCTACAGTTGTTCCGACGCCCTTCACTTTGCCACCGCCGGCGGTAAAGCGCTGGGATCATCCCGAATTATTTCTACGGTGATTCGAGAAGTGACTGGGGTTGACGCCGAAGTCGTCGGAAAACCCTCATTAATCGGCTTGCAGTGTGCGGCTGACATCTTAGGCATCGCACCCCATGAATTGGCGGTTGTAGGCGATGATCCAGAACTGGAAATCGTCATGACTTTGCAAGGGGGAGCCTTCGGTATCGCCGTTTGTACAGGTCTCGCCAATCGCGAAACCTATGAAACCCTGCCAACAACGCAGCAACCAGATATGCTGGTAGACAGCATCCGCGATGTAATGGCACAGTATCTCTCTGTCTTCACAGAATGACGATAATCGGCCTAGTCACAGCCGAAGAGATACACACCATGAGAGATTACAAGGTCAAGGAAATCCATTCTCTGGTCAGAGGACTGGACGTTCTGCGCACCTTACAAACCATGCAGGCGGCCAGCCTGCACGACCTGTTTCTCGCGACGGGGATACCCAAAAGCACACTCACGCGCATTATTCACACCCTCAGCAAACAAGGGTATGTGTGGCAGCGTATTGCCGATAGCGCATTTATTGCCAGTTACAGCTTTCGCTTTAATTTGCGGGAATGCTCTGATCCGAATTGGATCGCTGAGATTGCTTCGCCTCATCTCATCGCACTTTGTGAGCGTTGCAAATGGCCGTCTACCTTATCGGTTCCACGGCTGGACTATCTTGAATTGGTCGAAACCAACAGCCCCAAATCCTATTTTGATGACGTAGAACTCGGGCCAGTTGGCTATCGCGCCAACCTGTTGCGCTCGGCGTCGGGTCGCGCGTACATGAGCTTTTGCTCTGGCGCCGAACGGCGGGCAATCATTAACCGTTTAAAAACCAATCCGTTAGCCGGTAATGAACTCGCCTTCGATGAAAAAGCCATTGCAAGCTTTGTCGACAAATATCGAGCCCAGGGTTACGCCCTACGCGCACCAGATTTTGGCGGCCACTATGCGGAGACAAGAGAAACCTTTGACGATAGACGGGAATCTCTCGCGGTTCCTATCGTTGTTGAAGGAAAAGTACTTTGCATCGTTAACATCACATGGAAAATCCACGTGATGAATATCGAAAAGGCAGTCAGCACACTGCTATGCCCGCTTCAGAAAACCTCAGCTGATATCGCCAAGGATATCTCCCTGCGACTGCGCAGCGTCTGACTTCTCATTCAATCTTCGACGCCATACGGTTGCACTACCTGCATCTCAGTCTCACATTTTGGGTGAGATCGTATCACCGTCCATAGCCGCAAGTTCCAGAGATCGAGAGGAATTACTGGCTGCTCGATGATCTTTAGCGAGCAAGCTGTATACGGTCGGCAAGATAAACAGCGTAAAAAATGTCCCCACAAGCATCCCCATAACCACCACGATACCAATGGCAAAACGACTGTTAGAACCCGCCCCGCTGGCAAACAGTAATGGAACCATCCCGGCAACCATAGCCGCCGTAGTCATCAATATAGGACGCATTCTTACACGTGCCGCTTTGACTATCGCGGCCCCTCGATCCAGTTGCTCGCGAACTTGAATATCATTCGCAAAAGCAACCATCAAAATTCCGTGTTTGGAAATCAATCCTATCAGCGTGACCAACCCTATCTGAGTGTAGATATTGAGCGTCGTAAATCCCAAGTACAAAGGAACAAGTGCTCCACAAATCGCCAGTGGTACAGTAACAAGAATAACAAGAGGATCGCGAAAAGATTCGTACTGGGCAGCCAGCACAAGAAATATGACGATTAACGCAAACACAAAGGCGACCATAAGACGATTGCCTTCCATCACATATTGGCGACTATCGGAAAGCCAATCGACACTTGTTCCAGAAGGTAATGATTGCCGCTGAAGAAATTCCACCGCTTGTCCCATTGTAACCCCTGGTGCCAGTACTGCAGACAAGGTCGCTGAATTCATTTGATTGAACTGCGGCAGACTGTTTGCTTGCGGCTTGACCACCACATCAATAACCGTTGATAAGGGGATAAGATCACCTGAGTCTGCTTTGACATAATAGCCTCCCAGGTTTTCCGGCGATAAGCGCTCAGTCTCCGGCACCTGAGTGATCACATCATAGGAACGATCATACCAGTTAAAGCGGTTAATATAATTCTCACCCACCAAGACCGCCAACGTATCAGCGATGGCCTGCATAGTGATGCCCAGCTCACCCGCTTTAGCTCGGTTGATACTAACCCTTGCCTCGGCACTATCAAACGCCAGATCACTGTCAACGAAACTGAATAAGCCACTGCCCCAAGCCGCCCCTTTTAAACCTTCCATCGTCTGGTAAAGCAGAGAAAAGTCGTCGGAGGAACGAATGACCATTTGTACTGGTAAGCCACCACTACCAGCCGGTAAAGGTGGCGGCGGAAAAATTGCAGCAAATACACCCGTCAAGCTCGCAACTCGGCCACTAAGCTCTCCCTGAATTTCCGCTGAGCTGCGAGTACGATCCTGCCATTCCTTCAAAATTACACCACCGAAGGCACTGCTTTGAGCCTCCAATCCATTTGCCATAAAACTGCCGTCATATTCTGGCAATTCAGCAAAAATCTGACTCACTTGCTCCGTATTTCGGGAGGTATAGTCGATATTGGCATACTGAGGGGCTTTAACCGACGTGAAGATATACCCGTGGTCTTCAGGTGGTGCCAACTCACGCTTCACACCTAAAAATAAAAGTACAATGCCCGCGAATACAACTAACGCCACACCGAGTACAGTAGGCTTAAATATCAGCGTTCTGGCAAGAAAAGATTCATACCGTCTTTCCAAACCTGCCACATTGCGCTCAACGAATTTGGCGAACTTGCCATCTTGAACTTTATCGTTCAGTAACCAAGAGCTCATCATGGGCGACAGTGTCAAAGCGACAATACCCGAAACGAACACTGCCCCAGCCAGTGTAAATGCAAACTCCCGAAATAATGCTCCGGTCAGCCCCTCAGTCATTCCAATCGGCGCGTAGACAGCAGCTAAAGTTATCGTCATTGCAATAACGGGAGCCACGATTTCGCGCGCACCGATAAACGCAGCGCGAACCGGCGACAAGCCTTCTTCGATGTGCCGATGAATATTTTCGACGACGACAATCGCATCATCGACCACAAGACCAATCGCCAGTACCATGGCAAGTAAAGTCAGGATGTTAAGGGAAAACCCAAAGGCAAGCATCAAAATAGCGGTTCCTATGAGTGATAACGGAATCGTAACCACTGGAATAATGACAGCCCGTAGGGATCCCAGAAACAGGAAAATCACAATGATAACAATCGCGACTGCTTCAATGAGAGTTTTAGAAACTTCATCGATGGACGCGTTAACGAAATGTGCGACATCAAATTGACTCCGCACCGTCAACCCGGGTGGCGCCACTCTCTGAATATCAGGCAAGATTTTCTTGATTTCTCGAACGATTTCCAGCGGATTTCCGTCCGGCGTCGGCGACACGGAGAAACTGACAGCTCTCTCCCCGTTGCTGTTAAACGTGGTATCGTAATTTTGCCCACCAAGCTCAATGGTCGCGACATCCTCCAAACGTACTAGACTGTTCGCCGTGTCGCTGTTTCTGAGAACCATTTTTCGGAAGTCCGCCAGGTCACGAAGGTCTGTTGCGGCCGTAACGTTTATCACCGTATCGCTGCTTTTTAGCTGTCCCGGTGCGGCTTGAATGTTATTCTCCCTTAACGCTGCGGCAACATCACCAGCAGACAATCCCCGTGCCGCCAGCTTCTTTGGATCGATCCAGATGCGCATGGCGAGGGTTTGCGCGCCTCCAAACTCTACCGAAGCAACACCAGGTACCGCCGTTAGTAAGGGCTCGGCAACCCGAGTGGCAAAATCAGTAATAACAGGTATCGGTAAGCCTTCACCGACAAACGCAATATACTGAACCGCTGACGCTCCATCAGTAATTTTGTTGATAACGGGGTCATTCACCCCTTCCGGCAAACGATATTTGACCTGCTGTACTTTTGCCAAAATTTCTGTCATCGAACGGTCGGCATCAGCATTAAGGACAAGTTTCGCCTTAATCTGGCTGCGCCCCTGAGTTGAGGTCGAAGTTAGATATTCAATGCCACTGGCAGTAGAAACAGATTGTGCAATGGGCGTTGTAACAAATCCCTGCATTACGTCCTGGGTTGCCCCCGGAAAATCCGTCGAGATGACAATGGTTGCGCTTTCCATAGCCGGGTATTCACGTATAGGCAGAGATAACAGAGAACTAACGCCGACCAACAGTAACAGTACACTGACGACGATTGATAGTATCGGACGACGTATAAACAGATCCGTAAAAGTCATTGCCTACTCTCCCCACCCGGCAGGAGTTTAGAAACTTGTACACGAGCTCCAGGAGATACTTTCAATTGCCCCTCTGCAACAACGACATCACCCGCCGTCAAACCCTCGCTAACCACAGCATAATCACCCAGACGTCGAGAGATTGTGACCCGAACAAATTCCACCTGACCACCTGCCGAAGGATCGTCACCACGGATCACCACCACACTATCACCCGCGGCAGTCGTTTGGATCGCTGTTGCTGGTAACACCAATTGACGTTTTTGTATGGGCAGATGCAGCCGCGCATCAACGAACATTCCAGGACGCAACATCTTATCGGGATTCGGCAGAGTCGCACGAACAGCAATATTTCGTGTATCAGGATCAATTCTTGGCTCGATGGTTGTCACTGTCGCAGTAAATTGACGATCTGGCCAAGCATCCACGGTTACGTCAACTGGAAGTCCTTCGTCTATCCAGCGCAACTGTTGCTGGGGCACACTGAAATCCAAATAGAGACTTCGCGTATCAGTGAGTGAAACGACAGAGTCACCAGGCTGAAGGTACTCTCCGAGATCAATTCTGCGAATGCCAATCTGCCCGTCAAAGGGTGCTCGAATCTGCTTTTGCTCAATAAGAGCATCCAATTGCTTTACTTCCGCCAGAGCTTGATCATATTCGGCAGTACGCTGATCAAGAACCTCACGCGATGTCGCATTGGTTTTGACCAAGTTTTCTGATCGCGTCAACTGGGCTTTAGCAAGCTGAACACGCGCCTCTGCAGCCTGTCGATCTGCTCGCTCTGGCGCATCAAACAACTGCACCAACGGTCTACCCGCTGTCACCATTTCACCAGCACCAAACGCTATAGCGACGACACGTCCCGAAGTCTCCGGTGTCACTGTCACTTCTTGCACGGCACGCAGTGAGCCAATCGCATCGATGTACATAGGTACATCACTCGCTTCAACCTTCAGGGCGGCAACAGCCGCCGGAGGCCAGGCGCCACCGCTCTGCCCAGATGCTCTCAATGCTTTCCAGCTGTATAGTCCGGCAAAAATGGCTATAGCACATAGAATCCCCATGACTGTTATAAAAGTGACGCGGAGACGCCCGGGGTTGGATTCAACGGCTGTATCCAGACCACCCTCCTTGTCACCAACAGAAGCATTTGCCATATCACAACCCTGATGATGTAAAACTTCCATGCTATGATCTCAACCTAACTTGAGGTCAAGCGCTAAATTGAAAAATAAGTGGACGACACCATGGCAAAAAGAGAATTTAACGTTGGGATGCAGCGACTGAGTATCGGACAGATTTCCAAACGCAGCGGCATTCCTATTTCTACACTGCATTTTTATGAAACCAAAGGTCTGGTGAAAAGTGAACGAAATGCCGCAAATCAGCGACAGTACCCGCGCCATATCCTCAGGCAACTAGCGATCATAAAAGTGGCTCAAAGTCTTGGTCTGTCTTTGACAGAAATTCGAAAACACCTAGAGACCCTACCCAAGCAAGGACCACCAACCGCTGAAGATTGGCAACGAATGTCTTCGGAATGGAAAGATGAGCTGGAAGAAAAAATCGCCAAAATGTCGGCGCTGAAAGAAAAGCTTACCGAGTGTATTGGCTGTGGCTGCTTATCGGTAAGTGACTGCCCACTCCGCAACCCAGATGATCAGGCGGAAGCATTTGGGCCAGGTGCAAGGGCTTTTGACCCTCAGTAGCTACTGATCGGTAGATACGCCGCTAGACGTCAATTGGATAATAAGGACATAGAAACGTTTATAGTCACTCACCGATCAGCATAAATTCATATCTGCTAGGAGGGCCTCATACCGCGGGTAACCTGTTTCGAGCTAGTATTTAAGATAAAAGCCCGACGTATAAACCACCATTAACAGCAATTATGAAGCCTATCCAATAAAATCTTACATTTCGTGAAGATCTTAGATTGATAGAAGAAATCCAACATTGAGATATCCTTTTAGCACCACCTTAACCTTCAATTTTGGCTAACAATTCATGCAACTGTAAGGCATCTGCAAAGCTGGGAGCACTACGGGAACCAGATCGAATATCGTTGGCGACCAAAGCATAAATACCTGCGACATTGCAGGCGATGACACCTTCTGGCCTGCCTTCATAATATTTCGCAGGTGTGACGAGTTTTACTAATTGCTGCTCTGCACCCTGTGCGCCCTTGATAGTCAGCTCCGCAAATTGTCCATGTCCGATATTTCCGGTGATCTGGATATCGCCGTAGGTGCCGTTGATCTCCCAAAGTAGATTCGTGCCCCGGCATATGCCACCTCTATAGTGTGCGCTGAAAGCTACACCGCTAGTAAAGACACCATTGACCAAAATCTGGTCCGAGTCAGATCTCTCAATCTCTGTATTGGTTTCACTAACACGAACTTTTTGACGACGACTCAACAACCGGCCAGAAATGTCTTCAACATCACCTAGAACTTCCTTCATTCCGGCTAAGGTATGCGCAAACGGAATTTCCAACATGGTGGCTCCGTTGTCTTTGTCATACAGGTAAGCGTGCTCTGCAAGAGTTTCAGCCCCCCAATTACCACCAGAGCCAATCAACGTTGTTGACAAAACCTCTCCCACATAACCATCTGCGAGCAGCGCCTTCAGATATAAAATTTCCGGGGCGGTACGCATCTGTGTACCTACCGTCGCCGATACGCCTTTTTCATCGGCAAGTTTGGCTAACGCCTTTGCTTCATTTAGTCCGTTACCGAGCGGCCACTCACTGTGGACATGCTTACCAGCGTTGAGGGCAGCTGTAATGTACTCGTAGTGATGAGGAACTTTAACGGTTACAACAACGAGATCGACGGCGTCGCTACACACTAATTCCAAGGGTGAATTAAATGCGTGCCTTAACCCCATTGCTGACGCCGTTTTCTGGGCACTTTCTGGCGTAGAGTTGGCAACACCAACGATTTCAAAATCATCGGCTAATACGTTAAGCGCAGGAATATGAGCCGTCGCAGCCCAATGGCTCTCGGGATTTAGACCAATGAACCCTATTCTAATCCGCGTATCAGACTTCATGATATATGCTCCAACGAGTCTATATGTGTATTTCGCCCTGCCACACAGAAGGAACATTAAACTCCCTCGGTATTGCGCAATTCATCTCTTCAACGTTAACTGAAAGGACATCGTTCAGCTTGATACATCGGCAAGGCTGCTCTATTTGGAATATACTACCTTGAAAATCTGTGGAGCAGATTGCCTAATTGTCTTTCAATCTTGTAAATTAATCCTTAAATGACGTTTCCAATTAAAACATCCCCGAGTCTTAATAGTAAGAAGCATGCTTACTTATAAGACCACATCTCTGCTAATCAATCCCCCAGATAAAAAATAGAATTAGGCATTAATCTCGGCGAATTGGTATAACCTGAAACGTATAGCTTTGAGACCCTAGACGCCGGTACACCTATTTGCCTCTGAGGCTTCCGGACTTGAAATTACAAAAAGGAATAATGAAGTGTCAAAAATTCGATTTATTTTTAATACTGGTGATCAGTTAACAGCAACTTTAGGAAGCAACAGTGCAGCGCTGGATTTTGTTACATTGCTGCCGCTTAGTTTGAAATTAGATGACTATCATAATATTGAAAAAGTAAGCAATTTACCGAAGCGCTTATCGACCAAAGGAGAACCGAAAGGTTATCAGCCCTCGAAAGGTGATATCACCTACTATGCGCCTTGGGGAAACCTGGCGATTTTTTATCGTGACTTTGGATTTGCCAGTGGATTGATTCGACTAGGACAATTCGACAATGACATATCGCTTATCAAAACGTTAAAGGCTCCTTTGTCCGTTACCATAGATGTTGTATAGCGACTGTTCATCTTTGTAAAAATATTTTAATTCAGCTACCGAGGTTATAAACAATGTCAATAGGAAATAGCTCCAGTAGAAATGTGCAATAATCGAATAGCTTTCATATAACGCACCTTCTTCTACCTACGGCATAGTAACCCTACCGTATTTCAAACGAGGAGGCGCCAACATGCCACTAACTCAAGAATGGGATAAGACCTTTCCCAAAAGCGAAAAAGTTAATCATCAGAAGGTAACGTTTACCAATCGTTATGGCATTACTCTCGCTGCGGATCTCTATATCCCCAAAGAGATTAAAGAAAAATTACTTCCAGCTCTGGCAATTAGCGGACCTTATGGTGCAGTAAAAGAGCAATCTTCAGGGTTATATGCACAAACTCTGGCCGAGCGCGGCTATGTAACCGTCGCTTTCGACCCATCTTTCACGGGCGAAAGTGGCGGCATACAAAGCGGAGACAATAAAGAAGTTCGCAATATCGCCTCTCCTGAAATTAACACCGAAGATTTCAGTGCAGCCGTCGACTTCTTAGGTCTACAGTCCCAGGTGGAACGCGAAAAAATCGGAGCCGTTGGTATCTGTGGTTTTGGCGGCTTTGTTCTCAATGCCGCCGCCGTCGACAAGCGGATTAAAGCTGTTGTCACTACCAGCATGTACAATATGTCACGCGTGACAGCAAACGGCTACTTTGACTCCATGACCAAGGAGCAACGTACCCAGGCACTAGAAAAAATGAGCGAACAGCGTTGGGTCGACGCCAAAGCCGGTGAAGCTGCCTTGTCTGGTATGGGGCTGCCCGAAAAGTTAACCGGAGAAGAACCTGAATTTGTAGCCAATTATTTCGACTATTACAAAACAGATCGCGGTTTTCATCCCCGCTCCATCAATTCCAATGGTTCCTTTACCGCAACCAATGGGTTTCCATTGATGAATATGCCGCTATTAACCTACATCGACGAAATTTCGCCACGACCAATTCTGCTAATTGCTGGCGCAAACGCACACTCACGTTACTTTACAGAAGACGCCTATAAAGCAGCTGCGGAGCCCAAAGAAATGCTAATTCTAGACGGTATGGTGCACGTGGATCTGTATGACCAGGCAGATAAAATCCCCTTTGATCACATTGACGAATTCTTTGAAAGAAACTTAATCTAATCGAGATCATTCTACGACTAAGGGGCTGTATCTTCAGCCCCTAAAACGACTTAGACATCAAGATTTATGCCCCAAAAAAAGTCACGGGTCGTTCAACCTATTTTGTAAAAGAATTGTCGATGCACGCTCTGTACATCGGTAGTTTCAGGAATCATCAAAATGACAACTTCGCGCACCTTTGCTTTTTGGGGCGCTGCCTCCGCCCTAATTTTAATCTATGCGTCTTCTGCCTCTCCTATTCCGCTGTATGAAATATGGCGCATTGAAGGGAATCTGAATTACTCCGATTTATCACTCAGCTCTGTCGCCTATTTCGTCGGCGCCGTTACGGCGTTATTGCTGTTTGGGCGACTATCAGATTTTTGGGGGCGCAAGACAGTTACCATTACGGCTTTGTTATTTGCTGCAGTAGCGAGCGTTTTGTTCTTAAACGTTAACAGCTCGCTGCCTTTGATCCTAGGACGTTTATTACAGGGACTGGCGAGCGGTCTCTCATCTACAGCAATGACAGCCTGGGTTGTCGATACCGTCAATCCAAAACACAAAGCGCTGCCTCCGTTAATTATCAGTACAGGCCCTATGTTGGGCTTATCTGTAGGCAGCCTAGGAGCTGGCAGTTTAATCAGTTTCGGCCCTTGGCCGCACTCACTGGTTTTCCTAGCAGTCTTGCTACTAATTATTCTTTCTCTCGTGAGCTTGTCTTTTGCCGAGGAATCCGTCACGTCTAAACCTGGCGCTCTGGGGTCTCTAAAGCCTTCATTTGGCCTCCCGGCGGCTGGGCGACGCTGGTATCCCGCAGCCGCGATTGCCTTCACATGCACCTGGGCAATGGGTGGATTCTATCAAGCGTTTGGACCCACATTGGCTGCAGAATACCTGCATTCCGATGCACCGATTGCAGCTGCAATAGTCTTCGCCTCATTTATGTTGCCCAGCGTGTTGGGCTCTGCCTGCGTCGGCCAATTGTCAGCGGCGAAAGCGTTGGTATTGGGTATGTTGGTCTTTGTGGCCTCGATCATCGGCTTGGTGTTTTCGCTCTCGTGGGGATCTTTCACCCTATTTTTGGTGTTTAGTACCGTTGGCGGCGCAGCACAAGGCGCTGCGATGAGTGGTGGTGTTCGCAGTCTATTGATCAATGCTACACAGGACGAACGGGCTAGTTCGCTTTCTGTAGTCTACGCCACAGCCTACACTGGCGCTGCGATTCCGACGTTGATCGTTGGGCGACTAACCGACAATTTCAGTTTATTGGAGCTAGCTTCTGGATATGCAACCTTATCTACGGTTGGCTTTCTGTTGTTGTTTTTTTTGGTCAAAGCCCTTTCCAACCGAGACAAGGTTTACCCACCTCTGCCCCCCCTTGCATTGGAAGAGCGAAAGTAAGCTGATTTGCAGAAGATTTTTCTTTAAGCCTTTCTGAAAAACTTCAAACTTATGAATTCAATCGCTTTTACGCCTGCTTTATTTATAGGTTTTTCTTATGAAACTGATTTCTAACACCACTTTCGAGGGCGAACGCCCTTGTTTTTCTCTACAAGATACACAATTACAAAACGTAAGAATTTATCCCGGGGAATCCGCGATAAAGCACAGTAGAAATATCATTGCCGAGCAGTGTGAATTTATGGGCAAATATCCCTTTTGGCACAACGATTATGTGACCATAAACAAAAGCTGGTTTACCACCTATGCGCGAGCCGCCATCTGGTATAGCCGCAATGTGCATATGAGCGAATCTCTGGTTGACGCGCCTAAAATGTTTCGTCGAGTGGATGGACTGTGGTTAGATAAAGTAACCCTATCGAGCGCGGAAGAATGCTGCTGGAATTGTAAAGATATTCACTTCAACAAAGTTAATATCAACAAGGGCGACTATCTTCTGATGAACAGTGAAAACATCGAAATTGATGGGATGGTATTAGAGGGGAATTACAGCTTTCAAGACGCTAAAAATATCGTCATTCGTAATTCGGTACTGAACTCTCGCGATGCCCTATGGGGCACAGAAAACTGCACGGTTTACGACTCAATACTAGACGGGGAATTTTTGGGTTGGCATTCAAAAAATCTGCGTCTGGTGAATTGTACAATCAGTGGTACCCAGCCCCTATGCTTCGCAAAGGATCTTGTCATAGAAAATTGTTTAATGGAAGGCGCCGACTTCGCCTTTGAGCATTCCACAGTAGACGCTGACATTAACAGCCATGTGATCAGTATACGCAATCCTGCTGCCGGTAGAATTCGCGCTAACTCTGTGGGTGACATTATTGTCAATGAGCACGGACAGCCGTCCACGCACTGTCAGATCGATATCAAAACGTCACAACATGATCAATACCGTACGGAAAAGGCTCACTAATTTTGACTTCTCACTTTGACACGTCGTTTTTTAGTAAACCTATTGAGCGCAGAGGTAGTGGCTCCTATAAATGGGATTCTGCAGAAAACCCAGATATGCTGCCCATGTGGGTTGCAGATATGGATTTCGCTACCGCACCAGCAATCATTGAGTCATTGCAACAAAGAGTTAACCACGGCGTATTCGGCTACGCAAAAGTTCCTTTAGATTATTACTCAGCAGTACAGAACTGGTTCCGTTCGCGACATAATTTTACTATCGATGGCAGTCATTTGCTGTACACAACCGGTGTCGTTCCGGCACTGTCAGCGATAATCCAGGCACTATGTCCACCAGGAAGAGGAGTAATTGTACAGACGCCAGCTTACAATTGCTTTTTTTCATCGATTCGTAACAGTCAGTGTGAGCAAATATTCAGCCCATTGGTATATGACAAGGGTTGCTATCATATCGATTTTTACGATCTGGAACGCCTAGCCGCTGATCCCAACAATACAGTATTGTTGCTGTGCAATCCCCACAACCCCGTAGGGCGCTGCTGGACTGAAGAGGAATTGCGACGTATGGGCGACATCTGTATTGACCACGGCGTCACCGTACTTGCAGATGAAGTTCACTGTGACCTTGTCATGCCGGGCTATAACTATTGCCCCTTCGCATCTCTTGGAGATAGGTATTTAAAGAACTCTATTACATGCACTTCTCCAAGCAAAGGATTCAATCTGGCCGGGCTGCAAGTGGCAAATATCCTCGCATCAGACGATGGAATACGCCGTCGTATAGATAAACAGTTGAATATTAACGAAGTCTGCGAGGTCAGCCCCTTTGCCATTGCGGCCTTGCTAGCGGCTTACAATAACGGCTCAGAGTGGTTAGATGGGTTGCGAGATTATCTGCTGGAAAATTACGACTATCTGACAACGTATTTCAAAGAACATTTACCAATGTTACACGTCCTGCCGTTAGAGGCCACCTACTTAGTTTGGGTGGATATCTCTGCATTGGGAATTCATAGCAGGCAGCTTTGCGAACAGTTGCGAAAGCGACAAAACCTCTGGTTAAGCGAAGGGACGATTTATGGCCAAGAAGGTGAGGGCTTTATTCGAATTAATATTGCTACTCAAAGAACTCGGCTAAAAGACGGCCTCGATAGGATAAAGGCCGAACTCAATTTAAAGCTCTGTGCCTCGTAATGCTTCATTGTTACCAATACGTCTATCTGGGAAAAAATCTGTGTCACACAACTTGTGCGGCCATTTGCACTCTCTCACCAGCCTAGTAAGATTTGACAAATAAGTAGGTATAGAATCTAGATATGCTGCTGGAAGCAGGAAGTCTACTGTCTCAGAAGTCAGCTTCCCACAACCTACGCCAAGCTCTGATGTAAACCCTCATAGCCTGGCGCAAAAGATCAATAAAAGAACAATTTATCCCGTATCTAATTAAGGCATGGGTAGCGATACAGACCTTAAACAATCCATTTTATTCACCTATAGAATCTGTGATTCTCAAAACGTTGAGGCGTCAATCACATACCGATAGCGAGCTTTTTTGGAGACGACATCCGCCCACGCTTGATTGATCTCTTCGGCGTCGATCACCTGAATTTCCGGCAGAATATCGTGTTCTGCACAGTAATTCACAACATCCTGAGTCTCTTTCATATCACCAATCAAAGACGCGTTAAAATTGACACGACTAAACGCCAAACCTAGCGCATTGACTGTCACTTCCGACTTCTCCGGCATTCCAACCTGGGTGTAGAAACCAAACGGTTTCACCAATGATGCATAAGCGGCAACATCATAACTGACAGGCAAGGTGTTGATGAGACAGTCGAGTTTACCTGCGTACTTCAAAAATGCCTCAGCATCATCAACGACAACAACATCTTTGGCACCAAACCCGAGGATGTCATCGACTTTATCTCGACTCGTTGTAAAGGCAATGACGTCAGCCCCTTTAGAAACCGCCAACTTAACGGCCAGATGACCAAGCCCACCTATCCCGGCAACACCGACAGTCACTCCGGGCTTTAAACCAAACTTCAACAGTGGCGAATACGTAGTAACACCCGCACAGAGCAGTGGTGCCGCATCTTGAAAGCGAATGGCTTCTGGAATATGAACCGCGTAGTGATCTTTCACCACGATGTTATTGGCGTAGCCGCCCTGAGTGATACCCGTGGGGGAAGAATCGTCCGGAAAACCGTAGGTAAACTTCGTGCCTGGCGCATATTGCTCGCCATGTTCACAGTCGGTACATCCGTCGACCATACAGCCAACCCCGGCTCTATCGCCAATTTTGAACTTCGACACCTTGCTGCCAACGGCCGATACAACACCCACAATTTCGTGACCGGGCACCTGCGGGTACTGCTGCGGGCCCCAATGACCTTTCATTTGATGAATATCTGAATGGCAAATACTGGCGTATTTCACATCGATGAGAATATCGTTTTCACCGACAGCCCTGCGTTCAAATTCCCAAGGTCCCAATTCACCACTGGTGTCAAATGCGGCATAGCCTTTGGATTTCGTATTCATTGTCATTACCTCTTTTGTCTCTTCACTTGACGAGGCGCTTGTGGATGCAAGCCCGGACGTCGCACTCCCAGCGAAAGCCATAGCGCTTCCGGCAGCAACCGTGTACTTAACAAATTCACGTCGATAGATCTGCGAATGTTTCTTTTCAGGAATGCTTCCTTTTTCACGACTCATCAAATCATTTTCCAAATCTATTCACGTCATACCGTCTCATTTCAACATTTCTGAGACGACAAACTGGTCTACCCTTTTTCATCTAGTACAGCCGCAGCGACTCGCAGACCTGTCGAGCGAGTCACACGCGCTTCCAATAATTCACTTAAATCGTCCAACTGCTGCTGACTTACACCAGCATTTCGTGCCATGCCTATGTGGGATGACAACTGCGAATCAGTTCCTGAGAGTGCCGCTAGAATTGCAACCGTAAGAATTTCTCGGTCTTGATAATCGAGAATGCCTCTGGCAAAAACATCGCCAAATAAATGTTTTTGCAAGAAGGTGTTTGCCACAGGGACAAAGTCGAACAACGGACCGGCAACTGGACGCCCCGCCAACTGGGTTTGCACTTTGGTTCCCAGCTCTTGTGCAGCAGCGCCTTCCGGCAACGCCTGAGCCATCTCACCGGCAGCATCCTCTTTACCATCCGCTTTGCGTTGATCAACAACGGACATAAGTGTGCCCAGCGCATTCAGCGATTTAGGAAAACCGCCATAGGGATAAAGGTGCACCAGCGCCTCTTTCAATTCATTGATCGAAACATTGGCATCCAAGGCACGATTGAGAGCAATCTTGAGAGAGCCCAGATCATCTGCTGCAGCAAAGGCCACGACGGTCGCCAAATGTTGATGACGCTGGCTCAAGTGACTGAGTTCTAAAGTTTCATTGCCAACAGCATCAAGTGCCGCTTGATACTGCTCATCGGTCACCTTGTCTTTCCAGATGACGGCGTCGCCATCTTTACTCGCAGTTACAACAAAGTGGGTCATCGCACTATTGGGTGTAGCGCCATGCCAGTGATCAACCCCTTCGGGACACCAGACAGATTCGCCCTCGTGAAATTCAACCACCTGGCCTTCGCGAGTCGCCGTGATAGCAGTACCGCGGGTGACCACCATGTGCTGCCCTGCCGGGTGCTCATGCCAGGCAGTACGAGCACCGGGTTGAAAAGTCACATAAGCCCCGGAATAAGGAACACCATCGCGCTCGGGAAAGGCCATGGCCACATCCACCTGGCCGGTAAAGGTTGCCTCAGGCCCAGAGAAGGTTGGTAGGCTGCCTGCGCCATAAACGACTTGATCTTTTGCCGCGGCGACGTCAACGGACAATCCAGCTATGGCAAGTAAGGTTGCCGTAGTTAATCGTGATTCATTCGACATGCTGACCTCTCTGAGTTAATTCAATTGCATTCTTTGTGTGCAATATTGAAACGCTATCAGCCTGACTGGCGGTAGAATGATTATCTCGAATTATTGCCCATTCCTACTTGCATAAAGCAGTCATGAGAAATATTAATAAGTGATTACAAGCTGGCTCATTATTACCATTGTCTATTTCTACAATTATCTGTAGATTTTTCAACCGCCCTCAAGACATAATTGCCATTCAAAATACTTGACGACCTTAGCAAGACAATGGCGAAACAATCCTCACCAGCAAATACAGATGCGAACTTGGCCGCGTTAATTGCCGAGAACATCGGCCAGAGCAACCGTGTCACGCCACTCATTTCAGGTTTGAGCCTACACCATTGGCAAACCCCTACAGACCCGACGAGCTATCTGCTATCACCGAGCATCTGTCTGATTGGTCAAGGGAAGAAACGCGTCTTTCTGGGCGAAGATACATTTGTTTTCGACGCGAACACCTTTCTGATCACCTCGATCGAATTGCCGGTGGTATCACAGATTTTAGAGGCGACACCTGAGCGCCCTTACCTAGGGCTAACCATGGAAATGGATCTTAAGGTGATCTCTCAGCTCATGCTGGATCACCCCATTCGAAAAGATAAGCGCACCTATGACAAGCGACGCGGCGTCGCAGTGAGCCATCTTCCCGACGAGTTAGCAGATGCGTTTCGTCGACTGTTGTTATTACTCAGGCAGCCAGACGACGTTAGCGCTTTGGCACCGTTAATTCAGCAGGAAATTTTTTATCGACTGTTAAAGACAGAGCAAGGCATCCACTTGCGCAATATTGTGACCAGCGGTAATCACAGTCACCAAATTGCGCAGATGATTGATTGGCTAAAAGTTCATTACGCCAAAACTGTAAAAATTGACGAGCTTGCTCAAGAAGCAGGACTCAGTGTGTCGGCCTTTCATCATCACTTCCGCGCGATGACGGCCATGTCACCCCTGCAGTATATTAAAAAAGTGCGTTTGAATGAGGCTCGACGACTGATGTTGAGCGAACATCTGGATGCGTCTGAAGCCGGGTATCAAGTGGGTTACGAAAGCCCGTCGCAATTCAGCCGGGAATATAGCCGAATGTTTGGGGCACCACCGTTGCGCGACATTAAAAAATTAACAGAAATTGCGAATGCGGCCTCTACCTGATGCGATGGAGGCCGTACAGGAAGATGGAAGCTTAACGCCATCTTCCTTGTAAAAATCAGTTTCTCAATCCCAATAACTTTGCAGCATTCTCTTTCAAAATAAGCGGCATGACTTCCTCTTTAAAACCGGCTTTTGCTGCGGCGGCAATCCAACGCTCTGGCGTAATCAGAGGAAAATCTGAGCCGAACAGCATCTTATGTTTGAGCTGTGTGTTCGCGTATTGAATCACCTGCTTGGGAAAATACTTGGGCGACCAGCCAGATAAATCGATATACACATTCGCTTTGTGTAATGCCATCGACAGGCTTTCATCGGTCCATGGCCAACTGGGGTGCGCCAGAATAATTTGCATATCCGGGAAATCTGCCGCGACATCATCCACCAGCATGGGCTGGCCGTACTTCAGTCGCACGCCTCCACCACCCGGCATGCCGGTTCCCATTCCCGAATGGCCGGTATGGAAAATCGCAGGCATTTTGTATTCCGCAATCACTTCGTACAGCGGATACGCCATTCGATCAGCCGGATGAAACCCCTGCATTGGCGGGTGAAACTTAAATCCTTTTATGCCGTACTCTTCGATCAACATGCGCGCTTCGCGCGCGCCTAATTTTCCTTTATGAGGATCAATAGACGCAAAGCACATCATGATATCGTCGTTATCTTTCGCAAACTGAGCGATCTCCTCATTGCGAATCCGCACCGCACCGATTTCACTTTCCATATCGACGGTGAACATCACCAATGCCACATTCTGGCCGCGGTAATAGTCGATGGTTTCAGGAATGGAGGGACGCTTGCGATCAACTTTAAAATACGATGACGCCGCGTCAAAAAACTTTCCCATTACCGGGTCTTCCGGGTCGTGGCAGGACACCTCAGCGTGGGTGTGTATATCAATGGCAATTACTTTATCCGGATCTATCATGCCGCGGCTCCTTAACATCTATTTTACTGTTATTTTATGTTGTTTATCGGCGGGGTTCCGACGCACCACTCTAGCAAAATCGCCAAGACACAAACCAGCGGGAAACAACCTGTTGCAACAGTGATACGCTTGGAGTTTCTCTGAGTCCCTAGAATGAATTCAGAACGTCATCGATCTCTGTCACGTTGTCGAGAGAGATCTCTGCTTCCAAGGCAGCAAATTTTTGTCCTGCCTGGGATAGCGCCAGTCTCCCACATGCCGCCAGCTCTTTATCGTCAGAGCGACTGAGCCTTGCGGCCATCCAGGCGTGGGCGACTTCTGTGGCCAAATAGAATGCCGGGCGAGTTACCGCGTTCAAACGTTTCGTATCTGACTCCAGCGATGCCAACACATCAGATACTCTGCTGAGTGACGCCAAGGCTTCGGTTAACACGTCTGCGGCCATCCCCTCTGCCGAGGCCTGCTCCGCCTCCAGCGCGGCAACAAAACTGGCATAGCCACCTTTTGGATTTAACCACTGACGCTTCACTAAATCCTGGGATTGCATGCCCGTCGTGCCTTCGTAAATCGCCAGCACACGGGCATCACGCACATATTGCTCGACCGGCCATTCACGAGTAAAACCGGCGCCCCCGAAAACGGTCACGGCATCCGAACTGATTTGATAGGAGCTTTCCGCACCGCTGTTTTTAACGATGGGCAGTAGCCACCCTAAGAGTGCAGCGGCGTCTTTATGCTGTTGCAGCGCCGCTCGATCAGCCGTAACGGCTGCCGTATAGATCAACGCTCGTAGCGTCTCCACCCGCGCGCCCATCGACGCCAGCAGCCGACGGACATCCATGTGTTCGACAATCGCGACCGGCGGTTGATCCGCCGGGCCACCCTGGCGGCGCTCATGGGCATAGCTTAAGGCCGCACGATAAGCCCGAGTTGCCAGACCTAAGCCTTGAGCGCCAGTCTGCAGGCGCATATTGATGATCATATGAAAGAGTTGTTGCAAACCCCGCCCCGGCTCACCGATGAGAGAACCCTGAGACTCTTCAAAAGCCAGCACACAGGTGGGTGAACCGTGCAGTCCCATTTTTTCCTCAATGCGCTGCACCACGACACCGTTTTCTTTCCAACCACCGGCGTCATTGGCGATGAGATTGGGCACAAGAAATAGGCTCAAGCCCCGCACGCCAGGTTCCGCACCTTTCACGCGGGCTAACAACATATGTCCGATACGTTCCGCCAGATCATGGTCACCAAACGAGATCCAGCATTTATCACCGACAATACGATACGAACCATCATCCTGGGGGTAGGCGGTGGTGCGAATACGGCCGACATCAGAACCTGCACCCGGCTCAGAAATACAGATGCTGGCGGTCCACTCCCCGGTGACCATGTGAGGAATCCACTCGTTATTGATATCCTCACTGGCAAACCGCGTCAGCACGCGTGTCGCTGAACGGGTGGGCCCGGGCAGCATACCAAAACTGACAGACCCTTGATTAACGATGTCTTCGCTGACGACCGCGAGGCAGCCGGGCAAGCCCTGACCACCAAATTCCTCAGGAATTTCAATGCCCAGCCAGCCACCCTCACAGTAGGTCTGCCACGCCTCTTTGTGACCTGGAGCTGTCTGTACCCGGCCATCCACCAGTTGGCATCCAACGTCATCCGCAACCCGGTCAAAAGGTTCCAGAACCTCATCGGTGACTTTGGCTGCGGCGTCCAATAACGCTGCAGCCAGCTCTGGATCGAGCAGTTCCGCCAGGGATTCATCGTTACTGAGTTCTGAAAATCCATAGGCACCCAACAATTGGGCCAGACATCCGTCGATTCGCTCTCGCGCCTGATTCATAGCAGTGGCTTGCCTCTTTTATGTTTTACCTGCGTTTATGTTTTTCGTGCGGAAAACCGTTGAGGCACCCATTGTTATACTTTATAACAATTTCTGCAAGATGGTTTTGCGGTCAGCGAGTGATGATGATCTTACCCAGATGTTGCGCAGACGACATATATTCAAAGGCTTCCCGTGCCTGATCGAAACCAAACTCTCGATCAATCACGGGTTTAATTTGATGTTCATCGAGGAAGCGATTCATGTCTTCGAACATTTTGCGACTGCCCACATAGATACCCTGCAAGGTCAGGCGCTTAAAGAGAATCAGGTACGGTGACGGGTTTTGCTCAGGCATCCCGGTTAACACGCCAATCAGGCTGACCCGACCGCTGGTCTTCGCGGACATCATTGATTTCTCCAGAGTGCCTGCACCACCCACCTCAACCACATGATCCACGCCTTTGCCGTCCGTCAGTCGCAACACTTCTTCCTGCCATTCGGGATACTCACCATAGTTAATGGTCAAATCCGCTCCCAGCGCCTTCGCCTGGGCCAGCTTTTCATCACTGCTGGAGGTAATAATGACTTTTGCGCCATAGGCCTTGGCCATCTGCAATGCAAAAATCGACACCCCACCAGTTCCCATCAGCAAAAGTGTTTGCTCTGGATTGATATCCCCCAAGGTGAGCGCCTGCCAAGCGGTGACCGCCGCACACGGCAAGGTTGCCGCCTGTGCATAGGAATAGGAATCGGGAATTTTTACCAGAGAGCGTTCATTAAACACACACTGCTCCGCCAGTACACCGTCGGTAGCGCCACCGAGCGCCGAAGCGATATGCACCTCTTCCAGATCGCCATCAAGCCATTCACCAAAGAAAATGCCCGCCACTCGGTCACCAACTTGGAAGCGGGTAACCTCGTCGCCGATCGCAATGACTTCGCCGACACCGTCTGAGAGGGGTACCAGAGGTGGATTGGTGGCCACCTTGTCATTGCCAGGGTATCCTCCCAGAGGCATCATGGTGTCACGAAAGTTAAGGGACCAGGCCTTCATCGCGACCAAGACCTGGCCCGCCGCGATGTCGGGCACATTCGCGTCTACCATTTGTAATGCGTCCAGGCCATCCGGCCCTGTAAGTTGATAGCTTTTCATTATCACTCCTTGCCTTGTTATCGAGTGTTCTTATTTTGGGTGGGAAATCAGCCGCTTCCCAATGTTACCTATGCGGCTCATCAAAACACGTTGCCGAGAGGAATAAAAGCGCTCCTTTAGCGTCGATGTTTTGCGCCTAACGGCCGGTACAGGTACTCTCGCCTCAACAACCATCCACGCCATTAGGTTACTTATGTCGCGCCAACTGCTGATTGTCTACCACACCAATACCGGGGGAAGTCGTCAAATGGCAGAGGCTGCCAAGGAAAGCGCAACACTGTCGAGCGAAGGAGAGCTGCTGGTTGATTTGCAGAGCGCGACGAACACCTCGCCCGAGGATCTACTAAACGCAGATGGATATCTGTTCGTGACCCCGGAAACCCTTGCCTCCATGGCTGGACTTATGAAAGATTTTTTCGACCGCTGTTATTACCCAGCCTTGGGTCAATTGGAAGGAAGGCCCTACGCTCAAATGATATGTGCGGGCAGCGACGGCGCAGGTGCTGCCCGCCAGCTGGAGCGAATCGCCACCGGGTGGCGACTCAAGTGTGTTCAACCCGCTCTGATTGTCTGCACACACGCTCAGACAACCGAGCAGATTCTGGCGCCCAAACATTTGGATCAAGAGGCACTGGCTCCCTGCCGGGAACTCGGTGCTCTGATGGGCGCCGGACTTGCGATGGGCGTACTTTAAACTAACGGATTCCCACCGTTCATATAGACATAAACTTCCTGAAACTTGTTATCGCGAACACGCCAGAAATTAGTATTCTCAAGCAGCGTTGTTTCGCCACTTGCGGTGGTTAACTCGGCGGTAAAACTGGCCGCGATACGTCCATTCTTTTCGTCGACGGTACAGGTAAAGTCTTTATGAACAATAGTCTCGTAGCTGGCCATAAAATCTTCAAACATGCGTTTGATACCGGCTTTACCCTCGTGAGTGGTAAACGATGTCTGAACGGTAAACATGGCATTTTCATGAAAACATTCCAGTACACTGTCGATATTTTTTGCATCAACGTTGGCGAAATATTTTTCCAGCGCCAGCTCAATCAACTGCGCTTTCGAAAGAGACGATTGGTATTGCATTGAGAAATCCTCTATCTGAATAAAATTGCGTGGTGAATAGATTACTTGAGCAGGTTGTCGCCACTCATATACACAAACACCCGTGAAAATTTGCCGTCTTTCAGATAGAAGCGATTACAGTTTTCGTAACGCAACTCCTCATCAGCCCCCACCGGGGTGACTTCAACGGAGAACTGCGAACAGATAGCACTCTCAGGCACGTCTACGGTATGCACAAAGTTACCGTGCCAAATTCGCGTCTGCGAGGAGAACAACCCCTCAAACATTGTGCGGATGCCCTCTTCACGTCCGGTATGGACGGTATTGGTCGTGACCTCCGTTAGTACCGCATCAGAATGAAAACAGTCGAGAACCTGCTCCATATTTTTGTTATCCACACCGTCGAAATAACGCTTGGTAACAATGTCGACGTAATATTCATAGGGGTAATTCGCCATGTGAACTCCTTAGGCTCAATAAAATGAATAAATGACTGTTCGGGATACTGGTTGATCCCTGTCGACATCCCCGGGGGGGAAAGGATGGCCGTGCGCTACATGCTTACTGTCTGATGTCGAAGTTGCACCAACCGCAAACATGCGCCAGCTCTAGAGAGAACTGAACAAAAGGAAAGCATTACATCTCGGCAGCAGCACCCTGGCATGAAAAACTTAAGCCATGAGCCAACTAAACGAGTAACACGTCGATTTGTCGCTCAAAATTAAATCACAGGGACTTGGATTTTCCAATACAAAAACGCGATATCATCTCGCCAAACACTCTGCTCGGGTAAACTGAGCCTGCCAAATCGACGTAGAATCGCAATTAGCCTACCGCGTGCGCTCATGCATGTGATGATTAGAAATACAGGAGACACCCATGGAATATCTACACACGATGGTCAGAGTTCGCGACCTAGATGCGACACTCAATTTTTACTGCGGATTGCTGGGCATGGTCGAAGTGGACAGAAAAGAGAGCGAACAGGGGCGTTTTACCCTGGTGTTTCTCGCCGCCGATGAAAATGCCGGCGAAGCGCAATCCCGTAAAAGCCCGCTGCTCGAACTGACCTACAACTGGCCGGACGATGAAGGCAAGACGGAAGACTACGATTCCGGTCGAAATTTTGGCCATCTGGCGTTCAGAGTCGACAACCTCTATGACACCTGTCAGAAGCTGATGGACAACGGCGTAACCATCAATCGTCCACCGAGAGATGGACATATGGCATTTGTGAAATCACCCGACGGAATATCGCTGGAGCTGCTGCAGAAAGGTGAATCACTACCGCCACAGGAACCCTGGCAATCGATGGAAAATACCGGTAGCTGGTAATCGCGAAGGCGGTAGAAACGCTGGGATTAGGACTCAGTGGCGGCAGCGGGATCTGTCTCGACCAGTTGCGCCAACTGAATCATCGACTGCTGCCAGCCGACATAGCAATTCTCCTGTGGAATTTCTGCTGGGATTCCCGTTTGAGAAATGTGAACATCCGTGCCCTCGCCGACGACCTTAAAACTCACCGTCGTGACGATTTCTCCACTGAGAGAAGCATCATCGAAATTGTCGGTCATTTTCAGACGCTCGTTTTCCACAATTTCCAGAAAACGACCACCAAACACATGTACCTTGCCGGTAGCGAAATGGGTATAGGTCATGCGATAAATGCCGCCCTCTTGAAAATCCCATTCGTGCACGCGTCCCAGAAACCCATAGGGCGGCTCCCAATACTCCTTAGCCGCGGGATCTACGAATGCCCGATAGACCCTTTCAATCGGAGCGTTAAAGACCCGATGGATGGTGATCGATCTTTCGGTTTCTGTCATTCCCAAATCTCCCGTAGACATTCTGTCGAACGCCGTCATCTACTGCCCCTTCACTGATCTGACTCGGTAGGCGGCGTCTTCGTAGGACTCGTCCACCGCAATACACGTCCACAACGGACAATTTCTTTATAAGTATTGTCTCCATTTGGAAAAAAACCACCTGAACAGGCGCATATTTCAGTAAAAACTGACCAATTGGTGCCCTTATGGCATAAAAATCAACACCATTGGTTATGAAACACGCACTATAGGCGCTTTGAGGACTGCATTTGAATCCGCGACTGCCACTCAGGATAACGGTAAGTCAGATAGGACTCAGGCCAATAGCCATACCAATCGTAGCCGGTACGTCGCTCTCGCTCGACCTCAGACAAAGACATCACCTTTTCACCCGTGCGATTGGCCAGAAAAGGCGCCCCCGAATCCAAGTCATAAAATCTCGCCCAGATTCTCGGAGCCTTAGGATCATCGACCACTTCCCTGTCCTGCGAGCTGGCGTGATACTCATAACGAACCCGCTCAGCAGCGACCTCTTGAATGCGAAATCCTGTCAGAGAAGCGGCTTGCAACCAACGAGTTGCCGCAACGATAGCCACCTTCTGATCTGCAGTGGGCTGGTCAATTGATGTCAGATACATCAAGACATCGACGGTTTCCCAGCTGACTAACGCCGGTAATTCAAAAGAGCGGCCTTGCACCGGCAGCAACGTTTTACGGTCATACTGCCCTGCCCATCCCAAGCGTTTTCCATCTCGCCTAATCTGCAGATCGAGCAGTAACTGGTCGCCTTTTGTCAGCGCTGCGGTTAACTGCTCACGCAGATCTGACGTCAAAAAACGGTATTTGGTATCTCCCATTACAATACGCCTAAGCAATCCCAATACACCGGGCATAACACCGTCGGCGATGGTGACATGGGGGTAGTATGCCTCTGCACGTGCCGCCGTGTGCGGCCAACCACCACTGGAGTACTGGGTTTTCAGAATATACTGTAACCCCGCAACCACTGACGCTTTGTAACGCTCATCCCCTGTTTGATCATAAGCCGCAGCCATATAGTCAATTTCAGTAAACACGTTACGGTTATCAAAAGTGGCATCAAGGGCGCCTTTTTGGCGCAAAATCTCAGTTTTCTCAGACGCCTGCAATAAACGTTGCGGATCGAAGTTCTTAGGCCAACCGCCATTGTCCCGTTGACGCATCAGTATGTTGTCGGCGATACAGTCGGTGTCACGGATATCACAGCGCGGGTAATCAAACAGATCATTTTTCTTTTGCCAATGGGCAATCCCATCGGCAAAACCGCTTAGGTCCAGCGGTTGCTGTGCGAGATCGTTGGCAAGAGCCGGCAGACTGAACACGAAAATCAGCGAACCGATCGCTGGCAGCTGATGTCGCCTTACTCGACACCGATCTAAAAAGGCGAATTCCCACATGACAACGGACCTGCTATGGTTTTATGAATTATTCGATATTAGAGAGAGTCAATTTCTCCACACCAGTCACGGCCAGAAGCTGCTGATGGCACGCAGACTATAACAACTCAGTGACAGCCTTTACATCATGAACCCAATAAAACCTGAAGCCTCAGGTGGCCAGAACTCAGATCTCGAAGACGCTAAAATCAGCCTGGAAAGACAGCGCCTGGCAGCGTTGTGGCGCACGGGACTCGTCGGCAGCCAGCCTGAAGCACGCTTTGACCGTATTACCCGGCTCGCGGCCGGTATGTTTTCCGTGCCTTACGCACTGATATCATTCGTCGATGCCGAACGTGTCTGGTTTAAATCCCGCTTTGGCTGGCAGGTGGAAGAAGCACCGCGTCACACATCACTTTGCAGCCTGGCAATTGAACACGGCGAATTACTGGAAATTCCCGATGTCAGCGCACTGTCCAGCCAACAGAATTACCAAGCGCTATTGAAATCCGGCGTTCGCTATTATGCAGGCGCGCTGCTGCGTACCAAGGATGGCATGGCGTTGGGTTCTCTCTGCATCCTGGACACTACACCCCGTTGTCTGTCGGAAACTGAGCGTCAATCACTGCAGGATCTCGCCGACTGTGCGGTGACCGAAATCGAACTGACATTAGAGCAGCGAATCCTTGAAGAGAATGACCTTTTTGTCAGCGGCCCGGTTGCCTTTCTGATATGGCGATCGACAGCTGAGTGGCCTTTGATTTATGCGTCCAAAAACTGTGAAGCGGTATTGGGTTACCCCGCCGACGAGTTACTCTCAGCTAATTTACCCTATATCAACCTGATTCATCCTGACGATCGCATCAAGCTTTTGCGCTTGGCGGAAATCAATCTTAACAACGGCGTCGATGAGTATGAGCAGTCCTATCGACTGCGTATGCGCGACGGCAAATACCGCTGGTATTACAGCCTCACTCGCCTGACTCGCAACGAATCCAATGATCCTGACACACTCCGATGTTATCTCTTTGATCAGACCAGCCAGAAAGAAAGCGAACAAGCATTACAGTCGGAAAGAGCCAGACTCGCAGACGTTATTTACGCGACACGGGTTGGCATATGGGAATGGAACCTGCAAACCAACTCGGTGCGGGTCAGTGATCGTTGGGCAGAAATTATCGGGTATTCATTGACTGAAATGCACCCTATTACCGTCGACACATGGACCGAGCGCGTCCACCCAGAAGATTTGGCGATATCACTTGAACAATTGGAAAAGTGCTTTCGACGGGAACTTGACAATTACGACTGTGATCTGAGAGTTAAACACAAACAAGGACACTGGGTCTGGGTTCACAGCAGTGGCAAAATCATCAGCTGGACCGCTGATGGCAAACCTCTCATCATGACCGGTACTCAAGCAGACATCTCCGAAAAAAAACGTTCGGCAAAAACTCTGCAGGACTTCCACGATTTTCAGCAGCTCATTTTCGAAAACATTCCGGCTTATATCTTTGTAAAAGACAAGGATTTCAGAATCATCTCGGCCAATCGCCGCTTTATCGATCTCTACCCAGAGCAGATGCGAGACAAAGTAATCGGCTACACGACACTGGAAGGCTATAGCCCACCAGAACGGGAAGAGTTTTTAATTGAAGATCGCAAAGCCTTTCGTGAGGGCAGCGCTGAAACGGAAGAATCTATCCGCTTCCCCAACGGTGAAAGACATGTTTTGCTAACACGAAAAATTCGTTTTGAAAACTCAGAACAACAGGCGTTTATTCTCGGTGTTTCCACTGACATCACCGAGCTGAAAAAAATTCAGGATTTAATGGGAGCCGCCCGACAAACAGCCGAGCTGGCAACCAAAGCGAAAAGTCAGTTTCTAGCCAAAATGAGCCATGAAATTCGCACGCCAATCAACGGTGTGCTTGGCATGGTTGGCCTAGCCAAACAACAGTCCTTTGATCCGGAACAGCGTCGGCGACTGGAGCTGGCTGAGAAAAGTGGCACCACATTACTCAACATCGTTAACAACTTACTGGATTTTTCAAAAGTTGAAGCGGGTCAACTCAGTATTGAAGAAATTGACTTTGATCTCCTTTTGCTTTTTAGTGAAATCATTGAAACCCACGCCCTTGCTGCTCACGGAAAACAACTTGAGATCATTCTCGACGCAACTGGAATCGGCCAGGAAAACGTCAATGGTGATCCGACACGCCTTCGACAAATTCTCGACAATCTGTTGAGCAATGCCATCAAATTTACGTCAACGGGCAGCATACGCGTCGATGCTGAACTACGTCGTACAGGACAAAACTTACAACTGCATTGCACAGTGACAGACTCTGGAATCGGCATCGAAGCCGACGCCCTGCGCCAGTTATTTGAGCCATTTACCCAGGCGGACTCATCCACCACCAGAAAATACGGAGGTACCGGATTAGGACTGACCATCGCCCGGCAACTGTGCGAACTCATGGGCGGCGAAATCAGCGCGATCAGTCAACCCGGCGCAGGCAGTCGTTTTCAATTTCATATCAATTTGCAAAAGTCTCATGATCGCTCAGAATCAAAAAACGAAACATTGGGTCCCCCCACAGACGTCTTGCTCGTCAGCGTTCAGGATCAGCTCAGCGAAGGCTTGCAACGCCAATTAGAGGCTTGGAATTATCGGGTAAGTGCACGCCGAGATTTTCAATCGCTCACGCCCGGAGAGATCAATCGATACCCGCTTGTGTTTGTCGACCCCCAATTTGCCGGTGAACTACGTAACGCTAATCCGGAAGGGAATACGGAGACAGATACCCCCCAGCACATCGTTGCATTGTCAAGTCAGTCAAACCAGACACAGTGCACTACTGGCGCAATCAACGCTTTTCTCGCCAGCCCACTAACACCCGCAGGCTTGCGCCGCGCCATCAATGAGCAGCACAGTCCCCCCGCGGAGCAAATTGAAAAGACGGACGCACAAGCGAACCAATCCACATCAAAAGAAGGCATTATCCTGTTGGTGGAAGACAATTTCGTCAATCAAGAAGTGGTTAAAGCCATGCTTGAAAATGCTCAATTTCCGGTGGATATCGCCGAGAACGGTCGTGTGGCGTTAAAAAAACTTCAAGAGCGTGACGACATCAACGTTATATTGATGGATTGCCAAATGCCGGAAATGGACGGTTATGAGGCTACTCATGCGATACGGGAAGGCTACGGAGGCAAGCACTATAAACAGATTCCCATCATTGCATTAACGGCAAACTCTCAGCCCAGTGATAAAGCCAAATGCCTCGCCACAGGCATGAATGATTTTCTGTCCAAACCAATCGCTCCGAAGACATTGATCGATACGATCCATGCGCACTGGCCAAAGGATAACAAGGTTATACCCTTGGCAACGGCCCCCAGTAACACCTCCCAAGAAATGAGTTGGAATCGAGATGACTTGCTGACTAAGATCGGTGGCAAAGCCTCACGATTACCTCGACTGCTATCGCTGTTTTTGCAAGATTGTGCGGATGTTCAAGCTCAGCTACAGCAGGTGAACCGGCAGTCAAACCTCGATGATTTGAGCAACCTGTTGCACCGGCTGAAAGGAAGCTCCGGCAATCTATGTTGTGAAGTACTTTACAGCATGACCAAAGCGGCAGTGAATGCCGCTCGGGAAAAGCGCTGGGATATTGTTGAACCCCTACTGCCGGAAATTATCAATGAATTAAACGAGGTTACTGCCGCATTTAACGATTATCTGGAGCAATCTGAACCACCCCAAGATAAGTCTTAATCAGCCCTCCTTACGACATTTCTTGTGATTAACTCGGATACCAAGGACGCAGATCATCCAGCAGAACGCGCTTAAAAATCAAATGCTGCAATTCCCTGAATGCCCTGCCCCGCTGGAAGACCGGATTCCAAATCGACCTCACGAAGACGACCATTGTACGGATTAATCGCAAATCCAGAGATAGTCCCGCTGCCAGGATTTAGAGAATACAGAAAGCGCCCTCCTGCCGCCAAGGTGATGTCGGTCGGTGCGCCGATAGCCGCCCCCGCAATATCGTTGAGCAACGTCAATTGTCCTGTACGAGAATAGGTATAGGAACTGATGGTGTCTGACGCGGTATTGCTGACATAGGCGAAGCCTTTATCGTGAACGACAATCCAACAGGTTGCAGCCTGACCATTGGCGACGCTTGCTGTATTAAGCTGCAGTACACTGCCATCAGCAGGGGGATTAAATGATGTTACAGCGCCCGAGCCCGCTTCGGTCACCAAGAGGTTTCCAAAGTCCGTTGCGGCAAACGAGAAAGGTACAACACCGGGAGTTGCCGAATGGACGATACCGCCACTTGGAATGCCCTTGTCATTCAACGCTATCGTTAGCACCTCTTGCCCGCCACCATGAGTAATCACCAGTTGTCGATTCAGTTCATCCAATCCAACCTGGCCAGGCGCATTGATCTGATCAAAAGGTATTGAAGACGCATTACTCAATCCGAGAGACCGCTGATTAACCAGTCGAGGCTTCTTTTTTCCCAACTTAAAGGTAGCTACGGAGCCACTTTCGCCAGCATTCAGGACATACAAATAGCCGCCACTGGATTTCAAACTGACGGGAATCTTTCCTCCAGACGCGATGTTATACAACAACGTCAAGCGACGCCCGTTGGGCGAAGGCTGTAAGACGGAAATGCTATTGTCACCGGCGTTTACAGCAAACAACATGTGCAATTCGTCGTCAAAATAGAGCGAGCTCTGCGATCCTAAAGGATCGACCGCAGCATTGTCTCCGCCGCCCAATCCACCCGTCGCCGCACTGGCCGCCGGCAGAGCCTGCAGATCACCATTACGCTTGCGCTGGAACACGGAGATCACATTTCCCTGGGCACCATTTTTCATAATGTAGACAACACCACCACGATCATAAGTTGTATTGGTGTTGGGCGCAGCGTTTACGAGGGATGCTGCTCCGGTCGCACTCAAAATGACAGCTGCAGCGATACTACCTTTGGTAAATTTTAACAACGATGAGCTAAGGGAAATTCCCGAGTACATATATCAAGTCCTTGTCATTGGCTGGTCAAAGTACCAAGGAAGACCTGACTGAGAATCCGATCCTTACAGAGATAGCGGTAAAAAATAAAATTATTTACCGGGCAAGCACAGGCGCGAAATTCATTCTAAATGAATAAGTTGGAGAATTATGGAATATAAATGAAATTCTTTTAAACCTATTTCGCCTATAAAGACATGAATTGCTGAGCAAACTAGCAGGTGAAAAAGTCTGAACTAGTATTAGTTACATCCCTTATGACGCCTCTATACTGGACAGCTTATGTTCTTGCGCGCCTCAATTTTCCGAAACTTTGTGTTCATCTTAACGACAAGTGTCGTTCTGCTCGCGGCAGGTGCTTTCTACCTCGTGCAAAATAACAGTGAAATTACACGAGGTGCCAACTCAGATTATAATCTCGTTATTCTAAGCAATGAGTTTCAGGATATCGCCCATCAGGTAGCCGTCGAACGCGGAATGACTGCGGGTTATCTGAAATCTAAGAGCCCCGCTCTGTGGGATAAAATCGTCCAGCAACGTAAAACTGTTGATGACACCGTCCGTATCGCAAGTGAGCAGCTCAGCATGCTCAACACAGATATTGTCCCCTACTCCAGAAACTTCGATCATGTATTAAAAAAATGCAATCCTTGTCGAGTATTCGTTCTGCGGTAGATTCGAACAACGCATCGAATGTCTTCTATGACTATTCCGACCTAAATCATTTGCTACTAGAAACATCAATTAAAATGGCGATCGATGTCAGCCAAGTCAATGTACGCCATACCATGATGACATCCCTACTGCTTGCCAGGATAAAAGAGCAACTGGGTAAATTAAGAGGCAGAATGAATGGCGTATTCGCAGCAGGAGATCTATCCACGTTAGCCGCAAGAGACATATCTGTCTGGTATGGCCAACTGCAGTTTCTGTTAGATGAACTTGAAAAAGAGGCAACGTTTACCCAATCCGATGGTTTGAAGAATCCGCTATCAACAGGCGAAGCCAGACAATTCATCAACATCATCGATGCAGTACTTGCCAATGCACCGATTGGCGTAGCGCCGTTAAATCTGACGCCTGACAATTGGTTCGGTCTGGCAACAACCGTGATCAACGGCTTTCAAACAACGCTCGAAGCCAATAAGTCTCTGTTGCTAAAACACTCCAAGGCAACGGCAACAAGCAGTCAGAAATTCAATCACCTTTTGATGTTTAGCCTTTCAACTCTCGTGATTGGAATTGTCTGTATCAGCGCTATGTCACTCAAACGAACACGCCGACGTATCAACACGCTCATTCACCAGGTTCAGCACATTGCTAACCATCGTGACCTGGCGGTACGACTTGACACTCGCGCCCAGGACGAATGCAGCCAGATTGCGCAAGCCCTTGATACCATGATCAAGTCACTGAACGATCTGTTTCAAGAAATACAGAGAGCATCCGGCAGCACTCAGATGAATGTTAACCAACTGGTTGCTTTCTCGGAAAATACTCGTAGGTTATTTGATCGCGCGAGTTCACACAATTCTGAAATCGGCGCGAGTTTTGAACAAGTAGGCGCAGCGTCAAAAGATATGATGGGCCTCTGCGAGAGTGGTAGCCAGTCAGTGCGGGCGATTTTGCAGATTACCGATACCACCCAATCCTTAATCGAAGACAACTGCTCCAGCATCAATCAACTGGCGGACGTCAACGCACAAGCGGTTGCTGGCAGCGAGACGCTATTCACGAAGAGCAACGATATTCAGAGCATTTTAGACCAAGTCAATGAACTGGCAGAACAAACTAATTTGCTGGCCTTAAATGCGGCCATTGAAGCCGCCAGGGCTGGAGATCAAGGCCGAGGATTCGCAGTTGTCGCCGATGAAGTAAGGCAGTTAGCAATGCGCAGCAAACAGTCGACAGGAGAAATAAGTCGCGTGCTTGACGCCATTCGCTCGGAAGCCGGCCGATTGCGGACACTTATGCAAAATACTGAAACGGCCACCGCCTCGGCGAGCGACAACAGTCTAAAATCTTTGGAGAATTTCACCAGTCTCACGGCGGATATCAGTGCCGTCAATGATCAGACTCGTCGAATTCGAGAAACGTCTGACCAGCAGCTCAAACTGGTTTCCAACGCGACACAAAACGCCATCACGATACAAAAGCAAGCGTCACAAATACAAAATAACTTTACGGAACTGGAGTCTTTGGTGGGACAGCTCAACGACGCTCAGCGAAGAACGCTGAGCGCCGTGGGACAATTCAAACACTAAAGCATGTATCAATCGGAAAGTGCCAGAGTTGCAAGCAGCTATTAATTCGATGCACGTTTTGAAAACCAAACCAAAACAACGGCGATAAGACTGATCCAACCAGCAATCGCAAAGAAATCTATAATCGACTTTAAATAAGCCTGATTCAGTAACAGCTCCGTAATTCGATCAATCGCTTGAATATCCGTCATTCCTCGATTAGCCAATGAGTCAATGGACTGTTGCAATACTGTTGGATCTACCCCCTCAACCAGCTGCGTCTGATGCCGCACCGCATCATGCTCCCAAAACGTTGTGACCAGAGAGGTGGCAAAACTGCCGGTCGTAATTCGCATAAAATTCATCAATCCGCTGGCTGCAGGCATTTGTTGAGGACTGATATTCTGTAACGCGATGGCCATGATCGCCACCAGAAAAGCAGAAATTGCCACCCCTTGAAATAACATGGGAACAACATATGCGAAAAAGGACGCTTCTGCGTTATAACCTGTGCGTAGATAAAACGAAAACGTCAACACCATAAACGACACACTGGCCAGGAGACGCGCATCCATAGAATCCAGCTTACGACCGACAATCGGGGCAATAAACATGGCCACCAAACCACTCGGTGCCGTCGCCAAGCCCGCCCAGGTTGCGTTGTAACCGAGCCAGGTTTGCATCCAAAGTGGCTGCACGACAATGGATGCAAAAAGTACCGCAAAGCCGAGACAAAGCGCGATGGTGCCCACGAGAAAATTGCGGTCTTTGAACAAACTCAAATTGACGATCGGATGCTTCTCATCTCTTTCCCACAAATAAAAAGTCACAACGCCAATCAGCGCTACAATGGCTAAAGTAACAATCAATGGTGATGCAAACCAATCTCGATCTTTCCCCAAGTCCAACATAATTTGCAGGGCGCCAACCCAAATCACTAACAACCCCAAACCAATGCCATCAATCGGCAGCTTACGGGTGTTCGTAGGAAGGTGACGCAGACCTCGCCAGCAAATAACACTACAGGCGATGCCGACAGGAACATTAATTAAAAAGATCCACTGCCAGGCAAAATTATCGGAAATATAGCCACCAAAAATTGGGCCACACACCGGCGCTACCAGGGTCATCATCGACCAGATGCCCAATGCCGAACCCTTTTTATTCGGAGGAAACAGAGACATCAGCAGTGCTTGCGAGCCCGGAATCATGGGTCCAGATACTGCGCCCTGCAAAATACGAAAGAAGATCAGAGATTCAATACTCCAGGCGACCCCACACAAAAATGACGCCAGAGTAAATAGAGCTACAGATGCGACAAATGTTTTAACGACGCCATAGCGTTGCATCAACCAACCGGTCAAGGGTAGAGAAATCCCGTTCGCCACAGCAAATGATGTAATAACCCAGGTACCCTGACTGGAAGAAACACCGAGATTGCCCGCGATAGTAGGGATGGAAACATTGGCGATGGTGGTATCCAGCACCTGGATAAAGGTTCCCAACGCCAGTGCAATGATCACCAGCCCCCGAGCCGGGACATCCGGAACACCGGTTTGGCTGCCACTTGCGGACGCTGTCGCCGACTGGCTCACGGACGCACCAATGCACTGAGATCAACATTATCAACAAGCGCTGCGGCTCCGTTGCTGGCATCAATGATGTTGGAAATCATCTGCTCAGCCTCACGGGCATCTTTAGCACTGTGGCGGTCGACTTGCCGCGCGGGTCGCACTTGGGTTGCCACCATACTGCCAGATGTGTCATGGACATCAATTTTCACGTTCATCGACAGCCCTACACGCAGAGGGTGTTGTTCCAGTTCGGCCGGATCCAGCGCGATACGTACCGGCAGACGCTGGACAATTTTGATCCAATTACCCGAGGCATTCTGCGCGGGCAACAACGCAAACGCACTGCCTGTCCCAGCGCTCAATCCCGCAACATGACCATGATATTCAACGCGACTGCCGTAGAGATCGGCTTCTAGGGTAACCGGCTGGCCGACGCGAACCTGTTGTAACTGTACTTCTTTAAAATTGGCGTCGACCCAGACCGACGACAGAGGAACCACCGTCATTAGGGGATCACCTGGCTCAATGCGTTGACCAATTTCAACACGTCGCTGAGCGACAACACCGGCGACCGGAGCGTTAATTTCCGTGCGCTGACGATCGAGTACGGCTTTCCGTAACCGTGCTGCTGCAGCGTCAATATCCGGATGATCGTCGAGGGTGGTATTATCAATCTGCGCATTGACCTGAGCGAGATCTTCGCGAGTCGATTGGAGCGACGCCTGCAATCGCGCAACTTCGTCTTTCGAATGCTGTAGCTCCTCGTGGGAAACTCCGCCCGCTGCCGCCACTTTTTCTCGACGCTGCAAATCAGCCTTGGCTCCTTCCAACTCAACCCGCTGACTGTCAATGCGAGCTTCAAGCCCGGCGGAACTCGCAAACAATCCACGAACTTCCCTCACCGTATGAGCCAAATCTGCCTTGGCTTCGGCAACCGCGATGTCGGCATCAGCCGGATCCAAAGACAACAGAGATTGATCCAGAGTGACACTCTCTGTGTTATCAACGCTTAGCGTGGTTACCGTGCCGGGCACTTCACTGGTGATCTGTACGATATCCCCGGTGACATAAGCGTTGTCGGTGCTCACGAAAAAACGGGCGTGGGACCACCAGTATGCTGCGTAGGCAGCCAAGCAAATAACCACAACCAGTGCCAGCACCAGCAGATTTCTTTTGCGGTTATTCGTCTCAACGCCGCTCTCATTTTGTTCTTGTATTGCTTGTGACATTGTCCGTTGCTCCATTCCGGTTATGCCGGAGTATTGGCGGTGGCCTGAGGGAGAAAACTTCCCCCCAGCGCCATTAACAGTTCTACTTCACTACTGGCCAGATCCACATCTACCGCCAGCATATTGCGACGGGCGTCTAACATACGGGATTCCGCATCAAGGACCACCAGCTGCCCTGTCAGCCCCGCTTCATACCGTGTTTTTGCCAGCGTCCAGGCGCCCTCTGCGGACTGTAACGCGGCCGCAGCTTCATACTTTTGTTGCTGTAACGACTGATGCTTAGTGATTTGATCCGCGACATCGCGAATCGCATCCACGACAGCAGCGTTATAAGTCTCAATAGCGAGATCGAGATCAGCGCTGGCTCCCTGGTAATTCGCATCGAGCCGTTGACCATCGAAAATGGGCAGCGAAAAGGTTGGACCGACACCGTAAACCTTACTGTTGCCGGATGTTAAATCGTCGAGCCCAATCGCTTGAAACCCGGCAAATGCAGTTAAGTTAATCTGCGGATAATAGGCTGCGCGAGCTGCTTTCTTACCGGCGGAGGCCGCATCGACCTGGGCGCGTGCAGCCAGCAGATCCGGGCGCCTTGCCAACAGGTTCAACGGCAGTTCATCAGGAACCTGTAAACCAGCATCGATACTCAAATGGCTGGGCTCGATCGTCGCATAAGCTTCCGCGCCATCCCCGCAAAGCGCCACCAACTGATGTACCGCCAAATCTCGCAACGTCTGCGCCTGCAACTTCGCCTGCCTTGCTTGCGGCAGCAAAGTTTCGGCATTTTTGAGTTCCAGCTCAGTGTCCAGCCCCGCATCGACACGGCCACGGGTCAATTTCACCAGCGACTGCCGTTGGGCTTCACTGGCTTCGGCAATCGCCAGTAAACGCTCTGCCCGATAATATTGCAGGTAAGCTTCAACCACGGCGCCCGACAACGCTTGTCTCGCCCCCTCATGATTGAGGGCCACAGATGCTTGTAGGGATTCCGCTTGAGACAGCAGGCTGTCTTGACGCCCCCAGAAATCCAGTGCCCAGTTCAACCCAAGTCGCATGTCACCAAACCAGCGCATCGAACCTGCATAGGGCGACGGATAAATATAATTCTCCGAAAGACGTTGGCGGGTGGCGTCAGCCGATAAATCAACCTGAGGCTGTAGAGGCGCGCCCGCAGCCAGCGTTTGTGCTCTGGCCGCACGAAGACGGGAAAGGCTTTGCGAGAGATCCGGGTTGTTTTGTAGGGCCAACTCAATCAAACGATTCAACTGGGGGTCGGCATAAGCCTGCCACCACTGTGCTGTCGCAGGGTCAACTGAGATACCGTGCAGTCCCAGCTGATTGTCTGATAACCGACTCGCCTGCTGATCAACATCTGGCGCTATGGCGCAGCCACTGAGTAATGCAACCAAGGTGGTCGCAGCGATACCACTTTTCAGCATGGGAGGAACCATCATCTCAGAGCTTCCGGTAATGGACGACCGCTGACTTTGCAGATGCGACCTATCATACGCTTGAGCAAAGACACCAGCATGGCGAACTCTTCATCGTCAAATTCATCGCAGTAGGCATTTAGATTGTCGACGACGATTGGAAGCATTTGGTCGAGTTTATCGACACCGGCCGAGGTAAGGGTTAGCTGCACAACCCGACGATCTCGCTCACTGCGCTCGCGCACGACATAGCCAGCGGCGACCAGTTGATCGATCATGCGGGTCATGGCGCCGCTGTCGTAATGGGTTGCACGGCAGAGATCACCGGAGGTTACAACGGCATTCTCGCGAATCTTTTGCATCGCAACCCACTGCATAAATGAAATGTCGTTGTCCTGAAAAATTTCTTCCGCCGAAGAAATCATGAGGGAGTGGGCCATTTTTAATAAATACCCAATGGAATCCGCCGTTCGAAAAGATTCCTTTGAATAAGGTTTCGCGTTCACAGTCTGCCTCCGCTGAATCTGCCGAAACAATATCTGCCAAGGCAGACATTGTCAAAGCAGATATTGTTTCTGCAGAGATCTTTACGCGGCTTTACACCTAAGCCCCTCCTACTGCAGAACCGGATTAGTCCAGAATCTGAAAGCTCGCCATTACGGCATCATCCACGCGAGAACTGCCTGCAACCCACACTCGATAGCGCCCGGGAGCCAGGGATGCAGCGCCATCCTGACCGATCGTCGACAAGTCAATTACGCTCAGAGAAAAGCTCAAAAGGGTTTGCTCACCAGGCCGCAGGAATACTCTCTGATAACCTTTCAGCGATTTCACCGGCTGGGATAAGCTCACCCCTGTTATCCCAACATAGAGCTGGGCAACCTCATCGGCAGAGGAATTCCCACGATTCGCCAGCGTCACTGTCACTCGCACGACTTCATCATTACCAGTCCCCTGCAAGCCTGACCGCCCCACCTCTTGCCGGGATAAACGTAGATTTGAATAATGGAATTCTGTGTAGTTTAGGCCGTGACCAAACACGAATCGCGGGCTGTTTGGGGAGTCGATATAGCGTGACACATACTTGCCGCCCCCGGTTGAAGGGCCATAGTCAGAATTGTTAGCCGGACGGCCTGTGGGCAATTGACCGTAATAGAGAGGCAGCTGACCAACATTGCGGGGAAAACACATGGGTAATTTCCCGGAGGGAGAAACATCACCATACAAGGTGCGCACCAGCGCATGGCCTGCCTCAGTACCAGGAAACCAAACCGCCATAATGGCCGGAACATGATCTGCCGCCCATTCAAGCACCAGCGGTCGACCAGAAAAGACCAGCAAGACGATTGGCGTTCCTGCAGCGTGAACCGCTTCTAACAGCCTCTGCTGCTGGCCAGGCAACTCCAGCTCTGTACGAGACGTTGCCTCGCCACTCATCTGACCAGACTCACCGAGAGCCATAATGACAACATCAGCATCTCGAGCGGCAGCAACTGCCGCGGCGATGTCAGTTTCTGTTGAGTCCGACGACGCCACATCAACACCCGCAAGCCCCTTTACTGCGTGTAGCTCCACACCTTCTGCTGAGATTCGTTTCGCCAATGCCGATTTTAAGGTCACGACATCTTCCCGTTTCGGCGAGCCACTCCAAGGGCCAAGCATATCAACGGCGCTATCCGCCAATGGGCCGATCAAGGCGACTCGCTTATATCTTGCAGATAGCGGCAGCAAAGGTTGACCGCCTAGCGGCTTGTTTTGCAGCAAGACGAAGGATTTCTCCGCCGCCTCTCTGACCGCGGGCCGATGTGCGGGAACGGCTGCGGTAACTTCTCTACCCTGAACGTAAGGGTCGTCGAACAAACCCAAGGCGAATTTCACGCGCAATATCCGCCTGACGGCCGCATCAATAGCCGCCATAGGCACCTCACCACGGGCGATCAGTTCGGGTAACTCTCGATCGAAAAAATTCGACATCATGTCGATATCCGTCCCGGCCATAAACGCCTTCTTGGCGGCCTCTGCCGGGTCGACGGCGACACCGTGATTGAGCAGCTCCTTGACGGCGGTGTAGTCGCTGACCACCACCCCACCAAATCCCCATTCGTCTCGCAGAATATCGTTGAGCAGATAATGATCCGCCGTTGCCGGAACGCCATTTAAGGCGTTAAACGCCGTCATAACGGTAGCGGCACCGGCATCGATACCTCGACGAAATGGTGGCAGGTAGACCTCGCGTAGCTGGCGGTCAGACATGTCGGTGGTGTTATATTCCCGCCCCGCCTCAGCGGCGCCGTAGGCCGCAAAGTGTTTCAGCGTGGCGGCCACGCGCTGTGGGTCTGCCAGGTTTTTTCCTTGATAGCCGCGTACGTAAGCGGCTGCCATCTCCGCCCCCAGGTAGGGATCCTCACCGGCGCCCTCAGCAACACGCCCCCAGCGAGCATCTCTGGATACATCGACCATCGGCGAATAAAACCAACGGACGCCGGCTGTCGTGGCTTCAGCAGCGGCCACAGCGGAAACCTGTTCCACAACATCCGCATCCCAGGTTGCTGCAAGGCCAAGTGGAATTGGATAAATCGTACGATAGCCATGAAGAATATCGGCGCCGAACAACAGCGGTATTCCCAAGCGGCTGTCCTCAACCGCAGCCCGCTGAAATCGTCGCGTCTTTTCCGCACCGACAATGTTCAACATTGACCCCATACCACCATTGGCTGCCAGTGCCAAAGGGTCTACCGTCGTCTCAGCATCCGGATTAAAGGCCTGCAGCGCATCGCCATCGGCAGCCGTGGTCGCAGCCACGCCGACATCATTGTATTGCACCAGCTGCCCCAGCTTCTCCGTCAAGGTCATTTGTGTAAGCAAGCTGCCTATGCGAGATTCTGTTTCATGATCCAGAGTATTCGGATAGGGAGAGCCAGAGGCTTTTGCCAATGCCGATGAGGTGAGGTGCCATAAGGTTGCACCCCCAAGCCAGCTTAAGGCTGTGCGACGAGATAGAGATAACGCTTTCACAAAATTCCTGATGTTAACCAAAACCACTCAGACAGCATTCTCAACGGAATACTGCAAACGGAAATACCGAAAAGCTATACGAGGGATTTGCCAGGAAAGTCCGGATTATTGCTGACGGGACTGCCAGCACAGGCCATGACCGGGAGAACATTTAGAATTAACCCGCACACAAGCGCGGCAGGTTTCAACATTTATTGCGATAAGTGTCGGTAACGTCAGACGGGTACGATTGGCGTTATTTTCTCCAACTCTTTCTCTATATCGATATTGCGCTTTTTCGCGCGGGAAAACAGACTTTGCCGCTGGGAATTTCCATGCTCTCGAAACAAGGATTCCGCTCGGGCACCATCGCCGTTACGTATGGCCTCAGTCAGGGCGTGATGCTGACCGTGGGCGCGAAACAGCAGCTCATACGCTTTATCCAATCCCACTTGATCGAACACCAACACCGATGGATTAATGAACGGCATTTTGTTCAGACGCTCAACGAAAGTGATGAGGGGTGGAGAGCCGCAATTATCGACAATAATTCGGTGAAAGCGTGCGTTCATTTCACCATACTTTTCTTCATCGTCATGGGTTAAATACCGCTTTTTAAAAAGCTCATCCCCTTGCACCAGACAAAGCTCTAACTCCAGCAATACCTCCTCACTCGCCCCCTGCTCCGCCAAATATTTCGCCGCAGCGCCTTCCAATAACGCCCGCAATTCGAGCGCTTTAAGAGATTCGGCGGCAACAAATTTCTTGACGGAATATCCACGCTTGCCAACTGGCTCGATATAGCCCTCTGCGGCCAAAATCGGCAGCGCACCACGAATCGGTGTTCGCGACACGCCAAGACGATCCGCCAAACTCACCTCTGTAATGCGCTCTCCGGGAACCAATTCTCCGGAGAGGATCATTTCGCGAAGCGTCTGTAAAGGAGAGGACTCCATAAACTAGCCTTGTTAAAAAGAAGCAGAAACTAATGAATGATGAGGGCGACAAGAGAGCTGTTTTGACAAGAGACAGTAAGACAAATCTCAGAGAATCAAAAGATCCATCACCCCACCGATAATGCGTAATTATCCAGAGAAATTCGCTCCAGATTTAAACCAGACTTGGGAAATTGCAGCCACAGTTGCCGCAACGTCAGCTCCTGACCCGGCAATACCAAGTCTGGAGCCAGCTCGGCAAATGGCGCCAACACATAAGCCGCGCAAGTCGTTTCGCTGCGAGGCAATTGAATACCACTGTGCTGCCCCAGCGAATTCCCATACGTCAAAATATCGATATCGAGATGACGGGAGGAATTTTTTTTACAATCTGCGGTGCGACCGAACTCAACCTCTAACTGCCGCAGCACAACGGCCAACTCGGCCAATGGCAAGGACGTACGCAATCCGACGACCAGATTAATAAAGGCGGCTCCACGAAATCCGACAGCAGGATTTAAATAGCAACTGGACAGAGACAGCGGCCCAACCTGCTCGCCTAACGCATCAATACCTGCCGCGATATTGCGCTCAGGATCAATGTTGCTACCGAGACCAAGATAGACCTGCTGCATTGCTAGTTCCGCGCTGATACTAAAAATTTAAACGCCCAGTTTCTTCTCACCGGCATCAACCGACTGAAGAATTAACGTATTAATTGTCATCGGGCCAACACCGCCGGGCACTGGCGTAATAGCCGCAGCCGTCTCTTTAAGCGGCGCCAGCTCAATATCTCCCACACCGCCTGGATGATAACCCGCATCCAGCACCACAGCGCCAGGCTTAATCCAGTCAGCCTTGATAAACTCGGGCTTACCCACGGCACCAACGACAATATCTGCCTGCTTTACAATGTCAGCCAGGTTTTGTGTTCGAGAATGGCAGATGGTCACCGTTGCGTTGGCATTGAGCAACATCATTGCCATAGGCTTACCCAAAATCGGACTGCGGCCAACCACAACGGCATTTTTGCCGTTCATTTCTATGTCGTAAGCTTGCAACAGCCGCATAATACCCTGCGGCGTCGCTGAACCATAGGCCGCCTCGCCCATGGCCATGCGACCAAATCCCAAACACGTAACGCCATCGACGTCTTTTGCAAGTGCGATCGCATCAAAACAGGCGCGCTCATCGATTTGCTCAGGTACCGGATGCTGAAGTAGGATCCCGTGACAATTGGGATTACTGTTCAGCTCTTCGATTTTTGCCAACAGCTCTTCAGTGGTGGTTTCTTCCGGAAGCTTTACGGCAATGGAGTCCATCCCAATGCGACGACAGGCATTTTGCTTCATGGAGACATAGGTGGCTGAGGCTGGATCGCCACCCACCAAGATCGTCGCCAGTATTGGCGTCTGGCCGCCGCTTTTTTCTTTCAACCGGGCGACACGTTCGGTTAACTCGGCTTCAGTACGCTTGGCAACGGCTTTGCCATCCAGAATCAGGGCGCTCATGGCTCATCCTTATCAGATAATATCGCATACCGTCCCGACCGGACGGCTGTCTAGATCATGTCAACTCACAACTCAGGCCGACATGCATCTGCACCGCAGGAGTCAATTGCCCCGCAGGCCAGACGACATGCCAGCGCCCAACATCGTGAGTACGAAGGCCCCATGGCCTGACCGCTAGGCTACGGCGAAATCAAAGGGGCGCTATTTTCTTATGCTTTGGCGGGCGAAGCAAATGCTAATGCCCATAACAATACTGAGGCTTTTTTGAACTCCCTCAGTATTCGCTTTCACAGTGGGCTTGAAAGATTGGTATACACCTTTCTATATCGCTCAGTTTCTAAAAACGATGGTACGCGAGCCGTTCAGCAATACCCGCCCTTCCAGCAGGTAACTTACCGCTCTCGCCAGAACTCTACGTTCAATATCGCGCCCCTTACGAACCAAGTCATCGGGCGTATCCGCGTGAGTAATATTCTCAACATCCTGCTCAATAATTGGCCCCTCATCGAGATCGGCCGTAACCAAGTGGGCGGTCGCCCCAATCAGTTTTACACCACGTTCGAACGCTTGGTGATATGGCTTAGCGCCCTTAAAGCCCGGCAGAAAGCTGTGATGAATGTTGACGCAGCGCCCCGACAGATAGGCGGACATGTCATCGGAGAGAATTTGCATATAGCGAGCCAAGATAACCAACTCAGCCCCCGTCTCTTCCACGATTGCCTTAATCTGGGCCTCTTGCTGCGGCTTGGTCTCTGGCGTAATCGGCAAGTGGTGATAAGGGATATCACCAATCATCGACACTTTTAACGCAGACTTTGGATGATTGGAAATAATCGCCACGACGTCCATGGGCAACTCACCGATTCTCACTCGATAGAGCAAATCCCCCAGACAGTGATCGAGCTTAGACACCATAATGACGACTTTTTTGTGCTCTGAAGCCCCCTTCAACTGCCATTTACCGTTGAAGCGACCAATCGTATCTTTCAACGCTGGCTCCACGGTTTCGGCCACCACAATGCCCGGCTTTACGGTGAATGCGATACGCTGAAAGAAGTGTCCCGTGTTAGGGTCATTAAACTGCTGAGCGTCCACAATATTAGCGCCCGCCTCATAGAGGGTGGTCGTCACTGAGGCAACAATGCCAGGACTGTCTTCGCATGAAATGGTCAGTATGAAGGTATTATCCATTGTTTTACTTCACTCTTTATTAGATAGAAAATCTCTTAGATGGCAATTCGAAATACGCACGGTAACCCTTAAGCCCGTCATTATGAAGCTGGACTTCGACAAGGCTGCACAAACTCTGAAGAAACCCGAGAATCACCCTTTTTGTATACATTATTTAGTTTTGTATCCATTCTAAGGCGACGTAAGACTTTGTCAATCCTTCCGCAAGAAAATCCTGAAACCCGGGGTTCCACGTGAATTCCGGGGGCTCTACCGACAATCAATAGCGCCAACATGGGATACAACCTTGGGAAAAACCGTTAAATTAATCGCTGAATATCAACCAAAAACAACTTTTTTGTGTCCAGATTGTTGATTTATAGTCGTCACCTCGGATAGCCTTACAACCATAAACAGAATAACCAGGGCGAAATATTTTCGACTTATGACCCAAACTCTTTGTATACATCCGAAGAGTAACCTCAACGTCACGGAGACTATTGTCCCGGATTCCGTTGCGGTTAGGGAATAACAAATTAGGGAATAAGACATAACCGCTAAAAGCGGGGACGACACAATAACGATCTACCAGAAAAAGACGGCAACTTCCCATTGCCTCTCCACACAACACAGTCAATAACGGATAAGATCATGGCGCATAAAAACCTCGAAGAAAAACTCCAGTCCACGGACAGCATTGCCAACATGCTGCGCAATGCCCAGGTTGGGCCCAACGTCTATCCAGGCGTACCACCAGAATTTACCAACTGGCGTGACGAGCAAAGCGGCTGGGCGAAGACCTGCTGCCTGTTTGACCAGTCTTACCACATGGCAGACCTGTTGGTGGAAGGCCCAGACGCTTTCAAATTATTAGAAAAGCTAGCCATTAACAGTTTCGCAGGCTTCAAGCCGGGCAAAGCCAAACAGTTTGTCCCTTGCACACCAGAAGGCTACGTGATTGGCGATGTCATTCTTTTCTATCTTGCAGAAAATACGTTCAACTTGGTGGGACGGGCACCCAGCCTGAACTGGGTGCAATATCATGCCGAAACGGGCGGCTATGACGTCACCTGCACCCTCGATCAGCGCACGGCGATGCGCAAAGACAAATCTTCTCGCAAGTCTTACCGCTATCAAATCCAAGGCCCGAATGCCATGAAGACCATGGAAAAGGTCCTGGGAGAAACACCACCCGACTTAAAATTCTTTAACATGTGCGAAATAACCATCGGCGGCAAAACGGTTACCGCGCTACGGCACGGCATGGCCGGTCAACCCGGATTCGAGCTGTTCGGTCCCTGGGAAGATGGCGCTGCCATAAAGGCCGCTATTGTTGAAGCGGGAGAAGAATTCGGCCTGAAGCAAGTGGGTGGACGAACCTATGCGTCCAACACCATTGAATCCGGCTGGATCCCCTCTCCGCTGCCGGCCATTTATACGGGCGACAGTATGAAAGGCTATCGTGAATGGCTGCCCGCTGACGGTTATGAAGGCACCTGCTCACTGGGTGGTAGCTTCAAATCAGACAACATTGAAGACTATTATCTGACACCCTGGGATCTCGGCTATGGTTTCTTCGTCAAATTCGACCATGATTTTATCGGTCGTGAAGCACTGGAAAAAATGGCAAAAGAAAAACAGCGCAAAAAAGTCACGCTTGTCCTGGATGACGACGACGTCGCTCGTGTCATCATGTCTCAATTTGGTAAGGAGAACGAACGCGGCAAGTTTATGGACTTCCCATCAGCCGTTTACTGTATGCATCCGTTTGATAAAGTCATGGTCAACGGTGAAGTGATTGGAATGTCCACCTGGTGCGCCTACACCTCCAACGAACGCGTCATGCTGACCCTGGCGATGATTGATGAAGCCTTTGCGGAACCCGGCACGGAGGTCGTTTTCGTATGGGGTGAAGAAAATGGCGGGACCAGCAAGCCAACCGTTGAACCCCATAAGCAGATGGAAATCAAAGCCGTTGTGGCTGCTGTACCCTACTCTGAAGTTGCCCGCAAATCCTACTCTGGATTGAAGGGCTGGCGCGAAGAATAGTACGCTTGCTCCGCCAGCCCGATGCACGATTGAGTCGGGCTGGAAACCTTCTATCAGGAGACTCTATGGCTCTCGACAAACCCTATCTCGATATTCCCGGCACGACTGTTTTCGACGCGGATATGGCGCGAAAAGGCTACCACCTAAACCAGTTCTGCATGTCACTCATGCAAGAGGAAAACCGCCAGCGCTTTAAAGCTGATGAACGGGCTTACCTGGACGAGTGGCCCATGACAGAAGAACAAAAACAGGGAGTTCTGGACCGCGATTTTAACCGACTCATCAGCCTCGGCGGCAATATCTATTACCTGGTAAAAGTCAGCTCGACCGATGGCCTCAGCGTCGCTGCCGCGGTCTCGACGATGACGGACATGACCACCGAAGAATATATGAACATGATGAAAAACGGTGGTCGCTCCCCCAAAGGCAATCGCTATATAGGAGAGCAAGACTAATGGCTCGGATCACTGCCGGTCTCGGCACGTCACACGTACCACTCTTGGGTCGCCTGATTGATGTCGGAGATTCCAAAAAAGACGAACACAAAGCCATTTTCGGCGGCTATGAATTTACCCGTAAATGGATACAGGAAGAAAAGCCTGACGTGGTTATTTTGGTTTATAACGACCATGCCACCGCCTTTGATATGAAAATAATTCCAACCTTTGCCATTGGCTGCGGTGAAGAATACGAACCTGCCGACGAAGGCTACGGCGCTCGACCAGTACCGGTGATGAAAGGCGCGCCGGACCTCGCCTGGCATATCGCCCAGTCGGTCATCCAACAAAATTTTGATCTGACGATCATCAACGAAATGAAAGTAGATCACGGTTTGACCGTGCCCTTATCGATGGTCTTCGATCAACCGGACGCCTGGCCCTGCCGGGTGATTCCGTTGGCGGTGAACACGGTCATCTACCCAGCGCCTTCCGGCCAGCGCTGTTTGGATCTTGGTCGCGCCATTGGCAAAGCGGTCGCCAATTTCGACGACGATCTGAATGTTCAGATCTGGGGTACTGGCGGCATGAGTCACCAATTGCTTGGCCCACGCGCCGGCCTGATTAACCGTGACTGGGATAATCTGTTTCTCGATAAACTGCTCAACGAATACGAAGATTTGGCGAAAATTTCTCAGACCGAGTACATTCGCGAATCGGGAACGGAAGGCTGTGAAATGGTCATGTGGTTGATTATGCGCGGGGCTCTCAACGCTCAAATCACCGAACTGCACCGGCACTATCACGTGCCCATTTCAAATACCGCACTGGGCCATATTGTCTACGACAATCGCTAAGGGGATTTCTGTTCGATGAGTCAACCGGTGGAAAACAAGCCAGCAGTTGCGCTACTTTCCGGCCTCCTCTGCGATGCCCGTATGTGGCGAGACGTCATTCCTTCCCTAAACGCGGTGTGCAGCCCTACGCCGTTCAGTTTTGCTGGCTGCACAAGTATCGCTCAAATGGCCGCCAAAGTACTCGATGCCATGCCCGATCAATTTGCCCTGGTTGGCCATTCCATGGGGGGGCGTGTTGCATTGGAGGTTTACCGACAGGCACCTGACAGGATTGCTCGCTTGGCACTATTGAATACTGGAGTACATGCCAAACGCGACAGTGAAATCCCCGGTCGTAAAAAACTGCTCGACCTCGCTGACGAACAGGGAATGACCGCCGTCGCCGACAGCTGGCTGCCGCCGATGATGAGCGTCTCAGGACGCGATGATCCAGTCCTGATGGCAGAATTACGCGACATGATTTTGCGCCATACAACGGAGGATTTTCACGGTGAAATCCAGGCTTTACTGGAAAGACCCGACGCCGAATCTGTACTGGCAACCGTTAACGTCCCGACATTATTACTCAGTGGCGATCAGGACAATTGGAGCCCCGTTGCTCAACACGCAGACATGCGACGTATTCTACCTTCGGCTAACTTGGTTGCACTGAAGGGCGTTGGGCATATGTCAACCGTAGAGGCCCCTCAGAAAATCGCCAATGCACTAATAACGTGGTTAACCGACAACCCAAGAGAATAAACAGAGACACACATGAAACTAGACGCGATCAATCAGATTCAATGGGAATGTCAGCAACTTCTCAATAAAGTGACCATGCTGATGGATAATAACGATTGGGAAGCCCTCGCCAACTGTTACACTCAAGACGGTATTCTGTTTCGTCCTAGTGATCCCCACAATGGCGTAGAGGGCCGAGAGGCGATTCTAGCGTCATTTTTGGCGCGACCACCCCGCACAACCTGCCACATCATCAGCAACTGTACTTTTAACGTCCTAGATCCAGAAACTGTAGAGGCACAAAGCCGCGTCTGGCTGGTTACTGGTCCAGCAGCAGACAGATTACCCGTCATTGCGGACAGTACACTGCTGGTTGGCAGCTTTTCTGATGAAATCGTCAAAGAAAACGGTCGATGGTTGCTCAACAAACGACAAGGTGGGATTGAGCTAAAATTTCAGGGAACACTACCGGCCTAAGACCTAATCGTTGCCTAAATCCAACCATAGCTCTTTTCGATCAATGGGTGCACGGTCACTGATCATTGGGTTCTCCAACTCAATAATATGACGGCCACTTTTCAGAATTTGTACTGCAGACTTAAAGTGCTGTTGAAAAAGCGCCTCAAAGCTACCGTCGCTGATTGCCCGCTCAAAACCCAGCGTCAGAGTTTCCGCGAGGGATGCGTTGTCTTTTGCCACAAAGAAAAAATAACAGGCAGGGTAATGAATAATCAGATTGTTCTCTATCGCTAAATTAGCCGCCGAAGGCTGGCTGAGTTCAAGCAGAATTTCACCGGCTCCGCGGGGGAAATAGTCGAATCGCTTATTGTCGAGCATAATAAACAATCCGGAATAGTGGTTGGCGACACGGACTGGCAAACCGTTGTACCGCAACACACGAACATCCGTCCAGCCACGCCCCTGTCCCGCCACATGTCGACGCAACTGCGGTAACGTTTTCACATTGCGAAATAAGTTGATGTTTTCAGCCTTTACCATAGGCAGCCGATAACCGATCAACCCTTTATCAATAGGCAGATAGACGGCGCGAAAATCTTCTTCCATATCGGGATTGGAGACACCCCAGGTGACATCGATCTTGCGCCCCAGCATTTTGAGAGCCCGAGGTTGATTCATAGCCGGGCCGGGTTGCAACTGATAATTCCCCTCAACCTTACTTAAAATGAGCTTGAGCAAGCCGAGAAGATAATCCATACGTGGATCATCTTCGATCTGGCTGGGAATATGACGAATGATTGTAACCGGAGAACTTTCACCTTTGTCAGCAGCAGATGCCTGCTCGGAAAACAACAGCCCAAGGATAAGTTGCAGAGTCGCTACAGCGAATACCGCAAGGGGTAATTGTCGACCGCTACGGAGCGTAGGCGCCATCATCAATGCCGTTGCGACAGGAAACTGGTAAAGCCATCATAATTCATTGGGCGCCCCAAAAAATATCCTTGCCCCAAATCACACCCCATTTCTTCTAGCAGTTCTTTTTGTGCTTCGTTTTCAATCCCCTCAGCAACAACCTTCATACCTAGTTTGTGTACCATTGAGATAATACTGCCGATAATACGGTGGTTCTTATCATCGTTTTCGAGATTGCAAATTAACGATCGATCAATTTTAACCGTTAAAAAGGGATAGATTACCAGATAATTTAACGCAGAATAGCCAGTGCCGAAATCATCAATGCACAGTCTAACGCCCTGCTTATCCAGCTGCGAGATACTCTCGAGCACGTCAGTGCCAGAATCCAGTATTGTCCGCTCAGTAATTTCCAGCTGTAAACGTTCGGCGGGAATGTCTGATCGCTGCAACAACTGCTTCACATCCTCAACAAAGGTTTCCTGGTACAGCTCCGTCGACGCAATATTGATGGTGAGATAGCCATCATAACCAAAGCGACCTCGAAGATCCGACAACATTTCGGTAGATCGCTCCATAACCCAATGATCAATCTCATTAATCAGGCGTCCCTTTTCTGCGATAGGAATAAAGCAATCCGGCATTACCAACCCGAGGGTTTCACTGTTCCAGCGAATCAGGCATTCAGCGCCTTGCACCCCACCGGTAGACAGATCGACAATGGGCTGTAGAAACACCTCAAACTCTTCAAATTCCAGGGCCTTACGTAGTCCGGTTTCCAAGGCCAAGCGCTGTTGTAAATTGGCTTTCATTTCCGGAGAGAAAAAATGAAATTGCGACTTTCCAGCGCCCTTGGATCGATACATGGCCGTATCCGCATGCTGGATCAATTCATCAGAGCTGCGCCCATCGTCGGGGAAGACACTGATACCAATTGACGCCGACAGGTAGAGCTCGCAATCGGCAATCTTGGCGGGTTCTGCCAAATTAGACAGAATCCGATTGGCCAGGACATCCAACTCTTCCCTGCGGCGTAGAACCGGCACCAATATAATAAATTCATCCCCCCCCAATCTCGCAACCAGTTCACTGGCACGGGTTGAAGATTTCAACCGCTTGGCCACCTCGATAAGAAATTGGTCTCCGACTTCATGGCCCATTGAATCATTCACAATTTTGAAGTCGTCTAAATCGACAAACAGTATCCCAACTTCCAACCGATTGCGCCGGGCATGGTCGATCGCAAACTCCAATTGCTCTTTCGCCATCGCTCGATTGGCGAGCCCGGTAAGCGCATCATGATATGCCTGCTTAAGCAATGAGGTTTCCAGAGCTTTACGGGCAGTGATGTCTTCGACCAAAATCAGACATCCCCCACCCCACTGGGTATTGCTGGGAATTGGCGTTACCGTCACGAAGGACCATTGCTTTTTATCGTGCAATCCAACTTCCGGAATTTCACCCTGCCAACGATGGCTGTCACGGATGGCGTCTCTGAGCCTAACGAGCGGCTTGATGTCCCCCTGCACAATGCTGGACTGCTGCTTTATACCCGAAGAAAATAAAACGTCAGCAATCGCACCGCGACGCCGGAAATTACGATTGCAATATTCCAGATAGGCGCTGTTGTCCAGTATGGCGACTTGAATGGGACAGACATCCATTGCCAAAGAGAGTTTACTGACCATATTTTCCGCAGCAATCAGCGGTGACATATCCATCAGCGTGCCGAGACACCGTTTGACCTCACCCGCGCTGTCGACAAGTTTCTGCCCTCGCCCCAAAATATGGAGATAGTCTCCCGACGTATGCTTGACACGGAATTTTACCGAAAATTGCTTGCTTTCAGCCGCCAGGAAGTCGTTGATCACATGGGTTACCCGGTCAATATCATCCGGGTGCACGCGTGCTAAGGATGCCTCCCAAATATCATCAATCGCGTCTTTTTCCAGCCCGAGAATAGCGTACCAACGGTCAGATAAATGCAGCGTTTGACTGTCGACATCCCAATCCCACAAGCCGTCGTTTGAAGCGGCCAAGGCAAGTTTGTAACGCTTTTCACTCTCTTCCAATGCCAAAGATGCGACCTGCCGCTCGTCGATCTCGGCTCTTAGTGTTCGCCTCAGGTTCTCCAAAATTCCACTTAATTGGGTTAACTCATCGAACCGACCGGTTAACGAATCGGCCGAAACAGAAATAGGATCTTGTAAATTCGAAAGACTCATCTGCGCCGCCTCTGCCGACAAACGCTGTACCCGCTTGGTAACAATTAAGTAAAAAACCATCAAAAGCGGGAGAGAAATCAACAAGACCTGAATGATCGCGACAGCCGCCACAACCAGGACGTGCTCCTGCAGACTGGTTAACAGGGTGATTCTATTGCCCGCGACTTGAAGATGACCGAGCTGTAAGAGTTCACCATCCACTTGTCGATAAACTATTGGATAGTCGCGGAAAATCGCCGTGTCTGCAGCGGGATGAACACCCAGCACACGGTCGGCAATACCGTCGCCCTGCAATTTGATATGAGTAATGCTCGGGCGTTGATCGATGCCTTGTAACAAAGCATCGATCAAGGGCAAATCGTATTGCCAAATGGCAACGGCCAGAGAGTCGAGAAATCCCGTTTTAATATCATCAAACGCCAGATAAACACGTGAACTGTCCTCGAGATATTGGCGGTAGACACCGACAGTAACGATAATAAGGACAGACAGACTGATAATAACCAAGGTACAACAGAGAAGCTTGGCTCCGAGACGATTGTTTCGGAAAGCCGGGATCTTCTTATCCATTTTTGGCTCTCTGAGCTTTTTACTAAAACGCCAATCGGCGCAAATTCACCCAAAGTATAGTTAACTTGCGCCAAACCGCCGTACTGTTGACCAAGCCACTATTGATCCGCAACAAATAACAGTGTCGGCAGATCAATGTAAACGCCACACCGAAATAAAAGTGACAGAGCCGAGGGGGGGGGTTAGCCTCTATTTTTCTCCAGCAGCCATACTACACTGGTTGCGGGACAGGTTCCTTTTAACCCCCCTGGCAATTCGACGCGCTCAAGCAGGCTTAGCTGATAGAAAGATGCATAGTACTGGGCCAACATAGACTCTGTCACCGCAAATGGCGGTCCGGCTTGCACACTTTGATCATATTCAAATGTGATCAACAACTGCGGCGCGGTGAGTGTCAGCTCCATCAACTTATTTGCGTACTTGAGACGCATATCATCGGGTAAAGCCACCAGCGCGGCGCGATCATAAATGGCGTCCACATTACCCAACATAGACTGCTCGACTGAGAATATGTCACCATTAAAAACCGTGATCCCTGGCGCACAAAACCGTGTCAATTCCCCTTCGGTTTTTACGTCTGGTTTAACGTTGAGCTCATCGAATAATTGCTCTACTGCCACTCGACTTAATTCAATTCCTGTCACCTGAAATTGTTTTTCCATCAACCAGGCAATATCTCGAGACTTTCCACACAGTGGCACAAGAATATGCTTGCCTGCAGGCAAACGTAGCCGATCAAGATGACTGTGCAAATGTTCGTTTACTTCCCCTTCATGAAAACCGATTTCCATACGTGACCATTTTTCGTGCCAAAAATCAGTGTGCATTGTATTTTCTCCCTGGTCAGACCAATTGAAACAATGAAAACATTAATGTGTCTCTGAAGGCAGGTAAGGCATCAGAGACTTTTTGGCTTCCGCACTCGACATGTGCGTAACCTTTCAGCAACATAGGCTACTACTTAAAGCCCACTTCAAGTCAAGAGCGAAAGACGTTGATTCGCGCAATGGAGATTTCATGGATATATCAGAGGTCAGTCGGGCATCCGGCTTAACGCCGGCAACCTTACGCTACTACGAATCACTGGGGCTGATTGCGACAAGTGGCCGACAGGGTATCCGGCGTCAATATCATTCTTCAGTACTGGAACAACTGGCGTTGATCAATCTCGGAAGTTTATCCGGCTTTTCCCTTAACGAAATTAAAGATCTATTACCAAAGGGCAACCGCCCGCTCAACAGAGAGCTGTTACGTCAGAAGGCCCTTGAATTGGATAGCCAAATAAAACGACTGTCAGCCATTCGAGACGGACTCCAGCATGCCAGTGACTGCCCCCATGAAAGACATTTCGACTGCCCAAAATTTACTCGGCTTTTAAAGCGTTTTGGCCGCAAAGCAAAGCTGTAACGCATCAAGCTCAGCAATCAATCCACATTAAAAAAAGCAGGGATGCACCCACAAGCCGGGAAAATATCCCTTCTAATTCGAGAAAAATAGGCTCAACAACGATGATGCCATTGAGTAGACTTGAACTGCTCATTCAATAAGGACGATAACAATGACACAACTGACCGACGCGATTAGCTGGCAACGTTTAGAAGGCTTGGAGAATTTTGAATTTAAGGTTTTACATGTCGATGATGATCAGCAACGAGCGGATGTGCTTTTTCGCTTTGCTGCAGGACAACCCATCATCTTGCACCGCCATTGTTCACTCAATAAAACCCTGGTCATACAAGGCGAGCACATAATCTATGAAATGGATGGCAGCATCAGAGAAGTGCGTCCTACGGGCCGACATACCGTCATCCAGCCCGATGAGTGCCCTCACCGGGAAAGCGGTGGTGCCGAGGAAGACGCTCTGGTTCTTTTCAGTATTTACAACACCGAAAAAGCGGGCCCACTCTACGAGCTTTTGAACGAGGAAAAACACGTCATTGGTCAACTTACCATGACCGATGTTGTGAACCTTTATGAACTTGGGAAAGACCAGTCGCCGTAACGATCGACTGAAACAGGTCAATCTACACGGCGAGTAACATCTTGCAGCCGGATAGATTGACCTGCCGATCCACCAAGACAAACCACAGTCAGAATTCCACAATATCCCGAGGCTTTTCCTCCGGCTGCGGCTTTTGACGACCAATTCGAAGACAATCAAAAATCCCCACCAGCCAACAGAGAATTAAAATGAGCCCGGGAATCCCCGCTCCGCGGCCCTCTGCAGCGCGACGATCGGCTATCATCTGTCGGAGCGACTCGGAATCGGGTACGACTCCCTGCGCCCCCACTTCGTTGAGAATGTCTGTCGCGATGGCGACCGCGTCCATTACCATCAGGTAGAGACAACTGCCTGCGACAAGGATCAATAGGGCAGCCATCATAAAGCGTCTAAGGTAAAGATGACCGACGCCCGGAAATATAAGGCCTGAGAGCAGAATGGCTTTCGTGGATTTTTTCATCATGGTTTAAAGTGACATCGAAAGATATTGAGACCCGATTTGACCTTGAAATAGCCAATTGATCTCACACTAGGGTCATTTTAGTCCATATGGCCAAGCAAGGAATGAGGGTCACAGCAGGAAGTCATCCACCAACTGCTGATAAAGGGTGTCGCCAACAACCTGAGATACCGCCGCACGAAATGCATAACTCAATAGACCGCTTTGCGAACCCGAGTCAGCCAGCAATGGAAAATAGTGATCTAACGTCTCCCCCCTGGCGCCCTAATATCAAGTCTAACTGCTGCCAAAACGCCGCCCCTTTACTGTATATCACGCTAAAGTGTTCAAAGTTCTTATCTCTTGTTATCTCTAGGTGGATATCGTAGAGACCGATTCCGCTGTGGCGGAGAAACGGCAGCTGCCCCTGCCATTCATGAATTGGCGTAGACGTCAGCGGCTCAAACTTTGCCAGGGATTTGTAGCCATAGTAATGAGCCAAACTCTCGGAGACCCATAGAGGAAAACGGTCACCACAAAGAATATGAAAGAGTTCATGGCCAGAGACCCAAAAGAGGCGTTCTTCCTGGGACGGATCGACCTGCCCTCGCCGCAACCCATAATTTGACAGCATAGCCTGAGTCCCAGCAGCGCCACTGGCTGGATAGCTGCGCGTATCAAGCCCAACCCATGCTACGTCTATAACATCAGTAGGCGCATCATTGTGTGGCATAAGTGCCGCCAAATATTGGAATTGCCGCAACAAGCGGCTCTGTTGGCGCTCGCCCAAAAGCTGGCGGCCAGGCTCATCGGTATAGATGCGCAACTCCATCCCACCACTCAGTATACGGATACCTGGCTGCCCCCAAATGAGTAATAAAGGGGCATCGGTTTCCTTTAGCAATGGCTGACAAACGGAGTCCTGTTGTTGTGCCTGAACTCGACCACAGACTGAAATGCGGGTATCCGGCTCGAACTGTGGGATCGAATCCCATTCAAACAGCGCCCACCACCCCTCTGACGAATAGATATTTTGCTGACGAAAAACCTGAGCCTGAGTAGATTCCAACGACAAAAACGATACCGTCCAACGCAATGTCTCACATTGGATTGGCTCACCATAGGCGACGATGACGCTATCCGTACCGCGATCGCAGGAAATCTCGAGCACTGGAGATCCACGGGTTGCCACCTCTCGAGCCCGCGGTGCGACGAGTGTAAAGCTTCCCAAAAAACGTGTATCGACATGGACTTGAGCCCACGTAGGATTCTCCAGATCAACATCGACATAAAGGGTCACATTTTCCACCTGCTCGCCACCAACAGCGTACACAGACAGCCACAGACCACACCACCAAAGCGCACACCAGGACGCGAGCACGCTGAGTGTATATTTGGAGTTTTCGCCATACCCCCACACAGAAGGTTCCTCAAGAAGGCATCCGTTTCTTCAGCATTGATCAAATCGCCCTTGGGTGCAAAATTTAACCAACCAAAAACTGATCGGCAATAGTCCGCTCGGCCGCATTCGTGCTATCGTCGCCAAGTATCTATAGCGTCTTGTCACGCCATGTTTAAGCGCTCCCCGATTGGAGGTCGAAGATCATGATTCACCTGACTCGTCCTGATATGCCCGAACCTTTGGCCCCGCTTGCCGTGGCGCACGTATCGACAAGGGCTGAGCAGCCGGCACATCCAAAACTTAACGTCAGGTTTGAGAGGCCGTCTGCAGCGTTGCGGCCCTGGATACAATGCTTGTGGCAGGTAGAGATTAGCAATGGCCTGCTCGCCTCACGGCAGCCAAAACTCTACCCAGATGGCGGCAGCAGTTTGATTTTCATACCCACCCACTCAGGACTCACCGTACGCTACTCGCTGGAAACGGAAACCTTTTCAGCCGATGCCCCCAACTTTCATAATGCGTTTGGATTTCGATTTCGCCCTGGCGCCGCCTTCGACCTTCTGAAGCTTCGCCCGGAAGACTCCGGTCGCCCCTCTATCGACCTGCTAACACAACTTCCTACAGAACTCGTTGACGCTGTCGCTAAGATCATCGAAAGCTCAGCCGCTTTCAGCCTCACAACTCTAGATTCAGCGATTTCCTCGGCAGTCTGCGCTCAACAGCCCGGTGAATTGCTGTCAAAACTCGCACCAGCATTGATTCAACGACCAAACAGCTCAGCAACACTGGCAGAACTCGTCGCCAAAAGCCGCCGGAGCCTGGAAAGACAGATTCGGCAGCAAGTTGGTGTGTCACCGGGAGATCTCCTTAAATATCAGCGTCTACAATGGGCGCGCCGCCAATTGATGGATGCCTCTCTCAGCATCGCCGAAATTGCTCTGGACTGTGGCTATTGTGACCAACCGCACTTTTCCCACGCCTTCAAAGAATTTGCACAGGAGACCCCGGCGGCCTATCGCGAGCGCAAGCTGGCGCAAATCTACAATCGTTAGCCAATTTACCAGTTTAAGCTGATACCTCATCCTTTATGAGGTCACATCAATGTCTTCCAGAATACAACAGGACGATGTCTATCAGCTTTGTCCACAAATCCCGAAGCACCTTCTTGCTCTCGGAAAGATCCAATATTCCGAAACACTAACTCCCAACCTCATACACCTTGTAAAACTGAGAGTTTCGCAAATAAACCACTGCGCTTTCTGTCAGCATATGCACGCCGCGGAAGCTCGTGGAGACGGCGAACAACAGGCGCGGCTCGATGTCCTTCCCGCTTGGCGTGAAGCCGGTTGCTTTAGCGATCAGGAAAAAGCAGCACTGGCGTGGGCAGAAGCCTTAACACGGATCTCCGATGCTCCTGTCGATACATCGATCTATCAATACGCTGCCGACACCTTTAACTCAGAGGAAATGCTGGCACTCACTTGCGTTATTCTTGAAATTAACGCTTGGAACCGGCTTTCCGTGGGCTTCGGGTTTGTTCCCAAGATTGACTGACACCGTAAAACTCCAGATTGCAGGCAAATCTCCCCATTTTTTTAAAGATGCTTAAGACGCCAAAAACGAGTACAAAATCACATCTTCAACTGTGCTTTTTTTCTAGGATACGCCCCTGCGAAACAGAGCAATATAAGCCTCTTTTTCTCAATATTGGACTTCGCCGCCCCAGGGACGGGAGTTTGAATTAGGGAGCCACTGATAACACCAGATGATAGCAACGCAAGTCATCAATCAGCAGCTTCCTACTATCACCGCGAAGCCTCTAGCCACTCGCGTCTATAGTTATTAAGGAGCACTTTAAGGTGATCAAACAAATATTTATCGCACTGGGACTTTCAGCAGTGACCGTAACAGCGCACGCAGCTGGCCCCTACATTGGCGGCAGTATCGGTCAGTCAGACATCGACCAAGACCCGTTTGACACGGCCACGTCTTTTTTGCTGGATACAATTTTAGCGAATACTTCGGTGCAGAAATTGGTTATCAAAAGCTAGGCGACTTTGAAGCGAACTTCTATAGTTACGATTTTGAAATAGAAGTTGATGGCGTCACTTTCGCTGGAATTGGCTACTTACCTATCTCAGACTCTGTTGACCTTTACGCTAAAGCAGGAATGTTTGCCTGGGACATGAGCTTTTCAGAAGATAATGGCAGTGAACTCGCCTCAGAAGACGGCAACGACCTTTTTTTCGGTGCAGGAATCGCGATAACACCCAACCCATCCATGACATTAAAAGCAGAATACAAAATCTTCGATATTGATGGAGATGATGTGTCTAACTGGTCACTGGGCTTGCAATTCCATTTTTAAATCGCGCATCAACAGGAGATAAGCTACGCTGTAGCTCATCTCCTGTTGGATGTTAACCCTTAGCGATTCGAACAATTGGCTTAATGGTCACCCCCTGTTCACTATCGTGCTTGGCTTGATTGATCTGGTCAAAATCGTAAAATTTTATCAACTTATCAAACGGAAAATTTCCCTTTAGATACTGGTCGACCAACGCCGGAATAAACTGATCCGGAACACTATCCCCCTCGACGATACCGCGCAAGGTTTTTGCCTGGGACATAAGCGCCAAAGCATCAATCTTAACCTCTGCGCCCAATGGTGATGCCCCCAAAATGCCACAAGTGCCCGATGGGCGAATGGCATCTACAGCGGTGCGAATCAAGTTCACATTGCCGGTCGTATCTAACGCAAAGTGTGCACCGATACCGGTGATTTCTTGAATGCGAGCCAGAGCGTCTTCTTTTTTACCGTGGATCACATGAGTCGCCCCCAGCTCCAAGGCCATATCCAACCGACTGTCGACAACATCCACCGCGACAATGGTGCCAGCCCCACAGAGTACTGCTCCCATTACCGCAGACAGCCCTACCGCTCCAGCACCAAAAACGACAAAACTCTGGCCTAAGCCAACCTTCAGGCCATTAATAACAGAACCTGCGCCCGTCTGAATTCCACACCCCAGTGGCCCCAACAACTCCAGCGGCGCGTCCTTAGGTACTTTCACCACATTGCGCTGAGTTGCCAGCGCATAGGTGGCGAACGATGACTGAGCAAAAAAGCGATCGTGGAAAGACTCGCCTTGCGCATTATGAATTGCGTGAGAGCCATCGCTGCGACAACCATTAAAATTTACGCCGAACGCATCGAGACAATGAGCGGGATGCCCAGATTGGCATTGCTCACATGTGCCACAGCTTTGAAAGCACAGGACCACATGATCTCCCGGCTCAACCTTGGTAACCGCGCTTCCTACCTGCTCAACAATACCCGCCCCCTCATGGCCAAGCACCACTGGAAATTGACAAGGCAGGTCTCCACTACCGACAACCATATCCGTATGGCACATCCCCGTCGCCACAATTTTTACCAAAACTTCATCCGCTCTGGGAAGCTGCAACTGCAGTTCTTCCAGGCCAAAATGACAGTTGGCTTCTCGCACAACCGCGGCCGTAATAGCTTTCATCTCTGAATGTATTTCTGTCATTGTTTTACTCCCAATTATTTCTGAATGACAACATCCACTAGTACACAGCTTTCTGCACTTAGGGCATGCGAAAGGCTTGGAGCAAGCTTCTCCGCATCAGTAACCCGCAAGGAGCTACCCCCCAAAGATCTCGCCAAAGAGACAAAATCGATATCGGATAGCTCTGTACCCACAGGTTTTTCCAAACCAAAATGCTTGGAAAAATCATTTAACGCCTGGTAACGACCATTATTCACAATAATAATGGTCAAAGGCACACGTTCTTGCGCCGCTGTCCACAACGCCTGAAAGGCGTACATGGAAGAACCATCGCCCAATAAAGCGATCACCCGACGTTCAGGCTGCGCCATTGCGATACCCACAGCGGCGGGCAGACTATAGCCCAACCCACCGCTGGCACAGGTATAAAAAGAATTCGGCTGGGTAATAGGTAATCGCCGATGCATCACCGGTCGACTCGACGGCGCTTCTTCCACCAGGATGCTGTTATCTGGCCGAAGGTCTGCCAAGGTCTGCAAGAGAAAATCCACGCTTAACCCAGCTGAAGCCGTGACTCTTTCCGCCGGAACAAAAACTGGTCTCAGCGGTCGAGCAGCGCTTTTTGATACCGATAGAAGCGTCTGCATTGCGATCTGCACGTCACCAACAATGGCGGTGCCCACTGGCGCCCAAGCGGCCAACTGCGGATCGTTCACCAACTGAATCAACTCTGAACCTGGCGGAACAACAGGACCAAATCCTTCTACATGAAACGTAAAGACCGGCGCTCCCAGGGCGACAATCACATCATGCCCGTGCAACCGCTCAACAATGCCTTCGCGCATCGCCGGCAGAAATCCAGCAAAAAGTGGATGGTCCTCAGGAAAACTGCCTAAGCTCGACATCGGGCTCACCCATACCGGTGCGCTATAGTGCTCAGCAAGAGAGATGGCATCATCCCAGCCGTTATCCATCGCGACACCCGGCCCCACAACCAACGCGGGAGATTGACTCGACTCGAGCAACGTCGAAATACGAAGGAGCTCTTCATGATCGGGGAAGATCCGTCGGCTGACGTGACGCTCGGGCAACCACTGTGTCGGCCTGTCCCAATCATCGACAGGGATCGACACCAATACCGGCCCTCTGGGCGGCTGCATCGCGATAAAATAGGCTCTGGCTATCGCGGCCGGAACGTCTTCCGCTCGAGCGGGCTCACAACTCCATTTCACATAGGGTCGGGGCAATTCCGTCGCACGATCAGAAAACAAAAAAGGATCGTATGGCAGGATAGAGCGAGCTTGTTGCCCGGCAGTAATGATCAGCGGAGTCTGATTCTTATAAGCTGTAAAAATATTTCCCATGCCGTGCCCGACACCGACAGCAGAATGCAGATTAACCAAGGCTGCATTACCTGTCGATCTGGCAAAGCCATCGGCCATGCCGACGACAATGGATTCCTGCAAACCAAGTACGTACGAGAAATCGTCAGATAAGTCCCGGAACATCGGCAATTCTGTTGATCCGGGATTGCCAAAAACACGGTCAATCCCCAAACGACCAAACAACGCCATTACCACTTCACGTACACTGATGCTATTCGACATCTCGCTATCTACCCCTGTTATTATTATTTCACCCGGTCTATCTATTTAACGGGCATTTACGGCCGATAACACACTAGGTGGCATCAGGAAAATTCATTTCAATTTGAAGGCCATTGGGATCTTTTACGAAAATTTGAGTCAGGCCGATGTCAGGAATTCGTTGCACTCTGTGTTCAAGCCCATGAGCACAGAGTCGATCGATCATGTCGCCAGAATTCTCACCGCGAAACGCGATATGATCCAACGAACCCGTATCCATTGAAGCTTGATATCGCGTTTCATAGCCTGCTTTTTGGGGGCGACGAAAATAAGACTGTCGCTCAGCGATATGAACAACAGCCGTTCCGTCGAGATACATCCAGTAACCTTCAAACCCCAAATCAGGCCGAAACCCAACATCCAATCCGAGAATGGTACTATAGAAGAATCGTGTCGCCGGTAGCCGATCGGTTAACACCAAAAAATGTTCAAGTGTTGTCAAGGACATGGCAAGCCTCACTGTTCATTTTGTATGTAGAGCATCTCAAACGACAGAATAATTGCTTGCGTCTATTGGCTTGTCACCTTGTTGAAAACGTGACTTGAGCAGAAACCAAAATGACAGTTTAAGATACCCTTCAGCATGTTATATAGACAGCTCGAGCAACCATAGTAACCAACCCAAACACGAAAGGCGAGAAGGACACAATTTTAGTGCTGCCCTTTTCACCAGGTCTACTTTCTGTGCGGCCGAGTTCGACGGTATACTGACCGAATTCGACGGTCAGGAAGCAACTATGGATATTTTGGTATTGGGTGCTGGTGCAATGGGCTGCATCTTTGGAGGCAAGTTGGCGCTGGCCAAGCACAAGGTTGTGTTCGTCGATATCAATCCGCAAGTTGTTGACACCATCGATTCACAAGGTTTAATACTTGAAGAAAATAGTCATCGCCAGGTGATAACGACATCAGCCCAACTGGCCGACAATGTGACATTGCAGCCAGACCTTATACTGGTGTTTACCAAAGTCCAACATACGCTTTCAGCGTTAGCCTCCGTACAGCATACGATTGGTGATAACACCTTTGTTATGAGCCTACAAAACGGTTTGGGCAACCGCGAGAAGCTTCTGCAATATATTTTAGCAGACAGAGTGTTGCAGGGAGTTACCGTCTTCCCCGCAGATCTAAAAGGTCCTGGTCACGTCGAGCTGACAGGGTCTGGTTACGTGTCCTTTTTCTCAGCGGATGGTCAGGCCTCTGAACATCTCGAAGAGCTCGCCAAACAGTTCACCGAAGCGGGCATTCCATCAAAACTTGAACCAAAGATCGAAGAAGCCATATGGTCCAAAGCAATCTTCAATGCCGCTATGAATACGAGTTGCGCGATATTGAATTGCACACCAGGCCCTCTCGGTGATCAACCTGCCGGAAGAGAGCTCGTCGCTGCCATGGTCCACGAAGGCGTTACGATTGGGCGATCAGTCGGGGTGGACATCTATGAAGAAGACATACTCGCAATGACGGCGATGTCTATGCGTGATCACCGGGATCATCAACCCTCGATGTTGCAGGATTTTCTACATTGCCGACAAAGCGAGGTGGATGCCTTAAATTTCGCCATTGTCCAAATTGGCAAAGAACAGGGTTTAGAAGCACCCGTGACAGAAACCATGGGTCGCTTAGTGGCTATACGAGACGAATTTAATCGACAAAAACGTCCAAACGAAAACGCTAACATCGCGCCGCAATCGTAGAGCGATAGTACTCTCGTCGAAAACCGTCGTAATCATTAAATGCTTGATGTAGGCACAAACGATTATCCCAAAGTGCAACCATCCCCGCTGACCATCGCAACCGACAGGTCATTGCCGGTTGCGTGATATGCTCGGCTAAAAATTTCAATATCGGTGTCGATTCAGCATCGGTCATACCTTCAATTCCCACCGCGTAAGACGCATCGCAATACAGTGATTTTTCTCCCGTATGAGGATGTTGGCGTACTAACGGGTGATAATTTCCAGCAATATTACGTTTTACATGCTCGGGCAAGTCGCCGGGATTCAACGACGCCAGCGCACCGATGGGGTCATCAACGGCAGCATTACCGTATCGTTGAACGCCCATAAACACGTTGCGCATAGACATGTGGATTTGCAATCCATCCAAAAGTGACCGCATAGTTTCACTGAGCATATTGTACGCCAATGCGGAATTCGCCCAAATGGTGTCGCCACCATAAGGTGGAATCTCGACCGCTCTCAATAGCGTGATCGCCGGGGGGTTGGAGATAAATGGTGAATCTGTATGCCAGCCGTCTCCAAACACCCACTCTACTTTTGTGTCAGCTTCTTTTACCAATGGGTGGATATTTCTATGGCCTGGTACGCCATCGGTATAGGCGTCTTCCGCAAACTGACCAAAGCGCCGCGAAAAATATTCTTGCTGAGCGTGATCGAGGAACTGATCGCGAAAATAGATCATTTTGTGCCGGTAGAGAGCCTCTTCAACCTCAGCGAATTGTTCGTCAGACAGGTCAGCAATATGAACTCCGGAAATCTCAGCACCCATTGCAGCCGCCAGGGGCGACACTGAAATGGTTCGGTAGTCTTTTGCCGAATTATCAAACTTGCGATGAATACGGACGTCCATCAAAGCCTCTGATCGTTATTATGTTATGGGATATCGCAGCAGGGGTCGTAGAATTAATCTGCCATGTGAGAATCTTAAATGCCAGTACTTATCCGACTAATTTTCGGTTTTTCAGTCAGGTAATTTAGCGTTGAACTCTCTATAACCACTCAAATTAGACATACTTAATGTCATGCAAATATGCTACAGTTTTCGCGGAAATTCAGTAACAAACAATTGAAGCAAACAAAAGGAAGTCGACATGTTCAGTCACATTATGCTGGGCGCAAATGATATTGAGGCCTCACGCAAATTCTACGACGCGATACTCGGCGCATTAGGGCACGCACCAGGTGTAGAAGATCATAAAGGCCGAATTTTCTATCGGACAGATTCCGGGACTCTGGCTTTGACCAAGCCCATTAACGGTGAACCTGCATCAGCAGGCAACGGAAGCACCATCGGCTTTACCGCAGAGACACCAGAACAAGCGGACGCTTGGCACGCTGCTGGCCTTGCAAACGGCGGCACTGATTGTGAAGATCCTCCAGGAATCAGAGATTTTGGCGCCGTTAAACTCTACCTAGCATATTTGAAGGACCCAGCGGGAAACAAGCTGTGCGTTCTTAAAATGATGTAACCTCTACTTGTATTGGCGGCAGTTAACGAGCGACGTTATGCCGCCTGAGCACATCGCAAAAAAGCAGGTTAGTTCATTAGTTTGCCTATTTTCCGCTCTCTACTTTCATATTAACTTTATTGACATTTTCAGACAGGAACTAGTGCGCTCAAAAGCATAGACAGTGCCTGTTTTAAGGTTAACATAAGTACTACTCCAGATTTGATTCACTTTCAATCTCAGAATACAAATAATAACTTGGGAGTCTGAAGGTATGTACCCATTTAAAGAGGACTGCTTTGCCGTCGAAAATGGCTGGTATGTCGCGGCATTCAGTAAGTATGTCAACCATGAACTTCAAGCATTGTGGATTCTCAATAAACCCGTTGCCTTATACCGGAAAGAAGACGGGACACCTGCTGCACTCCATGGTCTCTGCCCGCACCGGCATTTTCCCCTCGGTGAAAGTTTGCTAGAAGGCGATGAAGTTGTCTGCGCCTACCACGGTATTCGGTTTGGTAGTGACGGCAAGTGTTCAGGCATACCCGGCCAGACTAATATTCCCAGCTCCTGTCATGTAAAAACCTATCCGGTCGTTGATCACGGTATGTGGTTATGGATTTGGATGGGAGACGCGGCGAAAGCCGACCCGGGTTTACTACCGGATCTGGAAGAGATCGGCTATCAGGGTAATGACATGGAGGCACGTCCGTTTTACCACTATGAGGTGGACGGCCGTTACCAATTACTCAATGATAACCTGATGGATCTATCTCATTTGGGATATTTACACGGTACCAGTATCGGCACTGCCATTTATGCCGACACCGAAGAAGAATTGTCAGAGGGCGAAAACTATATTCGCAGCACTCGCTATATCGCCAATTCACCACCACCACCCGCTCGAGCCCATATTGCCGAGAGTATCGATCGAGCATCGGGTATGACGTTTTATTACCCAGGACTCCACGCCGGCTTTGACGACTCCTTCCTACCTGAAGGGAGTGAAGACCCAGGTCGCCAACTGGAGTGTCGACGGGTTTTCCATGCGGTAACACCTTCGACTCACCATACCACTTACTATTTTTTCGGTATGTCTTCCTTGAATGGAGAAGGTTTAGACAGTGCTTACGATTACCTTAAACCGGTGGTAGATGAGGATATTTTTGCTACTCGGGAGATTGAAAAAGCACTTTCTCGCTGCGGTGAAAACATGCGCGAAATGACCAAAAAATCCGACGCGAATTCTGTCAGAGGCCGACGTCTTTTGCAGAAGTTAATGGATCAGGAAAAATCTGAAAATATACAATTGATTAAAGGGGTCAGTAACTGACTCCTTTAATTACCGCTGATTTTTTACTTGCAAAAACACCGAACGAAACCATCATGCCGATAGTGACAGCTGAAAGTGTAATCATTGTCATCCGACAAAATAACTGGTCACAGAATCATTCATCAAAAGCCATCATAGTCGACTCGTAGACATCATTGGCAACTTTTTCTAACGACCAACTGCGTAGTCGCGAACTGATAATTTCTACACCGAAAGGTCCGTCAAATCCGGTATCTTTTAGCGCCTGCACAAACCCTCGCACATCAAACTCACCCTCACCCACCAAAAGGCGATGATTGACCGTTGCGTCATAGAGATCTTCCGGCATTGCCAGAAACCCATCATTCAACTCTGCACCAACAAGGTCGGTAGGTCTTAATTTAGATCGGATATCGTCATTACTGTCACCGTTGCGGACAAAATGCCAGATATCAAAAATAAGCCCGCCGTTTTCGGCATCGGCACTACGGGTCAGCTCCAATCCCAGATCCAGACTATTCACCTGATTAAAAGCCCAGGGTAGGATCTCGTAAAGAATATTGGTATTGCGCTCTTTCGCTTGCTGGCAAAGAAGAGCAAACTCCTCAATAATTTTATCCATTGGGGCTTGGTTATTCTCAAAGTCACCAATTTTGATGTGACGCGCATCCATCTGCTCCGCGGCATCTAACAACATTGCTCGAGTGAGATCGGATTCTTTACGGCGCTCGTCATCAACAAACCAATTGAGTAAAAATTCAATTTCCACATGCCTTATACCATGGTCATCAAGAATTTTTTTCAATTCTGAAAATTGGTATTGCTCCCGTAAGTGAGCCAGGTCGGTATGCCAAAAACCCATTCCCGTAAATCCGGCTTCGGCTGCGGCTTTAACCCGCTTGGTAAAATCATGTTCACAGTATTCGTGACCATTACCTGTGGGATCCGCGCCTGCCGCTAGCGTCCAATAGGAACCAATTAATTCTGTTTTTATCATAACATTGCCTCTCTATTCCCTACTTCGGGGAAAATCTTATCTATAGGTCAGTCTTAAAGTTAAAAGCCGCTACGTAGAGCAACGCCGCCATCGATAACCAACTCCGCACCGGTCATATAGGACGATGCATCGGACGCTAAGTACAAAGACAAGGGCTTCATTTGCTCTATCTCTGCCATTTTTTTACCCAGGGGTACCGATTTATCCCAGACTTCTCGCATTGCTGGATTCTTAGCAACGCCACCACCGATATTGGTAACAAAGGAACCGGGGGCAATGGCGTTCACGCGAATGTTAAAATCTGCCAACTCGAAAGCAACATTGCGGACAAAATGTGCCAACCCCGCCTTGGAGACCATATAGGCGGTCGAAATAACCGGAACGGTAATCGTCGATGCATTTGAGGTGGTCACAACGATGGAGCCGCCACGACCTCGGGCTTTCATTGCACCAGCGCAATGGCGCACCGTGTTGATAGCGCCTTCGAGATTGATGGAAAATGTCTTCTTCCACACTTCCATATCCAGCGTATCGATCTGACCTTCAGCAGGCCGATCGCCTTCCGCACCCATCCAGCCAGCACCGATTCCTACACCGGCGTTGGCAAAGGCGATATCCAAGCCACCGAATTTTTCTACGTGTTTAGCTACCATGGCTGCAACGCTACTTTCGTCAGAGACATCGACGCTAGCGGCGACCACTGTCCATCCCTGCTGGGCTAAGCGATCAACTTCACGATTGACAGAGTCAATATTAATATCGGCTAAAGTCACTTGTGCTCCGGCTTCAGCGAGAGCCTCCGCGTGAGCCAGGCCGAGACCAGATCCCGCACCGGTCACAATGGCACTGCGGCCACGAATATCAAATTTCTCCAAAACTGAGCTCACACATTCACTCCATGAGTATCGAAGACGTTTATTTTTTTACCTGCTGTAAACCTGTTCGAACATTCAACCTTGCGTATCAGATCAGGTACAGGGTACAACGGGAATCAACGACTCCCGCTCCCGCAGCAATTCCAACGGTGAACGACCACAGGGGTTTGCTCTAAGCGGCTTTTGTGAAGAAGATTGTTCTTCATCGATGAGCTTGGCTAACACGCGCCTTGCTCGTAATGCAGCAGCGTCCGGTGCGATAAATATAGGCTTCATCTCTTCGAAGGTTTTGTCACCCATCGCTCGCTGTTGAGCTTCGAACATCGTCTTGTCCTGTTCTTCAAACGCAACTTTCATGGCACCGCGCCAAAGCTCATCAACACTGTCATCATCGAGCCCATAGCTACGGGCAAAAGCCCAAAAATAAATTGAGTTCTTTTCATCAATGGGTGTGACGATATCGGTCCCGTACAACCACATGCCCTCTGCTCGAGAGGTCCCTGTCGGACAGACACCGACATCAAACACCATATGAGCAGGAGCATCCCAGCGCGCATAAAACCAGAGATCCACTGGCTTGCTATAGTCGTTAAAGGCCATGCGCCAAGCAGGAGGAGGCAAGTCATTGGGACAGAAACGGTTTGACCAAACTGTGGTTCCGTCTTGAATAGTTTCGAGCTGACTGGTTAACAGACCATCACTGGAGAGCAGACCTTCGTGGACAAATTCTCCATGGGTAGCATCGAGAATATTATCGGAAATTAATTCATAATTGGCCGCAACCTCAAACTCTCCGCCGATGCGACGAAAGCCTTGAGCCGTATTGAAGGAGAAATCAGGAATCGCCGTGGTATCGACTTCTTCAGGCTCACCAAACCAGAGCCATATCATGTCGTAGCGCTCAACCACCGGAAAGTGACGCGTTTGCATTCGCTCAGATATACGACCATCCCCATGAGGATTATGTACACAGCGCCCATCGGCACCAAATTGCAAGCCATGGTAAGGACAGCGCAAACTGCCATCGATAACCTTCCCCAAACTCAGCGGTGCAAAACGATGGGGACAGACATCTTCCAAAGCTGCAACTGAACCTGTTTCATCTCGAAACAAAACAATATTGGTATTACATATTTTACGAGCTAAAGGCTGCGCCGAGACACTGTCACTCCAAGCCGCCACATACCAAGCATTCTTAAGAAACACAGATAGCGTCTCCCACCGAAGAATCAAATATAGAGCTGAGGATTGATAGGAATGCCTTGCTCGCGACAGTAGCTTTCATAGTGGTTCATGTACCAGAACACATCGATGGTTACGGCGAAATTACCCTCGTCGTCGTAGAAATCGATAGGCCCATCCAGCCAACCATAGAGCTTCACACCATCGGGATTATCGGTTACCAAGGTATGGGACTCTCCAGGTGTTTCACAAATAAACCCACCCGGTCCTGCTACCCAATCGTATTCCAGATAGCGAACGCTTCCCTCAAGGCATAACATAATCACGCGGCCGCGATGATAGTGGGTACCGACCACACCAGCCTTTTTAATCCAAAGGATATTGGCAGTAATATTTTGTCTGACATCAAAGGCTAAATAACGAATTGCCGCATTGTCGCCATAGGGCACCCAGGGACTCTCAGCTTCATCACCGCCAACAAAGGTCCCCGGCACACCACGGCTTGCAAATAACTGTTTAAACGGATCCTGAATATCAACAATTTTGTAGGCTGTTGATGTTGGCGCTTTCATCACATCGGCCATAGCGACGTCCTTTTTTATTATGCTTATCGGTAGCAATAAAACCTGCGCAGCGGCGCGCGGGATTTACCCTAGTGTCTCATAGAGGAAATTTGTCACAATGACTGTCACTGCATGCCCTATGATCAAGAGTGTATGACGTCTGCCTTTAAAAATGTCGGTTTAATCAATGACCGTCAATATTCTTTGACACGGCCAAGCAACCACATGCCACCGCTGAGAAATAGGATTCCGGCAGTCAATCCCATATGCTGGCTGGCGGTAACCTGGGTTAACAAGGCAATAACGAGGGGCCCGAGAAAAGAGGTAGCGGTTCCCGATAGTGCATAGAGCCCAAACATACGATTGAGAATTTCCGGTGGTGCTAGCTTGGCTAACATGGCGCGACTGGAGACCAGTGCGGCCGTGACAAAGAAGGCGCCTAGGCTCATGGCAAAGAAAAATACCTTATCGGCAATTCGCGGATACAGACCTGGTCCAGCTTCACTACTAACAGGAATAAACAGCACGCTATCGGCGTGGATAGTGACCATCATACAGTTGGTGACCAGCGAGCCAGCAATCGCGACAAAAAGTGCAGCTTTCGAACCAAATTTGTCGTCCAGCGCACCACCTACCAAGCTACCCAAAACCGCCACTACACTGAGCACCAAGCCCATCATCGATAGCTGCATAGCTGTCCACTGTAAAATACCGGTGGAGAATACACCCAGGAACATCATATTAATGATGAAACCTTCGTTGAATACCATACGAGCCAGCAGGTAGCGACCCACCTGAGGGTACTGCTGTAATGTTCGCAGAGATCCACGCAATGACAGGAGTCCATCACGCACCACACTAGCGGCAGAACGGCTAACCCCTTTGGCGTCGGGAACCAAGGTTAATATTGGAATCGAAAAAAAAGCAAACCAGATGGCCACCACCAGAGGTACTACGCGCTCGTTGATACCGAGAAAATGCGCCCCCAATAAATAGGCGGCAAACAGCACAATACCCGCGCCGTTGGCAAACGCATAGGCAAGACCACTGAGCGAACCGTAACGCGTAGGCGTACAGACTTGGGGTAATAGCGCATTGAAAAATATCGACGAAAGCTCGTAGGCAACATTTGCTAAAACCAGCGCCACAACAATCAACAACAGACCGGTTTGCATATCCGGCACGGCCAAAGACAACACCGCTATAGACGGTATCGCCAACAGAATACAGCAGAGTAACCAGGGTTTGCGACGCCCGCCGGCATCCGCGAAAGCACCGAGTAAAGGCGCCAACAGAGCAACAATCACCGCCGCCGCCGACAGCACATAGCCCCACACAGCCTGTCCGACAACGGGATCACTGATGGCCGTCGCTGTGAAATAGGCTGAGAACACGTAAATGTTGATCAGCACATAGAACGGATTTCTGGCGCACTCATAAAGTGCCCAGGCATATTGGGACTTATTCCAGGAAAAAAGCCCCGGCTTCGTCGACACTGATGGTGTTACAGATTCTGAATTGGCCGGGACTTCCACACAAGGTTCCGTTACTTATCGTATTAAAATAAAAGCTGTGGGTTTAGCAAACGCTTAGTAGACATAACCCAAGGTCACGCCGTAGGTTCGCGGTGCCTCATAAGAAGCATTACGGCTGCCGTCACCCAAGGTAGAGTTGTAATTCATGACCTCTTCATTGAGTAGGTTTTTACCCCACAGCTTTACGCTCCAATGCTCATCGGGTGCGGTCCATTTCGCCGTTGCATTAATTTTATTGAAACTGTCCTGGGGAAAGACGTTATCGGCTTCCAGAAAGTAACCGGAGTTGTAACTGTAAACCAGATTGAGATCGAGACTGCCCGCATTGGCCAACGCCATCGCCCAATTGGCATAAAGGGTTCCCTGGAAATGAGGCGTCTTCGGTAGCTCATTGCCACTGGCATCTCCCGGTGCACTGGGGGCAAAAGTTCCCGCGGGCGGACCGAAAGGCGCCCCCTCAAATTCATCGAATTCACTATCGATATAACCGAGGCTACCACCGTAAGAGAAGTTGTCGCCTGCGACCCCTTCGAACTCAAATTCAACACCCTGAATGGCGGCGGCGGCACCATTGATAATACCCGTTGTAGCCAGGGAGACTTTTTGTACCTGAATGTTGGTATAGTCGTAATAGTAAGCAGCGGCGTTAAGTCTCAATTGCCCGTCGAATAATGTGGATTTCAAGCCAATTTCATAGGCATCCAGTTCTTCGGGTAAAAAGAAAGGATCGGTAATGGACTGAGTATTAAAACCACCACTTTTAAAGCCCGTATTGAAAGAGACATACCCCATTAAATCGTCAGTAAACTGATGATCCAATGCCAACCGATAACTGACATCCTCAAAATCCAGAGAGTCCTGATAGGGATCTCCCAGAGGAATGTAATTACCCGTGACGCCGAAATCGGCTAGCGTCTCACCATCAACCTCGCGTTTCTCGTAATTGTAACGGGCACCTAGCGTCACGTGGGATGCTTCGCTGATATCGTAGGTTCCCTGGGCGAACCCCGAGTAGGCGGTGGTATCTTGAGTGCCGTAACTCGCCAACGCCGTGGCTGGGCCAAAGGGACTGGTCGGCGCATTACAAAAACAGACGCCGGAAGGATCGTACGCACCTTCCGCCCAGAAATAAAACAATCCCGCAGTCCAGTTTAAGCGCTCGCCATCCAGTGAAGATATTTGAAACTCGTTACTGAATTGCTCCTCGTTATCCACCAGTAACGTGCCGTCCAAATGCGGCACTGGTGTAAAGTCGATATCGAAGGTGATATTGGTTTCCGAATTACGCCATGCCATTAAATTGGAAATGGCGTAGCTTTCGAGATCGTGTTCAAACTTGAAGCTCACCCCGTAATTTTCATTAGTAAATTCCGGGGTAATATTGCCGTTCTGATCCCAGGCGTCACCACCCTGTTCACCGTATCCCAACACAGGTAAAGTTAAAGAGCCTTCCGGCGCACGCTGACCATTGTAAGAATTTTTCGAATCTGAATAATCGCCGGCGAATACCAGGCGTGTCGAATCCGAAGGTGTCACTACCCATTTAGAACGCAGAGTCAGGTTGTGATCGTTATCATAAATATCATCACCCGTAGCCAGGTTTGTGCCCCATCCTTTACCTTGGGTACCGGCAACAATGGCGATATCGACAGCGACTGTATCGCTGATAGGACCCGCTATATACAAATTACCGGTGGTAGTTTCATAGTTGCCGTATCCTACCTCGCCACGGGCTTCAAACTCATCACCAGGATCCCGGGTAAAAGCTTGCACCAGGCCACCTGTCGCATTTCGCCCAAACAGAGTGCCCTGAGGGCCTTTCAACACCTCAACCCGCTCTACGTTAGCAAAATCAAACAGTGACGAGGTGGTCGAGGCGTAGTAAACACCATCCAGATAAATAGCAACGGGTGGCTCCAAGCCTGGGCCGATCGCTGAGCTACCGACACCCCGGAGATGAGTAATGGTGAATCCCACCGCATTAGAAATCGCGAGGCTAGGAACCATCTGTCCCAGCTCCTGCATATTATCAATGCCCTTCGCAGCCATACCATCACCGCTAAAAGCGGCAACCGATACAGGCACATCCTGCAGGTTTTCCTCTCGCTTCTGAGCGGTAACAACAATTTCTTCAAGTTGACGATTTTCGGGCTCAGCTGAAATTGACTGGGCTTGTACGGCGAGAGTTAGACAAGCAAGGGTAAGACTCGATTGATAACCGAGAAATCTGCGTTCCATTTCAGTAGTCCTTTTCTTCTATTATTATTCTAAGTATCGACCACAAACCTTTGCGCCGGCAGGTTTTCTACGATGCCAGACTGACGACAAAACGCCTCATAAACAATTGCCTGAAATGCACCAACTATTGCTCGTAGGCGAACCGTCTGTATATTTCAATACTGTCGCAGTTTACTAGGCACACAACCATACTGCCGCTTAAAACGCCGAAAAAAATGACTGGGATCACTAAAGCCAGAGCGCCAGGAAATTTCAGCAATAGACAGCTCTGCACAGTCACGATTTTTCAGCATTCTCATCGCCAGAGAAAGTCGCGCCTCATATAATTCCTTACTATAGGAGGTCTCTTCAGCCGCAAACACTTTATGCAGGTAACGAACGGATATGCCAAGCAACGACGCCAAATGGCTTGCTGTCATTTCTCGATCATGGGCCTGCTGACAGAGCAATTCTTTTGCTGACGATACAATTCCACATTGACGGCTTTGCGACTGATGAGCATCGCTGCTGCTCCTTAAGGCCAACGCGATCATGCCTGCAAGTTGATCGGCACAGAGGTTAAAATTTAGGGAGGCTTGCTCTTCTGCGTCGCCTTGAATGGCGCTCGCCAATTCGCTGATGGCTTTTCCCCAACGGCTGCTTCCGCGAATGGCGATTCCCGCCATACGATCCGGCTGCGGCAACCAGGTCTCAAGCCAATTGACGGGCAGATGAAATGACAGATTGCCTGAGCGAGGAATCCCCGTTGTCAAGGTATAGGGTTGGCGTCCATCAATAAGCAATGAATCACCTGCTTGCAAGGTAATCTCGCGCCCACAGTGCTCGAGCAAGACTTGACCTTCCTGCATCACCACAAATTCAAATTGACCGCGATCACTTTTCGCAATCGCACTGCGCGTACGCTTAACCGTCTGCCAGCCTTGAACTTGTATATGACTCATACTGATAGGCCCTAACTCAACCAGATCAATAAGGCCATTAAAATCATTCAATGTATCCAGTTTGATATCGAGATTGAAAACCGCCTCGTTGACAACCTGCTGCCAATATTGCTGTTTTTTACCCCCAACCAGTCCATCAGTGGACCAACTCCGCTTTTCAAACATGGGATAACTCTCTCGTCTTTCGTTATAGTAATTTTGACTTTAATGACCTAAGACGGGTGTCGCTGGTCGAGTTCAGTAAAACCCATTTAGGGATACAATTCAAGCAATTCCGGCAGTATAGAATACCGCACCCACAAGTAATAACTTATTGTTTTTATTATATTTGTGTATATAAAAATGAAAGCAGTTTTTTGACAGCACCGAAAACTGTATCCATTTTAGAATTTTCGCGAAACGGTTTTAGTACTTTTACGAAATAGATAATATCGAGAAAGTGAGAGGAAGTGAGCGGCAGTCGCATCTGGTATGCCGCCGCACAGTATCAAAAAGCATCAAAATTGGTAATTCAGCCTGAGCGTAAAGTTTCGCGGTTCCCCATAAGCCAACTGATCGTAAAACCCGATCTGACTGTAGCAGGTTTCATCCAGCAGATTATCAATATTCAGCTGCACGTCCAGCTCTGGCGAAATATCATAACGCGCCATCAGATTGACCAGACTGTATTCATCCTGCGACAAGCGCTCCGGATAATCCGTAAGGTAGTTGTAGGTCTGAGTATAATTGCTCCCCTCCCAGTTAATGCCGCCACCAACCGTGAGCTTCTCCCAGGCACCAGGGAAGTGATAGGTGGCAAACAGCTTGATCATCTCCCGAGGTTGATCCGTGTTGATGTCGGCGCCGCGGGAATCCTCAGCCTCGAAACTGGTTGCACTAAAGGTGATGTCCAGGCCGGGTAATACTTCGCCAACGACCTCAAGTTCAATGCCTTCGGCGGTCGTACCGTCCGCGGCCTCATAATAGGTGCGCGGCGCACCATTCTCGACAACAGTACCCGCAGCCTGAGCAAGGTCGTCCTGATCTGTTCGGAAGACCGCCAGTGTCGTCTGCAGGTTTCCATTCAGAAAGCGACTCTTAAGCCCCAACTCATAACTTTTCCCCCTAACAGGATCCAGAAGACTCCCGCCACTGTCCATTTCATCCTGAGGCTTAAAAATTTCGGTAAAGCTCGCATAACCCGTATGTTCCGGGTGTATATCCACCAATAATCCCGCATAGGGGGTAAAGACACCCGTATCGCCATAATCAATGGTCCCGTAGTAATACCCTGTTTGCTCCGTGTCCGACACCCGGCCACCTAATATCAATTTCACCGTATCGGTCAAATTCAGGCGGGTCGCCGCATAAAAGCCGGATTGCTTCGTCTCCTGATCATTGATGACATTGTAGGTTGATGACCAGCCCGGCTCGGGATAGCTACCATCCCACTCGTAAAAATTACCCACCTCTGGATAACTCAGGGGATCCGCCGTTTTATTAGTGAATGTTTGGCGGCTATTCTGATAGCCCGTCACCACCTCGTGCTCTTGCCCAAAGAGCGAGAACTCTCCCGTTAACTGTACACCGGCCACCGTCTGATGACGTTCGGTCAAGGCGTTGTATGGAGAGCCGCCCATGCCGAGACCGGTCGTTTCATCCGGGTAACCATAAAGATACAGGAGGTTCTGATCGGAATCATTTTTGGCAACATTGACAAAAAATCTGGCCTCCCAACTTGCGGCGATCTGCTGTGTCAGGTGCACAAAATAATTTTCATTGGTGGATGCCCGGTGGGTCCAATCGGCGCCGATGGTCGATGAGCGTGGCAGATCGGTACGACTGCCATCGGCATACCAGGACGGCAATCCACCCCAGGTCGACCCCTTGGGGTCGTTGTCCTGGTAGCTCGCACCGACACGCAACAACGTGATATCGGTGAGATCGGCATCCAGTGTCGCATAGAAAACGCTGGTTTTATTTTTCAGATAGTCTGTGTGAGAGTCACCTTCCTGATACTTCACGACCGCCCGACCTCGGACACTGCCGGAGCTATTGAGGGGTGTCGCCACATCGGCAGTAATACCATAAGTGTTCCAGCTCGCCGAAACGCGGCCGGTCAATTCGTGTGCGGTTGCGGCTTTGTGAACCAGGTTGAGAGAAGCGGAGGGCTCCCCGACACCGGTCAGAAGTCCGGTTGCGCCCCGCACCACCTCTACCCGCTCGTAAATACTCAGATCTGTCTGGGTTTCACCCGCATCGCCGCCTCCTTCCCACAACATGGGAACGCCATCAATTTGATAATTGTCGATAGAGAAACCGCGGCTGGAAAAGAAATAGCGTGAACTGTCCCCAAGTTTCGCGCTGATGCCTGGGGCATTGAGAACTGCATCAGTCAGACTATCGAGACCCTGATCCTCAATCCGTTCAAAGGTCATAATACTGACTGACTGGGGAGTATCCTGCACACTCAAACCCAGTCCAGTGGCTGTATCCAAATTTTCATTGACAGCATAACGACCAGTAACAACAACCTCTTCCACTTCAGGACTGACATCTTCTGCCGTATCCTGGGCAAACACCGGTTGCTCGCACAAGATTGCCGCGAGAGAAATCCCATAGGCTAATCGGCTTCTTCGCGGTGAAAAATGCTTTTCCATCGATATCTCTCCTCTACATTGTCGCCATAATTCAACGTCCTGAAAGAGCGCCTGAGGCGCAGCATAAGCCCCCGATAATGTTGAGAAGATAACGTGTTTACAATGGAAAATAGACGTTTGGACCCATTCCAAATATGTTATGGCCCAAAACAGCACAGAAGAAATTTGCAGCTGTCGACGACGTGTAATCGGGCCCAGCTGAGCCCAGTTTTTCGACCCAGACGGGTATCCCAAGAGAATGAAATCCTGACTGTAACGACAGCAGTGTTGATTCACCCGATGCTATTCAAGAGAACGTGAATCGGGCCACGGGCAGGCGTGTCCACCAGGGCGTGCACACCGCCGCAGCAAGTTTGTACATGTGCTTGGCGCCCTGGCGCGGGAGATCAGAATTGATACTTCAATTGAAGGCTGACATTGCGTGGCTCACCATAGGCCAGCTGGGTATAGAAACCAATCTGGCTATAGTAGGTTTCGTCCGTCAGGTTATCGATATTCAGCTGTACCGATAGACTGTCATCAAACTGATAGCGAGCCATAAGGCTATAGAGTGCATAAGACTCCTGCTCAGCTTTTTCCGTCGCTCCGGTAGCCGGGTTGGTCACATTCGTATAGTTGCTACCCTCCCAGCTGACACCCCCTCCGACGACAAATTGCTGCCATTGATAAGTGGTAAACAACCGGAATAACTCACTGGGAAAGCGTGTATTTACGGTGTTGGAGCTGCCATCAGAAGCATCTTCGGTCGCATCAAATTCCGTATAGTTAGCACTGACCGTCCAATTTTCAGTGATGGATCCGACCACCTCTAGTTCAAAGCCTTCACTCTCAACGCCATCTGCAGCCCGATACGCCGTCATCTGGGTTGGTGTCGGCACATAGCTGCCATCTTCAACCGCCAGATTTTCCTGCTGGATCTTGAACAAGGTAACCGTGGTCTGCAGCGCCTCGTCAAAGAACGTACTTTTCAGGCCGAGCTCATAGTTGACCCCAGTCAGCGGGTCAAGATAGCCACCATTGCGATCAAGAGCATCCTGGGGCTCAAAGATCTCCGTGTAGCTGGCGTAGAGTGTATGGTTTTCAATAACGTCATACAGGACACCCGCGTAGGGCACGACAACCCCATCGTCGCCATAGTCGTCTATCAGAGGGCCTGTTTTTTCCCAATCGGCAATGCGGGTTCCGAGTATCACTTTCAGCTCATCGGTAAATGACAGCCGGGTTGCCGCATAGTAGCCGATCTGCTCGGTTGTCTCATCGTTTAAGGGAGAGGCTGAGGCCCAATTGGGCTGGGGATAGGAACCATCCCATTCGAAGAAATTGCCGACCTCGCTAACGCCTTCGGAAGCATAACTGTCATAGACAAAATCCTGCTCGCTGTAGGTATAGCCGAGAACAAGTTCATGGTCCCGATTAAACAAGGTGTAGACCCCATTCACGCGTATACCAAAATCATCCTGGACCCGCTCATTATCGTAACGGGCAGGCGACGGCCCCATCCCCAAACCCGTGACCGGATCTGGATTTCCGTACAAATACAGCAGACGCATATCCGACGTACTTTTGGTCCGGTTGAGGTTAGCTCGCAGACTCCATTGATCGGCAAAGTCATAGTTCAAATTGGCAAAATAGGTCTCATGCTGAGTCGCCCAGTAGGTCCAATCGGCACCGACGGTATCTGAGCGAGACCAGTCTGTGCGACTGCCGTCGCTAAAAAAAATGGGTAATCCGCCCCACTGGGACGCGGTTGGGTCGTTATCCTGATAGCTCGCTCCAACACTCAACGTCATGTCTTCGGTGAGATCGGCGTCAACCACACCGTAGACCACCGTTTTTTCGTTACCTGCCAGATCGACATAGGAGTCTCCGTCTTCGTACACCAATACAGAGCGGCCTCTTACCGACCCACTAGCGTTCAACGGAGTGCTCACGTCGGCAGTAACATTGTATGTATCCCAACGACTGACGGTCCCCGACACGGACCCTGTAAATACCTTACTGTCAGCGTGTTTTCTCACTAGGTTAATCGAAGCCGAGGGGCTACCCACACCGGTTAACAGCCCGGTTGCCCCCCGGACAATTTCAACCCGTTCATACAGTGCAGTATCCGTCTGAGTCTCACCGGCACTCGAACCACCCTCCCAATGGACGGGGATCCCATCAATCTGATAGTTATCGACATCAAAGCCCCGGGATGAAAAGGCGTTACGAGAACTGTCGTAGGCTTTGGAAGAGACACCCGGGGAAAAATTGATCACATCGGTCAATGAACCCAGCAGCTGATCTTCAATTCTTTGAGCAGTAATAATACTCACCGATTGAGGCGTTTCTTGCAGAGTTAATCCCAAACCAGTGGCAGTGTCCAATTCACCACCGACAATGTAAGATCCAGTAACAATAACTTCTTCCAATCCATTATCTGTCGATTCGGTGCTGCTCTGGGCAAAAGACTCTTGTGTCAATGTGAAGGATGTTACGAGTGAAATGCAGCTGGCCAGATAGGCCCTGCGAGGGAAACCAGGACTAAACATCGGTACTTCTCCTACCTCTCCGTGGCGCGAAGTGCGTCCGGTACTTTTGAAGCACCTAGATATTAGTGATAATGAAAGTCATTTGCAATTTATCTGTAACAAACCTTCTATTCAAAAAAACAAGCAGACTCGGGAAATGACTGGCGAAAAGCGCCCACCATAATACCGAAAGAAACTTGCCCCGCCAGACGACTGGCGGAGGTTTTTTTGGATAATCAGAGAAACGAAGCAACCCTCTGCGTTGCAGACAGCAACAGGGCTGAAAATATTACTTAGACTAAGCCACCACAGGCCTCAAAGACCGTCGCGCCGAGCCCTGACTGGCCGTGTAGCCCCAACTGCGATCCAGCAACCGTCGAGACAGCTCGAGACTTTGCTTTCGCGGCAGAATCATCGCGGCGGCCAGAATACCGGTAAGAAACAGCGCTCGTAGAAACGGAATTTTTCGACGACGCAGAGGCGATAAAACAATACGCAACGACTCTCGCAACGACGTCTTCTCTCCCCTAAAGCGGCGGAGTGCGACCAGGGCCAAATTTAACGGCCAGTTTGCGGCGCTCACCCACCCGTGGCGCCGCGGGCTGATCCCCATTTTGGAAACCCATTGCTGGGCAAAGTCGAGGCGCTGAAAATAAGCACCTAACCGCTTCTCCAGGAATGCCCGATCGAATGTGTATCCCGCAGGCCCCCGGTTCTCACCGTGGATTCGATAATAGCCGATCGGCTCAGGCAAGGACGCGATATTGCCAAAGAGAGGATCAATGGCCGACAAATAGCTGTCGGTACCAAGGAATGCATGTTTTTCATCGGGCAAGGGAAAGACTTCGCGCATAAACTCAGCCTTCCAGGCATTACCTGAGGTAAACGCCGAACGGTAAACCCCGGGACCGTAGCGCAGATACTCGCTAAAGTAATCGCCGGATTCCGAGAGATGGCTGGGAATCTGCCCACCCGTCTGGCGCCCGAATTCATCCACCGCAAGAAGTGTCCCCTGGCTTTTTACCACCGAAGGATCCGCCAACGCGGCCACATGACGTTCAGCCGCGTCAGGCATCAATACGTCATCGGAATCCAGAAACAGAATAACATCTCCGCGGGCCTGTTGAATCGAGTGATTCGCCGCCGCAACCTGACCGCCATTTTGCTGATAGATCGGTTTGATTCGAGAACCGTAGCTCTCAATGATCGATCTTGAATTATCGGTGGAGCCATCATCAATAACGATGACTTCAACCTGCTCAAACGTTTGCTCCAGGGCACTGTCAATCGCCTGGGCAATATAATCACCGTAGTTATAGTTCACTATTATTATACTGACCAACATCACGCCTTCACCTTCTCGTAAAATTAAAAGGATGTCGCTGAATGCTGCTTTTCAATGGATCTTGATCCCCAGAATACAATGCCCGCAAGACCACCCCCAAAAAACAACACTGATGCCAGCAATGCCTTACCAATTCTGCACAACGACAGAACCAACCTTGGCAATGTGTTCTACGTTGCAAACCCGACCGCGGGATTTTCAGCATAGACAGTTACTCGACCGGATACCTAAGAACCTCCAACTCCATTGGAGAGCGTCAAACCACAGAGATAAACCGGTTTTTTTACTTTAGCAGACCCGATTGGATCCGCCGCCCATCCGATCTCGATCACCGCGTTCTTTACACTTGGTGATCGCTCTTGATGAGAGACTCCCTTTTCACAGCTAGCGCCCGCAACGACAACTTATTTGCGGTTTCTCAAAAGACACCCAGAGAAGAGGGGTAGTTCCTCGAACAGAGAAAAGTTAGTCTTGCACAACCAGCGCCACCGAGTAAGTATTGGATCTAGCACAGGCCGCGCCAAAAGTGGAACTGGGCCAACCTCAAAGACAAAGTCTCCGTAATATAAGCCTTTAAACACCTGAAAGGGATCATATTAGCAATATACCCCTTGTTGCCACCGGTGGCAAATTACCGTAGACTGACCCAAAAAAAGACACACTTAAAGATTCTTGCCTATGAAAAAGCCATTGCGACTGCACCCCGACCGCCTTTTACCAGCCAACGAAAACGTTCGCGCGATAGCCCGTCGACTGTATCAATCGGTCAAAGACCTACCGATCATCAGTCCCCACGGACATACGGATCCATCCTGGTTCGCCGATAACCAACCGTTTCCGGATGCAACGAGCCTGCTGATCATCCCCGATCACTATGTGTTTCGGATGCTTTACAGCCAGGGCATCCCCTTAGAAGCATTGGGTATTCCCACCCAGGATGGTGCGGAAGTCGAAACCGATCACCGTAAAATCTGGCACCGTCTTGCCAACAATTTCCACCTGTTCAGAGGCACCCCCTCAAGAATGTGGCTGGATCATGTCTTCAGCGAAGTCTTTGGTTTTGAGGTTGCCCTGTCTCCCGAAACCGCCGACTTCTATTTCGACAGCATCAACGAGCAGCTGGCCAGCGCCGACTTTTTGCCGCGCACATTGTTTGAGCGCTATAACATCGAATGCATTGCCACCACAGAGTCGCCGCTAGACGATCTGCGTCACCACCAGAAAATTCGTGAAAGCGGCTGGTCTGGCAAAGTTGTTACCGCCTATCGCCCCGATAACGTCTGTGATCCTGACTACGAGAGCTTCCAGGAAAACCTGCAAGCCTTTGGTGAGATCACCGGTGTGGATATCAGCACCTGGGAAGGGTATCTCAAGGCCCATCGCGTACGCCGGGATTTCTTTATCTCCATGGGCGCAACGTCAACCGACCACGGGCACCCCTCTGCGACAACCGCCAACCTGTCTGTCCCAGAGTGCGAAGCACTTTACGAGAAGGCCAAAAACGGCACCTGTAGCCCAGCCGAAGCCGAACTCTTCCGCGGTCAAATGCTGACAGAAATGGCGGCCATGAGTATTGAAGACGGCATGGTTTTGCAGATTCATCCCGGCAGTTTCCGCAACCACAACGAAGGCGTTTTTCAGCGTTTCGGTCGTGATAAGGGTGCCGACATCCCAAGCCAGACGGAATATGTGCGAGCGTTGAAACCACTGCTCGACAAGTACGGCACCAACCCCAAGCTCAACATTATCTTGTTCACCTTGGATGAAACGGTTTACAGCCGCGAGCTAGCACCCCTTGCCGGTCACTACCCTTGCCTGCGCCTTGGACCTCCCTGGTGGTTCCACGACAGCCCAGAGGGTATGCGCCGCTTCCGCCAGCAGGCCACAGAAACCGCCGGTTTCTACAACACCGTGGGCTTTAACGACGACACTCGTGCCTTCCTGTCGATCCCTGCTCGTCACGATGTGGCACGCCGCATGGATTGCTCCTGGTTGGCGGAACTCGTTGCAGACCATCGTATCGACGAGGACGAAGCTGCGGAACTGGCTCAGGATCTCGCTTACAACCTGGTAAAAGCAGCGTACAAACTCTAATGAAGATCGAACATTTTGCGATCAATGTTGCCGACCCGGTCGCTGTTGCGGCCTGGTACGGCGAACATTTACAAACTCGAATTCGACGCGCCCTGGACGATGCCGCCAGAACTCACTTTCTGGAAGATTCTGAAGGCTCAGTCATGTTGGAAATTTACAACAACCCACCCGACGAGGTTCCGGATTACGCCAGCATGAATCCCCTACTGCTACACCTCGCGTTTGTGTCGAAAAACCCTGATGCAGATGCCGAACGGCTGATGGCTGTTGGCGCGAGCTTTGTCGAGAAAGTTGAATTGCCCGATTCGTCAGAACTGGTGATGCTCAGAGATCCGTGGGGGCTGGCACTGCAACTTTGCAAACGGCCCTTCCACAAATAGTTCACTATCACGAAAATGAAGATGTCTCATGCCAATAAAAATAATGTTTGGCAGCCTGCTGATGTTTGTTTTAGCAAGCTGCACGGGAGTCCGTCCGTCATCGGATTATAACGCCGTTGTCGATCCCGACGCAGCCGATGCCTACCATACCATTGCCGCGGCCCTAGACGCAGCACCTTCTGCCTCAAAAACGCCCTGGCGAATCCATATCACCGCCGGCGACTACTACGAAAAACTCACCATCTCCAAACCAAACATCTCACTGATTGGCGATGGGCAAACAAGCACAAGGCTATACTACGACGCCTATTCTGGCCTGGCCCGTCCTGGCTCAGACACTACCTGGGGCACCTCTGGCTCCGCCACCGTAACGGTGACCGCTACGGACTTTTCCGCTCGCGACCTTCATATTGAAAACAGTTTTGACTATCCCGCCAATGACGCCCTCAGCGAGGACGACCCACGTAAACTTAAAGGCACCCAAGCCGTCGCACTGATGCTGGATAACGGCAGTGATCGCGCGCTTTTCGATCGCGTCACCCTGAGCGGCTACCAGGATACGCTCTACACCAAAGCGGGCCGCAGTCTGTTTCGTCATGCAACCATCAAAGGTCACGTCGACTTTATTTTTGGAAGCGGCAGCGCACTGTTTGAGAACTCAGAGATCGTCACCCGTGCTCGTCCCGGGAAATCCGCGCCTATCGGCTACATCGCTGCGCCGAGCACCGATATCGACACCCCTTATGGACTGGTCTTCATCAACTCACGCCTGACCCGAGAAGATGGCGTGCCCGATGACAGTATGGGACTGGGCCGCCCCTGGCACCCGACCACCCGTTTTCCCGATGGACGTTATGCAGATCCCAACGCCATCGGCCAAGCCATTTTTATCAACTGCTGGATGGACAGCCACATTCAAGCCGCCCCTTGGCACCCCATGGGCGGCACAGCACCGGACGGCAGTCGTAAAGCTTTCTCACCAGAAACCGACGCCCGCTTTTTTGAGTTCGCCAATCGCGGCGTCGGCGCTCAGCGCGACAGTGACGTTCATCAGATGAAACAGGCGGACGCTAACCTGTTTACGACCGCGCAAATACTCGGCGACTGGCAGCCTCCAGCGTTTCCCGATGAAAGAGAGTTAATCGCCAGACTCGACAATGAGATGCCCGACTACACCATCGCGCGTGAGTACGAGAAAAACAAAAAAGTGTATTCCTTTATCTCCGCGATCGAAGATCAGCAGACATCCGGCTTTGAAGCCCATCGCGATCTCGTCTATCGCACCGTCGATGATCGGCCACTGCATCTGGATATCTTCACACCGACACAAAGCGATGGCACGCCACAGCCCGTTATGCTGAGTATCCACGGTGGCGGCTGGCGTTCGGGTGATCGCAGTCATCAAATTCCCATGATGGAAGCCCTGGCCGAAGCTGGCTATGTCGGCGCGGTCGTGGAATATCGTCTGTCTCGCGAAGCGCTATATCCTGCAGGGGTGCACGATGTTCAAGCGGCCATTCGCTACCTCAAACAGCATGCAGACGACTATGGTATTGATCCAAACAGAGTCGCATTAATGGGGGCATCTTCCGGTGCGCATATGGCGACCCTCATCGGTAACCTGGGCCACCTGCCAGAATTTGCCGGCGAACCCACCATTGTCGATGGCATCGACAGCAGCATACAGGCCATTGCCAATTTCGACGGTGTTGTCGATCTGGAATCTCCAGCCGCCAGAACCTATGAAGACAAACCCGACAAAGTCTCCTACATGGCGCTCTGGCTGGGCGGACGCTACGCAGAGCGGCCAGATCTCTGGCAAGAAGCTTCCCCTCTACAATACGCCGGCCCCCACTCCCCACCGACACTGTTTATCAACAGCGCACAGCCACGCTTCCATGTCGGCCGGGAAGATTACATCCACATTCTCACCAATGAGGGTATTGTATCAGAAGTCCACACCATTCCAGACACCCCCCACACCTTCTGGCTGTTTCACCCCTGGTTTGACAATGCTCGCGACTTGCTGACCGCCTTTATGGATCGCGTCTTCCGCGATGCCCCGGGACAAAGCGACTACAGTGGCGACGCCTTTGATCGAGAGCGATTGCAGCAACTTCCCGAGGCGGAGATATCCACCTGGGAGACCTACCTGGAACAAAGTCAGCGCATCGCGCAAAACGATCAAGCACTGCTAGAAAAAGAGCTGGTCACGGCTGGATTAACCAAACCCAGTCCGGCTCATCATCTAACCAAGGAAGAGCGACGCATGTATCGTCCCAATGAGGATGGCAGTCGACCCGATTGGCTGACATCGGAGGTGGTCAATAACATCATCAGCTGGCAGACGCCCAGCGGTGGCTGGTCAAAAAATACCGATGTGTTTCATCACGCCAGACAGCCAGGACAAAACTATGGTGTCGAAACCACCTATGTCCCCACCTTCGATAATAACGCGACCTTTATGCAGGTTGCCCTGCTGGCATCCGCGTGGCGCCAACAACCAACGCCGGCCATCGCCACCAGCCTGGAAAAAGCGGTTGCCCTGCTCGTTGCCGCCCAGTTTCCCAATGGCGGCTGGCCACAAACCTTTCCTCTGGCCGGCGGCTATCATGACTGGACGACCTACAACGACAGCGTGATTGCCAACATTCTCGACCTTTACTTAAACATCTTGGAACAACCGCAAGATTTCCCCATCACGACTGAACTCCGCGACCAAGTCGCTCTCAGCCTACAAAAAGGCATCGACAATGTTCTGGCGGATCAAATCCACCTCACCCCGACAACCGCGGGTTGGGGACAGCAACATGACCCTATCACCCACGAGCTACGCCCGGCCCGAGCCTACGAGCTGGCGGCTCTGGCAACGTCAGAAACGGCTGAAGTCTTAGTCGAACTGATGCGCTTGCAGGAGCCTACCGACGAGATAAAAAAGGCGATTCGCGACGGCGTGCATTGGCTTGAAGACATGCGTATGACAGATACCCTCTGGCAACGCTTTGAAGATCAACCAAGCGAACTGGTTCATGAGCCTGGCGCAGACGACCTTTGGCCACGCATGGTGGACCCCATCAGTGGCGAAGCGAGATTTGGCGATCGAGACGGGAGTATCCACACCGATGTGAGAGAGGTCTCGCTCGAACGCCAGATTGCCTACGCTTGGTATCATGGCACCCCCAAAATTGCGCTGGATGCTTACCAACACTGGCCATTCCGTTTAAAAAGCGACAGTTAACCCCTCCAAAATTGGCGTCAAATCACCGCGAAACGTCAGAATTCCGTGATCGCCACCTCATAATGCCCATACGTTTGGCGCCAAAAATGATTTTGGCGCCATTTTAGACATTCGCGCCATACCATCATGACACCCTGATCTAAACTCAAGGATGAATGATCAGAAACGATGGGACACACTGACATGGCATGGTTGAGACAGCTGGGTATTGGGCAAAGGATGTTAATTCAGGCAGCCGTCTGTCTTATTGGCCTAATTGTTATCGTCGCCGAGAATTTGACTGGGCTCTACAAATCTCAGTACGAACTGAAAATCGAGGGCAACAAGACTCTCGTTGAATCGGCTTACAGCATCATGGAGATGTACCACGCCAAAGAACAGGCTGGCGAGCTCAGCCGAGCCGAAGCACAAGCTCAAGCGAAAGACATCATCGCAGACCTTCGCTACGAAGGCGACAACTACTTTTGGCTGCAAGATGATTCGCCACGCATGATCATGCACCCAACCAAGCCATCCTTGAACGGACAAGACTTGTCACAAATTCAAGATCCGGCCGGAAAATATCTGTTCCGTGAGATGGCCACCGTCGCCCGACAAACGGGTGAAGGCATGGTGGACTACCAGTGGCCCTACCCTGGCCAGGAAGAACCCGTGGATAAAATATCCTACGTGAAAAACTTCGCGCCCTGGGGCTGGATCATTGGCTCGGGCACCTACATCATGAAACTTCAGGAAGACTTTAAGCAGGCCGCAACCTTTCCGCTTATCGCCAGCCTCTTGGTCATCCTTGCGATCTTTTCGATCGGCTGGGTAATCAATCGATCGGTTACTCTGCCATTAAAAGAAACCTCATCGGCACTCACCAATATTGCCAGTGGCAACGGAGATTTGACGCGACGCCTGACAGTGAACCCGAATCACCGTGACGAAGTGGCTGAGGTCGCCCGCGGGTTCAACACCTTTGCAGAAAAAATTGAAGGTATCATCATCGAGTTTCGCTCCGCGACCCTGCGCCTAAATGAGTCTTCTCGCAATCTAAGACAAACGGTTGATCGCAATACCGAGTCACTCGGCAAGCAACAAAACGAATCTCAATCCATGGCGACGGCCGTGTCAGAGATGGCTGCCACAGCCAACGAAATCGCACAAAACGCTGGCACAGCTGCCTCCTCGACGTCTGAAATGACCGAAGAAGCCGAAGGTGGTCGCCAGGTTGTCGACCAGGCCGTCACGTCCGTGAACACCCTTGGCAGAGAATTTGAACATACCGGAGAAGTGATTGGGAGCCTCAACCGAGACTCCCAAAGCATCACCTCTGTGCTGGAAGTGATTCGAGGCATCGCGGAACAAACCAACCTGCTCGCCCTGAACGCCGCCATCGAAGCCGCCCGCGCCGGAGAACAGGGACGCGGCTTTGCCGTAGTGGCCGATGAAGTTCGTACCCTGGCAGCACGCACACAAACATCGACAGAAGAGATACGTCAGATGATTGACTCGTTACAGAACGGCAGTGAAACTGCGGTTAAAGTGATGGAGTCCAGTCGCGAGGCATCAACTCAAACCGTCGAAAAAGTTAATCAGGCCGGTCAATCCCTCAACAGTATTGTCACGGCCATCGGAACCATTTCCGATATGAATCTGCAAATCGCCAGTGCCGCAGAAGAGCAATCAGCGGTGGCCAGTCAGATCGAAGGCAGCATCAATCTGATGGCCGATCTGTGCAGCCGCTCCTTCACGGAAATGGAAAATACCGCTCAGTTTACGCGTGAGCTGGATCAAATGAGCGACCAGCTCAACGCTCTGGTTGGACAGTTCACGGTACGCAATCGCTAAGATTAACAAGCCTCAATCAAACTGATAGGCGACGGACAGTCTCACGGTTCTAGGCTCCATGACGTGATAATGCACGTCAGAGATCGCCGCGCCCGAGGGATCCGTCGCCAGACGTGACTCATAGTAATAATCGATGTCGTGATCGTCGCTGTCCAACACATTGAGAACGTCCACCTGAGCGCGCCAATGCGACCAGCGATAACCTGCTCGCAGATTCCACACCAGGCTCGAATCTGACATTACCGAGGCATCCTCCGTCAGCGGCCTCTCCCCGAGATAACGCGCACGAATGCTGGCAAACGCGCCGCCGGACAAACGAGCGGTCAACCCCGCCTGCACCACATCTTCAACGGCTCCGGGAATATGGTCTCCCTCTTCTGGATGGCCCGTTAATTTTGCATCGGTGTTAGCATACTCGAAATCGGCATCCAACCATTCGTTCAAACGCCAGTATGCCGTCAACTCAACCCCCTGACGGCGGGATTTACCACTTGCCTCGGTATTGCCGGCATCACCGACAAAGACCAGCTCGCTGTCTAAATCCAAAGACCACAGAGAAACCGACATATTCAATTGATCGGCAATGAAGCCCCGCAACCCGGCTTCATACCCAAAGGATCGAACCAGCGGATCAACGGTGTCCACTTGACTGCCATCGGCAGGGTCTACTTCAATGGTCGCCCCGCGAACATCATTGGAATGCATGCCCTGCCCGGCAGAGGCGTAAGTTTCCCAGTTGTCCGATAACGTATAAATCAGGCTGGCCTTCAGAGAGCCAAGGTGATCGCTGCCATCGCCATCATTGGCTGCCAGCGAAACACCATTGGTATTCACACCAACATTGCCCGAGACGTCGTAACCGAGATAATCAAAACGCGCGCCCACCACACTGCGCAGTGAATCGGACCAACGGAGTCGATTTTCCCAATAGAGCCCGGCTCCCGTTTCCATAACCGAATCACTGCGAATCACGCCCAGGCGCTGGCGATCTTGTGTGTGCCAAAGACCCACCTCGTCAATGTCGTCCACGCGTACATCCACACCCACACTGTTGCTCATCGGCATACCCGTCAATTGGGATTCATGCTGATAGCGAATCTGTCCACCATAAATCATGCGGTCGTCCACCTGCTGGAACTGGTCGCCGTTGTCTTCGTCATCCAGGTAGTAGGTGAAGTTTGACCATAGGTCGAGATCACTGTCGATCACATAGCCGGACACCTGCCAGTGCTTGTTCTGCCAGTTAGCACTGACGCTGTAACGACTGCTCTCCCCTCCCAAACTGTCATCGAGAGATCCCAGCTCATCAATCGCGCCGGACGTCACCGCTCGCTCGGGAATCTGATCGGCACTGTTCCAGCTGTTGTCATACCCCATAAAAGTTAGCGAGAACTCCCCATCACCAAGATCACGAGTGTGTTTCAGTAAGAGGTTTTTCTTGCGGACATTCTCGGAAATATCACTCCAAGGCCCGTCATAGTGATTTACCTCTAGAGCTGCCAGGGTGTTTCCGTTTTCATGAGCGACGCCACCGGTCAGCAACAATCGCGACCAATCATCTTCACCGATAGATGCCTCAATCATCGGAGCCTGAGCATAGTTCACTGTACTGATCTGAGCGCTGCCAGCCCCGGAGAAATCACCAACATCGGCAAAGTAAGCCCCCTTTCGGTAGTGAATTTTCGAGACGGTTTCCGGGATCAGAAAATTGAGATCGCTGTAGCCCTGCCCGTGGCCATGGGTGCGCATGTTGACCGGCATGCCGTCGACAGAGGTGGCGAAGTCACTGCCATGGTCTAGATTAAAACCACGCAGAAAATACTGGTTGGCCTTACCTGTACCGCTGTGTTGGGTCACCACCATACCAGGCACCAGTTCCATCACTTCACCGGTTCGCAAAATGGGCCGCACACGGATCTCTTCTTCCCCGACCACACCTTCTGACGCGGATACCGCTTCACCCAACAAATTGATCTGACGCCCTTCGACATGAATGGTTTCCAGCTCTTCAGCCCACGCACCACCACTGACGAGTGCGATCGCCAATGAGAGACTGCCGCACACCTGTACACCCTGTTTCAACGGATAATCTCCCCAGTTGGTCATTGGTTGGTTATTTGACGACTTGGTTACTTTGTAAAAACCGTTATTATGTGTCGACGTACCAACACCGAGAACAGATCGGTTTTCGCCAATGGATGTAAAAAAGTCAGGGATTCGCCAGTGGTTACAGGGTCGCAGTGCGAAACGAGCAGCCCCCGTTCTCGGAGAACGAGAACTCCAGGTTTTAAAAGCGCTGTGGCAACAGAATGAGCTAACCGCCTCCCAAGTATTAACTCTGCAGAAATCGTCTGCACTGTCACTGAGCACGATTCAAAGCACCATGGAGCGCCTGTATCGCAAACGTTTGGTCGCGCGTCGAAAAGACGGGCGACAGTATGTGTATTGGGCGCTTATTGACCAGAGCACAATTATCAGTCGCTTGCTGGCGGAAATTGCCAGCCAGGTGAGCGATGGCGATTTGGCACCGATGATTTCCGGTTTTTTTGATTTTGTAGAAGAAGACACCGGCAACTCTGTTCCAGGCCCTCTGCGCGCTCTGTTCTCCGTCACGAACACGTCTGTCGATGCAGAAAAAGAGCTTCCCGTAACGAACGCTGGCACGTCAAATACTACAGATATCGAGTCTGAAGTCCTGCAACCGAAGGGCACACCAGATGCCTGACGTATTCATCAGTCTCTGCCATTGGCTTCTGAGCTTCGTAACCCTAACGCTGCTAATGTCGCTACTATTGGCGAGCATCTACCGCTGGCTGCCCCCGCTATTTCGGCACCTTTCCAGCGAGCAATCGTCCCTCTTTTTACTGTTGTACAGCCTGCTGCCTGCCATGACCGCGCTAAGCGCGTTGCCTCTGTTGTTTTTTCCGAACGAGTTTTCTGCGCTGTGGCCAGTACACTGCCATGGCCAGGAATGCGGCCCCCACCCCTTACATATGTCTGGGCACACGATTGTGGGACTGTCTGCCATGTTTTTCGCGCTGGCAGCCTGTTTGTTGGCGTTGCTCTTGATTACCGTCAAGACCAGCGGCGGGCGGCGCCTAGAGAAAATGCTGTTTCACCTATCCAATAAACCCGACAGCAATTACCGACTGGTCCCTGCCGATACGGCATTTGCCTGGTGTGTTGGTTACTGGAAACCTACCGTCTACCTATCAGAAGGATTAAAGACAAAACTGACCGACGACGAACTGAGATTCGTCGTCGCGCATGAGATGGCTCATGCCAGCCGTCGTGACAATCTGCGCAAGTGGCTGCTCTTTTGGGCGAGTAGCCTGTGGCCCTCAAGATGGCGCCAAACATTGCGGAGAGACTACATCAATTTGACGGAAATCGCCTGCGACTGTCTGGCGGCACAAGCATTCGAGAACTTTGCGCCCCCTGAGACGCTCTTTCAAAACCACTGCCGCACCTGCCAGGATGAATCAACCGCGGAAAAAACACTCGCCTCCCGCAAAGCCTGGTTGGCAAAAGAACTCAAGGACTCCAATAAATTGCCCTCACAGAAGGCCGACAGCAGACTGGTTATTATGCCTTTGAGTTTGCTATGGAGTGTTTTGATGATTGGTTCTTTGTGGGCGGGCCATCCATTGCTGGAATGGCTGGCGAGATAGTTATCAGTGGGGAATCTTTACCCTAGAAGAGCAAGGGAAGCTCAAATAGCGCTTCCCCGACGCGTTAGATCAGCCTTTTGCTTTATACCGCTCCGCCATCGCATTCGCGGCACGCATGGCGTGGTAGACATCATCTTCCGTTAACGTCATTGGCATATTGCCCATCGTATCGCCTTCAGCGCAGGCAATCTTCGCAACCGTCCGCCATTCAGACTCCACAAAGTTTTTCAATCCCATATCGGCGAGGGTCAGTGGCAAACCGGCAGTTTTGATAATTCGAACCACCTCATCAATTTCTTCCGTCGGAGCATTCTCCAACACCAATTGAGTCAACAGACCAAAAACCACTTTTTCACCGTGTTGTACATGATGCAGATCCGGCACCGCAGACATGCCGTTGTTAACAGCATGCGCCGCAGCCAAACCACCCGCCTCGGCCCCGGTACCACTCAGGTAAATCGTCGCTTCAATGGTTTGTTCCAATGCAGGGGTTACCAACTGATTCTTAACGGCATCCATGGCGGCCTCAACATTTTCACTCAACAGCTGAAAACACAATTGTGCCAAACCGAGTCCAACACGGGAGGGCCGCTTCAACACCAAGTTCACACCGTCCGATGCATAGCAGGCACGAGCTTCGAAATAGGTTGCCAGCGCATCACCAATACCCGCAGCAAAGAAACGAGCCGGCGCAGCACACAAGATTTCTGTATCTGCGATTACTGCATCCGGGTTTTGAGGTAAGAACAAGTAGTGATCAAACTCTCCGTCTTTGGTATAGATCACCGCCAAGGCGGTACACGGAGCATCAGTAGAGGCAATGGTCGGATACAGCACCACAGGCAATTTGTGGTGATAAGCAACGGCTTTGGCAGAGTCCAGCGTCTTCCCCCCGCCGACGCCAACAATCACGTTCGCACCTGCATCTATTGCCAACTGCCCCAAACGGGTGACTTCTTCTTGTGAACATTCATACGCAAATTTTTCGATGGTTGTGCGAATATCGGCTTTATGTAAATTTGCCGCGGATTCTTCTGCTACGCGCTCAAGAATAAACTCGTCACAAATAATGAAGGCGCTGTCTCCAAAATCTTTTACGTAATCCTGCATTTGCGTCAGCAAGCCCTTGCCGATGACAAATTTTTTCGGCGACGTCACGGTACGCGGTACGGCTCTCTCACGTGCAGTTTTTTCACTACCCATGCTTGGTTCACTCCTCATTTTGTTGTTTTAGGCTACGCCTTACTCGGGCGCGGTGTATCGCCACCCGCAATTACTATGCCTGCGACACAGTGCGCTCAACCGGTTGATATCTAGAGAAAATATAGAGGAGCAGAGTTATGCATCTGTTGCAGACTGTGGCAACGAGCGTTGCGCGCCACAGTTCGCTACATCAGTTTTCAAATCACTCAAGGCTTCAGGAAACAGAACCAATGTCCAGGACGACCAACCCCTTCAAAGCGTCAAGCTTTGGGGGCGCGTCTTTTGGTTCCTTTTCTTCGCGAAAAGAAAAGGAACTCGCCCGCCCGGCAATGGAGGGCAAACCCATTTATTCACGAAATGCACTTACACTGGATTGAGCGGCGATCAATACTTGCCCTAAATCCACCAACCAACGCATCAGAAAACAAGAAGATATTCCAGAACGATTAACCCCTTCAAAGCGCCAAGCTTTGGGGCGCGTCTTTTGGTTCCTTTACTTCGCGTAAAGAAAAGGAACTCGCCCGCCCGGCGATGGAGGGCAAATCCGTTTCATTCACCAAATGCACTAGCGCTGGATTGAGAGACGATCAATACCTACCCTAAATCCACCAACCAATGCATCAGAAAACAGAAAGATATTCCAGAACGACTACCCCCTTCAAAGCGTCAAGCTTTGGGGGCGCGTCTTTTGGTTCCTTTTCTTCGCGTAAAGAAAAGGAACTCGCCCGCCCGGCGATAGAGGGCAAACCCACTTATTTAAAAAAAAATCACCCTAACCAATACACCGGACGAAAACCAAACACCTTTAGTGCTCGTGAGCAACGCCAGAATATCCTGCGCCATCCCCTGCTGATGGGCTATCAAAAGCCGCACCTTCCCTCTCAAACCAGAGCAGCGGACGCTCTCGTTTATCCGGGAACATTTGGTTCATGGAGAGGGAATCGTAGAGCCGCCCGTTGATCATCACCATAGCGGTATCGTCAGTATTGCGGATATCCTCCAAAGGATTTTCATTCAAGATGACCAGGTCAGCGAGCTTGCCCGATTCAACGGAACCCAATTCCGCATCCAGCCCCAGATATTCTGCGCCATCGATGGTTGCGGCTGCGAGCACATTCATCGGCGTCATGCCGCCTTGGGCCAAAGACCACATTTCCCAATGAGGCGACAAACCTTGCATCTGGCCATGACCGCCGACCTGAACTCCCACACCCGCATCGGCGAGCGCCTTCACGGATTTAGCAACCTCAATATGAAAGTACTCCTCTTCTGGGGTTTTCTGCCGTCGACGTGCACGAGCATCCAAATCTGGTCGAGGGACAAAATTCACCAGAGGCTCAGCATCAAACACATCATCGTGCTCATACCACCAGTATTCACCTGACAGGCCGCCATAATTCACCACCAGCGTCGGTGTCAGCCCGACATCCGTTTGCTGCCACAGTTGCATCACATCGTCATAGAGAGGCGCCAGAGGAATATTGTGTTCAATACCGGTGCTGCCATCAAAAATCATGCTGAGATTGTGGTAAAAGGTAGATCCCCCTTCCATAACGACCAATAAGCCTTCTTCTCGCGCTGCCTCATTGATCTGCTGACGCTGATCGCGACGGGGCTGGTTATAACTTTTCACCGACAGTGCGCCCACATCTTTCATACGACGTACATGGGAACGAGCGTCGTCGAGAGAATTCACAACAGCTTTAAAATCACCATCGGCCCCATAAAGAATCGTGCCCGTCGACAGAACACGTGGACCGACGAGAGTGCCATTGCGAACCATCTCACTCTGAGTAAACACAAATTCGGTGTTCGCGGACGGATCGTGAATTGTCGTGATGCCATAAGCAAGGTTGGCATAGTAAGGCCAGTAACTTTGCGGTACAGGGCCTTCGTGAAAATGCCCCGCGTGAGCGTGGACATCGACGTAGCCGGGTACAATGGTTTTACCGGCAGCATCAACTCGCTCAGCATCTTCGGGAATGTCGATATTCGCACCGACGGCTTCGATTTGATTGTTGCGAATCAATACCGTGCCCGATTCAATAACATCCCGGTTAGCATTCATGGTAAGAATGCGCACATTGGTTAATGCCAGATGTTGCTGAGGCTTATCCGCGGTGTAATTCAAACCCACGGGGATACCAACCAGATTCTCTGGCTTTGTAGGCTCAAGATCCTTATCGCCCAGAAAAGCAAAAGCGTCATCGAGATTCTGAGTAAAATAGGAATCACCAACCAGCCAGTGGAGCTGCTGATTTCCAGACCAATGTAAATCCGTACCCACATCTACCGTGAGTTTACGAATCGGCAGCGCCTCGCTGTCTTTGTCCAGAGTCATCGGCAAGCCAATCTTCGGCAGCGGCATCACGTAACCCTGGTGCAGCTCATTAAACGCTATCCATTGACTATCAGGACTTGGCGCCAGATGGTTGATGTATTTCAGGTTCATCAACGTCCGCGTATTTGCGCCAGAGAGATCACTGCGCACCAGATGCTTTTCCAGATCCGCTCCGGTCAGAAAAACCACCCCATCACCGTCGGCTTCAAAGAAAGGCTCGCGACCGTCGCGGGTAATGAACTGAGCCTCACCGCCTTTTGCAGGAATCCAATAGAGTCCCGGCTCCATACCATAAACATACCCCAAAGCCGCACTACCCTGCCCCTTTCGATAGACAATGCGCTGGCCGTCTGGAGAAAATCGCGGCTCGCGGTAGTAACCGGGTGCGTTAGTCAGAGTTTTGTTGTTGCGACCGTTAAGGCTTATTGTATGAACGGCGCCCAACTCCCGATCACTCCAAGTTACGTAAGTTAGCGACTTTCCATCCGGACTAAACGCAGGTTCATATTCGAAATCGCCACCTTTAGTGATTCGCTCGGGCTCACCATTTGGCAACTGTTTTTTCCACAAATAACCGGCAGAATGAAACACCAGCCACTTGCCGTCCGGTGACGTCGCTGCGTCACTCAGCATTTTTGAAGGAAACGTGTCTGCAGTCAGATCGTAATCGTGCGTCACCGCACTCACCACAGTGGTATCCACCGTGACCTCGAAAGGGATCTCGCTCACTTCTTGGGATGCAAGATCAAAGCGATGAATCTTACCCTGTGCCCAGAACACAAGCGCATCACCTGCGGGCGTCCAGGACATATTTGGGTAGGGACCAAAAATCGCCCAGGCCTCCTGCTGATCGTGGCTCAAGTTATTGTAAACAGGGTACTGTCGGCCACTGTCTGTATCAAAAAGAAATAGAACCGATTTGTCGCGCTGGCGCCGAACAAAAGCGATCGTTTTACCATCCGGCGACGGTGTCGGAGCAATCGCGCCCCCCGGTCCGGTGATCAACTCATCGATAACACCGCTGTCTCGATGCAAACGACGAATTCGATAGATTTCCTCATTAGCATCTTTGTTGTAGCGGAAGGTCGTGCCGCCGCTCATGTCCTCACTGAAATAGATATACTTTCCATCTGGAGAATACACTGGCTGACCAGCATCCTGTTGATCATTCTTACGCTCCGTCAGCTGCATGCCCTTGCCACCACTGCGATGAAACTGCCACAGCTCCCCTGCTCCCAGCGAACGCTCAGAGGTAAAGTGCTTTCGAGCCACCAGCCAATCGCCATCGGGCGACCAATCCGGATTGTTTAGCAGCCGAAAGTCTTCGTCCGTCACCTGCTGCAAATCACTGCCGTCTGCAGCCATCGTCCAGAGGTTATCACCACCCGCCTTATCGGAGACGAAAACGATACGTGAGCCATCCGGAGAATACCGAGGCTGCACGTCCATACTGCGACTGCCGCGCAAACGCGTCGCCTTACCGCCCTCAATGGGCAAGGTATAGATATCGCCTAACAAATCAAATACCAGCTGGCTGCCATCGGGGCTGACATCCAGATTCATCCATGTGCCTTCCTTTGTCGAAAAACTCACCGGCTTGATCGTGCCCCCCTGAGCGCCATCGATATCCCATGACGGCTTATCATCTACGCTCTGAGCATCAACGGCCGCTGCCTCTTTGGATGAAGATTTTGATTCAGAATTCTGATCAGGGGACGCGGCTATCTGGCTTGCAGGAAACAGGGCTAAAAGGCCGAATAACAGGTAGGGAGGTCGCATGAAAGCTCCGGAGGATCTGGTCGAATTAGATAAAAGCCAGAAGCTTAACATATCTGACTAAACCGACAGATTTAGATGGGCAATTCATCCCGCATGCCTTGTGTCTACTACTTAAACCTCAGATTTCTGCTCGTGCTCTAACAGCCATCGTTTACGCTCCAATCCACCGCCATATCCGGTTAGGGTTCCGTTCTTCCCGATAACCCGGTGGCAGGGAATGACTATGGCGACTCGATTGGCACCATTTGCATTAGCAACAGCGCGAACGGCAGCAGGCTTACCTAAATAATTCGCTTGCTGCTGATAACTGCGGGTTTCACCAAAGGGAATCGTCTTTAACGCTTGCCAAACAGCGCATTGAAATTCCGTTCCGGGAAGGTCGAGAGCCACATCAAATCCCTTTCGATGACCGGCAAAGTATTCTTCCAACTCTCGTTGCAACTGGTGCGTATGAGCGTTTTCGCCCATTATGATCGTCGTCTTTAAAAGCTTTTGAAGATCCCGAAATTCGGTTTCCAGCATCCGCCGATCGACAAATTCCAGCAGACAAACACCCATTTCTGTTGCAGCAACAAACATTGGCCCTAGTGGCGTTGTCAGTCGCGTCAAACAGATGGGCGGCATACGATCTCGCTCAGAAGGCGACTGCCCGGTAACCTTACGATAGGTGTAACCAAATCCACTCAGGGATTCATAGCCAGCGTCAAAAGCCGTTGTCATTGTGGTTTTTCCCGCCTGCAATTCTTCAACGGCGCCATTGATACGCGCCATTCTCTGGAATGCCTGGAAGGTAATGCCATAGTGTTTGCTAAACCAACGACGCACGAGCTCGGGGCTGATGCCCGCCTCTCTAAGCTGCTGGTCTTTCACTTTCTGTTTTGGCTGTTGTCGAAACAAGTGCAATGCTTGCAGTACTTGGGGAGGCGCCTCATGGGCATGCTCGGTGGGTCGACACACTTTACAAGGGCGATACCCATGGTCCAGGGCATCTTTCAGTTCGGAGAAAAATTCGACATTTTCAGGCTTAGGCTTACGTGCCCGGCAGGTCGCTATACAAAAAATCGTCGTGGTTTTTACGCCGACAAAATAACTGCCCAAGTATTGTGGATCCCTGGCAACCAAGGCTTCGTAATAGCGGTCAATGGTTGCCGGGTCGGTGATGCGCCCCATTCTGGCTCTCCTCATGTGTCGAGCTAGAAACCATAGCGTTTAGCTTAGTTTTGCAACAACCGAAAACTGGACAAGTATTTTTATCATTGGGGACCAATGGCCCCCTCAGACAGATACGGGTAAGGAAGCGAGCGCCAACCGCGGTAACGTGAATTATAGATAACCTAGCATCCAAACCAGCGCGTCATCTTCGATCAGTCGATCAAGACGTCGATTCGCTAAAGGTCTTCATTGAGACAAAACGGGGAAAATCTTCAATGCGCTCTATCCAAGCGCGAATGGCAGGATAATCATCCAGAGAGAATCCACCTTCGTCGGCAACGTGAGTATAGGCGTACAGACTGATATCAGCGGTCGTCAGGAAGCGCCCCATAAGAAAGTCCGTTTCCTGCAATTGCTTTTCCATGACCTTCAGCGCGTCATACCCTTTGGGGATATTGGCGTCGTACTGTGCACGACGCTCCTTGGGCATATCCTGATATTTGGCAATAAAGCGATTGACGGCAATGTAGGGCTCGTGACTGTACTGCTCGAACGATTGCCATTGCATCACCTTGGCCATTTCAAACGCATCTCTGGGTAGGAGGTCGCTGCCGTAAGCCAGGTAGTTGATGATGACATTAGATTCAGACAGCAATCTGCCGTCGGTCAACTCCAACAAGGGTATTTTCCCCGCTGGGTTCTTTTTCAGGAACTTCTTTTTACGGGTCTCGCCCGCCATGATGTCTATATCAATCCACTCGTAATCTATCGCCAGAAGCGCACAGACCAGCTGGACTTTATAGCAATTGCCGGATTTTCGGTCTCCGTAAACTTTCATCTAAATTCTGCCCTTTTTGCATAATAAGACACCATCGCAATGGCTTGGCGCCCGGAGGGACAGTTTAAAGGCATTCACTCATGATGTTAAAACGCTTTTTGAGGTAGGCTCGAACCGAGGCACCCATCGATCAACGAAATTTAAAGGTGGTCGTCCCTGACCTTACTGCTTCCGGGAGAAACTGTTTAATATTCGATCAAATCAATAGGTGTACCTGGCTCCAAGGAAGAATTGGGTGCCAGTATGATTGTATTCGCGGGTTAACTCGTAAGTCCCATCATCGCCAGTGCCATAAATGCGCTCTTCCTCGTCGGTTAAGTTAATGATTTCAAAAGTAAAGGTCAGATTATCATTGAGATTGTAGAAGGAGGAGAAATCCACGTGGGTAGGACCGTATTTAATCTCTTCCACGTGACCGTTGCCGCCGGGCGAAGACAATAAATAGTCATCGCGACTGTTCATGGAGATGCGTGCGCCAAATTGCTCCTGCTCATAGTAGAGGGTGACATTGTAGGACTCCTCAGACAGGCCGGTCATATCCCCCGCAGAGACATGGGTATAGTTTGCAACAACCCCGAAATTGCTGAGCCCCCCCTCCAAAAAGAAAAATGGCTGCTGATAAATCAGTTCATAGCCTTTGATTTCGAACCCTTCGGTATCATTGACGGGAATATAGTGGGTATAAGGTACCGTCGCCGGATCAGCATTATAGGATTCGTCATACTCAGGATCCGCGTAGATCGCAGCCCAGTATTCTTCGTCGATAAGCTTTTCTACCACGTCAGTGATTAACGACGTCTCCACATCTTTGTAGAACCAGGTCGCCGCTAGCAACGCTTCCTCCGCGAAATACCATTCGACCCCGACATCAATGTCGTTAGACTCATAGGGATCCAGCTCGGGGTTACCCATGCTGACCGTCCGCGTGGTGTAGCCAAAACCCGGGTTGGCAATATTGAGAGAGTTCAGGCTCGGCCGCGTCATACTGCGCCCAAAAGACAAGCGGGTGATCAGATCATCGGTGACTTCTAAGGCAAAGTTCATCGACGGCAGGAAGTTGTCATAGCTGTGCTCGACTTCTACCTTATTGCCGTTCAGCCAACCGGTCGATGTTGAGTCTGTATTCACATAGCGCATACCAAAGTTGGTTCTTAGCAACATGTCACCCAACTCAAAGTCCGCATTGAATTCGAGATAAACCGCCAGAGTTTCTTCGCCGACGATCCAGGCATCGTTGGGATTATCGGTATAGCCGCGCTCGATACGATCGGCAAACAGCGCATCAAAGTCGGCGATTAAAAACGGCAAAAGATCGTTATCCAACCCATCGCCAAAATCAGAGAAAGGAAAGTCCGTGGTATAACCGACTGCCGAAAACGGATCGGGATAATTACCGACACCGGAACGAGATTCCACGTCGCGATCGTTGTACGCAAAACCCGTTTTTATAGAAAACGTATCCTGGTCAAAAGTCAGGTCGAACTTGGTGGTGAAGTTATCACGATCAACATCATTGGACTGCAGCGTTGCTGCATTGACCGTGTAATTGGCGGGATCATAATAATCGTAGCCCTCACCGAAGGCGACGTCCGCAATGTAAGGGTCATTGCTGTAATCAAAAGAATAAATGTGTGGCTCAGAGACATAATAGAAGCGGTATTCTTCACGGTAAGCTTCTGAACTCGCTGAGCCAACCATGCCGTTCAGCGTCAGGCTGTCGGTAATCGCGTATTCACCAGAGAAGACAATCTGCCGGAATTCCGTATCAGAATTCTGTTCGCGGCTTTCGATCCATGATTCGACATTGTCGAAGGTCGCACCCAGCATCTGACGACCATTGGGATGCATGGTGACAGACAGAGGCACTACCTCATCGTGGGTCAGAAACCACTCCATGGAATTGTAGTTGGTACGCTCGTTATCCAGCTTTGAATACAGCAGATCTAGCGTTAACTCGATACGATCGGTGGGCCGAAACTGCAGTGACGTGGTGACACCAAGACGGTCTTGTTCATTGCCGAAAAAATCCGCACGTGGCAATCGAGGTGACCAAACACAGTTGAGCGGGTCTACAGCGACGCCGTCCAGCGCACAATCTCCCACATCAATATCACCAATTATTTCCGGTAATGCAGACGCCGGGTAAGTATCACCGGTCAATACCGGAGTGGTCCAGCGCACAGTGCCAAAGCCTTCCTGCCTCACCGTGCGTTCAGAATATGCCACGGAAAACAACGCGCCGATGGTATTGTCGGCGAAGGTATTGCTCATCATCACCGCCAAGCGGGGATCGTTTTCTGAGGTCAAATCGTTGTACCCATTTTGCAGCGAAACGGAGGCACTAAAACCATCGAAATCAAACGGTTTTGCGGAGTAGAGATCAACCGTACCCGCGATACCGCCTTCTTCCATAGAGGCAGTCGTGGTTTTCTGTATATCTACACGATTGAACAATTCCGACGCGAAAACATTGAAATCGAAAGAGCGACCGCTGTTCATGCCGCCACCGGAATCAAGCCCATCGGTACTGGCAGGCACTTCCATGCCATTGAGCGTCGCACGAGTGAACGACGGCCCCAGGCCTCGCAACGTGATCTGGCGACCTTCTCCACCTTCACGAGAAATGGCGACGCCTGGAACGCGCTGAATGGACTCAGCGATATTCAGATCGGGAAACTTACCGATATCCTCCGCCATAATGGATTCCCGGACATTGACCGCTTCGCGCTTCTGATCAATGGCTTTTGCCAAGGAGTCTCGATAACCGCTTACGACAACCTCTTCCATTAGTTCTTTGTTGTCAGAATCCGTCGATTCTTGGGCGAAAATACTGGGAGATGCAGACATCAACGCCGTAAGCGCGCCGATACTCTGACATAGAATATGTCTTTGAAACGTCATGTAGGCTGATCCTTACCATCTTATAATTATTTTTGGTGCAGGCTCGGAGCGGTTAACAACCAGAGTTACACGACCACCGGAACAAACGTCTGTTTGTTTGTATTCGATTACTGACAACAGCCTGCCACCGGTAGCATTATTGCGTCATTTAGTTACCGTGTGCAACAGTTTTTTCCAAACCCAGGCTTAGGGAATAGACACTGACTTTCGAAGAATGGTGTTTACAACGATGAAACGACCATCACTTGGATGCTGATCGCTTTGCCTTTGCCAGAATCCGATCCAGCTGATCGGCAAATTCCTTGCGGTCGGTTTGATTCAATGCGGCTGGTCCACCGGACTGAATGCCGCTGGAGCGCAAAGTCTCCATAAAATCCCTCATGTTCAGGCGGGCTTTTATCGTGTCTTTGGTGTAACGCTCACCGCGGAAACTGAGCGCCATCCCCCCCTTATCGATCACCTCAGAGGCAAGGGGAATATCACTGGTGATGACTAAATCCCCCTCTTCGCAGCGGCGCACCAATTCATGATCGGCAACATCGAAGCCTGAAGCCACCTGCACGGAAGAAATCCACAGCGATGGCGGAGTGCGTAAGGGTTGATTCGCAATCAGGGTCAAAGCCACTTTGGCGCGATTGGCCGCGCGAAACAGGATTTCGCGAATAACGCCGGGGCAGGCATCGGCATCCACCCATATTTTAAAGTCAGACATCGTTTACTCCGGCTATTTCTTGTTTTCTGGCCAGCGCTTTTCCAGCACGCAATGAAGAACACCCAGTTTGTTAAAAGGTTCCCCCACCGAAAGGTAGCCCAACTTGCCGTAGAAATCCTGGACGGACTGGCGTGCGGCCATCCACAGCCGCTGGGCACCCTCTTCTCGAGCGGCAGCTTCACAGAACTCGATCAATTGTTGACCGACACCCTGCCCCTGCAACGAGGGCTCGACAGCCATCTGTCGCACCTGAAATTCCACACGACCAGCGGCAGATTCCGGTTTTAAGATACAGGTGCCGCAGACATGCCCTTCCCGCAGCGCCACAAAATGCCGTTGGCGATCTTCACCCTCGAGATCTGATGCATCAAGCCCTAGCCCCAAAGGGGCCCGCAGCACCTGCTCACGCAGTATTCGAGCCTGCTGATAAGCCTCGCTGCCAAAGGCAATTTCTTGAAATTCTACCAATCCGACGGTTCCTTGCGCTGCATGAAAAATCCAGTGGTTGCTAGGATGCCAGGAGCTTGCTCAATCCTCACACACAAAAAGATTTAAGCGACACAACCACCTGCTCCATGCTAATGCATTTCACGGAAAACTGCACAATCGGATGGGAGAATTTTATGTCGTAGACAACCTTACCTGGGACTCAATCGAACTCGATCACGGCCTGTTAAAATCGGTGCCAGCGGAGACATGTGTACCGGGCTTTGCACCGTCTCGGCAGACGCATACACATTGAACGCCATCAACCTCAGCCGCAGCACGGCCCCCTCGCGAAAGTGTTTAACGTCAAAATGCAAATGGGGCAGCTCAACCGTAATCCATTGCGCGGAATGTAACAGCTCCACCTGCGCTCGCACGACGGGACCGGTCCTCTGTACAGCGCGAACAATCACTTCAAGGGCAGCCGGTTGCATCTCGGCAACGCGAAGATCACTTGGGCGCACATAAATATCAACCTTACCCTGGAGGTCATCGCTCAGCCGTCCGTAATCTGCAATGACCGTATCACCCGCCCAGAGCCGACTTCCCACCAGTGTGGCAGGAATACGATTGCTGTCCCCAAGAAATTGAAAAACATCGGGTGACGCAGGATGCTCGTAAACCTCATCGACGCTTCCGATCTGTGCGATTTTTCCCTCCCTCAGAATGACCACGCGATCCGCCAATTCCAGCGCCTCCTCCTGATCGTGACTAACAAATATCGTGGTTACACCCGTTCGCCGATGAAACTCTCGCAGCCATTGCCGCAACTCTTTACGAACTTTGGCATCGAGGGCACCAAAGGGCTCGTCCAATAACAGTACGCTGGGATTGATCGCCATTGCACGAGCAAGCGCGACTCTCTGTCGCTGACCACCGGAAAGCTGATGGGGATAGCGCTCGCCGAGACCGCCCAATTGCACCAGCTCCAGCAACTCTTCACTGCGTTGCGTTATTTCCGCGGTATGGGGCCGTTCCGCTCTAGAACGTACACGAAAGTCCAAAGCTGATATTTTCCAGCACGGACATATGACGAAAGAGCGCATAATTCTGAAAAACAAATCCAATTTTTCGCTCACGCAAGGGTACTCTCGCCATATTGTGAGATTCAAAAAACACATCTCCAGAATCGGCAAAATGCAAGCCAGCGATGATTCTCAAAAGTGTGGTTTTACCAGAGCCTGACGGCCCCAGTAACGCAACCAACTCGCCTTTTCTTAGCGACATAGAAATATCGTTCAACGCCTTGAAATGACCAAAGTGCTTGTTCAGGTTTCGCAAACTAATCTGCAGTTTAAAAAATAGTTTTTTCGTTTTTGGCAAGGCGCTGAAATAACTGAAACGTAATCAGGCAATAATTGAAATAAATTAACGGATCTCGATCTTCATATTACATCCGGCATAAAAATTACCGAATGATTATGACACCACAGCATTAGATGCCGTGTTATGACCAGCGTCTATTTATAGAAAATAAATATAAGGTATTTTTCAGACGCAATAATAGTGTACACAGCAACAATTATGACCTGCAACGGTTTTATAGCTGATTCAGCAACCACGCCAAAAGGGGAATTTCGATAAATGTCAAAAGAGTGCTAAAACTCAAAACTGCGGCTACAAACTTTGGTCGTACGCCCGCCGCCATCAGCAAGGCGGCGGCAGTGATCATAGGAGGCATTGCACTTTGCAGAGTGACTGCGGAAACCACCGTTTTATCATTTGTCATTGTAAAAACCAAGCAAAATACCAAGGCGGGCAAAACAATCATCTTCGCCGTGATAATGCTGACGATCGGATATAACGCATCTCGGTCTAAAGTTAACTGGAACTGCATACCGACAGCAATCATGGTTAAGGGTACGATCGTATAACCGAGAGCACTTAGAAAACTGTCCATGGATTGCAGCCAAACATCGACCGGAAATAATATTCCGATGAGCAGAGTCACAAACGGCGGAAACAGAAATAGTTTTTTGAATATCTTTCCCCACGCGACTCCATTAGCCTGAGGGTTTACCACCGAGGTAATGTAGCTCGCCATCACCAGTGACAATCCAAGAAAAGAGCCAAATTGGTCAAAGGCAAGCGCGTGCGGAAAACTGTCATCTCCCAGCAAAGTCTTCGTCATCGGCAAACCAAAGAATGCCGTGTTTCCACACCCAATCAAGACAAAAGCTGCGTGGCGATAGTCACTGTGCCAGCGAAGATGGTTGGAAATGCGGTTTACCGCGAGCCAGATAAACGGGAGTGGCAACCAGTAACACAGTACTGGAATAGCCAGGGACACATCGAACTGCAATTTAGGCGCAGTGCGAATGACGACAGCAGGCATTGCGATATAGATGACGAGATTATTCAAATATCGCGGCGTTGCCCCGGGCAGATTTGGCAGCTTTCTGAGTAATATGCCCAGGACGAAGAAGATAAAAACGGTAGCAAACAAGCAAAAGCCTTTTGACAGTGAAAATCGGCAATTGCAAGTTTACTACCAGTGACGCAATCGAGCGAGGGGCTCAAACATCGACAATGGTAAGGCGGTCATCGCTGGTGTGCTACCAGCGGTCACTTTACCCTAAGACTGCATATCCATAACGGCTTTAACGTTGACGAATTCTTTCATACCAAAGCCGCCATGCTCGCGCCCATAACCAGATTCTTTCACTCCACCAAAGGGCATTTCGGGGGTTGCCATACCAAAACCATTAATGAATACCATTCCGGTATCAAAATGTTGTTCTGCAAGCGCTAACGCTCTATCGCGATTGTAGGAAAAGATACCGCCGCCAAGGCCAAAATGGCTGTCATTGGCAATATGCATCGCATCCTCATCATCCTTAGCGCGAATCAAGGATGCCACAGGCCCAAACAATTCGTCGTCGTAGGCTGGCTGCCCAGGCACAACGTTTTCCAACAAAGTCGCAGGATAGAATACGCCATCACGCTGGGGAATTTCCCCTCCACACAAGACAACAGCCCCCTTGGTAACGCTTTGCATCACCTGGTCGTGCAGATTATCCCGTAACTCTTTGCGAGACATGGGCCCAATTTGCGTCGCATCATCGGCAGGATCACCGAGAGTCAAACCTGCCATCTTGTTTACAATTTTTTCTTTGAATTGCTCATAAATTGAATCGACAACAACAAATCGTTTCGCGTTAATACACGTTTGCCCGTTGTTATAAATTCGACCAGCGACACACTGCTCCACCGCCAAGTCCACATCGGCGTCTTCTAAGACGAGGTAGGCATCGTTAGATCCCAGCTCCAACACCGTCTTTTTGAGGTATTCGCCAGCTAGCGCGGCAACTTTTTTTCCTGCAGCGCCGCTGCCGGTCAAGGTGACGCCTCGCACGAGCGGATTGGCGATGACCGCATTCGATTGGTCATGAGAAATGATCAACGCTTGAAATAGGTTTTCAGGAAGGTCAACCTGGCTCAGCAAGCGCTCAAAGAACAAGCCGCTTCCGGTAACACTTTCTGCGTGTTTAAGGAGGACGCTGTTACCTGCCATCAGATTGGCGATCGCGTATCTCACCACTTGATAGGCGGGAAAATTCCACGGTTGAATTCCGTAAATGACACCAACGGGAGAATAACAAACGTAGCCTGTTTGTCCCTCACCAAATTGTCGCGTCTCGCGAGCAAGAGCCTCAGGACCATTGTCGGCAGTATATTCGCAAATCGCTGTGCACAAATCGATTTCGTCGCGTGCGTCTTTCAATAACTTACCCATTTCACGGGTCATGAGCTGCGCGAAAGCCTCTTTGTTTCGCTGCAATAACCCACCAATACTTCGAATCTTCGTTGCCCGCTCTTCCAGCGGCACCTGGCGCCACTCCTCAAAAGCGCGCTGGCTGGCTTGAATCGCCTGCTCCACTTCGGCGTCGCTCATCAAGGGAAATTCTTGGATGACTTCTTCGGTAAACGGATTAATGGTCGTCAGTGACTGACTCATAATGTGACTCCTCTCTGAAGATTTGCGCTGTTGTTGGGAATCACTGACAACGAGCCTTGTTTCGATTCGACTGACGCTTTGCTCAGCGATCCCACTCAATTCGAATAGCGTTTACGCAAGGCATATGCCAAGCTTCGCAACCCCACTAAACCCGTCTATCGCAGAATTATGCTTAGAGAATAAGTGAAAAATTTTCAGAATTCTGACGATATCTGTAAAGCTTGCAGAGCATTACACCCACTTCAGCATCAGAGGCTATGGTATTTCTGCTGGAGAATGATTAATCTGCCCGCAGCCAAATATTCACACTCAGGTTGAACTCGGGATCAGTACCCGTAGCGACCAGCAGCAAGGAACGAGCGATGTTCTTTCGTCCGAAAATCACACCATGGCACTGTAAACCCCGACACCTGATTGGACTACTGCTCGTAGCGCCCTTGTTGAGCCACGTCGTCCTAGCCGATCAGACCGAAGCACCGCCCGTGCACTTTACGATACTGCATACCAACGACCACCACGGTCACTTCTGGCCGAACGACCAAGGGGAATACGGTATGCCTGCCCGAAAAACCCTGGTGGATGATCTTCGCGCGGACGTTCAAAACAAAGGAGGCTACTCTCTTCTGCTCTCGGGTGGCGACATCAATACCGGGGTACCTGAATCCGATATGTTAGATGCAGAGCCGGATTTTAAAGGGATGACATTTCTGGGCTACGACGCTATGGCGCTCGGCAATCACGAGTTCGACAACCCCCTATCCGTATTGCGACAACAGCAAAAGTGGGCGAACTTCCCTCTCCTCTCGGCAAACATTTACGATCGCACCACCGGCGAACGCCTCTTCCAACCCTACGAAATATTTACCCTCGGAACGTTGAAAGTCGCAGTTCTAGGATTAACCACAGAAGACACCGCCAAAGTCGGCAACCCCGAGTTCTTGGGCGATGTGACCTTTCACACAACCATTTCAGAAGCCCAAAAGCTGGTGCCGGAACTGCGGAAGAAGGCAGATATCGTTATCGCATTAACTCATATGGGGCATTATGAAAATGGTGACTATCGGATAAACGCGCCCGGAGATGTTTCCATGGCTCGGCAGGTTGACGGTATCGACTTGATTGTCGGTGGTCACAGCCAGGATCCTGTCTGTATGGCGGCAGAAAATCAGCGAGTCGCGGCCTATGAACCAGGCGACCCATGTGTACCAGACACGCAAAACGGCACGCTGATCGTACAAGCCCATGAGTGGGGTAAATATGTGGGTCGAGCGGACTTTGTCTACGCAAACGGGCAACTTGCGCTGGAAAAGTACGAACTGATCCCGGTTAACATGCTACGTGCCGATGAAAACGGCGATAACAATTTGGTGTTAGCAGGCCCGAAAATTCCACCATCGGAAGAAATGCTCGCGCTGCTGGAGCCTTTTCAGACACAAGCTGACAAAGCCCTCTATCAGCCTTTCGCTCAAACAACGGGGCTGCTTCAAGGCCAGCGAGATATTGTTCGCAGTCAGCGCACCAACCTCGGCACCTTGGTAGCAACCTCACAAATGATCGCCGCCCAGGCCGATATGGCGCTAATCAATAGTGGTGGTATTCGCGACAGCATCGAGGCTGGCGATATCACCCCCAAAAACATTTTAAGTGTTTTGCCCTTCAGTAATACTGTGTGTCATGTCACCCTGACCGGTAAAGAATTGATGGCCTATATAGAAAATGCGCTCGCCATGCCAGCCAGTGGCAGCTTTCCCCAATATGCCGGATTGGAGCAAAGAGAGGATGGACACTGGTGGGTAACCGGCATTGAGCCGCGACCAATAGAAGCGTCTGAACATTATCGACTGGCCATAAACAGTTTTATTTCGACCGGGGGGGACGGCTATCCACCGCTCTACGAAAACACAACGTTCGTAAACACCGGAATAACGGACGCCCGCGCACTGACAGACCTTCTGCGACAACTGCAATTGGTCCGATCCGACCGCTATGAGGGCGCGCAATAAGCCCGGGAAGTGGATGAATTACCTGGGTTACAATTAAGGTAAATCCGATTTCCCAGCCCCTATACTGAGAAAGGACTCTCTGTCCGTCCAAAACAAGGTCAACTCTTCAGGAACTGGACAGAACGACTGTGATGGAAAAGCGACCGCTTAGGGAAAAGATGATGGATATCACTCAAAGACACCGGTTGGCCATTGGCCTGTTATTACTGACATTTCTCGCGCAATCAGCAACGGCACAATTCGGCTCCCCAACTATTTCGGTGAACGGCCAAATGCTCAACCAAAACCAGCTGCAGGAGTACTACCAGACCTACGGCTTTATACCGAATCCAGGCCACTATTGGTACGACAGTGAAACTGGACTCTACGGTATGATGGGCGGCCCTTCTCTCGGTGCCATCAACCCAGGCCACCAATTTGGACCTCTACCCGCCGACGCATCTCGTGGGCAGTCCGGGGTCTTTCTAAACGGGCGGCAACTCACCACTCAAGAAGTTATGTTTTTCGTGCAAGCTCTGGGGCGCCAAATTCCGCCCGGTCGCTATCGAATGGACGCCTCTGCACAACTTATCGCGGAAACGGCCCCAGATGTTGAGCCATCACCACCGACGAACCAACCGACACAGCCGCAGACAACAGAACCACAGCTCGCCAGTCAATGCACGGCCAATGGATCTTTAGATCCTAAGTTGGTTGGAACATTTAAGGGAGAAAGTGTCTATGCCGGCGATGGCATTGGTATGAATACACAACTGAACTGGCATTTTATGGCTGACGGCAGCGTCTATTACGGAGCACAAAGCCACTACAACGCCGGTGGCAGAGACAGTGCCGGCAACACCTCTTGGAGTGCGGGCGGCACTACCGACGGCGATACCCAGCGCGGCTGTTGGAGCACCAACAACAAAATCCTGGTCATCCAGTGGGACGATGGTGATCAGACTCGCGTAGCCTATGGATTCGAACCCGACGGTAGCCTGGTCTACCGCAACTGGCAAACCCGCAAGTTGATCAACTTCTTTCCAAGACTGCGCTGAGTTGAGGGTTACTGATTTCTCGGTATGAAGGCATCCACTCGCACGCGAGCCTCTGGGTCATAAATGGCGTTAAGAACGCCTGCGAGCCGGATGCCCGCTTGCAACAAGCGCTCATCCATAGACGCTTTGTATTTATAGGGGTAGTCCCAACGATAATCCCCATTGCCGATGTCGTAGATTTGCTCACGCAACGTAAAGGACTCAGCAACCCAGTCCGCTGGAGTCCCAGCAACAATTTCCTGTATCCGCTCAGAGTCCTGCGTCTCGATAAAACGCGCGTACTCAGAGAACGAAAGCTGACTGTATTCAATTAATTGTGTATCCCAGAGGGTGTGCAGATCGGTTGTCTCACCAAAAAATTGAACACGGATATCATTGCCACCCCGATCCTCCCCTCGCCCGGCATGCATGGGCTGGTGGACATCACCTATCAAATGCACCAGAAAGCGAAAGTACAAACGCTTATCTTCCAAGTTTGATGTCTCAGACTGCAGGACGCTGACACATCGAAATATCGCTTCATAGACGTTAGTCGGCGCCTTTTTAAAAGGCAAAGCAACGCCTTCAGCCATCTGAGCAAACTCATCCATATCGTTAAAGTTGATGTAGTGCCAAGGGTTTGCCGTGGACTGCCAGAAGTCTTCCGGTGATGACTTCATTTCATCTGCCCAGGTGGAAACCTCTGGCAAGAGATCACCATCCAACAGAGGATCCAACGCCTGTTGTGTGGTCCGTGTCAGATGCCCATCGGCAATCTGAGCCACGATACGGTGGCCATTCTGCCCCCAAGCCAGCAACTTGGTCGGCAGTAGCAGAGCAACAATGGCAACTACCGCCATGACTCTTTTCAATACAGACGTTCGGTTGGAAAAATAACGATAAACAACGTGCGGGTAATCCATATATTGACTTCCAGAGACGCTTCGTGAATTCACGCGCCCATCTTACTGAGGGCAAACGAAGATTCGATCTCGGGGGATTGAAACACAGGAGCCGTTTATTTGAAACGCTTGACCTTGATCGGTCTGATGGCAGTAGAGCACGTCCTGACTGCCATCTGTACAGAAGAGACGCAATTAAAACGTCATTCTCATGGCGAGATTAATGTTACGAGGTTCACCATAGCGGTTGGAGGTGGTGCTCAAATAGGAGTAATATTTTTTATCCAGCAGGTTACTGGCATTCAACGACAGCTGCAGCGCGTCGGTGATCGGATAGCTTGCCATCGCATTAACCAAGGTGTATCCCTCCTGACGTGCGCTAACGTCATCGTAGCGCCCAACCAGCCATTCACTTTGATAATTTACGCCACCGCCAAGAACCAAACCGTTGGCAAACTGATAGGACGTAAACAACCGGGCGATATGTTTGGGTGTGGTTTCATTAAAGATGCGCCCTTCATTTTCCGGATCTTTTTTGTATTCTGTGGTGTTGTAGGTGTAACCAAACATCGTGGTCAAACCTGACAAAACCTCACCGCGAAGGTCAATTTCAACACCCTCACTAACCACCTCTCCAGCTGCCACATAGCAGTAGGCATCGCCACCGTTCTGCGGACACTCACCGGCACTGTTCACATCCTGCATCGATCGATTGATTTGATTGATACGAAACGCCGCAATGGTCGCCATGATGGCATCGTCGTTGAACATCCCTTTCAGGCCAATCTCATAAACATTGCCTTGAATCGGGTCCAACAAGTTGTCGTTACGATCTTTCGTGCTCTGCACCACAAAGCTGTCTGCAAAACTGCCGTAGACCGTGTAGTTACGATTGATATCGTAGGTTATCCCTGCGTAAGGGGTGAGAATATCCGATTTCGTGTAGCTGGAACCTCGGCTGGGCACCACTTCATTGGTCACATTACTTTTGTATTGATAGTTGTAATCATAGCGACTCTGCCGGGCACCCAACACAAGGTGCAGAGGCTCCATCAAACGTAAACGCGTTGCGACATAAACCCCTTCCTGCTCTCGCTCTTCAAAGGACTGGCCGCCGTCCATATCGTAACGGGGTGCAATGGCGGGTAGGGAATACGCCGTGTAGTCGTCGAGATCTACCGTCAAAACTGGTGCAGAAGGGGTATCTTCGGGGGTTCCGTTCCAGAGACTGTAATCCTCCAAAACAGCATCCCAACTGCTCCAGCGCCCTGGGTTATCGCTTTGTTGAAAATTGTAGCCCACGACCAACTCGTGCTCTTGACCAAAGAGCGCAAAATTTCCCTTGGTATAGACATCAACGACATCGACATCCTGATCATATTGATAGGCGTATTTGTTCACGTTCGCCTGGGGATTTGCCGCATCGAAGTCGGCAGCACTAACCGAAGCAAGACTGGTAAACACCATATCCATTTGATAATTCGCTTTAATATAGGTGCCTTTAACCCCCCAGCCATTATCAAATGTATGTTCCAAGTCCACAAACACATCGGAGTTATCTTTGTTCCAGTAGTCTGAGGCATTACAGCTGCAATTATCTCTGTCCAGATTTAGATCTGCGCCGGTAATGGGGTTTCGTGGCAGATTATGGGCAGCAACCGAATCTTCCGTTTGAAGCTTGTAACTGATATTGAGGACGGTGGAATCCGTCAGGTCGGCACTTACGATGCCGTAAGCCAAATCGATATCACGCTCGACCGCATCCATATAAGAATTTCCAGACTGTTTGGCAACGACCAATCGTCCTCGCAATGCCCCGCTGGACGTTAAACGCCCGGAAATATCCGCCTCCACACGACTGGTATCCCAAGAACCGTAGGAAAGCGATGTATTGGCTTGAAAGTTTGTGGTTGGTTTCTTACGAACAATATTGATAGAACCGGAAGGTTCACCAGACCCCTGCATTAATCCAGTTGCGCCTCGGAGCACCTCAACCCGCTCGACCATTGCCATATCCGGTTTTGAGGAAGCCACATTGGAGGCATTGACGGCAACGCCATCATACTGCAGTAAGTTGGAGTTCCAGCTATCCCCCACGCCAAATCCCCGAATCGAAAAGTTGGTTCGCTCCGAATTATCCCCAGTGAGAATAACGCCTGTCGTCTGCAACAACAGCTGCCCGAGATTCGTTGCGCCGAGCAAATCTATCTGCTCTCGAGACACGACGGAAATCGACTGGGGCAGCTCGCGCGGCTCGATCGAGAGCTTAACGTTTACGCTCCGGCGAAACTCCTTGCCTTCGACATAGACTTCTTCAATAGCCTCTCCCGCTTTAGACGATTCCGCATCAGCGTTCGCCAGAGCCATCAACGGCGACGCACTAAAGAACCCCGATAGGATCAGTGTATGAAGTTTGAAACGACAAGGCGCTTCCATTCGATTCCAAACAACGGATTTGGCCAGGTTTGGCCTGCATGATAGGTTCGACGACATCCCAGATTCCCTCCCCATAGGAACCGAAGAATATAGCAACCACAAACCCAAATAGGAATAATTATTATTTGCAACAAACCATAAAAAAGCTTTTAAGGCCAAGCAAGCTAAGTAACAACTCTTAAAACGAGGTGCACGAAGCTGATTCCCATGAAATAACGTTTACCCTCACGACGATCAACCATTATAGGAAAAATTTTTCGGCAATTTACGCGAAAAAAACCTGAGGGTTTGAACGCCTGCTTCGTCTCCAGTTGAAAGAGGTTCCCCCTAAAATTCTTTCCGCTAACCAGATCAAACGGAAAGAAACAAATTGGGGGTTACTGCACTTTTGTTGGGCGCAGTGTGAAAGAGAATTTATTGCACTGTGATTGTTCCCAATCCCTCTGGCAGTAAGGGATTCGTCATGACGGGGTGTATTTAAAAATTCAGAGGCACCAGTATGGTGTCATCGAATTGTCACTATGCACCAATACCCTGCACAATCGGCGAGCCTGTAAAACCTCCTCGACCTAAGCTGGCCGAGCACCTTCCAATAACGAGCACAGTTTTTCGCTACAAAAACAGAAATTGTCCTGCTGTGTCAGGATGGAGAGCAATTCCAGTAAGGAACTCGGACATGAAAACAGTTATTAAAACCCACTGTTCCGTCATCGCGTTAATGGCGGCACTCAGTCAACCGGTGCTTGCCCAGCAAACTACGTCAGAAATTCGAGGCGTAGTCACCGACGAATCGCAACAACCACTGGCGAATACCACCGTCGTCATCGTCAACGGAGAGACCGGCTTATCCCGCACCTTGGTAACCAACGCTAACGGCGAATTCCTCGCTCGCAACCTTCCCGTGAGTGATGACTATGATATTTCGATCAGTCTCGATGGCTACACCAGCAAGCGTGCCGAAGATCTGCCGCTGACTCTCGGACAAACTGCCGAGCTCTCTTTCATGTTGAGCACCGCATCTGACACCATGGAAGAAGTTGAAGTTGTCGCGACAAAAAGCGTGACCCAACAGCTGGCGATGGGCCCTAACGCCGCATTTGGACTGGAAAAGCTGGAATCGGCCCCCGCCATTAACCGCAACATTGCCGACGTCTTGCGCGCCGACCCTCGCATCTACGTCGACGAATCCCGCGGCGATGTCAACTCCATCAGTTGTGGCGGCCAAAACCCTCGCTTCAACAGCTTGACCGTTGATGGCGTGCGTATGAACGACTCCTTCGGTTTGAACGACAACGGCTACCCGACCGAACGCATGCCCTTTTCATATGACGCGATCAATCAGGTCGCCGTGGAAATGGCCCCCTTCGACGTCGAATACGGTGGCTTTACCGCCTGTAATATTAATGCGGTCACCAAATCTGGCGGCAACGAGTTCTCTGGCTCAGCGTTTTACGACTACACCGACAACGACCTGCGTGGTGACTCTCTCGAAGGGGACGACATCCAGACAGGCGACTATGATGAAAAACGCTACGGTTTCACTCTGGGTGGCCCGCTGATTCAAGACAAGCTCTTTTTCTTTGCGGCCTATGAAAAACTGGAAGGTGCAAACCTGTTTGACCGTGGAGCGATTGGCTCTGGCGCCGTAAATGAAGTCAACGTCACCGCGGCAGAATTGGCCGAAATTGCCGATATCGCCAGCAACCTCTACGGTTACGATGTCGGCAGCCTACCGTCAAGCCTGGCTAACGAAGATGAAAAACTGCTCGTTAAGTTGGATTGGTATATCACCGACAACCATCGTATGGCGTTTACCTACAACTACAACGACGGCAACAATTTCGTTGAAGCCGACGGTGATCTGAGTGAGATCGAATTTTCCAATCACCTCTATGAACGCGGTGCCGAACTGAACTCTTATGTCGCTTCCTTTTACTCAGACTGGACGGACAACTTCTCCACCGAATTCCGCGTCAGTTACCTGGACCTGGATAACCGCCAGATCCCCGTAGGCGGGACTGATTTTGGTGAAATTCGCGTTGCCCTGGAAGATGTCGACGTTTATCTCGGCGCCGACGACAGCCGCCACGCCAACAAGTTGGAATACGATTCACTGACCTTTGCCTTTAAGGGGAACTACCTTTTAGGCGACCACTCACTGACCTTCGGTGTTGAACGTGAAGATCTGGATGTCTTCAATATGTTTGTTCAACATGCGGAAACCGAGATCCGCTTCGACGGCATAGATAACTTCCGTAATGGCTATGCCGATGCCATCTACTACAATAACGCGCCTTCCAATGACCCAACAGATGCGGCAGCAGACTGGGGTTATGCGATGAACACCGTCTACCTGCAAGACGAGTTTATGCCCATCGATAATGTCACCGTTATTGCTGGCCTGCGCTATGACTGGTACACCAGCAGTGATAAGCCCGAAGAAAACGCCGAGTTTGTCGCTGACTATGGCTTTTCGAACACCGCAACGCTCGATGGCGAAGGTCTTCTTCAACCTCGCTTTGCGGTCAACTGGGCAGCCACCGATGCACTGACCGTACGCAGCGGCCTTGGCCTCTTCTCCGGCGGCAACCCAAATGTGTGGATGTCCAACAGTTTCTCCGGTAACAATGTGCTGCAATTCGGCGCTAGAGGCGGAGACTACGGCTATACTGACGGCAGTCGCTCCTTGTTTGACGATGACGTTGTCTACGAGGCCGTCGAAGATGGCGTACCGGCTGGCCCTGGCTATGGCGTTCCGTCAGAACTTTATGATGCCGTTGCTACAGGAACAGGCTCCAACAACGACATTAATTATCTCGACCCGGATTTCGATATCCCATCCGAATGGAAGTTTAATCTGGGCGCCACTTACATCACCGACAGCGAATACATTTTTAACGCAGATCTGATCGTCAGTCGCGGCAAAGATTCGGCGGTGATCAAGCACGGTGATTTGGAGCAGACCGGTACGACGGCCGAAGGCTACCCCATTTACGAGAGCGTTCGCACTGGCTCGCTGGTTCTCACCAACAGTGATAAAGGCAACCGCTCCACTAACGTCTCCCTATCTGTTGCAAAAGCTTACGACAACGGCTTCGACTGGACGGTTGGATATGCCTTTAGTGACGCCGAAGACGTACAACCGATGAACTCCTCAGTCGCCTTCTCGAACTATGTTCAGCGGGCCTTCTTTGATCCAGAAGCCGACGAGCTGTCGACCTCCAACTACAACATTCGCCATCGCTTTACCGCAACCGCGAACTGGAATCTGTATCTGTTGGGCGACAATCGCACCACCATCTCTCTGTATGCGTCGACCAATGAGGGCGTGCCTTACTCTTATGCTTATGATGGAACTGAGGATCCTTACAGTTTTACCCCCTACTTGGATTACCGCAACAACGTTTTGGAACCCGGCACTTCCCGGAACTCTGAAGAGGGTTCTTGGTGGACGAAAGTGGATCTAAAAATTCAGCAAGAATTCGCAGGCTTTGGTGATACAGATAAGGTTTCTGCCTATATGGTGGTCGACAACCTGACCAACCTGTTGAACGATGAATGGGGTATTTTACGCCAGGCGGATTTCCCCAACACCGTCAATGTTGATGCGAACCAAGATGAATCCCGTATTGGTGATGCATCCCGCTACGAAATCCGCTTCGGACTGCAGTATCAGTTCTAAGCTGTCTTTTCTGAAGTTGTTGATTCGGGGGTGGCTTCGGCCGCCCCTTTTTCGTTTGCGTTCACGGTTGCAGATGTGTCAGCGTTTGCATTGGACGACTTAACACCACCATTAAGATCGACTTTTCTCAAAAGCTTTACAACCCGATAGGCCAGCTCTTTCGGCTGAAACGGCTTTGCCAAATAGTCATTGACACCGGCTTCCACGGCTTTAACAACTCGCTCCTTTTCGTTGGCGGCTGTCAGCATCAGAAAAGGTATGTGGCAGTGTGACTCAGAGGATCTTACTCGTTGCAAGACTTCTAGCCCTGTGACCTCCGGCATATCCCAATCGCAGATGATAAAATCAATTTTACGATCATTGAGCTTTCGCCAAGCAAAATCCCCGTTAGCCGCCATGGAAATATGCTCAGCACCAAGATCTCTGAGAACACCTTTCACCATCGTTCGCATGGCTTCCATATCATCAACGATCAGGATTTTTATTTTCTTTATCGTTTCATCGGGCTGAGCCATATGCCGCCTCTTCAGGACAGGAACGGGCAACCGCAATATGGCACAGCCGCCCTCTATAATCACTATAGCATCGCGAAAATGATGTTCGCGCCACCCCTTGAGAACAGTTAGTTTATTTGGCTATAACTGGCTCATTGAACAATTCATACGACATATGCTTAGACATTTTTATTACTGATCTTCCGCGATTCATCACCAAAAATAACGACCTACGACGAATACGCGATAAAAAGTATCGTAACTCTAACCGGAGCGACTAAAACCCACCGGATAGACCAATTCGCAACCGCTATCCCAACGTTATCACCGTGAACCACCTCACATATTGGCGCGCATTACTTCTTTTTCATTGCTATAGTAGTGTCAAACAAGCCTAAGATGAAGACAATGCCGACACCTGCCAGTAGCTCAACTGCCTCCCGCTCTTCAGGACGGAGCTGGAACAAGGGCCCCAAACCGGGACATACCAACCCAGAGGCTGCCATGACGCAACCGGAAAAACTGCTGAAATCGCTCCATGTTCTTGTCGTCGATGACATGGAATCGGTTCGCAGTATGATCAAAAGTTATCTGAAAAAGCTGGGGCTGGAGCATATTCATTCAGCGTCAAATGGAGAGCGAGCATGGCGCCGCCTGAAATACGAGCCCGTCGATCTGATTGTCTGCGATTGGGATATGCCCGAGCTGTCAGGGTTGGAATTACTAAAACGGGTTAGAGAGACAGAAGAGCTCAAACACATTTTTTTTTAATGCTGACCGCGACCAGTGAGAAAGATCGGGTTGTTACCGCCGTTCAAGCAGGCGTCGACGATTACCTATCTAAACCCTTTCAGCCCAAAGAGCTGGCTAGCCGCGTCATTGCCTTAATTCGAAAAATTAAAGAACAGGGCGCGACAGCACACGATCAACATAAGAAATCCCCGCCACACTGATATTGCATAGGCTTACTTCGCTCCCGCTCCCCTAGCAAAAGCTTGCTGCCATTGCCGATAAGGATTTACAGGCCACACTATAAGGGATTCCGCGCCGATTATTCTCTGACCTTAGCGCCCAGGCAGCCAAGGTGTTGAGAAGCACACAAAGCTGCTCTACTATCGAAATTCCGTTGGTTTAGCAACGGGCTTTACAGCGGTGACCTACAAAAACTAACAATAAAAAAGCGGGACTTTTCGTGAGCTGTTACGTATCGACTTCCTTGAAGTTGAGAGAGGTGCGTCATTTGCTGACACATTCCTGTAAAAACGTTGGTAGAACGGCAGTCGTTTGCGGTGGCGTGACTGTGGCCTCACTGTGTGTCGCCGCGCCCCTAAACATGCCTCAGGCAACAGTGACGACAGCCCCCGGCCACCAGACCACGCCGGTGAACGACCCGTCGACCGTTGAGATACCAGAACGCTTTAGAACCAGCGACTATCGGGCACCCGTTCCCGCGAGCGTACCTGGAGCCAGCGTCATAGAAACACCTTTGGTACTGACTCAGTTCTTGGACAAGCACCCGGATTCAGTACTGATTGACGTCTATCCAGCAGATCAACGGCCACCCAATCTGCCTGCAGACCATCTGTGGATTGAACCCCGCCGCCAATCACTTCCCGGCGCCGTATGGCTGGCGAATATCGGTTATGGCGTACTCGACCACACCGACCAACAGAACCTAAAAACAAAGCTGCAGAAACTCAGTCGTCATAATAAAGAGACGCCCCTGGTCTTCTTCTGTGAGCCCAATTGCTGGCACTCCTGGAACGCGGCCAAGCGCACCGCCAGCTACGGCTATCAACAGGTCTACTGGTATATGGGGGGAACTCGAAACTGGCAAGAAGCAGGATACCCATTGCAAACAGTGACACCGGAGGCGCTATGAGGTGGATGACACTCTGCTGTCTGTTTCTGTTTGCCAACGCCGCCTGGTCAGACACTTCATTTACCGAAGTTGCCACCGGCGTTTTTCTATCAGAGGGAGAAATCGCTGACGTTTTCAGCAGTGACGATGGCAATGTGGCAAACACGGTTTTTATCATTGGCGAAGATGCTGTCGCGGTCATCGATACCGGCGCCAGTTTAGGCCAGGGTAAAGCCATACTAAAGGCCATTCGCAAAAAGACTCAATTGCCCATTCGCTATGTGATCAATACCCATGTCCATCTGGATCATATCTTTGGCAATCAGGCTTTCGTCTCTGAGGCACCTGAATTTATCGCCCATGAAAACTTTGCGCGCCAGCTGGCGAGCCGTGGTAGCTACTACAAAGAACGTCTTGAAGAGGTGGGCCTGGGCGCCGACGACATTATCAGTCCTACCCGTACCATAAGCGGGACTACCGTTATTGACCTGGGCAATCGTCTGCTGCGGCTGAGCGCAATGTCTCCGGCTCACACCAATAACGACCTACTTGTTTACGACATGACAACGGCAACCATGATCACCGGCGATCTGGTGTTTGTCGATCACTGCCCCTCTCTAGACGGAGACCTAAACGGCTGGATTACAGTGATCGCCAGCTTACAGGCAACCGATTTTAATCTGATGATACCAGGCCATGGCCCACCGCAGACGAATCGTCACGCTCTCGATAAGATGGAATATTATTTAACGAACTTGCGCTACAACGTTCGCCAAGCCATTTATAACCAGATCGACATCCAAACTGCCAGCGACACGCTAATGCAGGACGAATCCATCAACTGGCAGCTGTTCGACGAATTTCACAAGCGCAATGTCATCAATGCCTATACACAATTGGAATGGGAGTGACAAACAGCGAAGGATTCAACGGGAAAAAGTCGATGACACAGATTTCAACACAATACGGTTGCCTGGGCTGACTGTTCCGGTATGTTGCAAGCCGAAGCCCGATACCTCAGCCGCTGGAATCGTCGCTTGAAGAGCGATTTCCGAAGGCATCTTCGCAGATTTCTGAACTCGATCATTGTGTAACGTCGCCCTCAGTTGAGTACCGTCAAGCGTCAGTGTGATGGTTGCACCCGGCTTAAATAAAGGGGTTAACTTAGGCGCCGTGAGCTTTTTACCAGCACCTTGCCGATACGCCATCAGCGTTACCTCCGTTGCGTCACTGGCGCCCGCAACCCGCTCAATTCTTAAGGCGTACCCCGAAAGACTGTGGGTGTCATAACCGACATACACTTCTAGATACTGGCCGGTAGGGCTACCAAACCCCTGGCCACCGGTTTTTTCTGTATCGAGAATTGTCGTGACTTTTTGGTAGCTTTCCGATTTCTCTCGGGTATACAACAGACGCGCGCCCTGCTTCGACGTCAACAATCCTTTTTGTTCTGCACCGTTAATACCAGAGCCGAATTCCCATGGGTTATCTCGACGTGAAACCTGCCATTCGATGGTCTGGTCTGCAGGATAAAATGTGTCGTGCATCCAGGTGTTTTCGAGCAATTGTCGCTGGCGTTGAGTTGGAAAGGTTAAAGGCTCAAGCGCAACGACATTGTTGTCTGCAAGGGCAAGCGTTTGCGCCGACATATCAAAATGGCCAACAGAAGCCTTTCCTATTTTATGCCCCTTGAGTTTGGGGATTACCTCAACGGAGATCATCGCATTGCGATCCGCTTCAGTGAGCGAATATCGCTTTAATGGGCGCTCATCATGACGGGTTGCCAGAGGAATGGGGCCTACGTCGGTTACACGATTCCAGGTCACCAAAGATTCATCCCGGTCCAAATCCGTCATTTCTAATTCGTAGGCGAGAATCAGCTCGTCGCCACGCCGCTCAATATGCGGCGGACGTTTAAACTGCGGCGCTGGTGCCAGACGAGGCGCCAGCTGCACCGCCATAACACCCTTAACACCCATCGGACTGGTCACCAAAAGGTGGGCGTCAGTCGCTGTGTTTTCAGCCTGGTGAGAAACCGCTTCAACGTCGAGCCTCCCAGACTCCGAATTGATTTCAAGAGCAGGAACATCACTGCGCCACCGCCAAGTTTCCTCATCGCTGATGGAGGCAGGAAAAGCCATCGCGTCAATCGCTATGGTTTGCCCAGGCTCTAAAACCGCTTTCCCGGGCATTAGGATGGCGACTGTGCCGCGATCGCCTGTAGATGCTGCGGGCTGCCATCCGTCGTCTCCGGCAAGCAAATTATTCGCATATAATCGAGAACTTAAGCTAGCAGAAAGTGCTACACGATTGCTTACAGGTTGCACATCGGTTTTTACGCCATTGAGAGTAACATCGGCGCTATAAGTGAGCTTATTCGCCTTCGGATAGGGTGTTGTATAAATGCCCTGCAAGTGATGTTTTTCGTCGTGAAAGCGAACAGATTTTATAAAAAGATTGGATGCATTTTTTGCCAGATAAAGTGGTGAGGGTTCCGCAAAATCAATAACCCAATCCACGTTAATAAAGGCCGTTCCTTTGTTGCCTCCGGCAAAAATAGGTTTCGACGAAAAACTGCGAATCTGACTGTCTTCAAAAACATGAACGTCGCCACCACCGATAAAATCATCCGTGCCTTGAACATAGCTTCGATAAAAATACGCCCGCTTTACATCCCCCAACGCGATGGTATCGAGCTTGCTGATAAAGCGGACGTTTTCAAAACGGAAGTGATCGAGCACTTTTGACTCGTTGCGAGCACCGATGACATAGGCTTGAGTTATCGTAGCCGAACGTTTTTCTTGATTTTTCGACGGGTCACGGGAATAAATTAAATCGACATTGCAGTAATTTCCAAAGGTGACATTTTTCGCTGAAAACCCGGTCCCCGTAACCATAACGGACTCCGCAGGCGATGATCCCCCCTTTCCTCGAGCACCGATCATGTGCCCGCGATTATCGGCGAGCACCGTGTCTCGAGCATCACTGGACAAGCCTTCCAAGCGTAACCAATCCTGGTGAATGATGAGTCCATGCTGCTCGAGAGAGCCATTGAGTTGATAGACATCCGGCGCGAGGTAAATAACAGTGGGATTATCTGATGTACCTGACGGCGCATGTGCAACCGCGTCATGCAGAGATCTGAAACGATACGGCTGCTGTGACTCAGCTTGCGACATCGACGGATTAACATACCAATGCGTAGGATCCAGATCAGGAACCGGGAGATCATCCGCGGATATAGAAACGGAGAAAAAACCGACGCAAACCAGAAAAATCCACTTTTTCACAACCAGCAACCTTAGGACAACGTTCACTCTTATTATTTGTGTGAAGACACCAAGTGGCTTTCAATCGATCAAACGTCAACAAGGTGCTATATCACGACACACGGTAACCATACGCACAGAACACCTATAAAACAACCGTGTCGAGTCAGCCATATAAAAGGCCATGGATTCACCCAGTTCAAGTCGTTACTATGACCATGCTCAGACAGAACAGCGTAGTTCAAGAGAACAGCAAATTCCCTCAACAAATTTAAGTGCGAGCGCCTCTAAAGTGCTCGCCAACAAAAGGGACCCTAACCATGCTCGTAACAACTCACATCCAAAGCATTATTGGCGGAGCACTGCTCTGCTTAATGACTTATGCGCCAATCGCTTTCAGTGACAGCAACTTGGATCCGAATCAATCGGAAAACTGGCCATATATCAAACAACAGCTTTTTCCAGATAACCCAATGATCCACCAGGACGATCTGCTGCAGTTGACCACACCAACGCGAGCCGAAGACGCCGCTATTGTTCCTGTATCCATTTCCACCAATCTGTTGCAATCTTCAAGCAACTATATTGAGCGCATCTGGTTGGTGGTGGACAACAATCCCTCCCCCATCGTCGGCGTTTTTGATATGACTCGAAATAACGGCTTGGCCAGCATCTCGACCCGTATTCGAGTCAACGCCTACAGCCCCGTTAGAGCCATCGCGCTCACCAAGGATGGCGTTTTTCATATGGCGGCAAACTTTGTAAAAGCCTCTGGTGGCTGTTCCGCCCCAGCCGTTAGCAATGACAGCGATGCCGATCAACGCCGCGGTAAAATGAAACTGAGACAAAAACCCGAACTCCGCCTTACTCGCACACAACTTCTGATCAGTCATCCCAACCATAGCGGACTGCAAAAAGATCAGCTCAGCCATCTCTGGATTCCGGCGGACTTTGTCAACTCTATCCAAGTGACGTTAAATGGTGAACCGGTAATGAGCTTTAAAGGCGGGATATCAATGAGTGAAAACCCATCGATTCAATTTTATGTTGACGCAGAAAAAGACGATGTTCTCTTGGCGGATGTGACGGATTCAGAAGGGCGAGCTTTTTCCAGCAGCTGGACGATTGAATAAAGCCTGGATTGGAATATCGTACAATAAGGTGAATCCACTCTTTGCAAGACACACTGCAGAAGTAAAAAAGCCTAACTCGATCGTGAAAGATTCTGTTCTCGACCAGCTCCCCAAGCGGGAGCTTACTGATCAGCAACCCCTCACTGTTGCATAGCCGCGCTTAGTACTTACCAACCCGTTGCAAGTAGCAAATAAACACATTGCTCTGAGTTGCTTGACCTAAACCATGGTTGAGGTTTTAGTCTTGAGCCAAGGAATGACAACTTTTTTACCCGGAGCGTTATGACACCACCTCACGATTCATCCTCTCAATCCACAAACCGATTTTTGAAATCCTGGAGAGACGTCATCGCCGATAATCGATTAGGTCAATTTTCGATGATTCTCTTCGGCATATGGCTGTGCGCCGCCGACGCTCTGGTCGTCGCCACCATTATGCCCACCGTCAGCTCAGATCTTAACGGCCACACCTGGTTATCTTGGGCGGTAGGCGTCTTTATGTTTGGCGGTATTCTCGCCGGTAGCAGCGCCGGAAAAATAGCCGAGTGGATAGGATTACAGCATGCTACCGTTATGGCGGGAGTGATATTCACCCTTGGCACACTCATCGACGCACTCGCCCCCGACATTCAATGGTTTTTGCTGGGTAGATTATTCCAAGGCGTTGGTGCTGGCTGGATTTCCGGTTTTATCATGGTTGCCATCGCGTTTATTTTTCCCAAGCGACATTTGGCAAGGGTTTTCACCGCAACGACCAGCGTTTGGGGCATAGCCACTTTGATCGGCCCACTTTTGGGAGCCTATGTAACAGAACTCAGTGATTGGCGGGCGGTATTTTGGCTCTTTGCTGTACAAGGCGTTATCTTTTGCGGGGCGAGCTACTACCTATTGAGAACGACAAAAACCGAGAAAGGAACCGGTATTCCCTGGCGGCAACTGCTCTGGCTTGTAGCTGCCATCGCGAGCTTGGCAATCGCCAATGTCTTCAGCGAGCTAGACATGGCGATAAACTGGCGCATAAGCCTGTCGATAACATGTTTGATCGTGTGCGCTTCCCTGGTCGGATACCTGCTGATCAAAGATCGCAACTTGCCCGTTCGACTGTTGCCCGCCAACACCTGCGACTCACGCAGTATTCCGGGCTTGTCATACCTCACCATGTTTTGTTTGATTGCGGCATCCATGGCATTTACAACCCATGGTCCCGCCTTGCTGCAACAGAACTTTGGCTTGAGTATTTTACAGGCAGGCTATGTGATCGGCTCAGAATCCATCGCCTGGACTCTCGCTGCTTTTTACGCGGCGCGGTTTGATGCACCAAACCATATTGGCAACTTAATACGCGGTGGTGCCTGCTGTGTTTTACTCGGATCAGTATTGCTGACGGTGACCATGCACGGCACAGCACTTTATCCGATCGTTGTCGCCGGCTCTGTGCTCGGCACCGGCTTCGGGCTTTTATCCGCCCACATCAATCGGCAGGTCTTCGCCTCGCTAGCAAAGGACGACCTCGCCATTGGCAGCTCTGCGGTGGTTGCGGTTCGCCAGTTCGGCTCGGCCTTTGCCGCTGCCATTGCCGGTATCGCCGCCAATATCGCTGGCTGGAATGGCCTGCAAACCAGCGGGAATTACTCTAACATTTCTGGATTACCACAGGACGCTGTCAGCATTGTTATTTTTGGATCCTTAGTGCCCTTTGCAATTATCGGATTCTGGTCAGCGTTTCGTTTGGCGAATTTAATAGAGCCACAAACCTATGCCATGCTGGAGGAAAAATAATCTCCAGCACTTTTTTCAGGTTTGCAACAGCATCCGCACGACACCTGTTTTAACCTACCGAGTATTCGATTATCGATATTGATTAGAAACTTTTTTCTTCCAGAAATTCGCTTAACTTTTGCGCTGCAGAAAAAAGTTCCGGGGTAGATTCCAGTAAATCATCGATGGATTTTCGGATCACCGGTGCATGACAAAACAGGGCACCATGAAATTGACCGTTGACGGTAATAGGGACAGAACACGCCACCATGCCGTCAATAAATTCTTCATTGTCGACACCAATGCGTGATTCGCGAATCCGCAATATTTCTTCAAGCAGTTGTTCTTTATCGGTAATGGTATTACGCGCACGCTGTTGCAGCGGCATGCTATCAATCAGTCGCTTAAGTTTTGGCAAAGGCATTTGACTAAGATAAAGCTTTCCACCTGACGTACAGCCAACGGGCACATGGCTGCCCACAGGCAAGTAAACCTGCAGCGGCCAGTTTGCCTGAACCCGATCAAAGTAAATCATCTCAATACCATCGGGGATGGAAATGCCACACGTTTCGCCAATTTCCTGAGCCAGACTTTCCAGAATAGCGCGGCGCGGTGCCTTCAAATGTGCGGAGGCCAAGACCCCAAGCGCGATATCACATAATCGCTTCGCCGCCACCAAATTGCCACGCAGTGTCGTTTGCAGAAATCCCTCGGCTTCCAGGGTTTGCACCAAGCGGTGCGCGGATGCCTTGGGGATTGATAATTCATAGGCGATATCGGTGGCGGACAGGGGCCGCTCAGATCGAGCAACCAAGTCGAGTATTTCTAAAACTCGAGTTATGGATGAGCCTTTTTCGCGTGTTTTTTCTGACATAAAGCGAAGAACATTCTGTAGCGATACGATGGGGCGATGCAACACCGCCCCGCGGACGCCGGATTATTTCATAGTTGGCATCGTAAAGTCAGCGCCGGCTCGAATGCCCGTCGGCCAGCGTTTGGTAATGGTTTTCATACGGGTAAAAAAACGCACGCCGTCAGGCCCGTGCATATTCAAAGGACCGAAGATCGAACGCTTCCACCCACCAAAACAATGAAATGCCATGGGCACAGGAATCGGCACGTTAATACCCACCATACCGACCTGAACGTTTTCTTCAAATTGCCGTGCTGTGTCCCCATCCCGGGTAAAAAGGGAGGTGCCATTGCCGTATTCATGGTCATTAATCAACGCCAACGCCTCATCAAAACTGCTGACACGAACCACGCATAACACAGGCCCGAAGATTTCTTCCTGATAAATCCGCATGGATGGGGAAACCTTGTCAAACAAGGTCGGACCGACAAAATAGCCGTCGCCAGCTACTGGGTATTCTCTTCCATCGACCACCAATTCAGCGCCCTCTTCGACACCGAGACCAATATACGACAGCACCTTGTCTTTATGCTGCTGTGTTATCAGCGGCCCCATATCCGGTTCCGGAGAAACACCGGTTCCTGCACCGACGGTCATACCATCAATCTGTGTTTTTAGGGATGACACCAAATGATCGGCGACCTCATCCCCCACACAGACGGCGACAGAAATGGCCATACACCGCTCACCGGCCGAGCCATAAGCCGCTCCCATCAACGAGTTGACCACTTGCTCCGGATCGGCGTCGGGCATAATTACCATGTGATTCTTTGCCCCACCCAACGCCTGGCAACGCTTGCCATTCGCCGATGCCGTGGCATAGATATATTCAGCTATGGGCGTCGAACCGACGAAACTCACCGCCTGAATTCGATCATCATTCAACAGGGTATCCACCGCTTCTTTATCGCCGTTGACAAGGTTAAACACCCCCTCCGGCAACCCTGCTTCGGCGAGCAACTCGGCCAGATAAAGCGGCGCACTGGGATCTTTCTCCGACGGCTTCATAACAAATGTATTGCCACAGGCGATGGCGACGGGAAACATCCACAAGGGCACCATCACCGGAAAATTAAAGGGAGAAATGCCTGCACATACGCCCAGCGGTTGCATCAAACTGTGCGAGTCAATTTGACGACCGACGTTTAGGGAATGCTCGCCCTTACCCGCCTGAGGAATACCACAGGCAAATTCGACAACTTCCAAACCGCGGGTAATTTCGCCTTGAGCATCGGAAAGCACCTTGCCATGCTCCAACGAAATAAGCTCCGCGAGCTTCTCACGATTGTCTTCAACCAGCGCTCTAAACTTAAAGAGTACCCGTGCACGAATCACGGCGGGCGTTTTCGACCATTCGGGAAAAGCGGCCGCTGCTGCGGCAATCGCAGATTTGGTTTCGTCAACACTGGATAAAGCAACCTCAGCGCGCTGCTCCCCTGTTGCGGGATTAAACACCGGCGCCTTGCGCATGGATTCACTGACAACGGGCTGATTGTTGATGAAGTTTCCTAAAACATTCATGATGATCACTCCTAATTCCAAACCTTTCGGTAGAGTTGAACCATTTCTGCAATGGTCGGCACTCTGGGGTTGTTATTCGGTGAGCCAGACGCCAACGCTTGTTCCGCCATGGTTTCTGTCAGCTCAAAATAGCGCTGTTCCTCGACACCAAACTCCGCCAAGCTCGGCACGGCCAGTTCTTTATTGATCGATGTGAGTTCGCTCAGCAATTTCTCATTGGCAACAGCGTCCGTGTCAGATTCACTCGCTACGCCAATCGCTCGCGCACAATCGGCATAGCGATCCGTCGCGGCGGAAATCGAAAACTCGGTGATGGCCGGCAGCAACATGGCGTTTGACATACCGTGGGGAACATGAAAGAAGGCGCCGATGGGACGACTCATACCGTGAACCAAAGCAACTGATGCATTAGAGAAGGCAATTCCTGCCAGAGTTGCCCCCATCATCATGGCTTCACGCGCCGGTCGATTTTCCGGCTCAAAATACACGGTTCTCAAGTTCGGCCCGATCAATCTCATGGCCGCTAACGCTTGTTGATTGCTGAAACTGTTGGCTTTGGCGCTGACATAGGCTTCGATGGCGTGCGTCAAGGCGTCGATCCCGGTATCAGCGGTGACCCGCGGCGGCGCGCTCATGGTTAGTTCAAAATCGATCAACGCCGCAACCGGCATAAAGCCAATGCCCGCACACAACATTTTTTCGTCGTTGTCCGCGTCGGTGATAATCGTAAAACGCGTCGCTTCAGAACCTGTCCCTGCCGTTGTTGGAATGGCGATCACCGGCAACCCTGGCTCAGTGACATCGCGGGGGAACTTGTAGTCGCGCATGCAGCCGCCGAACACCGCCAGAATGCCAATCGCTTTAGCGGAATCGATAGGACTGCCACCGCCCAGCGCCACCAGGCAGTCAAAGGGTTCAGAGTCGACACCCGCCCGCGCCAATTCGACACCGGCGTAGATCGAGGCTTCCGTAGGCTCCGGCACGGTGGCATCAAAGACGGCGTAGACAAAACCTTCCGCCTGCAACAATTGCTCAAGCGTGGCAACGTAGCCCAGCGACACCATAACGCGATCGGTAATGATCAGAGGTCTTGCACAGCCCAGTGAGCGTAAAATGGCGGGCAGTGCCTTAGACGCACCGGCGCCGGTTTCCAATACTCTGGGGAGAACGAGTCTGTGAGTCATATGCGGTTCTCTATCGTTGTTATCGTAAAACTGCGGTTATCAAATTCTTATAATGAGACTTTATATCTCATTACCTGTTTTACCGGGAGCAAGGCATTTAGTCAAGAAACAATTAAAACGAGACTATTTGTCTCATTTTAGAAGGAACAAATGGGAGGATGCTCGATTGCGTCGAATCGACCTCAAGGCGCGAATAACCAAACGACACCCAAGTCATTCACTTTCTTTATGCCTGATAGAGGATCAGCTCATCTGCACTGAATGCCGCTACGAGCACGAAAATGAGAGGGCCTTTTGCAATGGATATGCAAAGAGCATTTCGGTAAGAAAGAGATGAGCCGGAGCAGCAACGCGGTTACACGCTGCGCAAACCTATGGTTCGACGAAGTGACTTGCTGAATGAGCTTCAATGTGGGGCCTTCTGACTCACCTGAACAGGAAGATCACGGCACCTCCCGGTGCCGATCTCTTCGTGAAACCTAGTGCCGACTGATGTCGCCAAGACCTTGGCCGTAATCCGAGCCATTCCCGGACGCGGTCATTCCAGCACCGCCCAAACCGAAGGCGCCCCCATTCGCCGACATCGACGCCAACGAGGCAGATTGATTGGGGGCCTCAAAGATCGCTCCACCATGCTCGCCGTTATCCGATGCCACCAACTCAGGGGTACTGATCGGAATGGCGGACGCACTCTCAGGCAACACCAAACCACCAAACCCGTCAGTGATTTCCTGAGAAGGGGCAATGACCGACGATTGTCCGTCGTATAGCCCACCAAAGGTTTCCAATTCCTGCTCGGCGTAGCTGACCGCATCGGCCGACATGTCAGCACTGGCAGCGCTATCACCCGGTATGGGCATCTCAAAATCGACCATGCGCAAGCCTTGTTCCGCCAACTCTTCGTGTTTAGCCACCAAACTGGAGTAGGTGACATTAGCCCACAGTGCGTACTTATCCGTACCTGGTCCAAAAACTCCTGAGTACCGTTGGCTAGACCCAGACTGATGGATATTGATGTCTGTCAGTCGCAAGCCGTTCGCACTGAACTCTTGCCACTTCGCCAGGAACGAGGACCAGGTGGCATTAACCCAAAGACCGTGCGCTCCACTGCCTGCGAGAAAGACACCCGTATAACGGTTTTCGCCATTGACTCGCTGCACAAACAGATCTTTTAGACGCATGCCCTGACCGCTCCATTCCGACCATTTCGCTTTAAAGCTCGTCCAGGAGCTGTTCACCCACAAACCATGCGCCCCAGTGCCGGCAACAAAAACGCCTGAATAGCGATTCTCGTCGCCAACCCGATGCACATGCACATCGATCAAACGCAGTCCCTGGGCACTAAATTCCGACCATTTTTCTTTAAAACTCTCCCAGGTGACGTTAGCCCACAAGGCGTAAGCGCCGGACCCAGGTAGGAAAATGCCGCTATAGAGAGTTCGACCATTGACCCGCCGGACATGAATGTCTTGCAGGCGCAGTCCCTGACCACTCCACTCAGTCCATTTGTCGGTAAAGCTCGACCAACTGGCATTGATCCACAGAGCGTGTTTACCCTCAGCGGCGCGCCACACGCCCGTATACCCCTTCTCGAAATACCGCTCGTACATTTTGGCAAGGGTTTGGCGATCAGTGTAAGAGAGCCGTTCTCGCTGACCGATCTCGACGCCTGACTGCTTGGGCGTCAAGGTATCGATGGAGCCATCGATCGCAAACTGCCGACGTCCGTAATGCATAATCGACCCATAGTCATAATCAAAATAGGATTTAGTTGATGAGCCTATCCGGAAGTTGGGTTTGCCCTTATCGGTAATGTTGTCCCAATTAACATCCACAAAGTCGTTACGATCTGGTCGGCATTGCTCATGGGTGATTCCAGTAGCATGACAGCATTCGTGCACCACGATTTGCCAACTGTGTTTATCGGACACCAGCATTTCTTGCTCGCCGCCGCGCATGCCCAGCGCCGAATGACTCGTGTTGGCATTGCCATTACTTCGGATCCGCACATAGTTCGCCTGAGTGGTGCGCGACTTAAAGCGAATGGGGGTATTGGACTCCATGTGCGCAAACGCATCGCGAAGACGTTGTTGATCGGGAACGTCCGTGTCTATGGTGTAATACACGATGCCATTTGGCCACAGGTAATCCGAATCTTCCGCAAAGCCTCCACCGGATTGCCGAGCAGTGTCACCGAGGCCACCATGCTCCATGGTAGCGGCGGAAGATCTGACTGGTGCAATCGGTGGCGCCCCCTCTTCAACTGTTCGAACCTCCCCGACACGGCCGATGATGATACAACCATCACCCATAACGCACCGGCCCTCTTTATCAACGGTGTATTCGACAATCTCATTGCGAAAACCTGGCCCTGAAAAATACGCCTTGCCAAGTTTTCCGTCTAAAGACTCGGAACCCGTATTCAACTCCGAGCCACCGTCTTTTGCTTTCGAGTCACTCATATTATCTCTCCTATGATCATCATTTCGCAGGTTCAAAATCGATCAAAAGCTTGGGCCTCGCTACCCAGACCGATCTGTACAGGTCGTCATCCACAACCGGAAAAATGTTCGGCGTGCGTGATTACCTTTTCGATGTGAAACCACCAGGCGTTGACCAAACTTATATCGCCAACAGCGAGAATCGGTGTGTTTCTTGATGAACATAGTTGCAGGTTTTCTTGCGGGAGATACTCGGATTATTGCGGAGTTTTATAGAAATCTTGCTCAATTCGCCAACCGACAGCAAGCGATTATTACGCGCCTTAAAAGCACGTTGCTCTTCGATAAGCACTCGGGGTGAAGCCCGTCATCTGTTTAAACACCTGACTAAAGTTGTTGGTGTTATAACCCACATTCATGGCTATCAGGCCAACCGGGAGATCAGTGGTAGACAACAATCGTCGCGCCTCTTTCATGCGCTCGCGAACTAAATACTGATGAGGCGGCATACCGACCTTTTGTTTAAACACTCGGACAAAATGATACGCGCTCATGTTTGCTATTCCCGCCAATACCTCTAGCGACAAATCCTCATCAAGCGCACTGTGGATGTAGTCGATAGCTCGTAAAATACCAGGGTGCTTACCTAACCCTCGACAGTCATCAACGATGGCAGGAAACGCGCAGTAATGTCGCAACAGATGAACGGCCAACAACTGTGCCATCGACTCCACGTACAAGGTTCCAAAGGCCCGGTTACTGATGGCTTCGGATTTCAACGCCAGACCCAACTGGTACATCAACGGATCGCGCACACTCATTCGGTGCGGCAATTCAATCGCCGCAGGGACCTTTGTTGCAGACTCTGCTGCGGCTCTTTCCAATAGAGCTGGAGAAAGATGGATATAGCACACAGACAACTCTTCCCGATCATCGCACAAGGTGTTCCAGCGGGAATCTCGGCCATTGGCAAACGCTTGGCCGATCAGCCACTCCCCTTGGCGCCAGGTGTAGGGCTTCCACGCCCCTTGGTTGAATGAATACTGCCCTTTCACAGCACCATGATCGGAAAACGCTAATAGATGTTCACTGGTAGCAGGTCTTGGTGCGCCCTGGCAATGGCGTGGATGACTGTATCGGGTGAATAACAAACCACTCCACGGCTTATCCCGACTGGTGAGCTCTACCTGGCCTGGATGATATTTCTCATAATCCTTGCCAGCAATCGCTGAAGGGGATTCTGACGGTGACATGGGGAAAACCTTTCTACGCCGATATTGACGTATTCACTCTTATAGAGTGGCAAGCATAGCCCCCGGGACAAAGATGCTCTTCCCCCATACGGGGGGATTTTCGTCAGCTTGCGACGCGCTCAAGCCCCCTAGAGGGCGAAGAGAATAGCGACCGACAGCAGGCAGACGGGTAAACCTCTCAGCGCTCTTGGCTGGACACCACGACAGGTAGCTGACGGGCGATATCATCAACGAGCTCTAACCAGCTCGCCGACAAGGCTTGTACCATTGCGGTATAGCCATCCTCGACTTGATCGCGCTGATTCGTGAAGGCTTTGACGGTCAGCAATTGCCCCCGATCATCCCATAACAACCAGCGACCCGATAAGGTGATTTCGCCCGCGCGGCTGGATTGGAATCGATCGACGCGTATGGACAGGCGCCACATGGGCTCCACTCGCTCACCAGATAACAGCAGTGTCGTCTCAGGAAATCGTTGCTGTAAGCGGTCGAGCGTCAAAGAGAGCATCTGTTCTGACAGAGGTTCAGCCCAAAAATGGCTGGAGGCTTCATACACTTCGCCACTGTTTTCAATCAATAAGATGGGCGCCTGGCGCAAATGTTCCGACAGCTCGATGTCTTCCAGAAGAATGGCGCGACCTAGATCGGCACCGCCGGGCATCGCTGCCACGAGGGGACTTTTGGGCAAGAGATATTTTTGCGGGACCAATGGCGCTTGCGTTGAGCACGCAGACAACCAAAAACACAAAACGAAGAGCGAGATGCAGCGTTTGATGATCATGGTTATTCGCCCTTATTCGCCGCTTCGGGTTGGATATCGTCACTCGGCTCTCGACCAAAGAGCAACGAATTCGGCTGATGCCGCAACTCTCTCAGCAAACCTTCCATCTCAGACAGAGTTCTCTGCAGCGACGATAAGTTGCGTTGCAATTGCGTGCCCACCACACCGTTTGACTGATACCCCGATAATGTTGTCCTCAATTCATTGAGGCTCTGGTTGAGGCTCTCGGGCAATTGCTGAGTTGATTCGAGAGACATCAGGTTTCGAAGCTCTCCTCCAACCTTATGCAATTCATTCAGCGCCTGCTCTGAAGCTTCCAGGGTCGCATTTAGGTCCGTCACTGTCTGCTGCAAGGGCAACTCCGCCAAAGTCGTCAGTAGGGTCTCCACTTTTTGCTGCATAGACGCAAGACTATCGCCAGTGGTTGGGAAGATTGGATAGCCAAGATACTCGTCGTCATTGACTGGCTGGGCATTTTCTACAATATGGAGTTTCACCAGTTTCGCACCCGACAGCAAATTGCTAGAACTCAAAGTTGCTCTCATACCGTGGGCAAAAGCGCCTTTAAGCAAGTCCTGCCATTCCCCCAGACTGAGCGGATCGCCACTTAAGCTGTTCTCAAGACGCTGAGGCTCTATGCGTACTAAAACCGGTACCACCGGCCGATCAAAATTACGAATGGTATCCAAGGTGGCGCCACTGAAGGGTACTTCTTCTACTGTGCCGAGGCGAATGCCGTTAAGCTCCAAAGGCGCGCCCGGGTTTAACCCCCGGACGCTGCCATTAAACAGCATGACGTAGGATAAATATTTGGTGTGATGATTATCCCGCGCCTCCTCTTCTGAGCTGAACAGTCGAAATTCTGACAGATCTTCAACCGGATGTGTGACCGCATTGTCGAGTACCGGTCCAAAGCTGATACCACCAGAAACCAAACTCTCCAGAGAGTCGAGCGATATCTCAACGCCATCGGCAGAGCCTCTAACGGAGAGTCCCGGCGTCATCCAAAACTGCACATTGCTATCGACCAAGGCATCAAACGGGGCACGAATAAACAACTGGTAAGTAATGGCACTGCGTTCGATATCAAAATCGACACTTTCGATAAAGCCCACTTCATAACCACGAAAGTGTACTGGCGTTGCGACTTCCATTTTCGAGTGCTCTCTGGAGTACAGACGAATACGGATGCCTTCACTTTCGGCTGTAGACAACGGCGGCTGCTTTAGAATTTCAAAATTTCGTTTTGACGCGCCTTCCGATGACGGCGCCATATTGATAAAAACGCCCGACAACAGGGTTCCCAGACCGCTGATCCCCGCCTTTCCTATGCGAGGTTTTACCACCCAGAATTCGGTTTTATCGGTCAGCATATCTTGCGTACCATCATCCATCTGCACGGTGATAATGGCGGAATGCAAATCGTCCGTTAAGCGAATGGCGGTCACTTCTCCGATATCGACGCTGCGCGCTTTTATCTTGGTTTTACCCGCTTCCAGACCATCGGCATCATCAACGGTTAAGGTGATCACCGGGCCGAGTTTTGAATAGTGATCGTAGAGCATCCACATCGCGACCAGCAACGCAATGAGGGGCACCAGCCAGATGGAATTCACATGGGGTTTGCGGATGGATTCCAGGTTTTCAGATGTCGAACTCAATGTGGTGTTTCTCCCGCACCATCCCAGATTAAACGCGAATCAAAGCTCATCGCTGCCAGCATCGTCAGTATAACAACACCGGCAAATGACACAGCGGCGACACCGGGAATCACATTCATCAACGCCCCCAGCTGTACCAATGCACTTAAAATAGCCACGACAAACACATCAACCATTGACCAGCGCCCGATAAATTCCGTCAGCTTGTAAATATGTTGACGCTGCCCCGGTGTCACCCCCGGGCGATTTCTGACCTGCCAAATCAACCAGAATAACGCCAGTATTTTGGCGATGGGTACCAACACACTGGCAATCAAAATAACCAGGGCAACAGGGTAAGAGTGCATCCCCCAAAGAAGCACCACGCCACCGATAATGGTCGACGGCTCCGCCATACCGATAAAGGTTGTCGTCATAATCGGATAGAGATTGGCGGGGATATAGAGAATGCAGGCGGCGATCAACAGGGCGCAGGGCGTTGCCAAACCACTGCGGCGCCTGGTCAGGGAATGAAGACAGCGGGGACAGTTTGTCGCCTGCACCGAGACCACCGAACCACAGGCATCGCAGCCCCTCAACTGCTGGGCGTGAGCGGGTCCAGCTTTAGCCTCAGAATCGGTCATCGGTGCCACCAATTGCGCCCACAACAAACGTTTATCAAGCAGCGTCGCCAATCTTGCCAACAACACCACCAACGCACAAAAGGCAAAAAACGATGGCCCCAGGGTCACCTTTGCCATGCCGTGTAATTTGACCAGCGCTACCAGACAGCCCAGCAAAAAGACATCGATCATCAGCCAGGGCCGAATTTGCCTGAGCAGATGCAGTAGCCAGAAATGATAGCGTCGAGGGGGAAACTGTCGGCGCAGCACAATCGCTAGCGATAAGGCAGCCAACAGGAAACAGAGAGGGAGAACAAACAGAAAACCCGCGACCAGCAGCGCCAGCCCGGAAAACTGCTCGGCAATCAAGATCGTCACACTGTCCAGCAGCCCCATGGTCTGGGACAAACCTTTGGTGGAAAAACCGACAAACGCGAAACTCACAGAGAGCAAGTACATCAACAGCCCCACCAAACTGTTCACGTAAAGCTGGGACACCAGTTTAGGGTGCAGACTGACCAGAATATGATGGCAACGCTGACAACGCAGACGCTGCCCTGTGTGCATCGACGGCAGCACGTTTACCCAGTCGCAGTGTTCGCACACTGTCGCTGTGCCGCTCAGTGGGTGGGGTTCCTGACCATCCCGAGGTGCCTTGCTCTTTGCTGCGTGCGGTTTTTTAGCCTGTCGATCTAGCGGCATAGTTCCTCTGCCATTGCAGAAACTCACGTTCCTATAGAAATGGCAGTATAGTTTTTTAGTCCAGCAATGCCCACTGTCGGCAGGCGATGATCACGCCGCCGCAGACGCCAGTTCCAACGCCCGACGATAGGAGTCGTCGATCAAATCCACCAACTCCTCTTCCGGGTAGTTCTCGACTCGTACGATGGTAATCCAGAGCCCGCCGGGCTTGTGCGCTTGACGCGTCCTGGGTGGATTGTGGAGTTCTTCGTACAGGCTTTCCGGCACACGCAGGGTAAACTGCCACTGGATGGGTGCACCGGTTTCAAAATAGGCAAAAATTTGGCCTTGAACCTGAAAGGCGACCTGGGTTCCCGACTTATTTAAAGAGATTTGCTGGCTGTCGGGTCGATTCCGACAGTAGCGGATAACCTCTGCACATTTCACGCTGCTTCCCCCATCCCGGTGAGTGGTGTTCCTCGCTCGCGCAGCCTGCAGTCACATGCGCAAGCCCTGGTGGTCAGACACTGGAGCAAAAATCATACACACCTAAGCCGGAGCCGCCACTAACCGCAGACCTCTCTACAACAGTGGGCTTCCGATACCTTTGGGGAAGCCGCGTGAGCGAACGAGGACGTTGAAAACCCCGCAAATCCGCCGAACACGCCCATCGATTGTGCCAAAACCCACACACGCATCCCCTTGCCGACATCGCTATAATCAGGGACAAGAGAAATCAGAGCAGACTGGCGCCATCCCATGAACATTCAGGCAATACTCGACAGAATTTACGCCGAGGTCGCAACACAAACGGATCGGGGGGCTGTCGCAGACTATATCCCTGAGCTTTCTCGAATCGATATCGATCAGTTTGCCATGGCGGTCGTCCTCGCTGACGGCAGCCACTTCCAGATAGGCGACAGCCAACAGCTGTTCTCCATTCAGAGCATTTCCAAAGTATTTACGCTAACGATTGCGCTCGGGAAAATAGGCGACGAACTCTGGTCACGGGTAGGTCGAGAGCCTTCTGGCGACCCCTTTAATTCCATCGTGCAACTGGAGCATGAGAGCGGCAAGCCTCGCAATCCGTTTATCAATGCCGGGGCTATCGCCGTCGTGGACGCTATCATGATGGGGCACAAGCCGAAAGAAACCCTGGCAGAACTCATCCAGTTTGTCCGCTACATCGCCAATGATGACAGTATTGGTATCGATGAAATGGTCGCCAGATCCGAGCTAAAAACCGGTAACCGCAACGCCTCTCTCGCCTACTTTATGGCCGCCTTCGGCCGCATGAAAAACCCCATCGAGTGGGTATTAGGTACCTATTATCACCAGTGTGCGATTTCTATGAATTGCGAACAACTGGCCAGATCCGGACTCTTTTTGGTCGGCGACGGAAAAAACCCCATTACCGGTGAGCGGGTCGTGACCGCACAGAGAGCTAGACGCATAAACTCGATGATGATGATGTGCGGACACTACGATGGCTCTGGCGAGTTTGCCTTTCGGGTCGGTTTGCCGGGCAAGAGCGGTGTCGGCGGCGGTATATTGGCCATCGCCCCGGGCAAAGCGTCTATTGCCGTATGGTCACCCGGTCTGGACAGATTCGGCAACAGCAAACTTGGCACCGACGCCCTGGAACGGCTGGTCTCCCAGACCGGCTGGTCTGTTTTCGGTGGTTGAGCACAAGGGGTCGTCTTGGCAAATTGCCGCTTAAACCTTGGCCCGCTAACAGGCGAATGGTAGAGTAGTGAGACAAAGAGGTACACAACAGGCATCACGGTTGGTTTTCCCACGCCGTCGAGTGAGCTTTCTGTCACCAAATGGTGTTGATCAAGCGACTGCACTGCCATAAGGATCCAATCATAGAACTGGACCAACATAAACCTCAGCGATCTCAATAGATCGCACACACTAGCGTACATCGACCATAACGAAACCAGTTCGACTCTGGTAGAGAGATGCTGCGCCCATGTTTTTCAAATTGACAACTTCCTTCGTAAATTCACCACGCCTTTCTCTCAAAAATTCGATTAGAAAACCTCGAGACGGAGACGGTCTCACGACCAGAATTCCAGCCTACTCCCGTTTTTATCCGTCTTCAAAAAGCAGATTTTTCGGATAATCAATCAACACCCCGCACGCCATACATTCACCAAGCCTATGGGATTTTTTAGGTATGACAGCAATAAGATTCACCACACCGCAGCCACGACTTAAACGCATTCTGGGCAGTCTTCTGATTGGCGTTAGCGCCAGCTGCGCAGCCCAGGCAGCACCTGACAGCATACTGCTAACTAACCAAAGCGACGTCAATCTAACCGACAAACCCGTCGCTATTGCCAGAGCCGATTTTGGTAAAGCCGCAGATGATGGCAATTATCCCGTATTCTTAGATGCTGACGAGCAACCATTGCCCGCTCAATTGCTGGATCAGAACAGCGACGGAATCTGGGATGAAGTGATGCTCCTGGTTGACCTCAAAGCCAAGGAAAAAGCCAGCTACCATCTGGAATGGCTGTCTCAGGAACCGGCCTACCCCAAACGCACCAGCGTTCGTTTTGGCAAGCGCGATTCCGCCTCCAGCCCAGTCACGCCTCGAAACGAAGAAACACTGGCTGCAGACAAAGTCCACAAAGCGCTCGTCTATCAACCCTATCAGACCGATGGCCCAACCTGGGAAAACGACAAAATTGGGTTCCGTCATTATTTTGATGGTCGCAACATCAAAGATCTTTTCGGTAAGCGCATTCCGGCTATATCACCGGAAAACGTTGGTGTCAGTGCCGATGGTGCCGTGGTCGACAACTACCACACCATGGCACCCTGGGGCCGGGATATTTTGCCGGTCGGCACCTCAGTGGGTCTTGGTGGCTTCGCACTGCTAAAAGATGATGCTCTGTTAAAAGTGGGCATTCTTCCCGACGCAACATTGAACAACGTCAGCGAGAGCCACTTTTCCATTCTGCAGGAAGGCCCGGTGCTCTCGTCTCTGGAGCTCTCATATAACGATTGGCATCCAACGAAAGACCATAGCTATAACGCGAAAGAGCAGATTCAGATTTGGCCAGGTCATTACGCCTATCAAAACACTGTCTCCGTTGAAGGGCTCGAAGGCGATGAGACCCTGATGGTTGGTTTACCGAAAGTCGCGAGTGAAAAACCGTACAAAGAAGTCTTCGCCAACGATCAATGGGTCGTGCTATCAACCCATGATCAGCAAACCTATGATCGCGAATGGTGGCTCGGCATGGCGATCATTGTTCCCAAAGAGCGCTACGAGGGAACCATGAAGGCACCGGAAGAAGGCCCCGTCACCCACTCCTATCTGGCGAAACTAAAAATCAACGATGGTGACTCCGTTACCTACTATGCCGCAGCGGGTTGGGAGTTGAGTGATCCACAATTTAAAGATGAGGCGTTTTTCAACGCAATGGTGGAAAACCTGGTTAAACAGTTGAGTGCACAAGTGAGCGTCAGTCTACGCTAACATCAAAAGCCTCTGAGGTCGCAGTGGACTTCAGGGGCAACTCTTTAGCTCAGCTCATTTCAGTTCAATCCAACACTATCCGATGTCGGAGTGTCGAAAGACAAGACATAGAGCCCCAACGACCAACAACGTCCAGCTTACCAAAATCGCGACCACCGTCCCGCGAATCCACCCTGCTCCCACCTGCAAATCACCATCAACTTGCCGCTCTGCCGCCAACCATACCTCTGGAGGAATTCTGTTTTTTATCAACCAAATGAGTAGCGGGATGAGTATTAATTCGTCAAGCATCCCGAGGACAGGAATCATATCGGGAATAAGATCGATCGGACTCAGAACATAGGCGATAGTCAATAAAATCAGGCAATGTGTCATTCGATCCAGCTGCCCATTGAGCGCAAGTGCTTGCAAGACTCGCAATTGCCGATACAGTTCTTGAGCCCATTGCTTCAATGCCTTAAACATGACAGAGGTATTAACCCAGCCGATCACGAAACATAAAAAACACAGCCCCCAGTAAACATAAACCCGCCCAGAGGTAGTCGAACTTTAATGGCTCACGGAGATAAAACAAGGCGAAGGGAACAAAGACCGTTAGCGTAATCACTTCTTGGATAATTTTCAGCTGCCCTACACTCAACACCGTATAGCCAATGCGGTTTGCCGGTACTTGCAAAAGATACTCAAAAAGCGCAATTCCCCAACTGATCAGCGCGGCCACAAACCAGGGCTTCGCGTTTAACGATTTGAGGTGCGCGTACCAGGCAAACGTCATAAAGACATTGCTGCAAAACAGTAGCGCTATCGAAATAACAACAGGGTGAATCTGCCCCACACGGACTCCTATTATTTTGTTCGCCCACTCCGCCATGGCAAACCACTGACTCTGTAAGCAATGAGATCGAAAAAGCGCTATCGCAGCAAAATCACCGCGTCAGCGCAAGGTGATTTGCACACGCCCAAGGGTTAACGGTATTCTGACCTCGCCAACCTAGCGTTAAGAGGTATTTTCGTGACATCTCAATCTGCCAGTCTGCGCAGTGTTATCATCTGTGCCTGCGCGCTCTTAATGCTGTCATTCGGCTTCCGCGCCGGTTTTGGCTTGTTTATGCAGCCGATCTCCGTAGCCAATGGATGGGATAGAGATGTTCTCTCCCTGGCTCTAGCCCTTCAAAACCTGGTCTGGGGATTCGCGGCTGTTGTAGCTGGCGGGCTTGCCGATCGCTTTGGCAACCTCAAAGTTTTGCTCGCTGGAGTTGCCTTCTACGCCATTGGCATGTCAACCATGGCATTTGCCCACTCGCCTCTTGCCATGATTCTCACCGCCGGCGTTCTGGTTGGAATCGGCGTCGCCGGCACATCATTCGGCATTGTGCTGCCAGCGCTAGCGAGAGCAGTGCCCCCAGAAAGACGCGGCTGGGCCATGGGCTTGGGAACGGCTGCCGGAAGCTTCGGCCAGTTTCTTGTGGTCCCTCTGATGCAACAACTGGTTGATTTTTCCGGCTGGTTTATGGCGTTACAATGGTTGAGTCTGGCAGCGTGCCTGATGGCCGCACTGGCTATTCCTCTGGCCCCCTACGGAGGCGCGAGTCAATCTCAAGGCCAGGTTATTGATATTCCCCTGAAAGACGTACTCACGCGAGCACTGAAACTTAGATCTTACCAATTGCTAACCTTAGGGTTTTTCGTCTGTGGATTTCACGTTGCGTTTATCACCGTGCATATGCCGGGTTATCTGGTCGACCTGGGATTTGACCCAAAGGTAGGAGCCTGGAGTATCAGTCTGATTGGACTCTGTAACGTCATTGGCGCCTATGTTGCTGGCATACAATGCGGCAGACAACCCATGCGAAAAATTCTAGCGTTTATCTATCTGGGCCGAGGCGTCGCTATCGCCCTGTTCCTCTGGCTCCCCATTAGCCTAGGCAGCATACTGATGTTTAGCGCCTGTATGGGTTTCCTATGGCTGGCAACAGTTCCGCCCACATCAGGTTTAGTAGCGGTATTTTTCGGCACCCGTTATATGACCTTTCTCTACAGTATTGTTTTTCTGAGTCACCAATTAGGTAGCTTTATTGGCGTATGGCTAGGCGGCTGGCTTTATAGCCACTACGAAAGCTACATGGGTATCTGGATACTGGGAATTATTTTAAGCTTGGTCGCCGCCGCCCTACACTGGCCCATTCGCGAGGAAGACGCCAGTGCCAGCTTACAGCCAGCTTAAAAGTCATGACGAGAAGGTACTTTTGTCACTTTTGCAGTTTGTCCAACTGGATTGCGCTGGCGTATTGCTGAACTTCTGCCGCGGAAACTCCGCTTCCTGTCAGCGTGAATAATACGGCGCCATTGACGACAAATATAAGTTCAACACTGTCGTCCTGAATATCCAGCTTACCTGTGTTTCCCTGCACTTTTACCACTTTGCCGCCACTCATGGAGATCATGGATGGATTGCTCATCATGGCCACCGTACTTTGCAGCGTTGGTGAATCCATGACCAAAGAGATTTCTAAGTAGGCATCACTACCTTTGTAATATAAGCGACTTGCCGAGGCGCCGCCGCCCATCATGGATGCTGCAGTTGCCTCGCTTTGCGCGGGATCTGCTTGCCAACCGTCCAGAGGCTCTGGAAGCACCTCAACGACTTTTTCGCCCTTTTGCTGTCGAATGAGCGTCGAGGCGTAATCTAATTGATTCACGGCTCGCGTCAAATCACCACTTTCATAGTAATTCAAGCCCTCTTGAATCGCATCTGCAATGTCATCTGCCCATACGGGGGCAGCAAAAAATCCACCCAAAAAAGCTGCGGACAAAAAAGCACACCGGTTGGTCGAATGTTTTTTAATCATATCGTCCCTAATTTTGGTTGTGGGCCAACAAGGTGAGCCGATTCTAATCTGTGACAGCCATGGGGACTAGCCAAATTTACTAACCCGTTGATATCAACAAAACACAGGGCTGCATCGAACATACCCGGATGCATTTTAAAACGTGTTTGCAATACGTGTCGTCATAGCAACTTACCCAGTAACAACTCGTAATAACACGAATTGAATGATCATTGATGAAGGTTAGATCAAAGACAACAGCCAAGGCAAAAGATTAACGCCACAGTGAGCGGCGACCGCCGCCAGCAAACTGCGAGTGAGTAAAAATACGGCCCCGTACAACACTCCAGCGATACCGGCCATAAAGACAAATGACCAGCCTCCCATAGGATAATGAAAACCGCCAAAAATCATCGCAGATAATGCAAGCGCAAGCATGGGTCGCAATCTAAACACACTGCCCAGTAATGCGAGCATCACACCGCGAAACCAGAATTCCTCCGCAGTACAGGTGACAGTGAAATTGGCCAGCAACGTCGACGGAGTATAGGTCATCCAACTTAATTGCCAGTGCCACTGCATGACAATAAGTAAAACCAGAGCACCGACTGCGACAGCGGTCATCATCCACCGCGAAGACACGGGAACGGCAGTACGCAGTCGCAATTGATCAACAATCGCTAAGCACAAAAGCCCCGCCATCGCTTTACCACTGTTAAAAGAGATCTGAAGATCTGCCGGCAGATGTAATTGCGGGCGCTCGTAAGGAGAAAAAACCATCAATAATGGGATCGCCAAAACATAGAGTGCTAGAAATTGCCGATCATCTACCTGCAATAACGCCGGCAAGCGCAAAAGCACTAAGCTCGTCAGTATGATGACGAAATGAAGCTCACTGAGAATTCCCAACTGGGAGAGATACCAAGCCAGTCCTCCTAAACCAAGATCCAGGATCCAGCGGCCATAAGGAATGCGGTGTGTGTTTAGACCAATGACTAACAGTAAGATGTAGGGTAAAAAAATAAGCATGTAGTACACAAAACAGCGACGACTGAAACTATAGTAGCATCGACGTCAGCGAATTGCGTGTAAAGGGGTCTTTTAAGAAAACGTAAACCGGTTATTCTTCAGGAAAACAAGCAGGTTCGACAGCAGGCGTCTGCTCAAACCCCGGCTTGGCAAAGTAATAGCCTTGCATAAGGTCGATGCCTATGGAGACTAAAAATGCCATTTCTTCTCGCGTTTCTACACCTTCAGCAAGCACACGAATGCCCAAATCGGTCGCCATCGCAAAACTGTGCACCAAAATACGCTGGCGTACCCGATCTTCGTGACATCCACGCACCAAACTCATATCCAGCTTAATGATGTCTGGCTGAAAGTCCGCCAGTCGACCAAGACCAGAATAGCCAGATCCGAAGTCATCTATCGCTGTCGCAAAGCCCATATCCTGGTAACACGCGAGAATATCAGCAATATGACGATGGTCTTTGACAGGTTCGACTTCGGTTAATTCGAACATAATCTGCTCGGCAGGAAACTGAAACGTACGAGCAGCTTCCAGGGTTGTTCTGATGCAAAGCTCCGGACGATAAACAGCATTGGGGAGAAAATTGATACTGAGGGTTTCCTGAATGCCCAGCTTAGATGCAAGAGCAATGGCCTTAACCCGACATAATTGATCAAAACGATAGCGATTGCTGTCGTTTACTTTGGAAATAACCGACCAGGCCGACTCATTGTTTAATCCCCTCGCCAATGCTTCATAGCCAATCACTCGCTTTTCCTGACAGCTAACAATCGGCTGAAATGCCATTGTAAAATCAAAATCAAGGGGCGGCTGATCCACACACTGGCGGCAGTTTAACTCTTGAAAGTCGGAGGGTTTATCCATAGCAATCACCGGCGTCGCAATACAGTTTCAAATCACCCCGAAAGCGATTAAGCCCTGCGACAGGCTTAACCCGGTGGAGAGGTCGTCTCTGTAGTATAGACAGCCGAAGCTTATGCGGAGGGAAAACCTCGGAGGCTCCAAAGGAGCCTCCAGACATACATCAAGCTGTCATTTCCGACGCCTGGGAACGCCAGGCGACAATGTCTTCGATGGTCAACACAGGCATATCATGTTGTTTCGCAAAGGCGACAATCTCTGGAGTTTTGGCCATAGTCCCGTCCGGGTTCGTCAGCTCGCAGAGCACTCCAGCAGGCGCGAGTCCCGCCAAGGCCATCAGATCAATGGTGCCTTCGGTATGACCACGACGGGAGAGCACCCCACCGGGTTGCGCGATGAGAGGGAATACATGCCCAGGGCGGGCAAGATCATCCGGACCTGCCCCTGGGTCAATCGCAGTTTTGATCGTCGTGACCCGGTCAGCAGCCGAAACCCCGGTCGTGACGCCCTGGCGAGCTTCGATAGAGACAGTAAAGGCGGTTTGATTCGCACTGGTATTGTTGCTCACCATCGGCGGCAGACGAAGGCGCAACGCGGTCTCCCGCGGCAGACAGAGGCAGACAATACCACTGCATTCACGGATCAGCAGCGCCATCTGCTGGGCTGTCAGCGATTCCGCCGAGTAGATAATGTCGCCCTCATTCTCCCGGCTCTCGTCGTCGAGCAGGAGGACTCCCTGACCAGCCTGTAAGGCCTTCAGAGCATTGGCAACACGGGTAAGAGGATCGCCGAATTCGGCGAGTAGAGACGTCTGATTCATGGTTTATCTCCAGCAATGACCAGAATCAGGGCGTTAGTGAGGAAACAACCAAACAGCATACAGCGCCAGCAGATCGCCACCGCGATCGCCGGAAACAGGTGTACATTTATGATTCTCTCTCATCCGGACTGTAACCGTCGGCTCTGGCTTCTCACCAGATCTGCTGACCTCGACGTATCGAGCGCTCGTGGGCTCACCTAAAACAGGCATACCACCGGTGGGGAATTTCGCCCCGCCCTGAGAATATTCCGTTAATTCGTATCGAAACAACGACCGCAGAGGTGTTCTACGGCCGGAAGATGATAGAGAGAGACACATTTAAAATCAAATGTGCCTGGGCGGCGGCCAAGCGATGGGCCTCTGGCCAACCTCAATTAATCCTCTTCCTCGAGAGGATCGGGACCAAAGCGATTGGGGCCTTCCGTTCCGCGCAAAAAGCCACATTCAATCAGAATCCATATCGAACCAATCACCGGCAATAAATTAAGCAATAACCACCAAGCGGACTTGTCGCGATCATGCCAGCGCTTGGTTTGTAGCGATAATTCGATCCACAGTGCGACTAACGCGATAAACGTCCCTGCAAGCCCCGACTCAAGCAAAGCTTCGCGATCAACATTAATGCCCAACTGAGTTCCCAAATAACTGCCCAACGCCATAAAACAAATGTGAACAGCCCAAAACGGCAAGCGACTGATTCTCCCCTCAAACGAGAACAGCAGTGCACTTAAACTTTGGGACGGCGGACTGCCGTTGGAATTTTCCATAGATTCCTACTCTCACACATCTAAAAACTTGGAACAACTGGTGCCATAAATACGGATACCGACAGATAGCAAGATCAGTCATGCCTAAAAGGGCTATCTCCAACTGATAAATACGTTAAAGCATTCTCCAGAATGAAGTAGACGGATGCGACGACTTAAAATGATCATATTTTAGACAGGCAAAATATAAGACGACAATACCGAGAGCACCTACAGAGAGACCCACAAGGTAAGACGTTCCCGACCGAAAAAACGCAGCGCCCAGTATGGCGTAGAGATAAAGGTGAGCAATATAGAAAAATAAGGGCGCTCGACCAAAGGTGATCAAGACTTGAAATAACTGCGACGTCTTTTCATAAAAATAATGAAACACCCCCAACAGCAAAAGATTCGCGCCGACCATCCACAGACAAAATACCAGTGAAGGAGGATATTTAATAACATTTAAAAATTCGATTACGCTGCCATCTCGTGGCAAACGTAAATTGCCAACATCACCACTCAGGCGCAATATTACGCCAATCCCTATCATAGAGATTCCCAACCATGTTATCCGGGAAAAAAAACCTGTGGGTAATTTTGAGTGTGACAGACCTAAGGCAACACCAAAGAACGCAATGGCTAACCAAGGTAGGGTGGGATAAACAACAACGACCGGGCCTGTCTGTCCGGCGACCAGAAGCAATCGCTGCCACAGAGCAAAACTCGCATCAACTTGGCTTTCATCTGGCGTATAAAGATGGCAGAGGATAGCAATCAAAATCGCCAAGGCAATACAAATCAGCGGCCAACGCTGCAATAACGGCACTAAACCACCGATTATCGTCATGCAGGCGCCTAGGGCAAAGATAACCGAGATATTGATATAAATATCGCCGCCGCTGCCTGGAGCAGAAATACCAACACCCTCTTGCGCTGCTGACAGAAAACCTATCGCCCAAGCCGGGGTTTCCACAAACTGACTGATCGCGACCAGTAGCAATCCCCGCTTCACAAGAAAACCACAAATCTGGTTAGAAGACCAGCCTTCCAGTTGCCGGGCCTGCAGCAGTTTTGCTATCCCAAATCCCATCCAAAGAAAAAAACCGGGCGCACATAGATGACTGAGAAAACGCAATAGAAATTGGAGAGAGAATGGATCCTCATAATAGGTCCAACTGCCGCCCCAAAACTCTGAGGAATGACGTCGAATCATGAGCGCCCCAACATGATCGAACGCCATGAAAATAATAATCAGCCCACGAACACAATCGACAGACTCAAGTCGCCTTGCTGTTCCCTTTGACATTTCCGCGTCACTCCATCCTTGTTGAAAAACCTTATTGGTTGTTTGCGGACGACATAAGACTTTCAATCGTTTCCAACAAAACGGTCAGCGCCAATTGTGTCGATTGATCATCGGAATTGGTTAGCCTGACAAGTTGCAAACCACTGAAGCTCCCCATAATCAGCGTTGCTAAAACTTTTGCTCGCGAAGGCGCAACACCGGCGCTCATTATTTGCTGCTGCAATAATAGAATCCAGGGTGCCACCATGGTATCCAGATAGGATTTATAGGACTCTGGATGAATCAGGGCCTCGCCCCAGATTTCAAACATTGCTCGCAGCGCGGGTTCCATCGCGTCTGCACGGGTCTCTTGCCAGAGCAACATCACCGTTTCTGCAACCGTTCGATCTTCTTTGAAACAGGCCTCCGCTCGTGTCACAAAATCAGCTTCAATGGCTTTGAGAACATCACTGACCAAAGCCTCTTTGGAACCAAAATGATGAACCAGCATACGAGCAGTTGTGCCGATTTCCTCGGCCATAGGGCGCAGAGAAAGATTGGCTACCCCATAGGTCATGACATAGTGAGTCGCTTTTTGTAAGAGGGCTTCGCGCACCGCAACATTTTTCGGTCTATTCATGTAACAACTGTTACACATACAATATTATTGGTCAACGCAAATGATATCTACCGCGCTAAAACTGTAATTTCAGGACGATTGCTGGCGCGCACGATTAAATCCTACGCACATACTGGCGCCAGCGTTGTCACACCAATGTTGAAATCAAGCTGACGAATGCCTTGCCAGATACCTATGTTAACGTCTAGAATTTCGTTAATTGAAACGTAACCGGTTTTTATCGAATCCCAATGAACAACGCTCTGGTCAAAATGGTCGTCCTAATGGTCGTGGTGGTGCTAGTACCGCTGCGGGGGCGTCCTATGGCTAAACGATAAGTCAGGATTCAAAAAACCCCCGCTTCGCAAGAACCGGGGGTTTTTTTATGGCTCCCGGAAAACCACTCCGGAGACCCTAATGAACGGCGCTGAATCCGTACTGAGTCAGTTAGAAGAGCATGGTATAGATACCATTTTCGGCTACCCCGGTGGCTGCATCATGCCACTCTATGACGCTCTGCTTAATTCTCCCCTCTCGCACTACCTCTGTCGACATGAGCAAGCTGCCGCCTTGGCTGCCGATGGTTACGCCAGAGCCTCGGGGAAAATCGGGGTTTGCGTCGCCACTTCAGGCCCAGGAGCAACCAACCTAATCACCGGCGTCGCCAATGCCTATCTCGATTCGGTGCCCATGCTGGTTATTACCGGACAAGTGGCGTCCAGTATGATCGGCACCGATGCCTTTCAAGAAGCCGATATACTCGGTATGACCCTCGGCATCGTAAAGCACTCCTGGTTGGTCGAGAGTGCCAACGAGCTGGCGGGAATCGTGAATGATGCCATCACGCTGGCGACCAGTGGCCGCCCCGGACCGGTTTGGATTGATATTCCCAAAGACGTTTTACTGCAAACCGTCGATGAATCATTGGTGCCAGCACCGACAACCGCCATCTCAGAATCAGACGCGCCCGCCACAGATTTCGGTCAGGTATTGGCACTATTGCGCGCTGCACAGCGACCATTGATCTACAGTGGCGGCGGGATCATTGCGGCAGACGCGGTTACCGAATTTCGACAGTTCGCTACGACAATGGATATCCCCCAAGTTGTCACCCTGAAAGGTATCGGCAACGGCGATCCGAGTGCCCCGGAGTTACAACTTGGAATGCTCGGTATGCACGGCTCCAGAGCCGCCAATGAAGCCGTCGCCGATTGTGATCTGTTGCTCGCCATCGGTGCTCGCTTTGACGATCGCGCCACCGGCAAAGCCGACACCTTTGCTGCCCAGGCGCGTGTCATTCATTTTGATGTTGACGCCAGCGAGCTGAATAAGAACTGCCGTAGTGACTGCCATGTCATCGGCGATTTAAAGCATATTTTGCCAGCGTTGACAGGGACTATCGGCAGGCCATTGGCTATCGACCCCTGGCGGCAAATCTGTAAAACACTCAAGCGCGAAAAAAGTTTCTCTCAACCTGCCTCACCTGACTTAAATTCTGCCTCCCAGATTCTCGGGCCTACGTTTCTCTCCCAGCTAGATCGCATGACTTATCGCAAGAGTATTGTCTGCTGCGACGTCGGCCAGCACCAGATGTGGGTTGCCCAGTACATGTCATTTTCACACCCTCGACATCACCTCAGCAGTGGAGGCCTCGGCACCATGGGCTACGGACTACCTGCTGCCATGGGTGCGCAGATTGCCAACCCCAATCAACAGGTCATCAATATCAGCGGAGATGGCTCTGTGATGATGAATATCCAGGAGCTGGCAACGCTAAATCGGTATGCCATTCCGATCAAAGTAATCGTCTTGGATAATCAGGTGCTCGGGATGGTTCGCCAACAGCAAGAACTCTTCTACGGGGAGAGATACAGCCAAATTGCGCTCGATGACAATCCTGATTTTGCTCAGCTGGCAGAAGTCTTTGGCTTGAAAGCGTTCACGCTCAAGGAACCAAAGGAAATCGATACTACCTTAAAGCAATTTTTAAACGTGGAAGGCAGCGCCCTGCTTCACGTTCACATTGCCCCAGAAACCAACGTTTGGCCGATGGTTCCACCCGGTGCCGACAACCAACAGATGTTAGAGGAGGAACTCACTCAATGAAAATTGCGCCAGAAATATATACCCTCACAGGAATCATTCAACCCTGCCCTGCGGCACTCGAAAGAGTACTGAGAGTCATTCGGGTACGCGGATTTTTACCCGTCCACTCACAGCTGTCACTGCAAGACAGACAGTATATTGTCGAAATCGGCGTGCAAGCAACGCGTTCAGGTGAACGCTGCATTCATAACCTGATAGCCCAGTTGCGGAAACTTCAAGATGTTACTCGCCTGGAAATGGCGACTCAGCAAACAGAACAACTGACGACACTTCTGGCAAACACTCAGAGGGAATTTTCTGTGCCAAAAGCTGCCGCTGGGTAACCGCATTTTTGACTTTTATCATAGCTCGTCTCTTTGGCGATGCGTAACGTTAGTGTCACATCCTTGAGAGGTGTCGGCACTATACCCCTATGCCGCATTCGAAATATGACAAAGATACTGTGATGTGGTGGTCGTTTTAACACCTCCCTTAAAATCACATTTTGCTTAACATGCCGAAAAGATCAGGATCGCTTTATTCGGCATGAAGACTAGGTCGTGCTCAAAAGCACGCAGCGAATACCCGGCTATTGATTTTCCAAGGGAGTGAAAAAAGTTATGCCAACCGTGCGCAAACCGCTACTGCAAAGCCTGTCCGTCTCAGCCCTCAGCATTTTTTCCAGCATCCCTATGGCAACCGCTGACTCCGGCGCAAAAGGACTCGAAGAAATTATTGTTACTGCCCGAAAAACAGAAGAAAGCCTCTTGGAGGTCCCTGTTGCGATCACTGCGATATCAGCAGATCTGTTACAGCAGACAAACGCACAAGGGCTAGAGGATGTTGCTCGACTAACTCCAGGGTTTTCCTTCGAAAAAACGGTTGGCGCGCTCGCGCAACCAGCGATACGCGGACAGTCCCAATCGAGAGTGACCGGTGCGGTGCAAAATACAGCGACGTTTTTTAACGGCATTTATCTGCAACGCTCTTACCAGATTGACGGCGGCTTGCTAGGGCTGGACCGGGTTGAGGTAATCAAAGGTCCCCAGGCAGCACTCTTCGGGCGCAACGCATTTTCCGGCGCCATCAATTACGTCACGAAAAAGCCTGATGTCAACGAATTTCATGGCAATGCCGAAGTCACTTATGGCAGTGATGAGCGAGAGGACATCAAAGCGTATGTATCCATTCCTATTAATGGTATCGCAGGGCTAAGCCTCGCTGCCTCAACGTCTGAGTTTGATGGAACCTGGGAAAACGACAACACAGCCTCTGCGGCACTGAGCGGCGACTTGGGTACAGAGGGAAACCTTGGCGGGTATGATAACGAAAGTTTTATGGCTCAGTTTTACGCCATGCCAACCGAGCAACTCACCGTCGACGCCGTCTGGAGCAAACGCAACGCCCACATTGAGAACGCGGCCAGTTATGCCATGTCTACCATGTCGGCCATTCGTGTAGGCAACACAATGAATTGTGGCGCCTTTGAATCAGGGAATACCAATGCGTTTATCAACGGTGACTTCGGCCTCTACTGCGGACAAATTCCAACCACCCCTGAGATTGCTGACGGCGAACCACGCCCCGAAGGTATTCTTGCCGACCGTCGTGGTTATGGTCACGATGGCAGCTCTGAAATTCTCGGCCTGAGCGTGCAATACGATTTACTCGATGACGTGACCATTGCTCTCGACTACGGACACACAGAATCGGATTCAACCAACATGGGAACCCTGTCCGGTGACCCAGTCAATGGCACCTATCTCGGAGGCACATTATTTGACAGCCGGGGCAATGGCGATATCGAATCCGACAGTTATGACCTCCGACTAGAGTGGTCCAGTGCAGGGCTGCGGTTAATGTTGGGTGCCTTTTATTCGGAAGTCACCGACTACCAGTGGGGTGCCAGTTTCGTCACCCCACCAAACAGTTCAACGCCGCTCGACTATGCACTGTCGCCAGAGGGTAACTTGGTCTATCCCGGTTTCTCAGCCGAAGGTCGCGACGAAGAGGTCACCGCCCTGTATGGACTCGCCTCCTATGACATCAACAAAGATCTGAACCTTACGTTAGAAGCTCGTTACACCGTCGAAGATATTACGCAACAAGCCCAGGATTTTTACACAGGAAAGGCTACCGGAACCCGCTTCAACAACGATTTTGAGTATTTTACACCTCGAATATCCGTCGACTATAAGCTGTCAGATGACACCATGGTGTATGCGTCTGTCGCTCGAGGGGTGAAATCCGGTGGTTTTAATACCGGCGCACTGCTGGCCAGCGAACAGGTTTTTGATCCAGAAACCAATTGGACGTATGAGCTGGGCTTAAAAGGCACCTTGTTCGATCAACGGGTCTCATACGACGGCGCCGTCTATTACACGGACTGGGATGACCTGCAAGGCAGTCGAGCACAAACAGATTCGGTTCTTGGAACACCACTCATCATCGGCAACCTCGATGGGGCTACGGTAACCGGTCTTGAATTAAGCGCGACCTATTTGATGACCGATGATCTAAAACTCAATCTCGGATTTGCGTACAGCAAGGCTGAATATAAAGACGGAACCCTCAGCGCAGTCGCGTCACGGGGCTTGTGCCAAACATCCGCTAACCTGCCCGTTGCTTCAGAGGCTTGCCCCTACGATGACTATGACGTTGGCGGTAATCAAGTCGCCAGAGCACCGGAAATTCAATTTAACGCAGGCATCGCTTACGATCGCCAATTCGCTCAGGGTATTGAGTTTTTCGCGCGAGCAGACTTTTCTTACCAGGACAAAATGTACACCGATGAAACCAATACCGCATGGCTTGAAGAACGCGATCTTCTAGATGCCAGTATTGGTATCGGAAAAGATGGTTGGAAACTCAAACTGTGGGGTAAAAATATTCTCGATAAAGAATATGCATCCTTTGCGTTTGTAACCTTCGCCGCGCTGGGTCAAGGTAGTGGCGTGACATACAGCCCATTGCTGGGTGATCGTCGCACCCTGGGGGCATCGCTCTCCTACGATTTCTAAATCCTAAAGGGGTGCTCTCCTGTTAAATCCCAGCGTACCAGCATGATCTAAACGCTGGATATCCAGCTTCTCGCTGCCACCAGGTGAAGCTGGAAATCTCCGGCAATTCGCCCGGCAAAACGGCCTCTGGGGCCTGCTTTCTTCCCTGCGGCAGGATCCCGTGAGCCATCGGGAAGGTCGACAAAACTGGTGACCTTCAGATCATTGGACACCCACCATGAATAGGTTAAAAACGGTTGGTCCAGCGGATTGCTGGCGACCAATCCGGTTCCGTTGATCGGTTGGTAAGGCCCGCCTAAAGTCTCGGCCACCATACCGTAAAGACCTGACGGCGCTGAAATGTTTTCCGCGAAGGTCCAGCTATTCGTCGACCAAAAAAGATAATAGCGACCCCCATAGGCAATCATGTGTGGACGTTCCATTTCTTTTGTCACCCCCGCTCCTGACAGCAACGGACTTTCAAGCTGCCACTGTTTGGAAGTACCCTGCCACTTGGCAATACCGATAAGAGCATCTTCAGCAGAGTGCGTTCGGGCATCTGAACCGGCGAACAAAAGATAGGTTTCGCCCGTTTGGGGGTCACTAAACAGGCAGGGGTCACGAAACGCGCGAATATTGCCTGGAGTAAAGTCGATTTCATCCGCCGGTAAATAGCTGGCACCGTCGGCCATCAAAATCTCTTGTGGTTCTTCCCATGCGCCAATTATCGGGATCAGCGATCGCTCAGAAAGACCCATTTTTGCCTGAGTGAAGAAAAGTCGCTGCACGGCGGATGCACGAGATTCACCGCGCAATCCGGCCGCCGTAAAATACAATGACAGGCTACTGTCTTCTTGCAAGTAAGCGACCGCCGCCCACTCTCGACTGCCAGGACAATACCCATCTGGCAGTATATTGCCAGCGTCCAACCACGTGGAGTCATCCTTTAACAAAAGGCGCAGGCGCGTATTTTCATGGCGTTCCATACCTGTCATCGTCTCTGGCACGGCCAGAACCAGCCACATCTCCTTACCCTGCCAGAAGGCCCGCTGCCCTATCGAGGTCAACACAGGACAGGGATCCCAACAGAGCAATCCACGAATCGAAACACTCTCGTCTTCGGCGACCTGCTTTGGAATGATGCAGGATGCATCGACTCGGGTATTGAATACGTGAGACGCCAACCAGTAATTCAACGGTACACCTAATTTCGGAGGACTCATGTTTATATTTCCGTGTGTTTGTATGGTCGTAAATTGCGTTACTTTTGTTTTACCGCCTCGCCGACATTCGTCAGAAAGGCCGATCTTCAGACTGTCAGGCGGCGAGACTGCAGCTCTTGTTCAGCTCTATGCAATGTCTTTCGATCAATGGTGTAAAACAGCATGAGGACCCCACCGGCGACAAAAAATATGCCCGGCATGATGTTAAACATCAGACGAATACCTTGCAGTGATAAGTCTGTCTGAGCCTGATTTGCGACAAACCCAAACCAGGCAAGCGTAAATCCGGGTAACGCAGCGCCGATGGCAGAGCCAAACTTGAGGGAGAACATTGATGCGGAAACCGTTAGCCCTGCCATACTGCGTCCGGTTTTCCATTCACTGTATTCCGCACAGTCGGTATACATCGAAAACATCAATGTGATAATGGTTCCGAACGTCAATATTCCCAAACTGTGGCATAGCGCGATCATAAAAAATTGATCCGGCGGTATCAGATAGCCAGCAAACAGTAGAACACCGTGCAGTGCGTTCATGAAAAACACCAAACGATGCTTTTCAAAGCGCAATGCCAGGTAGGGCGTGATCAGCGCGCCGATTAACTGGCCGATGAGTCCCAGCGACGTGAGCAGTGCGGTTTTATCGAAGATAAGAAATACCGGTGATGAATCTGCACCTACGTAATATTTCAGATAGTACATAATGGACGCGAATCGGATGTTCAATCCAACCACGACCAATATGCCTGTCACACCGAGTATCACCCAAGAGCGATTACTGATCAGTGCCGTCAGGTCTCCGCGGACATTCGCCGGTTTTTGAACAGACTGAACCCGCTCTTGAGTTAATGCAAAGGTCGCCCAAAACAATACGACTGAAATAACAGCAAAAAGTAGAATCGTCAGACGAAAGCCGAGCAGCTGATCATCGCCCCCCAAAAAATTAACCAGAGGCGTTGCCAAAGCACCAACGCTTAATGTACCCAGCGACGCACAAATAAAGCGAAATTGTGTGGCTTTCGTTCGCTCTTCCGTCACCGGAGAGATAACCGCCAACAGCGCAGAGTAAGGGACGTTTATTGCCGTGTAAGCGAGCATCACCAGGGTATAAGTCAGATAGGCATATAGCAGTTTTCCCGTTGCAGAAAGATCAGGCCCCATGAACAGCAAATAACCACAAACGGCATAAGGAACCGCAGCAAACAATAAATAAGGTCGGTATTTTCCCCAGCGAGACCGGGTTCGATCGGCAATCAACCCCATCGCAGGATCACTGATCGCATCGATAATCTTGGTTACCAGCAACATAGTTGCCGCAGCACCCGGAGAAATGCCGAAGACATCGGTGTAGTAATACAGCAAGAAGAGACCAAAAAACCCCATGTAGAAGTTAGAGGCCATATCGCCCAGACCGTAGCCCAGCTTTTCTTTAAAACTCAAAGTGGCGTTGTTTGGTTGCACTGCCGCGGTGCCTCATCTTCTCAGACGGTCGCGACGCATAATCAGAGAAAACGTCGCTCATCGTATCGTTATTGTTATCGCTGCACTCTTGATCGGCCCTAGCGCCGCACTGCCTGGCAACTTTATCCTAATAAGAGCCGCCTCCGTGGGACCAAGTTACACCACAGACACAACTTTGAGCCTGAACACCCTGCCAACATCGTCAAGGGCCATAGCAGACCAAGGATGATTTAAGGTTATACCACGATGCAACCGATTGCAAAGCGAACTGATAAAGATTTTCTCAATGTCCAATTCGCGTGATATGCAAAAATATTCTTCCCTTAGGCGCGTAAAAAAACCAAATACGGAAAAATTTCATTAACATTAGTCATAAGTATTCAAAACTCACCAACGGCGCGATGACGGTCTCTGCTTGATCGGCCAGGGCAACTCGAGCACTACGACCGCTATGAAAGCACACAAGAAACTTGCTCACTTTAATCCTGGATCTCTGCGAGGATTTCGCCGGGAGACACCCATTTCGGCGATGCATGACGAAAGCTTCTATCGCTATGCGGTAGAAATTGCCGCCGATGAAGTGTTCTTAATGGATAAAGATTCTCGCATCATCTACGCCAATCGCTCCGCCTGTGAGCAACTGGGATATGAATATGGCGACTTGGTAGGTAAATGTGTTTGGGAATGGGACCCTTCGTTTTCACCCGACATATGGCCAGGCTTCTGGAAAGAAATGGTCAGCAGTCGCCGCATTTACTTCGAAACTCGACACAGAAAGAAAAACGGATCCTCGTTTCCGGTGGAAATCCACGCACACATTTACGAGGCTAAAAACGATGTTTTTATCATCGCTTTCGTCAATGATATTACAGAGAAAAAAGCCGCCGAACGTGCCGTTTATGAACAGGCCAATTACGATTCCCTTACCCACTTAGCGAACCGCTATCAACTGCAAGATCGACTTTTCCATGCGCTCGCTATGGCTAAGCGGGATTCGAGGAACATTGCCGTATTGTTTTTAGATCTGAATAAATTCAAGGCCGTCAACGACACCTACGGACATCACGCCGGAGACCAGGTGTTAAAAGAGACAGCACAGCGCCTGGCAAGAAACATTCGTGAAGTCGATACGGTTGCGAGGTTGGGAGGGGATGAATTTGTGATCGTATTAGAAAACATCGACAATTTGCGCCTTGAAGCGATAGCAATCAAATTGACCGACGCGATCGAAGAGCCCATCACATGGCAAGACAGTCAACTGACGATATCTGCGAGTATTGGTATCGCACTGTTTCCTGAACATGCAGATAACGCCGACGACTTGCTGCAGAAGGCGGATATGGCCATGTACGCCGCCAAACAGCAAGGCCTGCCCTACTATACCTTTATCAGAAATTCACCAGCAGACTAGCGTTCGCGCTGATAGATCCAACTGACACCCTGCACAGCCGCAGTCGGAAACGCGGTGACATGGGTAGCGCCAGGGATCACGGTATTGCGAAGTTCAAGCTCGGCAGCCGCGCTGGAGCTTTCCAAATAGGCTTGCAGCGCCTCTGCGCCGTCAATCATATTATTTTTCATCGGACTTTTTTCTGGCGTTTCCCGCTCACCAGAGCTGATCCAAACACGAGTTGGTCGGGAGGGTTTAACGACTGTCTGCGACAAAATCGCGTTGTTCACATACCAGACCGATGGGCTACTGAGCACATATCCATTAAACAAGTCTGGTTGCGACATCAAAATATAGGCGCCGAGTAAGCCTCCAAGGGAATGACCAACATAGGTACGCTCCTCGTCAGCTGTGCGATAGTGTGACTCCACATAGGGAAAAACCTCTGACGTTAAGAAACGCACAAAGGCGGGTGCTTGTCCCGTTTCTGCTTTCCAATTAGGCGACTTGACCGGCGTAAAGTCTCTGACTCGCCCGCCCCCTTTGCCTTCGCCAGGCGCTTCACCAATACCGACGATAATCACATTCTCCATCGCACCACTGCGCATAGGGGTATGCAGCATGGCGGAAACCATATCAAAGTTAGGGACAGCATCTGTCACATAGACCACGGGATACGACTGGAACCCAGTGGGCGAATAGGAGGGCGGCAATTTGACGAAAATGGGGTAGCGACGACCGGTTTCCGAGTCCGTCAGTGTGATTGTACTGGGGGAAGTGTTGTTTGTATGAAACTGCGGACTGTCTTTCATTGAGCAGGCACTGAACAAGCCAACCAGAACCAGCGCTGAGCAGAGAGTAACCATTTTGTAGGCGCAACTTCTGGCCTTTGTAGCCCGCCCTATTCCTGGAATTAAGCGGTTAACTCGGGCGCATTGCCCAGACAAACGTTTCAACAACAAGTGAATACCCTGTTTCTATCATGACTCCCTGTCTGACATTGAAACCGGCCGCTTTGTTCGCTCAAACAACAAAATCAGCAAAGCAACCAGTGTCAACGCCATCAACGTCAGTGCGAAGCTGATCCCGGCCAGCCGCAATCCCAGTGACTGCACGGCAAAGCCTAACGCAACAACCGGAATAGAAACCGCAATATAGGCGACCACAAAGAGCAAACTGATCACCTCCCCCCGCTTGTCCGCCGGGCACACACTGGAAATTGCACCGACGCTTGCGGCAAAAACGCCGCCCTGTCCGATTCCTCCCGTCAGCGCCGCCGCAATGAGCAACCCCAAAGATCCCAGATGAATAGCCCCGGCAAGCAATCCCAAACCAGCAACCAACGCCAGACAAGCCAAGGGCAACCGCCGACCAGCGGTTAGGCGCCGCTGTAAAAACTGACCAATCAATGAAGACATAAACACGAGGCAAACGACGGTACCAACAACCGCGTGATGATGAAGATTGAGAATGTTGCCCATCATGGCGGGCGAAAGTGAGGTAAACAGCCCCATCACACCAAACGCGGCGAGACTCGCAATGGCCGCGGGAATAAACACTGGCCGCACCACAGCCGGTAACGCTAAGGACTGGCGTTGCAAGCGAATGTTGCCAGGGCGAACCACTGTCTCGGGCATGCGCCATAACACCAGGCTGCAGCCAATCATCAACAGCAAATGCAAGGCATAACACAGATGTAAAGGCGCAGGCAGATATTGAGATAGAAAACCTGCGCTGACCGGCCCTAAGCCCAGCCCACCCATATTGGCAATCGTGGCCGCCAGGGCTGCCCGAGCTTTGTGATGATCTGGCGCCAACTCGATGATGGCCACGGTTGCTGTCGCCGTAAACAACCCCGCGGACAAACCCGAAACAAAGCGCCCGATCAACAGGTGCGCCAACGAGCCACCGCTGAGAAATAAAATATTACTGAGTACGGCGAATATCAGACCAGCCCCCAACAGCGGACGACGCCCCAATTGATCAGACCAGGGGCCGGTGATAATCAACGCGGCGAGAACACCCGCCGCATAGATCGCAAAGATCACCGTAACCATAAAATTACTGTAACCGTACAGCTGCTGATAAATCGGATACAGAGGTGCCGGCAGGGTCGTTCCTGCCATGGTGATGGCAAATATTGCAGCCATCAACAGGTAACGGCGGCCTTTATGCGGCGGGGTGGATACATCGATGGTCATACATTCTCCCAGAACACGTGCAGACGTTATTGCCGGGCACCAAGGGAAAAGAGATGGAAAGACTCTTGGCCGGGCTCCGGAATAACCTTCACAGGGAGCCGGGGGGATACTACCTGCTGTACATCGCCCGCCGGTTTGCAACAGCCATGCGGACCATTACGCGACGAGCGGCGGCCAGTATACTCTGATTACGAATTGAAACGCACACGGAAAGGCACCGATCAAAAATCGGCGCCGAAAAACAAACTCTATTTACTGGCAGCACGCCCAGCAAAATCATCAACGCCTTTTTCCGTACGATTAACCGGCTTGATGGTGCCATCTTCATTGAAATACAGATATTCAGCCGCACTGTGTCGCTGGCGTTTATCGCAGGTTGACTCAGGGGTTTCCAGCCAGCGATGGTAGAACAGCAGCCATTGCCCTTGATATTCAACAATGGAATGGTGGTTGTTACTGTTGTGCTCCTGTTCCATAAACACACCTTTGTACTCCCAGGGTCCAACCGGAGAATCCGACATATAGTAGGCCAGTTCGCGATTGTTTTCAGGCATGGTGAAATAGTATTTACCCTCCCGCTTAAAGACCCAAGGCCCTTCCATTTTTGGCTCGTATCCTCCCATATCCATCTTCTGGAAGTCGCCTTTTATGCTGAGCATGTCGTCGGCCATTTCCACCACTCGGTAATCATAATCGGTGCCGTGAAAATACAGATATGCTTTGCCATCATCGTCGACAAATAATGCGGGGTCGTTGGCGTAAGGCTCTTTCCAAAGTGGAGCCCCAATCGCATCTTTAAATGGCCCGGTTGGCGAATCACTCACCGCAATGCCAATGCCCATCCATTTCGTGCTCTTTTCAGGATTGACGCGATCTTTGTGGCCATTGCCTGCTGGAAAAACCAAATAGTGTTTTCCATTTTTGTAAGCGGCGTCGGGAGCCCATGCGTAATTATCCGCCCAGGTTAGATCATCTACCGATAAAACCGCACCATGATCCGTCCAATCCACCAGGTTTTCGGAAGAAAACACATGCCAGTTCTTCATGAAAAAATCCGGCTGACACTCCTCATCGTGAGACGTGTAGAGATATAACTTACCATCTTTCCAAACATGCGCAGAGGGATCAGCGGTGCGAATATCGCTGCCAAAATCCAACGGGTTTTCTGCAAAAACCACATGACTAGCCAGCAATCCCAAACTCAGAATTGCCGGAAAAACTCTAGACTTCATAACACACTTCCTACGTCACTTTATGATTGTTAAATATCGTTCTATTCTTCTGTTTTTGTTTTCATAACCAATACCCAATCATTGCCATCGGCAACCTCTCCTGGAGGATCAAATACTCGAGGAGCATCGACCCATTCGGTATTATCAAATTCACGTATTTGGTCTGTTTCTCCGGTGCGAGGGTTAAACCAGTGAGTCGTCATCAATGCCTTCGGTAGCTGACGGGTATCGACACTGATATTCAATCCTCGCCAGCTGTAAAACAGTGCGTAATCCCGCCCCCGAGTTGCAGCGATATAATCGTGCTTCTGCCCAGCACCTGTCGCCAATAATTCCGGCGCGGGTACACGTTCAAAATAGGGAAATTGCAGCAGCAGTTGCCGTAAAAACTGCATTTGTCCAGCCGCTTCTGCATTCAAGGCAGTGAACCAAAAGTCCTTCACGCCGTAGGCACCCTCGTCATCTCCCGGCTGATACATTTGCATAACAGAATTGTGGCCATAGGTGTGGCCGCTGGCACCGGCAAAAACGGACCAATAGGCGTATCGTCTAACTTCCGCAGCGCTCCAATAAGGCTGTGAACTGTCGTGTAAACCTTGAGGAATATCCTCATAGGGAGGCTCACCATCCAGCGTTGGCTTTACTGGCACGAGTGCCCTATCTTCCGTCACGTAGCGCCAGTTATCTTCGCCCTTCCAATTCGACTCAGGTGTCACATCGCGCTTTTGATCGTAGCGCCGGTGCCCGGATTGAAACATATTAAAATCCAGCCAAGGGGCAGTGTGAAACCAGGTCGATGACTGAGTTCCGCCAAAGGGGTGGAAGGTTTTCAGTTGATCGGGCGCGCCTTGCTCCAATCCATTGCCGAGGCTTTGCCAAACATCCGGAATCTGATCTCCACGAACATCACCCCCGTTTAACCAAATCACATGGGGTCGATCCCGATAGCGCTGCGCGAGCCAATAACCGTATTCCTGCGCCCAAGACTCATCCGGCGCTAGAGATTTGGCCGCACTCCCCCATATCGGCACCAGCGCCATATACAGGCCTTTTTTCGCTGCAAGGTCGATGATGTAGTCAACATGATCCCAATAGTCATAGCGATCTGTATCAGTGCTGTCATCCAACACCATAGGATGTCTGGGGTCGCCATCGATAAATGCTCGCTGACCGTAAACGTTGACCTCTGGTAACTCGTGAACAACCATCGCCTGAATAACGGTAAACCCTTTTTCCTTTCGATCGTCCAAATAACGCTCGGCTTGCTGTCGATCAAGTTTCTGAAACAATAACCAGGCGGTGTCTCCCAACCAGAAAAACGGTTGTTGATCCGATGTCTGAAAGTAGTGACCATCGCTGGACACCTGCAAGGGCAACAGGCTGTCGAGTGCCGACTCGGCACCTGATCTACCTTCTACAGAGGTGACGCTATTTTTCGGTTGTGGTTGCTGATGATCAGAACACCCTACCAGCAGAAAAAAGCTCAATCCCACAGAAAAAACAGACGCTCGCATTTAAGACCTGCCGTCGACATCAAGCGCTGACAAGGTATCTGCGTGCTTAGGAGTAACCCGTTTTACCATCGCCGTTTCCGTGCGCAACCAGTCCATAAGAATATCCATATTGTGCATATACATCGCCGTAGAGATCACGGGTCTGACTGGCCCCTCGCAATTGGTGGATGTATCGCTATCATCTCCAACCCAGGTCGAAGCAAAGCGGGTTTCTGTCGAAGGCGCCACCGGCGACCTTGACGTGCCCTCTTCCAGGTGGCGATAGGGATTTGATGTAAAGCCACTGAGCAACGGCCAATAGCCTTGTTTGTTCAAGGTACGAATCGATTCCTGAGCCGTTGCGGCCATGTGGCTGTCCCGTGCGCACGGCAACCAACCACGCCCATCGGACACATCGATAAACGACTCCGCGGATCGCCCCGTACGAACAAACTCGTCGACAAATGCAGTGCGATCACGTTGGCGGCTCATAAAAGGCGTTGGATCCACAGATCGCCTTATTTCGTGATCGTACGCCTTTCTAAGACGAGCGAGATCCAAGTGTCCCCGCGACCGGTAGTGAATAACCGTAGACTCAGGGTTGTAATCGATAAAATAGTGACCGTTATGAATATTGGTTCCCTGACGATGTAAATACATGGGACGGTTAGTCCCCAACTCCACAATACGCGGAAAATCTCTTCCGTCGTCAACCAGTTCCTCTGGAAGCTTTAACTGCTCTAGCCAGTTTATTGCGGCAGGAACGCCCATAAGAAAACGCGAATCTCCGGTCAACCGATAGTATTCCAGCATTTCCGAAATGGCGTGGGCGGTCGTGGGTGGCGACAAGGATTCGGGCTCATAACTGCGGGCACCGCGAGGATGTAAAAGCTGATCGTACTGCAGGGCCCAGCCCGGCTGCGGTTCACCCATTTGTAGAATTCGTGTGGCGTGCATCGCACGGTAAATGGGCTCCAGCAAATCTTCACGCTCTAAAGCGAAATAACAGCTCAACAAAAAGGAAATATTGCGCCCGGCGACATTGTCATTCAGTGTAATTAGCCCACTGTAATCCGCCAATCCGTGAAAGCTGTGTTTCGGCGCGGGAGGAAAACGCTGTGGCCAGCCGCCAACAGGCTGTTGACTGGACAGCACATAATCAATGGCTCGATTTAATGCGGTTTTATAGCGATTTTCGGAAGTGATCAGGCTGATACGCAGCAGCAAACTCGCCGCATCAATGGTGCCGCCATCGTCAAACGTGCCATTACCGTAGTCGTGATGGAATTCTTCAAACCGCCAGGCGTTAGCGCCCACCGTTTCGTACCATTGTTTTTTCGCCGCATCTCCTTGGCGATGGAAAAAATAATTCCAACCACCGGCATCCTGCTGACCTTCGACCAGCGCATCCGCTACGGATTTTGCGGCATTTAAATAAAATGGATCTTCCGTTAATGACCAGGCATCTAAAAAAACATGCCCCATCCCAGGCGTTGACGGCGCCTGCACCCAAACCATTCCCGGCTCTGCCTCCAGTTCACCCCAACGTCGCTTACCGTCCACATCATAAACCCAGACGTAACCGCCATTATCAGAAACCTCGTCAACCATAAACCGAGAGGCCGTTTTCATCGTGTTAATCACCTGATTAACGTCTATCGGTTCACGGTAGTCCGTAGCTGCCGTCACCAGAACAGGTGCTGAAATTAGCAGCAGTGATATCATCGTTTTACATAAAGCGTTCATCAGAATGTGCCTCTTTGTACAAAAGGCACACTGGCAAACAATTTACGCTCTGCGCCTCTGGGATCCTCTTCCAGACGGGGTTTAACATCGAAGATCAAGGTTTCCCGACTCGTTAAACGGTAGGGCTTCCAGGCCGGTAATCCGCGATGAGACGGATTACCCGTCCGCGCAAACGCCAGCAGGCTTTCGCTCATCAAATCAGCCATGCGCTGAGCTTCTGCGCCACCACCGGTGCGACTCTGAGGCATCTGCACATTATCGAACACCAATCCCACATCGAGTCCGTGCAAGGCACCGAGCCGCCCGGATTGCAAAGGACTGCCCCAGTTTAACTGGTAGACATAGGCCGGAGCCCCTTGCTTGGCTCTGGCCTCTGCCTCAATAACGGCACCACGCCAAGATCGACCAGCGGTAGAGGCGGCAAAAAAGACCTCGCTGGGCGAATAGGTTGGATACAGCTCGCGATAAGTCGCAATCACTTTTGCCGTGTTGATGTCGACATACATCTGCGAATCCAACGCGGCCGGTAAGGTTTTCCACGTTAACTGGTGTACCTTAGGGGCCTTGCCAAGAAACGCTCGCGTCTCTTCAACGGTATTGCCAATCACCATCGGTATTGACTGAGACAGTGGCGGCGCATCGGGATAAAAGGGATGCCGAGGCAAGACCTGATTATCCAAAACCGGCCCGAAATAGATCGACCTGCCTGCCAGGCTAGGATCTGGTGCGGCTACAGCAGCGACCAGATCCTCGACCGGCATCCGCAACAAGTCCTTCCAGTCAGACGCCTTCAAACCGGCAGCACGCACAAACGCGTCCGCACGTTCGGCCGCCGCTCTCTCCCCCGCGGCAGTTACCTGCTGTCCACTCATCGTGAACGCTTTGTGAAACAATCCGGCAGCAGCAGGCATTGCCATCATCGTCGCGATTTTTGCGCCGCCACCGGATTGTCCAAAAACAGTGACATTGTCAGGATCACCACCAAATTGATGAATGTTGTCTCTGACCCACTGTAATGCCAGGATAATGTCGGTAATACCGACATTGCCCGAGGTCACAAACCTCCGATCACCTTTACGCCCCAAGTACAGATGCCCAAAGGCATTCAAGCGGTGGTTAATGGTCACCACGACCACCTCGTCACGTTCACACAAGTGGGTTCCATCAAACAGTGGAGACGAACCGGATCCGTGACTGTATTCACCTCCGTGTAACCAAAACAAGACTGGACGCTTACGAGGCTTTTGCTGTCGAACCGCAGCGCTGGAAGTCCATAGATTCAGATAGAGACAATCTTCGCTCACCGCCTCTTGTGCGCGTGTTTGAGGGCACGCGGGCGCATATTCCACCGCGGGCCGGATTCCATTCCAGGAATCCGGTACTTGAGCGGGCTGAAAACGCAACTTTGCGGTGCTCGCACCGTAAGGCACACCGAGAAAAACGGCGATATCATTGCTACTGCGCCCCTCAATACGCCCATACTGAGTTTGCACAACGGGCGGCGACCGATTCGATGCGGGCATTGCCAGTAAAGGAGGGTTGAGCAGAGCAGCGCTTCCACCCGCAAATCGCTTTAACCACTGCCGCCTACTCTGAATCGTGTTGTTATATCTCGAATTATTTTTCATATATCCATCCGGCGTCGTTTGAATGGGCACCGGCTCTCAAGTCTGAATTAATCGTTTTGATATTTTTTTATAACCAGATATTTCAGAACGGTGTCACCGGCGTTACGGATTCCGTGGAGACTGTCTGGCGGGCAGTAGAGGCTGGTGTAAGCTCCGACTTCACGACGTTCACCATTCAGAAAAAATTCTGCCGTGCCTTCCAAAACGAAGAAAAATTCATCTTCTGGGTGCCGATGAGGAGCGTGGGTCGCCTTACCGGGTTCAACAATGCTCATTTTCAGGGTGCGGCCATCCAAGGCGTCTTTGGGAACAAACCAATATTGTTTACCGGCATCCGTTTTTTCTGCGGCATGGTCAGAGTAGGAATTGACAGCGGTGTCGATTGTCCATTCTTCAGCGCTGTGGGCCTGGATAGCCCCCACACAGAAGAGACCAAAGACCAGCAGGCAGCGAACTGTCATGCCTGTGGCAGGTATGCATTTTATGCTGGATATCATAGGAGCAGCCTCGCTCTTGCGATTTTTGGTAGCGTTATCATTTTATTTGCTACCGGTGGCATGTTAGCCTAAACCATCCACAACAAACAATAGCCAACGATAAATACGCAACGCCTATGTCTGAATATTTCCCCCATAAAAAACATCGACATCCACGCCCAACAACACGCCTCTGTCGTGCTGTCAGCTTACACACTCTAGCCATCGCTACCCTGCTTTCACCCGCGTTTGCCACGGCGGAAGACAGCGACTGCACTCAAGTACAAAGCCCCTACTTACAGCCCTGCCTGCAATGGTCGCGCGGCATTGAACAACAGCGCCAGGCGGATCTGGGCGACGGGACATACCTCAATCCGATCATGGCCGGTGACCATCCAGACCCCAGTATTTTGAAGGATGGTGATGACTACTACATGACCTTTTCAACCTTCGAAGCCTACCCCGCCCTGACCATCTGGCACTCACAGGATTTGGTCAACTGGCAGCCGGTAGGCGCAGCTGTCACAGAGTACATTGGCAGCATATGGGCCCCTGAGCTCACCAAACACGACGGTCGATTCTATTTGTACATTCCTGCAAAACTGCCGGGCAATAACAATATCTATGTGGTCTGGGCGGATGATATTCGCGGCCCCTGGTCAGCGCCGATTGCCCTGGGCAACGAACGCATCGATCCCGGTCATGTGGTCGGCGATGATGGTCGTCGCTGGCTGTTTTTATCCCACGGTGATCGCGTACCTCTATCCGACGACGGCTTGAGCATTGCAGGGCCTATGGAGCATGTCTACGATGGCTGGCAATATCCGGAGGAATGGGATGTAGAGAGCTATGCTCAAGAAGGCCCAAAGATGCTCAAGCATGGCGATTACTACTACATGATTACCGCGCTTGGCGGCACCGCCGGACCTCCAACTGGCCACATGGTGGTCGCGGCAAGATCAAAGTCCATTGATGGCCCCTGGGAAAATTCGCCCTACAACCCCATCATTCGCACGGAATCGTCTGTAGAAAAATGGTGGTCTAAAGGTCACGCCACCTTGGTTGAAGGCCCGAATAATTCCGACTGGTACATGATGTACCACGGCTACGAGAACGGTTTTTACACCTTGGGTCGCCAGACGTTGATGGAGCCAATCGAATGGACAGAAGACGGTTGGTTTAATGCCAAGGGTATGGATCCCGGCCAGCCGATTCCCAAGCCGAAAGATGGCACTAGCCAGCCACACGGAATGGCGCTTTCCGACGACTTCAGTCGCAACAAATTTGGTGTTCAATGGAGTTTTTTCCGCGGCGCCAGCGACGAAGCCAATCGCTTGTCCTACGGCGATGGCTTTTTGGACCTAAAAGCCAAAGGCGACTCCCCCGCCAACACCTCGCCCATGACGTTTATCGCCGGTGATCAGGCCTATCAGTTTGAAGTCGATATGGACATCGATCCGAACGCACAGGGCGGCGCACTGCTGTTTTACAATGACAAACTCTATGCAGGTGTCGGTATCAACAGTGATGGGATGGTCCTGCACAGATATGGCATGGACCAGCGAACCACCGCAAAACCAGAGGGAATGGGAATGTCCCTACGTATTCGTGTGACCAACGACCGCCACATTCTCACCATTCACACCAGTCAGGATGGCGGTAAAACCTGGGACAAATTTAACACGCAGATGGAGGTCTCGGGTTACCACCACAATGTTGCTTATGGTTTTATGAGCTTACGACCGGCGATTTACGCCGCGGGTGAAGGTAAGGTCAGATTCCGCAACTTCACCTATCGCGCACTGACCGAATAATGTCACTGGAGACGGCATCGAGAGATGCCGTCTGTTGGCACAATGCGCTATAGCGCCGTACCGCTGAGCGCCCTTTCCTCCTGCACATCACGCTTTTGCCACAACTGTTCCATCTGCTCCAGGGTTTTACCCCGGGTTTCCGGTACAAATCGCCACATAAACCAAGCGGCACCGAGCGCAACAACGCCATAGAGAAAATAGGCAAATCCGTGATTAAAATGGTCGTTTAGCCAGGAATTATTATTCATCATCGGGAAGGTCTGGGAAACCGCAAAGTTCGCCAGCCATTGCGCGCAGACCGCCACCGCCATTGCCTTACCACGAATCTGATTGGGGAAAATTTCAGCCAGTAACACCCAGACAACGGGTCCCCAGGAAATGGCAAAAGCTGCGACATAAGTCAGCATAAAGACCAGCGATAAAACGCCCATATTATGGGTGGCAAAGGTCAGCCCTAGTGCCAGCATACTGATCCCCATGCCAATGGCGCCCCAAATCTGCAGGGGACGACGTCCCCAGCGATCCACGGTTTTAATCGCAATAACGGTGAAGGACAGATTAATGATGCCCACCAAAATCGTTTGCAACAAAGACACGTTGGTATCCGCTCCGGCATTGCGGAAGATTTCCGGCGCGTAATAAAGAACCACATTAATCCCGACAAACTGCTGAAAGACAGACAGTAGCACCCCAATAATGATCACGCCCCAGCCGAAAAATAACAGTGAGGGTGATGCATGTTCTTGAAGGGATTCTGAAATTTGGCGAATGATATTACGGCTTTCTTCCGGACTGTTCAGACGTAACAGGACTTGCTCCGCCTCTTCCGTACGACCATGCATCAACAACCAACGAGGACTGCGGGGAACAGAAAACAACAACGCAAAAAAGATCAACGCAGGAATACACTCCGAGGCAAACATCCAGCGCCAGCCTTCGTTAACCAGCCATGCCTCATCACCCAGACCGGCAATAAAATAATTGACGAAATAGACCAACAACATGCCAAAGATGATGGCGAATTGATTCCAGGAAATCAGACTTCCCCGCGACGCCGCCGGAGCCACTTCAGAGATATACATCGGCGATAGCATCGATGCCAGACCGACACCAATACCGCCAATAATGCGATAAACAATAAACGCCGGAAGGTGTTCATGACTGGCATCACCTAAGGTCGCCAACCCCAGCTCCGGTAAGGCAGAACCCAGTGCAGAAACAAGAAACAGTAAAGCGGCAATTTTTAACGTCGTACGACGTCCAAACTTCACCGCAAACCAACCGCCCATGAAACCGCCAAGAATACAGCCGATCAGAGCACTGGATACCGTAAACCCGAGCAATGTATTGGCGGTCAATTCTGAGTATTGACCTGGAACAATAAAGAAGCCATTCAACGCATTGACTGTGCCTGAAATAACCGCAGTATCGTAACCGAATAGTAACCCGCCGAGCGCTGCGACCAGAGTAATTCTGGTCAGATAAGAATTGTTATGCATATTATTTTTTAGCCTGTTGAATTTACGAAACGCATCAGACAGTCGTCAGAGACAACTCAACAAGAAACTCTGCCACACGCCGCGAAAATCGAGGCGATGAGCAAAAATAAGGAACAGCTAATTTCTTATCAAACATTCCATGACGCTGCCTTGTCATTCACTTAACTGTCCGTATTGCCAAGTGAACTACTCTCCCCGCCTATATTGCTACCGGTAGCACAGCCGTGTAAAGTCCATTGTTATAAATTTAAGACATGGAAACGCTATGCTACGAAAAACGACTGCCTCTTCCTTTCGCCTGCTGTCTGCCAGCTGCCTATTGGCTCTGTCGTTGACAGTTTCCCACACCACGTTAAGCGCTGAACAGTGCCAGTTGCGCATGGCTGGAGACTCCACCATGCAGGATGTCGACCCCGAAAAAAACCCGGATTTCGGTTGGGGCCAACTGCTCCCGGAACTCGCCGCTGAAAACACCCATGTTTTCAACTACGCAAAAGGCGGGCGCAGCACCAAGACGTTTATTCTCGAAGATCGCTGGAAAACACTCCTGGAAGAAACGCAAGCCGGCGATTGGGTTCTGATTCAATTCGGACACAACGACGCCGCCTACGACAAACCAGAACGCTATACCGCACCGGTCGATTATGAAGCGAATCTACGACGCTTTGTCGATGATGTTCGAGCGAAAGACGCAACGCCAATTTTAATTACGCCTGTTGTCCGCCGCCACTTTGATGATGAAGGAAAGTTGCGAGACATGCATGGCATCTACCCCAGCTTGGTGAGAAAAGTCGCTGCGGATATGGACGTGCATTTGGTCGACCTGTTTGACATCAGCAGCGATTATATTTTGCAGCTCGGCGTTATCGATTCGATTGATCTGTTCGTTCATATTGGTCCGGGTGTTCACGATTGCTGCCCCGAAGGACGTATCGACAACACCCATTTCACCCGTAAAGGGGCTCTGACCGTGGCAAGTCTAGTCGTCAACGATTTACAAAAAAGCGGCCCAAAAGAATTGGCCGCCTGCTTTAAGGAACCTGTTCTGTGATTAATCGCTTACTTCGCAAATCTCTCTGCGCGTTAACGTTGTTTGGCGTACTGACACCCGCTTATAGTCAGGCGGAACCTACCGTCTATCTCGTCGGCGACTCGACCATGGCTATCAAGCGGGAGGATGCTCGCCCGGAAACGGGCTGGGGAGAAGCGTTTCTAGCCTACCTGAAAAAACCAGAAAACGTGTCTAACCGCGCGGTTAACGGACGCAGCACAAAAAGTTTTCGAGATGAAGGGCGCTGGCAGTCCATTGTTGATAACTTACAGAAAGGCGATTTGGTCTTCATTCAATTCGGACACAATGATCAGAAATCCGCCGATCCAGCGAGGTTTACCAACCCCTATACAGGTTACCGTTTTAACCTGAAACGCTATGTCGAAGAGACACGGGCCAAGGGTGCTACGCCATTGCTCCTATCCTCAATTATCCGACGCAACTTCAACGAATCAGGAACACTGATCGATACCCATGCACCCTATCCAGCTGTCATGCGTGAGCTGGCCGGAGAGCTCGAGGTCGATTTTGTCGATCTGAATCTGTTAACAGAGCAGTTGGTGATTGCGAAAGGTGTCGATGAATCTCTGACGCTATACAATCATTTGGAGCCTGGAGAAAGTGACAACTATCCAGAAGGGGTTGCTGACGATACCCATTTGTCACCTGCCGGAGCTGAAGCTGTCGCAGGCTTGGCGGCAAGTGCATTGTGCCAATTGGGGGCGCCTTATAAAAACCTTTTAAAGACGTGTAAAAAATAAACGATAACGCAATACCATGGGGCATCCACAAATCGCGATTGCCCCATGGTCTATTAGCGACTCTTAAAAGCTATAGCGCACTCTCGCCATGACCTGGCGAGGTGGGATGTACTGAATCCCGGTTTCATTCACACCAAAGACATCGGTCATCATGGAGTTAACGCCGTCTTCATCCAGCAAGTTGGTCGCCATAAGATCGAAACCCCAAACCATATCCGGCGTATCGTATGATGCCACTACATTGATAACATCGTAAGCATCAACGGTATCCACCTCGGGGTTATTGAAAACCCGCTGCTGCATTTCTCCACGGTAGGTGTATTGCAAGCTTCCGCCCAACAATCCACCGTTACTCAAGCTCGTCTCGTAAGAAAGCGTCACGTCGGCGGTTAGATCCGGCGTTTTTGCCAGCTCGTTGCCGTTGAGGTCCTGCAGGTATTGAGCAACATCCCTGTCGGCGCCATGAATTTCTTCCTTAGCTGGCGAGCCATCCGCCAATGTCACATCTTCAATCAAGAGCCGATTATCCAGCGCATAGTATTCACCAGCCACTTCTGATTCCAGCGCCGCCAGCTTGACATCCAAGGTCAGCTCGTCGGTTAACAATGCGGTCAATTCCAGCTCAATACCGTATATTTCTGACTCAGGAATATTCGACACCCCGCTGCCAAACTCATTGTAATCGGAGGCCTGAAACTGAAGATTTTTATAATCGTAATAAAACGCAGCGGTATTCAGACGCAGGCGACTGTCCATCAAATCCGTTTTAATGCCCACCTCATACGCATCGATGGTTTCGTCTTCAAACGATTCCCTAACCAACGCATCCGGACCTTCTGAAAAGGTCAGGTTGGTGCCGCCAGGCTTAAGACCACGAGTGTAGGACGCATAGGTCATAGTGGTATCGTTGAGATCCCACTCCACAGCCACGCGGCCGGTAATGTCCTCGGTCTTCGGATTAATGTAAGAGGGTTCCGTGGTAAAGAAATTCGCCACGGTACTGTTGACTTCGTCGTAGGTGTAGCGCAACCCTGTAATCAACCGGACCTGATCCGTCATATGATAGGTGGTCTGACCGTAAACAGACATGGATTCGCGCTTAGGGTTAGAATCAGAAATAAAACCCACATCACCACCGAAGACTGCTGGATTCGAAGGAATATAACCATCCAAGACGCCATTCCGATCAGTATCCACCTCTTCGCGAATGGTGATGTCGACTTCGGTATCCAGATAAAACGCGCCGACAATCCAGTCGAGCTTGTCGAACGCAGGCTCAGCGGAGATCAAATTGATCTCTTGGGTAAAGGTTTCCTGAATATCGATTTCGGGATCAAACTCACTGATTTGAATTTCAGGATTCGTAATAAATGAATGGCGATCATTATCACGCTTAATGGTAATTTCGTCCTTTTGATAACTGGTCAAGGACTTTATCGTCGCAAAATCGGCGTCGTATTCAGCAATCAATCCGTAGACCTGTGACTCTAAGTCATAACCCGAATCCGTATCCTGGGACAAACGGCGAGCGCCAGACGTTGGATCATCGATACCTTTAATCGCTGCACCGTTGGAATCCTCGGTGAAATACTGCCCCATAAAGCGAAGACTAAAGGTATCGGTTGCCTCCCAAAGCCAATCGGTTCGGAACGACAGATTATTGGTATCGTCCAATTCCCCGCCATTGTATGTCTGAGTTGGGTCGTCAAGGCTGGGCCCACTGTAAACGTTTTTGGAATAACCATCCTGTTCAATCAGCGACGCCGAGGTGCGCATCGCAAGGGTGTCCGAAAAAGGAACATTGACACTACCGCGAATTTTGCGGAGGTTATCCGTACCGACGGTTGCATCCGCCTTGCCACCAAAGCCGTCGAAATCCGGCTTTTTACTGATGACATTGATCGCACCACCGGTGGAATTTTGTCCAAACAAGGTTCCCTGAGGCCCCCTCAACACTTCGATGTGATCGACGTCGATAAAATCTGTCTGCAAGGCAAAAGGGGACGCGACATATATTCCATCCATATGGTAGGACACTGACGGGTTGGCGGTCGCATTTTGATTCGCCTCGTTACCTACCCCGCGAATGGAGATAACAGTCTTAAAACCTTCATTGTTAGCCACAGTAACGCCAGGGGCAACCGCGCTTAAGTCGATAAATGAGGCTACGTTTTTCTTTTCAAGATCGTTTTCCGTCAACGCCGTCACGGCTTGGGAAAGATCCTGCAAACTCTCGTCGCGCTTTTCGGCGACAACTACAACTTCTTCAAATGTGGGTGCTGCCGTGGCAAAAGGTGCAGCCATGCCAATGGCAGTTGAAAGTACGGCATTCAGTCGTCTAGTGGATTTCATCACAATATTCCATTACTTCGTGTGGGGGATAGGTATGTGTGTTCTCGGGGCTGACCCGGAACCTACAGGGCAAGCTCCATACCAACTTCCTGTCTAAATGGTCAGTTTTTTACAAATACATGAATTTATTGAGAGTTTTGATAGCAGCGGGGCAAATGGCCTTCATAACGAGATGAATTTTGCGCCAAACACAATTCCTGATCAGGTGGACAAGTGTTACACCATGGTGAAAAATTTAGGATGAGGCACTGAAAGAGTGCGAAAAAATCTGTAAACGGCGCCTAACAGGCAAAAATAAGCGCCAAATATCGAGGGAGGACCTAACGGTCAACGAGCATATTGATTGATGATGGCATTGAACTCGTCAGAAAGCTCCGTCAGCGCCTCAGATGACGACTGAATCTCGCTGGAACTGGACTGTAGCCGATCGGCGATGTCGGATATTTCATGAACGCTCTCCGTCGTCGATTTAACCTGCCGGGTTTGTTTTTCGCTTAACGAACGATTGAGAGTATTGACCTCCGTTATGGAGCTGATTGCCTCGCCAATGGCATTCAATGCCTCTCTGGCGCCCTGAACAGTTTCCAGGCTGCTGTTGATACTCTTATTTTCTTGAGTCACCACCTCAGACGTCTGTTGAGCCCGCTGCTGTACATTCGATATTGAAGCGTTGATTTCACTCGCTGACTCTCGAGTGCGAGTAGCCAGAGAGCGTACTTCGTCAGCCACGACGGCAAACCCCCTACCGGATTCTCCTGCTCGCGCAGCTTCAATAGCCGCATTTAGCGCCAGCAGATTGGTCTGCTCGGTGAGACTATGAATCACCTCCACTACCCGGCTCATGTTATCGCTTTCACACACCAGTTCATCGACAATCTCGTTGACTCGTCCCAGATTCTCCGAAAAGGTATTAAACGCGGCTAGTACACCGGCAATCACCTGCTGACTGCTGGTAGATTCGTTTTCTGCCGCCGTCGCCAACTCAAAGGCTTTACTGGTGTTTTCGTAGAGCAGCTTCACCTCTCCATTCAACTCATCCATGATATTAACGACCGTATTGGTTTTGTCTTTTTGAAAGTCAGACGCATTATTCACGTCGGTGACACTTGCATTCAACGCCGCCGACCGCTCTACCAATACCTGTCCAGAGGCTTTGAGGCGTACCAATAGTTGATCATAAGCTGTCAGAATTCGCCCCAGGCGTGCGGTGAGATTCAAAAATTCATTATCGATCGCAAGCGTTTCACGCACTGCGCCAACGAACCAACACCCGATAACTTTATTGTTTTTATCTTTAAGAGGGGAATAACAAGTAAAGTACTGCTGCCCAAACAATCGCGCATAGCCAATAAACTGCTGACCGCTGAGCACCATGTTGTAGGCTGGATGCCAACTCCCGATACTGGTTCCCACCGCACGGCGACCTTGACCATTAGATAACGTCGTTGACACACGAACCAGACTATTGCCATGACGAACAAACAGCGTTGAGGGAGCGCCGGTCTTACTGGTGAAAGGGTCGAGAAAATTGACATCGCCTGTAATATTTCGCTGGTTGTAATAGACCGCATACGTCTGAGAGTTTCCACAGGAAACGATTTCATCGGACACTTCGAAGCTGCCATTGAAAAGTCCGAGAAACTCTCTCTGTAATCCGGCTATTTTTTCTCGATCTCGAATTTCACACTTTTCCAGCTCATTTTGCATGGCTGCCTCAAAGCGTGGTCCCAAATCGATTTTATGCCCAAGATCGCCGCGCTCAATGTAAGTCATACAGTCGGCGATTCGCTTCACAGGCTCCAGATATATGCCTGATAACACTCGAAAGACGACAATCAAGCCAATCCCCAACGCGATGTGCATGCCAAGCGATAGCATGCCACTGCCCTGCTGCAGCGTTGGAGCGATAAAATAGGAAAAACCCAACGGCACAAAGATCAACAGTAAAAAGCAGGTGTTGATTTGCGCTAACGTTGTTTTTTTTAGAAAGCGTTGCGTTATCATTTGGCCAACCGACTTCACCCAACAAGGGCTTACAGAGTACAGGGCTTACACCCTATCTCTTCTCTATCGAAGCCCGAGTTTTGTAAGCCAACTCACTAATAATAGCAGCGTGCCAAGACACGCAAGCCGGTCAATTATGAGAATTCGAAATAACAAAACCGCTTAATTCTATTAATTGCGATAAGTTACCCCACTCCGTTAATGAGTTGACCCATTAACGATCACGCCAGTAAGGTAACTCCAGAACCCTCATTATCTTGCTGTTGCTTCAGCATTTTCAGAATGGCATCTCCCGATGTCGGTCGACCACAGTGATATCCCTGGGCATGATGGCACCCTAAATCCCGAACATAATTTAGCTGTTGCTGCGTTTCCACCCCCTCAGCAATTAAATTCAGACGCAAGCCTTTCGCCATTGCGGCAATCGCTTGAACGACGTAGGAGGCTGTCTCTGTATCGTTAAGTGTATGAACAAACGTTCGATCAATTTTTAGAGTATGGACTGGCAACCTATCCAGATAATTCAATGACGAGTAACCAGTCCCAAAATCGTCAATTGCAACCGTTACCCCCATATCGACTAAAGCGCCAATTTTTACAGCGACATCATCTGCACCATTCATAAAGGAATGTTCGGTTAATTCCATTTCAAACAACTCCAGCGGAAATTCGGTGTTGCGTAAAATCTGTGAAATATCGTCAGCAAAATTGGGCGCCTCCATTTCTACTGCAGAGAAATTTACAGCAAGCTGAACGCGACACCCGGTGACGTCCATCCATTGTTTAACTTCAGCACAAGCGGTTAGCATGACGTATCGCCCCAATGTCGCTATAAATCGGGTCTCCTCTGCCAACCCAATAAATTCATCAGGACAAATCAAACCTCTCGTTGGGTGCAACCAGCGAATCAATGCCTCGACCCCAACGACTTTACCGGTCGCAATGTCCACCTGAGGCTGGTAATAAACCGCAAACTGTCCTTCATCGATCGCAACGCGCAGATCTCTTTCCAACGTTACCTGCCGCGAAAGATCTTCGGTCATGCATGGCGTATAAAAGCAATAGCCATCTTTGCCCCGATCTTTCACTCGGTACATGGCTTGATCCGCATTTTTAATCAGCTGCTCGATCGACTTTCCTGAATCGGGGAACAAAGCGATACCGATACTGACACCGATGTAAAGATCTGATCCTTCAATCTGAAATGGCTCTTTTAGGGTCGCGATTATTTTCTCAGCAACTCGTTTAGCGTCCAGAGACGATGACAAATCTGGCAAGAGCAACGTAAACTCATCACCACCAAATCGCGACAAGGTATCGCCGGCGCGTAACAAACCTTCCAAGCGTCGCGCAACCTGTTCAAGCAACAGGTCTCCAATAGAGTGCCCCAGAGTATCGTTAACGTTCTTAAAACGATCCAGATCCATGAACATAACCGCAAAGCACTGTTGGCTACGTTTCGCCTGGCTGATTGCCAAATTGAGCCGGTCTTTAAAGAGGACCCGGTTAGGCAATCGAGTTAATGTGTCGTGATATGCCTGAAAACTAATAAATTCTTCCGCTTCTTTCTGCTCGGTAATATCCCTTGCGGTACCGTAGACAACGCTCCTTTCCGCACCATTTCGATAGTTTGACAGCACATTGCCACTCTCTACAGGCGACAGCGTAATCTCAAAATAGCGAGGTAAATACGCGTGGCCACGTCGGTGCAGACATAACTCGAAGCTTGTACCCACACTCGCTTGCGCACTGCCTTTATGAAAATAGGAGATCGCCTTCTGACGCTCTTGCTGGTCAATCAACTGGGCTATTGGTCTACCAATAAGTTTGGCTTTCTGGTAGCCCAAAATATTTTCAACCTGATCATTAATAAACGTGATACAACCACGTTTATCCAGCATAAAAATAATATCTGGCGAACTGTTCACAATATATCGATGAAGTTGCTCAGACTCTCGCAATTGATGCTGCAGGCGCAGTGTTTCTTTCTCTAGAAAACGTTTGTGAAGCGCATTTGCCAAAGTGCCAAGCAATTCATCAAGGCTATAAGGCTTCTTCAGATAGTCCGCAACACCGCGACGCAGTGATTTCGTGACAGCGTTAAATGATGAAACGGCGCTGATGACGATAAAAGGAACGTTTAAGTTATTTTCCGCAGCAAAATCCAGGACTTCGTGGCCGCTGATATCGGGCAGCTTAAGATCGAGCAATACCAGATCAAATTTCTGCTGTTTTAATTTTAAACACGCCTCTTTACCGCCCAGAGCTGTGTCCAACTGCAATGGATAAGGCTTCAAGCAGGCGACTAAACTATCCAGCACTCGCTGCTCATCATCGATGGCGAGAATCGAGGCCCCAGCTGCTTTGAGCGTTTCAAACTGAGCCATGTCAACCATGATACATCTCTACCTCAGTTGACCCGGCTAATAAGTAATTCGATAAGATTCAATCCGATACCAGAATCGGAATTGCTATGGTAAAGCGTGTTCCACGTTCGCTCGAATGACAAGTGATACCCCCCCCAAGTTCCTCAACAAGACTGCGGGTAATACTTAACCCCAGCCCCGAGTGATTGCCATCCTTGGTGGATACTCCTGCTTCAAAGACATTGGTCCCCCGTTGTACCGGTAAACCAGGTCCTGAATCGGCAACGGTTATTTCTACCGTTTCGCCTTTTTGTGAATGCACAACTCGCTCGGTTGAGATTCGAATTTCACCGCCGCCGGGCATGGCTTCCACCGAATTTCTGATTAAATTCGTAAGAATTTGCCGCAGCGAATTGCGAGGTAATGCCGTATCGTCAAGCTTAGCGCTGAGCTCAGTAGAACAGTCTATGCCATAAGGTTTACACAATGACTGTTGCAGTACACTCACCAAATCGCCAACCTCACGATTCACTGAATGGGCGTTCTCCTGGTCGTGGATATCGTTTTCGATATCCTGCAGTCTCATGAGAATATCACTAACTCGTTCGATCTCTTCTCGCAAAACCTTGTACTGCGACTCATGTTCGGAGGACGCCGAAGCCGCTAGCGACTCCAGGTAATTGCGTATAATCGACAGCGGGTTGCCAATCTCATGAACGGCTACCTGAACTCTTTTTTGCCATTCAGTGTCACCTTTAGCACGTATCGTCTCACGATTAGCACCAAGACACAAAATATGTGCGATATAACGACAAAAATCACTATAAAGAGCAAGAGTGATCTTGTCGGGTTTGCCTACTTGTAAAGAGCCTGACACCAACACACCCACAAGCATGCTGCCGTTTATGACTGGAGCACAAATAAGCGACGATGAGCCGCAGATACCCAGCAATTGCCGATCAACAACACTCATTACGTGACCAGAATTCATAGCGCTGTATTGAATTTGTTGTTTCGACGCGGCAAGAGCAACCAAACTCGGGCTCGTTGCCATGGGAATGATAATACTGCTACCGTTATCATCGCATCCCACGCTATATACCAGTGTACTGTCATCCTGATTATATTTCAGCAGTAACGTTGACCGATAACCAAACATTACAGTTACCACATTGGAAATCTCGCTTTCCTCTAGCGTTGCATTAACACCTTCTTTACTACTCTCCTGAATTTTTTGCAGCATGGATTGCGCTTCTTGCCCGACCAGGCGGCGTTGCATCTGAAACTGCAACGCTTGCTGTTGTGCTAGGAAATCTTTATGTTCACAATCGCCCAACTGAATGCCAAGACTCGATGCCAAGCGAGTCACTTCTCCAGAAATTCGGTAAGAAATTTCCTGAGCCAAGGCGCCACTGATACTGAATAAACGCTCAGCGGCTTCGGATACGCCAATCGAAACCTCCAAACCCTTCGTCGTGTTCAACGAGGAATCTGACAGTCGTGACGCCAGATAGAGAATTTTGGTTAGTGGATGGGCATCCATCACTTCGAGCAAAGGAGACTGCTGAAAACCGAGCGCATCAACTGATAAATTTGGTAAGCCCCAGGTTTCGGCCAGACGACGCCCAACCTCACAGTAGTTGGTGCCGTAGCGATGTTGTTCCCGTTGCAATTGATGGCCAGTGTCACCCAGCCCTGAAGATTCAAACAAGTCAGGCGGATCCAGAAGTAGCTTTGGGTAGTCTCCTGGGTGATTCATCGCGAGCGCCAATTCTCCCATACGATGGAGCAGCCCAAGCAGATACACCTCCTCGGTTGCCTTGTAACCGGTCAGATGAGCCAGCGCACGCGCATTGAGTGCACAGCGCAGAGATTGCGCCCAGAACCTTTTCAAATAGTCTGCATGATCGGCACCCAAGCCGAGACACATCTGCTGTACAGAAGCGGTAATAGCGATGGTCTTGAGCTGCTCGACTCCGAGCAAAGAGAGGGCTTTCTCTATGGTTTGTGCAGGTTGAACGCGACGGTAGTAGGCCGAATTGGCGACCGTGAGGAGTCGTGCGGAAATCACCGCATCACTGGCGATCAACTGCGCCATATCTTGAAAACTGGCGTTGGGGCGCTGACAGACGTCGAGCAATTGCACCAGCACGTGGGGCAGCGGCGGCAATCGGGCGCCGGCAACTTCCCTCACGGCTGCTTGCGCCGAATCTACCATGCACACACCCCGAACTATGCCAATTAAAACGCCATTTTTGCCCTTAATTGGAACTATAGCAGTATTCCGTCAAGAAACTAGCGCGACGTATAATCCTCGATATTGGCCTCCAGAATCTGAATATACCCTAAAAAGTTACGATGAGAGCACATACGGTCGCTATTGCAGGCGGAAAAGGCGGTGTCGGCAAGACCAGCATCGCGGTCAATTTAGCGATTGCTCTCGCGCGCTTAAACCACCGGGTATGCCTGCTCGACGATGCCCAAGAACCCGGCCAGGCATGCCATCTTCTAGGTCTGACCGCTCGGCAAACACTCAGTCATTATCTTCGCGGGGAATCTGGCCTGCAGGATGTTCTCCTGAAAGGCCCGTCCGACATCTCTGCGCTGCCTGGGGCAGCCGCGATCAGTCACTACCCGGACATGAATGAGCTTGAGCAAACCCGACTCCTGGAAGGCCTAAAGATCATTGAAAAGCGGCATGACTGGTTGATCATCGACACCGCAGCAGGAACCGGCATTATCACCACCCGGATGATTCACGCCTCACAACGGTTTGCAGTGGTTATCACGCCGGAGCCTACCTCCCTGACAGACGCCTTCGCGCTGCTCAAATCTCTGCGTCGCAATAACTATCGACGCCAAGTCTTGGTTATCGTCAACCTGATCTTCCGCGGTGATAGACCCAAATCGATCTACCGACGTTTTCAGGCCGCCGTACGCAAATACATCGGTTTGGAAACCCATTATCTGGGTGCGATATGGATGGATGAGAGCCTGCGGCTGGCCGCCACGAGACAGACACCCGTGGCGACGCTGCCTGCCGATGACCCATCGTGCCGCCTGTTCATGCGTCTTGCGGATAGTTTACTGAGCAGTTTTGAATCGGATGTGTCGCCAACGGGTTCGTTGGGTGACCATTGGCGGGGGCAGGCGCACCCGGCCGAGCCCCGGCCAAGTGCTGAAATCTTACCTCTTCCCATTCGCCCCCTGGCCTCTCAGAAGACCTCAAACACGCGCCGACCAAATGATCTCTGGTTGAACGCGAGTAAAGAAAATGTCACCGCGCCTGAAATCTACGAGCTCCTGGCAACCTTGTTGAAACAACCAAGCGCTCAAGAGCTGTCGATTGAGCAACTGACCAAGCTGGAACAACAGCTGAAAAATCTGTTGGAGAAAGCGGAAAATCGGAAAGACGGGACATCACCCGCAATAAAAAAGGTCATTTCACAACTGAGAGCACTGCACCCGCCGAAACCTGGCCACTATGACAGTGCCCGGTTCGGAAGCCAGTACCAGCTGATCAACAGCATTAAACAGTTACGGGAGAGCGCCAGCCTAACCGACATGCTCGCAGGCATAACCGGCCAAGCCAAGCCGTAAAAAGGCAATAGAATAATGCCTGACGAATCTATTTCACGTCGACGGTAAAATAATCCACGTCAACGAATCCGGAGTTTTCCGCCGAATCAGCTTGAGCAAATAGCCCAACACGACTCCCTACCCAGCGTCCAGGCTGAGCATCGAATGCATGATCAACCCCTTGCCAGTCTGCCTCATCGGATTCACGCCATTGAAACGTGGCGGCACCTTTATCATCGGTTGCCAAAGACACCTGCACTTCAGCCGAAGATATTTCTGCTATAACCTCAGATTCAGGTGTACAGTCCTGCAGTGTATCCATGCAGGTTTCAAAGACCAATTGCGTCTTCCCATCCTCTCGGCGCAAACCAATCCAGGCATAATCATAGCCGTACAGCAAAAGACCTGACTCGATATCGGCCCCACTGTCGTCCAGAGTAATCTGCGTTCTGACGTCCATGGTTGGACCGTAAAGCATTTGAGTTAGCAGCGCGGGTTGCTGCCAAAGATTGAGCGTCGGCTTGGGTTGCGCAAACAATCGCAAATACCCTTGTTGATCCGTTAGGCTGTACCAGTCATTTTGCCAATTCGCAGACCACTGCCACTGTAAGCCCAGTTTAGAGCCAGAGAAATCATCGCTGGCAGACAAGCCGCCAATGGGTTTTTGATCAGCATCGATTGGCAGCGTTGCCAATGGCTCACCCGTGCCATTGCCATCGAGATCCTGCCCCATAACTGGCCAGCCATTCTCCCATGACATGGTCTGCAAGTGCACAATGCGACCGAAAGGTTCCAGCTCCTGAAAATGGAAGAACCAATCTTTTCCGGTTGGATCGACAACCCATGCGCCCTGGTGAGGACCATTGACGTCGGTCATGCCCTGCTCCAGAGTAATCTGGTACTCATAAGGACCACGAATGTCCTTCGAGCGAAACACCGTTTGCCAGCCTTCTGCCACACCACCCGCTGGCGCAAAAACATAGTAGTAGCCGTCTTTCTTGTAAAACTTCGGCCCCTCCAAAGTTCGAAACCCGGGAATCTGATTGGCATCGATGATGATTTCGCCTTCGTCGAGAACCTCTCGCCCATCCGCTGACATTTTGTGAAGCGTCAAGAGATTGTTAATGCCTGCGCGACTTTTAGCCCAGCCATGCAACAAGTAGGCATTACCATCGTCATCCCACAGCGGCGTCGGATCAATGATGCCCTTGCCCGACAGTAATAAGTGGGGTTCGCTCCAGGGGCCAGCTGGTGATTCAGCCGTACTGACATAAATGCCGAAATCTGGATCAGGCATAAACGCCCAATAAAGCCCATCGTGATATCGCAAACAGGGAGCCCACATGCCTTCGCCATGACGGGGAACTTGAAAATACTCCTGCTCAGGATGGTTCTGCATGACATACCCCACCCGCTCCCAGTTCACCATATCCGTAGAGGTCAGGACGGGAACCCCTGGCTGATGATTAAAACTGGACGCCAGCATGGTGTAAACACCATCAACCTGAACAACATCCGGGTCAGAAAAATCTGCGAAAATAATCGGATTATCGACATCTGCCACGAGGGGACCACACATGAAGACGCTCAACAATGGCATCTGTTTAAGCGCACTTTTATACCAGCTCATTATTCTTCTCATTCCGTGATTCAACAAAAATCTCTCTACACCTCAAAGGTGGCAAGACATACCTACTGACCTGTTGCAATGAAGGAATAGACGATGTGGCAAACCTTATGCAACTGAGATGCTGCATCGAGCCTAGATGGTCGTATTGATGGTATGTTTATTACGCCGTGTATTCCTTTCGATCTATTCGATAGTAGGTAAAACCACCTCAGTAAGCTACGCTTCCCAACAGGCTCAAAACAGCAGGGACCACCAGCGGCAAACCGCAGCCTATGCCTCGGTGATACCTTCAATAACCGGAGCCAGCCCATCGCGATCCAGAGCCTGGACCAGGTCGACAACTTCCTGGTAGAAGGCGTCCAAGTGAGTCAAGTCTTCTCCCCACAAGGATTCACTTGCAAGGATACCGCGAACAGCCGTCGGCAAGTCGCCTGCCTTCCAATGGTTTTGAATGGATTCAATCACGTCAGCGTCGTCAAAAACGTCGAATGCGTTGCCCTGATAGTGACCGCGATACAACACCAGCATTGCAGCGAGAGACGCCGCCAGCGCCTTAAAGTCCGAGGTCCGGTTCTGCAAACTGTCTTTGACCACCGGCAACAATCTCGCCCGCCACTTACTGACGCTGTTCAATGCAATAGCCTGCCATTCATGGTGCAGTGAAGGGTTTGCAAAACGCTGCATAATGTCGTCGGCGTAGGAATTCAGCGCCTCGGCATCCATCGCAATGGTCGGGCAAATTTCCCGGTAGACCAAGTGCCGCATAAAACCTGTTAACAAGGGATCGCAGGTGCCTTGATAGACGGTTTCGATACCGGCTAAACGCGCAATGGAAACCGAGCCCGTGTGCGCACCATTTAAAATTCTCACTTTACGCTGACGATAGAGATCCAGGTCTTCTGTCAGTACGACATTTAATCCGGTACTTTCAGGAAACAGTGCACTCAAGGCAGGCATATCATCTGCTGATGTTTCGATAACCCATTGGTAATAGCATTCCGTTTCAATCAGTTCGTCATCCGCATACCCAAGGACCGATTGCAACTGCTCCCGCCTTTCTTGCGACGGTTTACCGGTAACGATTCGATCAACCAGAGTGTCGCAGAAAAGACATGTCTTTTGGACCCAAGCGCTAAAGCCTTCATCAAGCTGCCAGAGCTCAGCGTGGCGTAGAATGATGTCTTTGAGCACTTGGGCATTATTTTCAATGAGCTCACAACAGAAGATTCTCAAGCCAGCATCTGTATCGCCATTAAAATGCGAGTAGCGCCGATAAAGCAGTTGCGTCAGCTTCGCGGGAAAGCTTTCTGGAGGGGTTGCATCGGCGCGATCCTCTGGCTCAAAATAAATCCCCGCCTCGGTCGTGTTAGAGATAACCCAGGAGAGCTCAGGCTGCTCGGCCAGCGCCATATACCCATCGTAATCATCATAGGGCGTAAGTGCACGCACCTGACTTTCAATCAGCTCGAGGCGATCGACGTCCTCTCCATTCTCGACACCTCGGATATTTAACGTGAATAAACCATCCTGAGCATTAATCGCGTCGATTTGCTGAGCATTTCCACGCCGAAGCTTAATCGCGACAATACCGGCGTTCAAATCGGTGGTTTCATTCAACCGGTGCACAATCCAATTGATAAATCCCTTCAGAAAATTACCGGTACCAAATTGAAGAATTTTTTCAGGTCGGGCAGATAGCCCCTTTAGCTCACGAGTCAGAAGTGGCAAGACTCTCTCCAGTTTATCGACGAATTAAGGCAGGTGATGAGATTAAGCAAGAGAAGAAGGTCGAGGGACACCTTGAGTGCGTCCCTCTGACACGGCAGAAACCTTACTTAGCTTTCGTTGGCAGGCTTGCCAATCGTGGCGAGAATTCCCCCATCCACATAGAGAATTTGTCCGTTGACAAAATTGCTGGCAGCCGCAGAAAGATAGATGGCAGCGCCCTGTAGTTCACTGGGATCACCCCATTTACCCGCCGGCGTTCGACCGATAATAAACTCATTCATGGGATTGCCATCAACGCGGATGGGCTTAGTTTGCTCAGTGGCAAAATAACCCGGTCCGATTCCATTGACTTGAATGTTGTGACGCGCCCATTCCGTAGCCATGTTGCGAGTGAGCATTTTCAAGCCGCCTTTCGCCGCAGCATAAGCTCCGACACTATCACGTCCCAATTCACTCATCATGGAACAGATATTAATCACCTTACCTGCACCGCGATCGATCATGCCTTTGACCACAGCCTTAGACATAACAAATACACCGGTTAAATCGGTATTAATAACCTGCTGCCATTCTTCCAAAGGCATTTCCAACATAGGGATTCGTTTGATGATACCCGCGTTGTTAATCAGGATATCAATCGGACCAACCTCGGACTCTATCGCGGCAACGGCTGATGCCGCTTCCTCTTCATCACAGACGTTAAACTGATAACCGTACGCGGTGTAACCCTTCTCTGACAGAGTGGCAACTGCGTTATCGATTTTTTCTTTTGATGAATGGCCATTGATGATCAGTGTTGCACCGGCACTGGCGAGGCCTTCCGCCATTGCCAGTCCGAGTCCGTGCGTGGCGCCGGTGACCAGGGCCACTTTTCCGGTTAAATCAAACAGTGGATGCGTCATTACTTCATATCCTCGGGAGTCATTTTGTCCATGTCATCGTATTCAAGGTTTTCCCCGGCCATACCCCAGATAAACGTGTAACTGGCGGTTCCCGCACCACAGTGCATGGACCAGGGAGGAGACACCACGGCCTCTTCATTTTTTACCCAAAGATGACGGGTCTCCTGCATTGGCCCCATAAAATGACAAACCGCTTGATCGGCTGGCAAATCAAAATAGAAGTAAGCCTCCATGCGACGGTCGTGAACGTGGGGCGGCATGGTATTCCAGACACTCCCTTCCAGCAGAGTTGTCATGCCCATCTGCAGTTGACAGCTATCGACGACCGAATGAACCAGCAGTTTGCGGATGATGCGCTTGTTACTGGTCTCGGTGGAACCGATTTCCAACACCTCGGCATCACTTTGGCTGATTTTCCGGTGCGGAAAGCTCTTGTGCGCTGGCGCAGAATTCAGATAGAAGCGCGCAGGTTGCGCGGTATCGTTACTGGTGAAAACCACCTCTTTCGCACCGGCACCAACGTATAGCGCTTCTTTAAAATCCAGATCGAAAACCTCATTATCAACGCTGACCTTGCCCGGTCCACCCACGTTAATCACACCAAGTTCCCGGCGACTCAGCAGGTAGTCGGATTTCACCGCATCAATCGTCTCGAGCACTAAGGGGCCGGAAACGGGTTTCGCTCCCCCGACAATTAAGCGTTCATAATGGGTGTAGGTCAGACTTACCTGATCATCCTGAAAAAGGTTTTCCACCAAAAAATGTTTACGTAATTCGGCGGTATCCATGGTTTTGTAATGATCTTCATGGACCGCGAAACGGGTCGAATAGTGAGTGCTCATAGCAGGCTCCGGTCAGAAAGTAGAGGACAGTTCTGATTTGCTGTCTGAGAAGGCACCGATCATTATGAACGGTCCCAAGCCTTTGGGGTCGTTATCAACCACCGGCTCACTCATATAATATTCGTAGCTGCCATCTCGGCCAAATCCAAGACCACCCACCTGACAAACCTGAGTCAATTGCAGCTGATCATCCGCATCAACCAAAACAAACTGATCAATCAGCGCCTGGTAGGATCGCTCCGCAGCTTCTTTGTAAGAATCGGGTAACGCACCGATGTTGACACCTTTCATCAGCATGTAGGTGAACATGGTGCTGGCAGAGGCTTCCTGATAATTTCCAGGCTTTTCAGGCAGATCAACGATCTGATGCCATACGCCATTCGCATCTTGGTATTTCAATAGCGCGTCAGCCAATTGTTGAATCATGCCAGCGAGATCTTCCCGCTGTACTTCGGCATCCGCAGGCAGAAACTCATAGACATCAACCATTGCCATGGCTAACCAACCCATGCCGCGCCCCCAGAAGTAATGGGATAAACCGGTCTCGGGATCCGCCCAATCCTGCGCGCGCTTTTCATCCCAAGCGTGGTAATACAATCCGGTTTCCGGATCACGCAGGTTGTCTCTGGCCACATGAAACTCTTCCATAATCTCATCAATGGCGGCGCCATCTTCGAACATCATGGTGTACTCGGCCAGGAAAGGCATCGCCATATAAACGCCATCCAACCACAACTGGTAGGGATAGCGCTGCTTGTGCCAATAGGCGCCCGCATCAAGGCGAGGATGATCTTCCAGCTGGTCACGAAGTTTTTCAGCCGCTAGACGATACTTGTCTTCCCCGGTGTCTCGATAGAGTTGCAGGAGCATCTTACCGGAATTGATGCGGTCGATATTAAAATCGGACTTTTTGAAAGTTTCCAAATTGCCATCGTCAGTAACGTAGCTGTCGACAATCTGTTTCGCCCACTGGGTAAATTCTTCATTGCCGGTGGATTTTCCGAGCTGGTATACAGATTGTGTTAACAATCCCATGGTGTATTCCCAGTTGGAATCCCGCTGACGCATAGTGTCAAAGTTGCCGAAAGCTAACTCATCACCATGGCGGGCAATCTCGGCCTCAGCAGCACGAACCGCCCACGCCGTTGCGCTGTCAGCGCCGCCCAGCTCAGATTTAATTGCGTCGGATCCGGCATTGCTCATGGCAATACGTGGCGAGTAGGTCAGCTTACTGACTTCCTCGGAAAGCATTGCTTCGACAGAATCTTTAGAGAGGTCCGCACCGGGCTCTTTTTCCCAGACCGAGCCAAAGTAATAGTTCAAGCCTCCGCCTCTGACCTTCAGCAAAACACCATGATTGAATTCATCTTCAATAACTTGTTGGTAGTCTTCGCGCTGAAACAGAACAAACATCGCCAGCTGACTGCCGTCGAGTGCCTGCGGACCTAAGGTCGCCATATAACTCCAGGCAGCACCGGTAATATCGAGGTCACCGGTTATCACAGTCGTATCCGGCAGCTTAACAATACCAACCGCCAACTCTTCCAGTTTTGGATCGGTTTTAAGATCCAGATTGACCATGTGGCTGCCCGCCGTCATGGAAAAACGGGCATCGACATCCGTTGTCATGCCACCGACATTCCAGTCGTCGTAATGTATGGCAAAGGCGGAATACAGATCTCCGTCTTCCAACACCTCTGCCTTTAGATTGGCGACATCGGAAGCTCTGGTTATGGCCCCGTCTTTCCAGTAACCAAAACCCCCGACGCCGACAGCTTTGCCGACTTTGAGGACATCCATTCCCCAATCGGCTAACTCGTGATAACTCTGATATCCATCTAACCCGACCTGATCCAGGGCGAGCTCATGACGCTGTTTTGCGAAGATATCAAAGCCGTTGCGCCAATCCAGATAGATTCGATAACCGATTTTATCGGATTCGATACCCGGTCCTTCATAGCGAATATATTCAGAGTGATCCGTACTTTGCGGCGGAGGATCAACCGCCTCAACATCTTTAAAGACACCGCCTTCATAAACGCGGTCATTCCACTTGCCACCCGCTTTGATGCTAATCTCGGCGTGGGTCCGTTTGGTCGAAGCGACCTCAGGGATGTCACCTTGCATCAATTGCAGGTCGGCGGTTTGTTCGCCGGCCAGATCCAGTAACACCAGCGCCTGATCTTTATCACCGTCGCCATCGGAATCGATAAATTGTGAAGGTACTTGCGCATCGCCCGTAAAAAACGCAAGCGACGTTAAATCGTCATTGGCATCAATACCTAACTCCGGCATCGATAAATACACTGGTGCATCGGATCGCTCAAAGCCGGATGGGTTACTGATTTTTACGTCGGCAATGGCTTGCAATGCGGGTGCGGGCTTCGCCGCTTCTGGCTCGACGGTGCTAACCGCTTCCTCATCTGGCTGACCACAGGCTGAAAGTCCGGTAACCAACGCGGCACTGGTCACCCAAAGAAAAAGCGGTTTGCGAAAAAATTGTGACATAGCTACGGGGTTCTTGTTGGAGAGAAAAAAAGGGCCTCTTCGCAGGAAGAGGCCAAACTAGCGTAGTCAATCGTTACATTAATACTTGTAGGAGAGGCCCAAAGCCCACTGAGTACCTGTCTGTTGTTCAGTGATAATACGACCAATACCTGGTGCCATGTAATCGGTCACTGGCTCGTCCGTCAAGTTGATACCTTCCAGAGAAACACGGAAGTTATCATTGATTTGATAAGCGGCAGAGAAATCCAAGTTACCTGTCTCATCACGATAACGAACGTCATCATTGTCGTCGTCGTTATTAGTAATGTACTCGTCACGATAGGTGTAGGCTAACCGTGTGCTGAACTTATCGTCCTCGTAGTAAACCGTCAGGTTATAAGACAGATCTGACTGACCTTCCAGCTGCTCTCCGGTTGCATCGACTTCGGAATCAACAATGGTAACGTTGCCGATAAAACCAATATTTTGCATCCAAGGCTGAGGCAAGAAGCTCATGTTTTGCTGGTATTGAAATTCCCAGCCATCCAACATACCACCGCCACCATTGATGGCACTGGTCACCTCAAACTCTTCGTCAATTAAATCATCTCGTTGGGCACCCAGCACTGAATCAGGCTGCCCTGTTTCCTGCCAGGACATTCTGGTCTTTTCACTGGTAGGAAACGACTCAATGGCTTTATAAAAATAGGCGACCGACAGCAGCGCCCCTTCATCGAAGTACCATTCTACAGACAGGTCTGTATTCTTGGCACGGAATGGTTCGATAAACGGGTTGCCGTAGCTGACAGCCGGATCGCCGAAGGTGGTGACACTGCCACCGGGGTTTAAAGTTGTGAGGTTAGGACGGGACATGACTTCTGCCCAGCTCGCCCGCAACACTAAATCATCTGTTAAGTTGTAAGCCATATTGATCGACGGCAAAGTATCGTCGTAATCATGAGTCGCGGTAATCGTCTGTCCACCATTGACCCCACGAGCCTTCAGCTCGGTTTCCACCTGACGCACACCGACGTTACCACGGAAGCGATGTCCGGAAATCTCAGTGTCATAATCCAATTGCAGATAATATCCGGTCGCCTCTTCTGTAACCGCTCGATCATCGTTCGCGCTAATAGTTGCCGGCCAACATGCAGAGCTTTGAAACTGAGCGTATTGCGCTGCTCCAGGAATAAAGAATGTTTGGCCACCATAGGTTTTTACTGAGCCATCAGCAGCAGTAACCGTATTCGATATTCCACACGCTGAATTGTCGACCACGCCGTCCGATGCGTCTGCATCACTGAAGGCCAAGTCAGCACGAGTGCCGAGAATTTTGTAATCATACTCACGGCTGGAAAGGCCGGCTTTCAAGGTAAAGATGTCGGTCAGTATGTATTCTGCATCTAACTTTAAAGAATCAGATTCAGTACTGGCGTCATAAATACGATCACGAAACTCGGAGACTTCCCAGTTTGCAGGATCAGTCGTATCGAAGCTGTAGTCGAGGCTCGGGCTGTGCTGGTTGGACATATCGTAGGTTAACGCAGAAGAGTTATCTGCATAGTTCAATGCTTTACGAGTATCACCATCGCTAAAGTGCTCATAAATCAGAGTGGTTTCACGATTATCCAGAACAGATTCGGAGGTTGAATACATCACATTGACTTTGAGATTATCGCCAATGTATTGCTCTAAATTAATACCATATTGAGTAAATTCAGATTCCCAATCAGCATCAAAAGATTCTGACCGAACATCAACACCATCCATCGTCGCCGAGGTCATGGTGTTGTTAGGATCAAGGGTATAAGCCGCCACATCCGTTTCATCGACACCGGTATCACCAGTACGCGCCAGGGAGATCGCCTCCATAAATGGCTCGCTGCGGGAAGACTGAACATTTGCACGCAGCGCGTCTATAGTTACCGTAGTCGATTCAGTAGGACGAAATTGGAAAGCCGCTGTCAGACCATAACGATCCTGCTCATCGACTTTATCCATCATCCTGGGGAAACGGGGATGTTGCGCCGACGTAACGGCGGCCACATCAGCGGGCGTTTCACAGGCACTACAAGAACCAAACTCATCGGCTGTCCAACGTCCAGTATCTACACCTGTTGTCGTCGTTACCTTTTGATCAGCAGATGCTGAAAACAAAGCACCGAAGGTTTCATCTTCGTTGGTCCAACTAAACAGACCACTACCGCGAGGCTTTAACTCTGTTGACTGGTCGTTATAGGTTTCTTGAATATTGAGAGCAACGGTAAGAGGCTCATAATCAAAAGGGCGTCCTGTATGCAGGTTAACGGTCGCACCTAAAGAGCCTTCTTCAAGCTCCGCTGATTGCGTTTTATAAACATCAATACGATTGAATAACTCGGACGCAAAAACGTTAAAGTCGAATGCGCGGCTTGTACGAACACCACCGGAACCGGCGGCTAGTGATTGCCCCATAGCGTCATTAATCATAACGCTGGTGTAGCTGGCATCGAGACCACGTACAGTAATCTCACGCCCTTCACCGCCTTCGCGGGAAATCGCAATACCCGGAATGCGCTGTAGAGATTCTGCCAAATTGTTATCAGGAAAATCAGCGATGTCTTCGGCCATAATGGAGTCAACAGCACCAACGGATTCACGTTTGACGTCCAATGCAGCTTCGAGACTACCACGGAAGCCGGAAGCGGTAACAACGACCTCCTCGATTGGCAGTCCGCTGGAAGGAGCTTCGGTAACATCTTCAACTTCTTCCTGAGCAAAGGAAAGAGGAGCATACCCTGAAACGAACATAGCGTTGGCAGCAATAATGCTGGACGCCAGTAGACTTTTACCTGGTGTTTTTATCATCATTTCTTCTCCCGCTGGCGTTCTCTGCCCATCCTGAACAAAGTCGACCTCGCTGTTTCTTTATCATTCTGTATCGATTTAAGATCGATGTATTTTTTTGTTTGTGGACTTTGTACAACAAAGGTCCTCGGTCTCTGATGTCCGCATCAAGACCTACACCATAAGACAGGTGCCTCCGGTAGCATTAATAGTACTTAACTTTGCCACCGGTGGCAAGAGGGTGACAAAAGAATTTATGATTGGCGTCGCAAATTAAAAATAACCATTCCAAAGCCTGAGATCTGTCACCTCTTACTACGACACCAACACGGAGAATAACCACAATAATGGAGTAACAATGCCATCCAAACTCAACAACAAATGCCGATGGATTACTGGAACCGTTTTGCTCATCAGCCTCACTATCAATGGATGCGCGCTGCAGCCTTCCAAAAGCCAGCCCGCCGACCCGGTTGTATCCCGAACGTGGATCAACCTTGATGCGCCCTACCCCCAAAGTCACGCGTCGACAATTGCCCAAGCTGCCGATGGCAGTATGGTTGCCGCCTGGTTCGGAGGGCTTCACGAGCGCCATGCAAACGTTAAAATTTATGTGGCGAGGTATATTGATCGCCAATGGACGCAGGTCGCCGCCATCGACCAATCTCTTGATAAACAGGGCAGACAAGTTCCCCTTTGGAACCCGGTTTTGATGCAACCCCCCGAAGGAAACCTGCGACTCTTCTATAAAGCCGGACCAAATCCTCGCGAATGGTGGGGACTGGTTACGGAATCACCGGACGGCGGTAAGACATGGTCAGAACCCAAACGCCTACCCTCAGGCATTCTGGGGCCAAGCAAAAATAAGCCGATTGCCACAGCAATGGGAAGTTGGTTGATACCGGCAAGCGAAGAAACGGATAACGGTTGGAGCCTGCATTTTGAATCCAGCATTGATGAAGGCCTGACCTGGCAACCTACTGCCAGCCCGGAAAATCCGCTACACATCGACGCGATACAAGCCAGCCTTCTAACCTATGCGAATGGCAGTTTGCAGGCCATTGCGAGAACCAAACAAGGTGTGCTCGCCAGCACCTGGTCATGGGACAGAGGCAAACACTGGTCGCCACTGGCAGCGCTACCTCTTCCCAACCCGAATTCCGGTACGGATGCCGTCACACTCGCCGATGGCCGTCAACTGCTGGTTTACAACCACAGTGCACACAACCCCGAGACTCCCGGCAAAGGCCCCCGCTACCCTCTTAACATCGCTCTATCCGATGACGGAATTCACTGGGAAAACGTCTATACATTGGAAAGCAACCCCATTCCAGAGGGCTACGCCTACCCTGCGGTCATTCAATCGGACGATGGCAAAGTGCACATTACCTATACCGTAGGCCGAAAACGTATCCGGCATCTTGTCATCGACCCGGAAATGTTGGTATCTAGGCAAGAGAGCCTTTAAACAAATCCAGCATGGCGGACCAAGCACGCTCCGCCTGCTTTTGGTTATAGGCTTTGGAATCCGGAGGACACCACCCGTGCAGAGTATCCGGATAAACCTCGATTTCTGCCGCAAGATCGTTTGCGGCAAATGCATCTTTTAGAATGGTTTTGGTTTGCGGCTCTTTGGCGTCATCGTTTGTTGCAATCGCAATTAAAAAACTGGCATTCATTTTGGGAATTAATAAATGAGGACTGTCGGCAGAATCCGTGGCCAGTCCGCCTCCATGAAAGATACCAGCGGCTCGAATACGATCAGCGCCGATAGCCGCAGTCTGCATGACCATTGGCCCACCCATGCAGTACCCTGTCGTCGCCATGCCCCGGCTAGAATCAACGCCAGCCTGAGCATCGAGCCAGCCAAGAAAAGCAACCGCATCGGTGTTGACTGTCGCGGTCGACAGCTGCTGGCGTAACGGCACGACAATTTTGCGGGTTTCTTGATCAAAGACGGCCCCTTCCGGAATAACCGGAGCCACCGCTGAGCGATAGTAGGGATTAATCACTAAAACGGCATAACCAGACTCCGCCAAACGCTGAGCCATAAGCTTAAAGGCTGGGCGCAAACCGAGAATATCCGGCCAAATTAAGACACCAGGGTGCTTACCCGCGGATGGGTGAACGTAGTAAGCATCGGCTTTACCGTCGGGCGTTTCTATACTGACATCACGACCGGATACCGACAGCGCATTGGCGGGCGCGGGCATTAATGCCGCCAAGGTCATACCAAGTCCAAGCCGCCCAAAATCCCGCCGATTGAATCCCGATTTTTCCAGAAACGCCTGCTGATCCCGCAGAGTTGATTCGTCGCACATACGCTTAAGTCCTCAGGGCATGAGTTATCGCATAGAGTATTATCCACACACAGAAGCATGGACCTCCACAGCCGGTGGAGGTTCACACACAAGACGTCAGCACCATGCCACGTCGGCAATGGAATCACCAGAAGAAACGACCACGAATCGACCTCCGGCAAAATGATTCGACGCCCTTCAGCAGATGGTGGATTTATGGGGCTCTATCGTGGGCTCTAGCGATGATCTTTCCGCATAACGCACCTGCCTCTAGATGGAAAACTGAGCGAGAGCCCGCTCAAGAAGCTCATGTGCCTGCGTCGATGACAACTGACGTCGGCGCACACTGTTAGCAAAACCCGGCCCCTCGCTTCCGTATTCAGAAAATCTAACCTCTTCAGGCATTAACGGCAGGCGCTCGCCTTCGGGATTGGTATAGTTCATCGATGCCCAGCCGTCAGCGGCAATATGGTCGTCCATCCAACATTTTAGATAGGTCGACATTGGCACCACCGACATATTATTGCCGGCTCGCCAAGGTCTCCCCAGAAACGCTGACCGAGCAGGAACACCCTGCTCCCGAGTCAGACGGCAGGCATGAAAGACAAAACCGATAGGGTCTTGTTCGAGAGTACTGGGCGCTGCGATATACCCCTGAACTTCAGCATCCTGCCGATAGCGAACCTGCAACTCGCAATCGCGAAATAGCGCCAGTGCCGCACCGAAAATAAAATCCACATCACCCGAAATAAAACAACGGTCGAATTGTGCTCTCTGACCATCGACGAACAAGGTGTCTTGTCGGCCAGTCACCCGCAAGTTATGCAATTGAGCGTCTGTTGCACCACGGTTCAACGCCAAAGCAACGGCTTGGCGCCCTCCAGAGGTTTCAGCATCAAACCCATCTTCATCGCCGTAGGTATTGGCGATGGTCAGGTTGCTAGCGCGAAACCCAGGAGCGTCAACAATGATCGTGCCACTGCGAAATGTGCCCCATGCAACGCCTTCGTCGTCGAGCTTACCTGCCGCCGCGTCAAAATAAACCACTGAGCGTTCTGGCCCAGCTCCAACAATCTGTACATTCGGGCGGGAGACATTCACCTTCTCTCGATATCGACCCGGCGCCAGGAATATTCGATAGGGTTTTTCCTGCTCGGGTGGAGCAGCATCAAGAGCTGCAGCCAACGATCGGTAAACAGGCTGCCTGAAGGCACGCCCATCACTTTTCGAAACCACCGCATCACAGCCAGCAAGGGGATTGTCGTTTGCAAACACTGAACCTGACAGCAAACTGCCAGAGACACCACCAACCAACCCAACAAATGCGCGCCGATCACAACATTTAGACACCAACTTTTCCCTCTTCAAATATATCCTTCAACACAACGGCACTCTGCTGGCGTTAGCCACGCAGCAAAATCCGCCTCAATAGCGATAACGCAATCCCAATAGAATTTCCGGCCCCGTCTGATAGTAATCTTGCCAACGCTGAGAGGAATCGGAATACCAGCTTGTCGCCTCATCGGTCAAATTAATGCCCTCCAACGAGACAGAAAGGTGATCATCAAAATCGTAAGCAATAGACGCATCGACGTTAAAGGTTTCGTCTGTTCCCCAGATATCCTGATTGGATGGACCCGGAATGCCTCGCGTATAGCGACTGCGATAAGCGCCAGATACCCGCACAGACCAATTGTATTTTTCATAGTAGAGGGTTGCGTTGTAGGCATTTTTCGACAACCCCAGCAGCGGGCCTGTTACCGTGTTATCCGGGTCCCCACCCACCAAATAATCGATCTCAGAATCCACATAGGTGTAGTTCAATAAGATGCCAAAACCATCCAGCCAATCTGCCATTACTCCCAGAGGTTGTTGCAAACCGACTTCAACGCCTTTGAGAGGCCCACCCTCTGTATTGACCGGCTGAGATACCTGAAAGACATCGTCCGTTGACGCGCCGGTTCCCTCCAGTGCACTAGGATCCAGTCCGGTATCGGCAAACGACAACCCTGTCTGAGTCAATGTTTGCGTGTAGGTATCTATGTCTTTATAGAAGAGCCCTAGCGCAACCATTGTTTCAGCAACGGGATACCACTCAACGGACAGGTCATAGGTTGTTGCCTGTATCGGATCCAAATCCGGATTACCGCTAGAGACATAGGCCACTCCATCCCCCGTGGAAATCGAGGTATTCGGGGAGACGGATCCCAGCGTCGGGCGAGTCATTACTTTGGCCGTACTGAAACGAAACAACAGCTCATCACTGGGCGCCAGAACAAGGTTCAATGCTGGTAGCCAATTATCGTAAGTACGACTTTCGGCAACACGCTGATAGTTGTCGCCGCTCTGTACAAATCCATCTGACCACTGATCCGTTTTCACATAGCGAATGCCGACGTCACCGCGCAGCTCCATACCGGCAATTTCTTTAAAGAAATTCACCTGCAGATAGGCACCGGTGTCTTCCTCTTCGACCTCGCGTATTAATCCTCGCGCACTGCCGCTCTCCTCCGCGTACATCGTGAAATCACCGGTATTGCTGTAAATTCCGAACACCTCATCAAAACCGCTGATACTTGGCAGCAGCCAGGTCACACCATCCGGCCCAGTGTAGGATTCGCTGATATCAGCAATAGAGACACCTTCGGGTAATTCCGGTTGAATTTGCGTGCTCAACGTCCGGCGTGCAAAGCTATTGAAATTGAAACGCTTGTATTGAACTCCCACCAGCACACTGATGCTATCGGTGGCAATAAACTCCGTGTCAAATTGCAGTGTCTCTTCTGTATATTCTGTCCAACTTGGATTCAGGCGAATCTCGGGCGCCACGGTAGAACCATCCTCCAGGGTGATGGGAGGGCCAACGTACCAGGTATCGGGATCATTGACGTCCGTACCATAAGCAACGTCGAGCTCCCCCGCCCCGCCAGTTGCATCAAAGGTAAATCCCTGTGAGTCGTAAGAATCCATTTGCACGGTGGTTTCTATGGGGTTACTGAAATCAGATTTTGCATACCCTGCCAGCCCAGAAAGAGAGAAGCGATCCGAGAATTGGTGGTCGCCAGAAAAAGTAACCTGGGTATACTTTGTATTGGATTCATCCAGCATGTTTTCAGTACGAAGATCGACATTATCCATGGTGCCCGCCACCATGTTGCTTCCCTGAAAAGCGACATCCCGAACAACAATACCCGGTTGATCACTGTAAAAGACACCTTGAACATATTTTTCCCGACGCGATACATCCAGATCTGAATAGAGAACATCGAGGTTCAGAAGCGTTTGATCCGACGGTGAAAATTGGAAGGCCGCGGTTAAACCCAGCCGCTCTTGTTCCGTCGATTGATATACAGATCGTGGAAATCTTGGCACATAAACATCGGGATTATTGATCTCTGCAACTGTGTAACCTGCCGGCTGAGCTTCGCCATAGCAACGCCCGGCAATATCAGCCGGATCGCAAAATCCACCGGCAAAATCGCCGCCATAATAGACCCCGGAACTGTCACCGACTTGATCGACCGTACGCTCAGAGTAAGCTGCCGAAAACAGCGCACCAAGCTTTCCATCCGCAAAGGTATTACTGATTAGGAACGCTGCCCGTGGCGTAAATTCTTCAGATTGGCCATTAAAGCCACCCTGAACAGACGTACCAACGGTAAAATCGTCATAATCAAATGGGCGCCCAGTTTGAAGATCGACCGTAGCACCAAGAGAACCCTCATCAACATTGGCGGAGGATGTTTTACGCACAGTGATGCTATTAAAAAGTTCGGATGCAAAGACGTTAAAATCAAAACCGCGGGTAGAATTACCCTCGGTTGCAGCCTGCGCCTCCATTCCGTTAATTCTGACGCGAGTAAAATCTGCCCCCAGACCCCGCACCGAAATCTGGCGTCCCTCGCCCCTTTCACGAGTGATGGACACACCGGGAACACGCTGTAACGATTCTGCCAGGTTGGTATCAGGAAATTTTGCGATATCTTCTGCGACAATCACATCGACAACGCCTGTACTTTCCTTTTTTATGGATATTGCTTTATCCAAACTGCGCCGAAAACCAGTAACACTAACTTCTTCCATTAGCTCAGGAGCGTCGACGTCATCCGAGGGCATATCGGAATTTTCATCAGCAGCCCAGACAAAAGTGGGTGCCAGTGTCGCAGCAATAACGACAGATAATATTTTTTTAGGATAACGAAGACGCTGAAATGGTCGACAGGGATTGTGGAAAAACATGAGACTCTCCTTCCATTGGTGACTCTACATTGATTCGATACCACAGAATCAGGGGGTTATTGTTATTGAATGAACATCTGGCAGAAACGCTGATTAGACCAGCAAAAATCGTAGAACCGCCTCTTTATTTGTTTTATAGGCAACAGCACGCTGACCACTCCATGAGTTTACTTAACACACCAACTCACGATCCAACCTAAAATGGTAGCGCTACCAATATAATATTAAAAACATTAACGCCTGACGATCACTAACGTCAACATTTATTCGTCAGCGAACGAAAAAATTTATCAACCCACACGGAATAAAACGTGAGCACCCCAATAAATTTCCCCGTTAAAATAAATGAATACACCGAGCAGTAGCCTCAATGCAGCGGGTATGCAGCATTGAGTCACCATGCGTGCCTATAAAGCGTATTTGTCACAAGTGGGGATACTAACGTTGCGGAGGAATACCATCGCTAGAGCGCTGCACCAATCGATGCTCTAAGGTCACCAAGCGGTTTTTTGCCTTTCCTCCAGCCGCAACCTGGCGGATTTTATCTAGCAAGAGATCGACCGCAACTTGAGAAATTTCTGAGATGGGCTGGCGAATGGTGGTTAATTCCGGCCAAACAATGGTGGCCACAGCGGTATCATCAAACCCGCAAACCGTAAGATCTGTAGGGACATCCAGGTGCAAACGATGCGCAGCGGCGACAGTTGCAGCGGCCATATCATCATTGCTCGCGAAAATGGCCGTCGGCATCCTCGCCCGGCCGAGCAGTTTTTCGGCCGCCAAAAGTCCAGATCGATAGGTAAAATCACCCTGTGCCACCAAGTGTTTGGAGAGTCTTACTCCAGCTTCCCCCAGGGCATCGACAAACCCCTGAAGACGTTGTGCGCTTGCAACCTGATTGAGATTCCCCTGGATAAAACCGATTTTTCGATGCCCCAATGACAGAAGATGACGGGTCATATCCTGAGCCGCAACATAATCGTTGATGCCAACAACGGAACAAACGTCTGCCGTACCGCCACCGGCAACTGCCACGACCGGTGTTCCACTCTGGGATAAGAGATCGTAGATAATGCTCGAGTCCGACAACGGAGGCGGCAAGATAACACCATCGATTCCGGCATCAATCAAACGCCTCACACTGCCTTCGGCAGCCTCGCCATCCTCGCACTTTTCGACAATAAGCTGCACCTGCTTACGTTGCGCCTGCTCCAGGCTGCCCAGCAGAAGCTCGCTTAAATACGCAGAACTGGGATTGTTGTACAGAAGTGCAATTCGTTGCACTGCGGCACCGGCGAGATTTCTAGCCGCCTGATTGGGCGCATACCCCAAGGTTGCAATGGCGGCATTGACGAGTCGTTTTTTATCGTCCCTCACCCGCTCACCATTGATGACCCGGGACACCGTCATGGGGGATACACCGGCTTTTTTAGCAACGTCCGTGATGGTGGGGCCAGAATGCCGACGTCTGCCACCTTTCCCACCGGACTCTTTGTCAGAACTGCGTTTCACCGGTAAAGAAGACCTCGCGTTAAGACTGTCAATATCAAAAACTGGGCGGCATTGTAATCGAATACAATCACTCGCGTCATGGCGGCAGAAAAGTACCACTTACCGATGAAAAATGCACTTGCAGAAGACGTGCAAAGACGTTTAAATGGTAGCGCTACCAAATTACAGATAAAGATAACGCAACATCCAGGCACCCGCATATCATGAAAACCGTACTCGGCATCGACCTCGGCACCCAAAGTCTCAAACTGCTGTGCTATGACTTTGAATCCAAGCATTGTGTAGCGAGCGCTACCGCCCCTCTGGATGTGCATCAGCGCGACGACGGCACTGCCGAGCAAGAGGCTGGTGACTGGTTGCTGGCGCTAAAAACCTGTTGCGCAGAATTGCCTGACTCGATCAAATCTACAATCGCCGCAATCGGCGTCTCCGGTCAGCAGCACGGTCTGGTCGCCCTGGATGCCGAGCACAAGGTTATTCGTCCCGTTAAACTCTGGTGTGACACCTCCACCCAAGCAGAAGCCAGTGAGCTGGAGCAACGACTGGGCGGCAAAGAGGCCGCGATCGCCGCTACCGGTAATCCGGTTCTCACCGGCTATACGCTTCCGAAAGTTCTTTGGCTAAAAGAACACGAGCCCGAAAACTATCAACGCCTGGCCCACATTTTACTGCCTCACGATTATTTAAATTTTGTGCTTACCGGCGAGTACGCCATGGAATATGGAGATGCCTCCGGCACAGGTCTCCTCGATGTCCGCTCTCGCACATGGAGCAAACAGGTACTCGATGCCCTGGATTCTGATCGTGATATGAGCAGTTGCCTGCCGCCCCTGATTGAACCACACGAATTTATCGGTGAAACCAGTAAAGAATTTGCTGAAAATTTTGGTTTGCCCGCAGGTATTCCTGTCGCTGTAGGCGGTGGTGACAACATGATGGGCGCCATTGGCACAGGAGCGGTTATTCCAGGTCGGGTAACCATGAGCCTTGGCAGTTCCGGCACTCTATTTAGCTACAGTGATTCACCCATTGTCGATCCCGAGGGCGAGATCGCTGCATTTTGCAGCTCAACAGGTGGCTGGCTACCACTGCTGTGTACCATGAACTGCACCTTGGGCACAGAACTTATTCGCAATGCCCTGGGCATGCCGCTTGCTGAAATTGACCATCAACTCGCGGAGGTTCCCCCGACATCTGATGGTCTGCTGGTCATACCTTTTTTTGCGGGCGAGCGCACCCCCAACTTACCGCAAGCCCGCGGCACCATGTTCGGAATGAGTCGCTTAAACACACAGCCAGCTCATCTATTGAGAGCCACCATGGAAGGATCCACCTACTCCATTTATCGAGGCGTAGAAAAATTACGTGAGCTGGGCGTTGCCACAGAGGCCATCACATTAACCGGAGGTGGTGCCCGTAGCCAAGTCTGGCGGCAGATGGTCGCCGACATCTGCCAGTTGCCCGTCGACGTTCCCTTGGATTCCGAAGGCGCCTGTTTTGGCGCCGCTCTACAAGCCCTCTGGGTACTTCAAAAACAGAAGCATCCAGAACTGGAATTGGTCGATATCACCAATGCCCATATCGATTCCAGTCAGTTTTTACGAATTGAACCTAACCCGCAACATAAAGAAATTTACCAACAAGGCTACGCCAATTTTCTGAACGCCCTGCCCCATGTGCGAGCCTTTTATCATTGATCGATCCGTTGATCGATATCGCTTAAAGTCCACGACGTATTGAGATAAAAATTCCTATGAAAACGAAACTGTTTATTGGCGACCACGAATATTTTCCTAGCATATCCAGCATTCCCTTTGAAGGCCCTGAGTCCGACAACCCACTGTCGTTCAAGGTGTATGACGAATCACGCCTGGTCGACGGCAAAACCATGCGCGACCATCTGCGGTTTGCCGTTTGCTACTGGCACAGTTTCTGCGCGGACGGCGCCGACCCCTTTGGCCCAGGCACCCGTTTACAGCCTTGGAAAGAAAGCAGCAACCCGCTGACTGCAGCAGAGCACAAACTGGATGCCGCCTTTGAGTTTTTCTCAAAATTGGGCGTGCCCTACTACTGCTTTCACGATCGTGACCTGGCCCCAGAGGGCAACAGCGTCAGCGAAAGTGAAACCTATCTACAGCACATGACCGAACTCGCGAAAGTGCGACAGGATGCCACCAACATCGGCCTGTTGTGGGGTACGGCTAACGTCTTCTCACATCCTCGCTATATGAACGGCGCATCGACCAACCCTGACTTTAATATCGTCGCTCACGCCGGAGCACAAGTGAAAGCGGCGCTGGATGCCACCGTGGCACTTGGCGGCGAAAACTATGTTTTCTGGGGCGGTCGCGAGGGTTATGCCTATCTGTTTAATACCAATACCGCCAGAGAGCTGGATCATATGGCTCAGTTTCTGACCATGGCTCGCGATTATGGGCGCTCCATCGGGTTTACCGGCAACTTCCTCATCGAGCCCAAGCCTATGGAGCCCATGTACCACCAGTATGATGCCGATGCCCAAACCGTTATCGGTTTTCTCCGTCATTACGGACTCGATAAAGATTTTAAATTAAATATCGAGGCCAACCACGCAACACTGGCGGGGCATACCTTTGCGCACGAACTGCAAATGTGCGCCGACGCCGACATGCTAGGCTCTGTCGATGCCAATCGCGGCAACCCGCAAAATGGCTGGGACACGGACCAATTTCCTACCGACCTCTACGATACCGTACAAGGCATGATGGTGATTCTCGCCAACGGTGGATTAAAGGGTGGCGGATTAAATTTTGACGCCAAGGTTCGCCGCGAATCCACCGATCTGGAAGATATGTTTATTGCTCATATCGGTGGCATGGACGCCTTCGCAAAAGGTCTCCTGGTCGCATCAGACATTCTCAATAATTCCGATTTAACGCAACGAGTCCGCGATCGTTATGCCAGCTTCGATACTGGCCCAGGCAAAGCCTTCGAAGAAAAAGCCCTGACGCTGGCGGATTTACGCGATCACGCCAGCAATACCGGCACCCCTAAAGTCACCAGCGGCAGACAAGAGTTGATCGAGAATCTGATCAACAACCACATCTACCGATAACCCTAACGAGGTCATCGACAAACGAATGAATATGGATGCGCTAAGTCAACTAAAGCAGCTCTCGAAAGTGGTCGCCGATACCGGCGACTTCGAGGCAATCAAAGCTTATCAACCGGTGGATGCCACCACCAATCCGTCGCTGCTGCTCAAAGCAGCACAGTTACCCACCTATCGACCCCTGATCGAAGAAACCGTCAACTGGAGTCGACAGCAAGCCGGCGATTCGCAAAGTCAACTCGATGCCTGTGTGGAGAAATTGTCTGTCGCGATTGGCTGTGAAATTTTGCAGCACATTCCCGGCCGGGTATCTACGGAGGTGAGCGCCAGGCACTCCTATGATAAAGACGCGATCATCGCCAGTGCTCACAGAATTATTGGCCACTATGACGCAGCGGGGATTCCTGGGAATCGTGTTCTGATCAAAACCGCGGCAACCTGGCAAGGCATAGAAGCGGCGCGCGTGCTCGAAGCAGAGAACATCCAATGCAACATGACGCTGTTATTCGGCTTTGCTCAGGCGCTGGCCTGCGCTGAGGCCGGCGTGTATCTCATTTCACCGTTTGTCGGTCGTATTCTGGATTGGTACAAGAAGGAAACCGGGCGCAGCTACTACCCCCCTGAAGAAGATCCCGGTGTTCAGTCGGTTGCCCGAATCTTCAACTACTACAAGGAACACCAATATAAAACCATCGTCATGGGGGCCAGCTTTCGCAATACCGAACAGCTGATTGCTCTTGCAGGCTGCGATCAACTCACCATTAGCCCGGCGCTACTGGAAGAATTGTCGTCAAGCGAAACCAAGGTAGAAATAAAGCTGGACGCAAAAGCGCCACTCATCTGCGGTGAAAAATACGACATCGATGAATCTGAATTTTTATGGCAAATGAATCAGGATGCCATGGCGACAGAGAAGCTAACGGAAGGCATTCGTGGATTTTACAAAGACGAGCAGACATTAAAAGCGTTTTTAGCCGACGTTTAACCTGTGCAGGGGGCTACCCTGCACACACTCTTTCGATCAGACCACAGCACCAATTTGCCAGGGTAAAAATTCGTGATTGCCGTAGTCCAGCATTTCACTTTTGGAGCGCTTGCCGGAGGCGATATCCAGAAACTCCTGATAAATTAAACGGCCACACTCGGCGACAGAAAGATCGCCATCAAACACCTGGCCGCAATTCAGGTCCATATCTTCACGCATGCTGTCGTACAGAGGTGTATTGGTGGCTAACTTCAAACACGGTGCCGGTTTGGACCCAAAGGCCGAACCGCGCCCCGTGGTAAAACAGATCAAATTGGCACCAGAAGCCATTTGCCCCGTCACAGATACCGGATCGTAGCCCGGACTGTCCATAATCACCAGACCGCGCTCTTTGAGTTCGGCTGCATATTCAAACACACCATTGAGCGTGGTCGTTCCGCCTTTCGCCTGTGCCCCCAAGGACTTTTCCAGAATCGTCGTCAATCCGCCCGCTTTATTACCAGGGGATGGATTGTTGTTGAGTTCAGCACCGTTTTTACTGGTGTAATCCAACCACCAGGCAATTCGATCATTGAGCCCCTGAGCAACTTCTGGGGTTCTCGCTCGCTGTAAAAGCAAATGCTCGGCGCCGTAAATTTCCGGCGTCTCTGACAAAATACCTGTACCACCCTGCTGTACCAACAGATCTACCGCGGCCCCCAAGGACGGGTTCGCCGTAATACCGGAAAGTGCGTCTGAACCACCACACTGTAAACCAACCACCAGCTCACTGGCAGGTATGGCTTCGCGTTGTAACTGGTTCGCGGCTTTAATCATCTCCCGCACAATATCAATACCGGCAGCAATGGTATTGCGAGTGCCCCCTTCGTTTTGAATGATCAGGGTACGGAAGCCATCGTCCTCAGTCATGCCTTCTCGCTGCTTGAAATCACCGAGCTGCATTACCTCGCAACCCAGCCCGATCATCAAAACACCCGCGAAATTCGGATGCTGGGCATAGCCTCGATAGACACGATTTAGAATATCAAAGCCCGTGCCTTTACCCATCCCACAACCCGTTGCATGGGTAAACGCAATAACACCATCAACGTTTGGGAATTGATCCAATTCACCACTGTGCATAAAGTGATGTTCGATCATTTTGGCGACGGTCGCCGAACAATTCACACTGGTGATAATACCGATATAGTTGCGCGTACCTGCTTTGCCGGAGGGACGACGATAGCCTTGGAAAAAATCACCTGCATCTAACACGGTAGGATTTTTCGCGACCACCTCGTCTGCCACCGGTGGCTCCACCGTGCGAGAAAAACCCGTCTCAGGCATTCCACAGTTCTGCGTATGAACGTGCTCCCCCTGACGAATGGCCTGAGTAGCAATTCCAATCACCTGATTGTATTTGCGAACAGCCTCACCTTCGACAATATCCCTTGTCGCCACCTTGTGAAAGCGCGGCACAGGTGTCACCACCTCCGCACCATCCAGCTCCGGCAACAACACGCCAGCCCGCAGATCACTGCGAGCGATACAGACGTTATCCTGTTCATGTAATTTCAGCGTAAGGGACATAACTCAACTCAACGAGGGTTCATAATCCCCTCTTGCGAGGGGTGGAAATCAAGCGGATTCCCGACAGATTAACTGGGGAACAAAGCGTGTTGGCAATTCATCCAACATGTCATCACGACCGGTAATGGTCGCGATCAATTTCATTGCAGCAGTACACGCCATATCCGCATTTGGGCGCGACAAGGTCGTCAACGATGGTCGCAATCGAGCGGCCATCGGCTCGTCATCGTAGCCAACCACAATCAAATCTTCCGGGACTCGCAAACCCAAATCTTCTGCCGTGTGCATCGCGGCAATCGCCATCTGATCGTTACTGGCAAAGATAGCGTCCGGCGGGTTCTCTCCACCGAGCAGCTTTTGTGCGCACTCGCGGGCGGTTTCGTAGCTGAAGTCGCCCTCTGCGATCAGATCTTTGCGAATCTCAATATCATACTCCGCCAGAGCATCGGCCAAACCCTCATATCGTTCCGCAGAAGCCAGTCGATGAGAGGGCCCCAGAATAATGGCGACCCGCTGACGCTTCTTTTCGTGAAACAGATCTGCCACCTGCTTCATCGCTGTACGATCATCGGAAATGACGATACGTTCAGGCACATCAATTTGTTTGGCCGCCAAACGCACATAGGGAATTTCGTTTTCCACCAAGGCATCTGCCAGCAGATTGCTGCCGGAAATCGGCGGCATAATGATCAGGCCATCGAGCTTGGAACGAGATACAAAGCCCAGAACTTCGGAAACCAACACCTCACTCTGATAATCGATCGGGTGTACAACCATTTCGTAGCCGTATTTAGAGCAGACGCTCAAAATACCTTTTTGTACCGAGTGAATCACAACGGCGTTGGGTTCGTCGTAGAGCAAACCCAACATATAGGAGCGACTGGATGCCAACCCGCGCGCCTGTTTGCTGGGTGAATAATTCAGCTCATCAATGACCTGAAGTATTTTTTCCCGGGTTTCCGGGTTGACCTTCGGCGAATTATTGAGCACCCGCGAGACGGTTCGTTTGGATACTCCCGACAACCTGGCAACATCGTTGATAGTAGCCGGACCTTTGTGTTCATTCGCCATTCTTCAATTCTCATCCTAGAGACGGTTCCTACACTCAACTGGCCTCATGCCGTCAGGAACCGCCTCAGCTGTTACTCCATCGCCAGCGTTGTCACCTCTGCACCATTGATGCTGACATTGTGCAAATGCACTTCACTGACGTTTTCTACGATACCCATGGCATCCGCCTGGGCAATTATACAGTTATTGAGGGTCAAGCCGCGCACGGGATTATTCGGAAAGCCCCGCAATACAAACGCCCGCTCGGCCTGCCCTACTTTCAGGTTGTCTATTTCAACATCCTTAACGGTTGGAGGAAAGTCACCGTCTATCCCCTCTTCGTAGTAAAAATTAACGACAATAGCATCCTGCACATGCCCAACTTCGATATTGTCGTAGCGAATATGCTCAATCAGACCGCCTCGGGCGGCGTTGGTCTTGATCCGAATGGCTCTTTCAAGCTCTGGACTGCTCATCTGGCAATTGCGAGCGTGGAGATTGCGAACCCCACCCGAAATTTCGCTACCCATGACAATACCGCCATGGCCATCGCGCATGGTGCAGTTCTGGATAAGGATATTTTCACAGGGCTTACCGATACGGCGACCATCATTATTGCGCCCAGACTTGACCGCAATACAGTCATCACCGGTATCAAACGTACAGTTGTCAATCACCACCCGATTACAGGATTCCGGATCGCATCCATCAGAATTGGGACCGTGACTCAAACAGGTAACACCACGAACGGTCACATCGTCGCATAACACCGGATGCAACAGCCAGAACGGGGCTGCGGTTACCGTAATATCTTCAATTAAAACGCGCTTGCACTCGTAAAATTGGACAAATGAAGGGCGCAAAAAACTGCCATCGGCGAAGACTCGCTCGGCAACGGGAACCCCCTCTTCTGCCATCCGGAAAAGCTCGGCCCGCGCGACTTTTTGATCTTGATCTGGATAGTAATTCCACTCCTGCTCACTGTGCTGGCCTTTCCAGGGCCACCAGGTATCAGCATCGGCATTACCATTGAGCGTACCAGCCCCTGTCACAGCAACATCTGACTGACGATAGGCATAGATCAGCGGCGAATAGCCCATCATTTCCATACCTTCCCAGCGAGTATACACCGCGGGCAGATATCGCTCAGGATCTGTGTAAAAGCTCACCTCGGCACCACTGCCGACGTGCAGTTCCACACCGCTGAGCAGGTGGATAGGCCCGCTGCGGTAAACGCCTTCGGCCAACACCACACGCCCACCACCGGCTTGATGACACGCGGCTATCGCAGCGGCAATCGCCTCTGAACAATCCGTAGATCCATCCGCCTGCGCACCAAACTCTTCTACAGCGAAGTCACGCTCTGCAATAATGGGCAACTGAGTCTGCGCGAGAATATCGTCGGCACTCAACCAATTCACAGAAGACTCGGGCGTGATCGCGGCGTCTGTTGGCCCCTCTGAATCACTCGTTGAACAGCCACTGATGACTGAGCCCACTGCGACCAGACCCATGGCCTCTACCAGTTTACGCCGGGAAAAAACAACCTTAGACACTTACAAAGACTCCTCGAACTTCAAATTTGGCATGGCAGACTCGGGAATGATGGCTCCGGCGTGCTGAATCACCTGCCCGGCGAGACGATTACCCGCAGCGGCGGCAATAACCGGAGATGCCCCTGATGCCCGCGCGCCCAAATAACCCGCGTTAAAAGAATCACCAGCCGCCGTTGAATCGATCACTTTGTCTACCGGTGTTGTCGACACCCATTCTGTCTGGGAAGGACTGCTGACATAAACCCCTTTCGCGCCCTCCTTAACGGCAACCTCTTCCACGCCGTAACTGTGCAACCGTGCTGCCGTTGCCTCGGGCGTGGTGTCGCCAAACAACATTGCCTCATCATCGAATGTGGGCAGCACAATGGTCGCCAGGCCGCAAAGCGTTGAAAACGCCTGCTGGGCGGCAGAGGCATCACGCCAGCCACGGGGGCGGTAATTACCATCGAAGGCAATACGCCCCCCAGCAGCTTTATAGGCTTGTAGACCAGCCAATAGCCGTGCGAAGTCTGATTCGTTGTACAGCGACAGTGTAATGCCGGATAAATACACCAAATCAACCTTCTGCAACCCGGCAAACACACGCTCTGCACGTGTCTCGTCGGAGAACAGATCTCTGGCGGGAGCCTGCTGGCGCCAATAGTGGAAACTGCGCTCCCCCTGATCATCGGTCTGAATCATATAGAGACCAGGGTTACGACCGGCAAAGCGCTCCACCAAAGACGTATCGATATTTTCTGCTGCCCATTCCTTTAACAACCAGTCACTGTAGGGATCATCCCCCAGTCCAGTCACATAGGCACAAGCGACGCCCTGCCGAGTCAAGTACACAGCAGTATTCAGCGTGTCGCCACCGTAAGAAAACTGCAGCGGCATATTACGTTGCAAGGGCTGGCCGCCGGGGTTGGATAACTCCAGCATGCATTCACCGATAGCGGCAATCTTCCACATGAATCTGTCTTCCTTTCCTTATTTGATCAACCCGAAGTACGCAGGCAAAGCTTCACTGATTGCGGGCACATAAGTCACCAACAGCAAGGCAATAATCATCGCAGCGTACATCGGCAAGAGCGGCCGAATAATATTGACGATGGTCGTCTTGGCGATAGCGCAACTCACAAAGAGCACACTCCCCACCGGAGGCGTACAAAGCCCAATCGACAGGTTCAACACGATCATGATGCCGAAATGCAGGGGTGACATCCCCAACTGTGTCGCAACCGGGAGAAAAATCGGCGTAAAGATCAACACGGCGGGGGTCATGTCCATAAAGGAACCCACCAACAACAGCACAATGTTGATGATCAGTAAAATCAACAGAGGGTTGTCGCTCAGCTGCAACAGAAATTCAGCAACCCGGGTTGGAATATTGTGGTAAGCCAACAGCCAGGACATAGCCACCGAAGTCCCGACCAACAACATAACGATTGCGGTTGTCTCGGCAGACTTCAACAAAATGGGGTAAATGTCACTGCGGGAAATTTCTCCGTAGGCTCCCCAGGCGAGCGCCAACGCGTAGAGCACCGCGATGACACCGGCTTCGGTCGCGGTGAAAATACCGCCGAGAATACCGCCAATGACGACAACGATCAGAAACAAACTCGGCGCCGCCTGGATACCAGCACGAGCCGTCTCTCGCAGTGTTTTACGGCCCGCCGATGGATAGCCGTGTCGACGCGCCTGAACCGCGCACACCAACATCAACATTCCAGCAACCAGAATGCCTGGCAAGTAGCCCGCCACAAACAAGGCGGCAATGGAGACACCACCACTGGCAATCGCATAGACGATCAAAATATTGCTGGGAGGAATCAACAGTCCTGTGGTCGCGCTGGTCGCAGTAATCGCGGCGCTAAAATTCCGGTCGAAACCGTCTTTTTCCATCTCTGGCAGCATAAAGCCGCCCACCGCAGAACTGGCAGCCACAGCAGAGCCAGAAATTGCGCCAAACAGCGTACAGGACATGACATTCACAAACGCCAGACCACCGGGCACCATCCCCACCAGGCATTTGGCAAACTCAATCAAGCGGCGCGCAATGCCGCCCTGCCCCATAATCACACCACTGAGAATAAACAGAGGAATGGCCAACAAAGCAAAGCTGTTTAGCCCGCCGACCATGCGTTGCGCAATGGTCGCCATAGCAACACCGGGGTCCAGCGTTAGCATCAGCGAAGCCAACGTCGCCAAGCCAATCGCGAAGGCAACCGGAACGCCCAGCACCAACAGCAGGACAAAGACACCAATAAGCGTAAGTTCAATCATGGTCTCACCTCACTGACCTGTCCTGACTGTTCGGCGCGTAGCGCCTTTACCGATTCCAGCAGTGCAAGCACAGCGTAGATCGTCAGCATGATGCCGCTGAGCGGCAAACTGGAATACACAAACGACATGGGCAAATTAAGAGCTGCAGAATACTGCTTAAGCTCGGCCGTCAGCCCAACAATGACCAACCCACCGCCGATTAAAACCGTCACCGAAAATAAAATGACCAAAAGATGAATCAAAATGGTATGCCAGTGACGGGTAGCGCCCTGCAGGCGCTCAGCTAAGAGATCAAGCCCCAAATGCATTTTGACGTGATAGGCATAACTGCCGCCCAACAAGCCAATCCAAATCAAGAGAAAGCGTGCCAGCTCTTCCGTCCACTGGCTGGGGTCACCCAGCGCATACCGGGAAACAATCTGCCAGGTAACACACAGCACCATCAGTCCCATCAGTAACGCCAGAAACCAACGGAACGCTTTATCGACAACAGCAACACAGCGACTCAACATTAACGGTACTCCTGTATCCGATGAATCATGTCACCCAGGGGCGTGCCATCATAGGCAGCCAACATACCGGTAACTTTATCGGCGAACAGAGATTTATCGGGACGAATAATCTCCACACCGGCCTCTTCAACAGCGTCAAGAGCTGCTTGCGTATCTATGGTCCACTGCTCACGCTGAAAAGCGACAGATTCGTCGACAGCTTGCTGCAACCACTGGCGCTGCTGATCGTCCAGGTGATCCCAAACATACTCACTGATGATCAATAAATCGGGGACTGCACTGTGCTCGTCTAAAGTGAAATAGGGTGCGACCTCAAAGTGGCGCGACAAATAAAAACTGGGCGGATTATTTTCCGCGCCATCCACAACCCCCTGCTGCAAGGCCGTGTAGAGCTCTCCCCAGGAAACCGGTGTAGGACTGCCGCCAAGCGTCGAAATCATTCGCATGGCAGTCTGACTCTCCTGCACCCGGATCTTGAGTCCTTTTAAATCATCCGGAGTATTGATGGGCCGCTGAGTGGAATAAAAACTGCGGCTTCCGGCATCGTAATACCCCAATCCCAACAACCGAGCCGAGGACAAGGATTGCAGAAGCTCGTGGCCGATCTCCGAATCCAATACTGCCTGGTAATGGTCCTTATCGCGGAACAAGTAGGGGATGTTGAAGATCTTCATCTCCGGCACAAAGCCTTCAAGCGGGCTGGCAGAGACTTTCGTCATGGAAAGGCTGCCGATTTGCAGGAGTTCGATCAGTTCGCGCTCCGATCCCAGCTGGCCGCTGGGATAGATATCGATCGTCATGGCGCCGTCAGAAAGAGTCTCAAGCCGCTCTTTCATAAACACCATCGCCTTGTGTACGGTATGGGTTGGGTCTAAAGTATGAGCGAGTTTGAGCCGGGTTACACTGTCATCGACACCGCAGCCAAAAAGCGACAATGCCAACACTGGCAACAGCAGGCGCTGTAGGGTTTTCCGGAAAACAGAAGTTGAAAGCTGCAAGAACATGTCGTGTCCGATGATTCGTTATGTCTTTAGTTATCACGGCATTTGTAATTATGCTGAGCACGTAAATTACAGGTGACGCCATTCCTGCGTCACTGTGCCACCGGTAGCATAAATGGATTAACGACGACATGCAAGCGCGCTGTTTCACGCCAACAAGCACGGCCTTAGCAGACGATGCGACTGCCCTATTCTTATGAAAAATAGACCCTAGGCGCCAATCTCGTCACACAAGGCTATATATTTTGACAAATACTCAGGGTTGGAACGGTATTTATAGAGCTCAACTGCGTCGAATTCATCCCTCTGCTCATTTGGCGTTACACCAAACTCTCTGAGAGCGTCGTTGATCGATAGGATGCTGGAATCAACCAGAGCTTCCCCCCGATACATCTGGGCATATTGATCACCCACACCGCCAAAGTAATCGGTATAAATAATCGCATAGGTCGGATGTGACTGCCGTGAAATCTCTTTGGCAATCGCATTCAAAACGCGCTCTCCCGGAAAAACAGCTGGCAGACCTGTACTCTGAGGAAGCCGACCCACCGTATCGGTTCGTTTTTGCCAATATGCAGAATAGTAGTGATCCATATAACAAAGTTTTAAATGCCAAGGTAAATCCACCACGAGCAGATCCCACGCCGAAACTGCGCTTTTCTGCAACTCCCCCTGCAACACCATACCCGTTAGATTATGACTCATCAGATACCCTTACGCGTGAGATGACACCAGCCTGGCATTTGAATCAACTAGGGTCTGTTAACACGTTACTTTACTCTGCCAGCCATTTATACATGACATAACTGTCTACGTATCCTAACTGCTTGTGTTGATAGGCTTTTGGCAGCGTGCCCACAATCTCAAAGCCAAGCTTCTGCCACAATTGAACCGCCACAGAATTCGTCGAGACAACACTGTTAAACTGCATGGCCTTAAAGCCCAACTCAAGAGCAACCTTCTGGGAATGCTCACACATCTTGCGAGCAAGCCCCTTACCTCTCGCCTGCGTCGACACCATATACCCACAATTGCAAATATGGCGACTTGGGCCCATCGCGTTGGGCTTCAAATAATAAGAACCCAATACGGCATCATCCTCAAGATATGCGTAGGTTTGCAACGGTACTTCACACCACAAGCTGTAGGCTTGCTCTATCGTCATATCCGGTTCGAATGCATAAGTTTCCTGCGCTTGAATAACAGAGGAAAACGTCGACCAAAAAGACTCAAAGTGTGATTTTGTCATTTCTTGCAGCACGAGCGACTCCAATATAAACGGTTTTGATACATGTAAGGAAAGCAATCTCGTCACAAACACCAGTGTGCTATTTTAAAAGCGGACGGAAAAAAGATCGCTCGTAACTCAATATACAATCGACCTGGTCGGCATATTCAAAGGCTTTTAGACATTCGGGATCTTCAAGCGACTTTGACCGATAGTTTTCATAAGCGGCTAGACTATCGAAACTAAACAAGGCTAAAGCAACATTATTAGCGCCTTCGGACGGCAGAAAATAGCCATGATGTTGTCCTCCATATTTCGCGACTAACGGGATCCACATCCGAGCATATTCTTCAAAGCCTTCGGTTTTCTTGGGGTCTATAATATATCTTACATAACACGTGATCATGACCGACGCATTCCATCAAAATTTACAATACGAATTTAACGATCCTACAGAGCGCAGGTATAACTGACGCTGTTATCAAAAACTCAACGTCTATTGAGGCGTACTCTATCAAATCCCAATAGCACGACAAAATCCTATGAACACAGCTACTGTCGCCCCATCGATCAACAGGTACTACAAGCGGACATACCGAGGCACTTTATCTTTTAGCAAGCGTACAAGCTCTGGCTGCATAAATTGATAATTATCGGGAATATCGAGACAAGCCAGCTTCTTATTTTTTAGTAGCGCTTTAAATTTTTTGGAGACCTTCGTCTTGTGAGACCTCTCCATAACCAGAATAATATCCGCCCACTCAACGAGATCACCTGACAAAGGCGTTTCAGAATCTGAATTTGTCCCGCAACTTAACGCCTGTATTCCATCGTACTCAGAAAACACCTGCTCCGCCGTTGGGCTGCGCAGACGATTCTCAGAACACACGAATAATAAATTCATAAATCAACACTTGCCATGGAACGAGACAATCGGATTTCCGGATAACGCCATCACCTTACGACATCCTTGAAAGCAACGTTATTTCCCACCATCGGGCCAATGCCAAGCCGGCTCATCAAACATTCTCTGATCAACAATCTTGGTTTGGCCAAGCTCCTTCTCTAACGCGATGAGATTCACATGATCAGCGTTGGATAGCTCTGCAATTAACGCTGGCGCATGGGATACCACCCAAATCTGTGTCGATTCTGACGCCCTAACGATCAATCGAGCCAAAGCGGGCAGCAAATCAGGGTGCAAACTGGTTTCAGGCTCATTTAAAACCATTAATGGCGGCGGCCTTGGCGTCAGTAACGCGGCAATCCAGAGCAAATACCGGAGAGTTCCGTCAGACAACTCTTGTCCTGTCAGTGGCCTCAGCAATCCCTGCTGCTCAAGTTCCACGGAAAATCGCCCGTCATGACTGATCGCGATCGTTAATTCTGAACCAGGAAACGCATCCTTCACGGCAACCGCAAGTGCGTTTTCATCACCGATTTCTATAATCGTTTGCAATGCCGCAGCAAGATCACGACCATCGTGATGAAGTACCGGAGTTCTCGTCCCTAACTGAGGTTGCCTGGCCGGAGCCTCACTATCGGTTCTGAAATGATCGTAGAAACGCCAATTGCGAATATCATCTCGAATGTTCACAACCTCAGGTGCAGAGACAGGATCGGCAAACTGACCAAAGAGACTCTCAAATTGACCCGCCTGCTGCGAAACCACCTCCCACTTACGCCCGGAGCGAACCTTTATAAGCGCTCCATCTCGATCAACCAGCACACTGGCAGGACGATAGCTCTCTCCGACCCATATCGTTTCGCGCTTAATCAGCGGATCGAGAGAAAACGCAGACGTCGACGGTTCTGGAAGCCCGAGTGAAATCGCATAGCCGAAGTCATCACCTGAAAACCCAAGCCTCAATCGGGATCTCGTATGACGAGGGCCACCCTCAACACGCACGTCGCCTCGCTTCATCCGTCTTGTGAGTTTTTCTGGCCCAGCCCAAAAGGACGTATCAAGCCCCCCTTCTCTAGCCAACGCGTTAACCACGCCACCTTGAGCGGTTTCGGCCAAGAGACGTAGCGCCTTGTATAAATTGGATTTGCCGCTGGCATTTGCTCCGGTAACAACATTCAATTGCCCCAGCGGGATAATTAAATGCAACAGCGAACGATAATTTGCGACGGCAATCGTGTTAATCATAAAAGCACAGCTTTGAATTAAGAATTTTGAGAGAGGTTAGTGACGGAGCTACTTTGCCTTCCCGGCCTCCAAAATCGGCAAACCCGCTTCGGTTGGAATGTAAATGCGCTCCCCGTTACCGTCCTGCAACCCTTTAATCCAAATGTACCTGAGGTACGCCTCATTATCCTTTAGCGATTCACCTATAATTCGATTTGCTTCTGCGGCGGCTTTTGCTCGCTCGATATCAGCCTGCCCCTCCGCTTTAGCCCTAGCAATTTTTGCCTTTCCCTCGGCTTCAGCCAGGGTAACTTTAGCTTTTGCCTGCATTAACGCCGCTTGCTCTTTTGCTTTAGCCTCTTCGATCAAAATTTGCTTTGACCATTCGGCTTCCTTGAGGGAAGCCCTGCCATTTAACTCCTGCTTATAAACGTTGTATTTAGGCCAAGCCCAAAAAGCCATAAAGATGAGAAAAATAACAACGAGAGCGAGTAACCCCATCGACCCTAACGCTATTGCCTGCCTATTTTGATACATAAATCCCTCTTACCTGTAACACCTGCCCGCCACATCACGACCGACAAAGCCGGTTATATTATCACCCCAACGAGTCACCTATACACCGTACATCTTTCACAATAGACTTAGTTACAAAATGCTTAAACGTAAAGCCATATCGAATTTAAGTAGAAACCGAGTTTATAGATAAAGGAAGAACAAAAGAGGCTATCGGTTGGCATTAAAAAAGAGGGACTTGGCGTTCGCGACGGGAATTGGATATCAGGTAGCTCTCAGCAAACTTAGCTCTACGCCAGCCCCCACAAATGTATTGGGGTAAAAAAATCAAGCAGAGGGATTAACGGCTATTCTGTCTCTCCATCAATTCACGCACAGGCCGAATTTCGATACAGCCAAAGCGGGCGGGCGGAATCTTTTCTGCCAATCGAATTGCCTCGTTCATATCCCGCGCTTCCAGCCGATAAAAGCCCGCTAGCTGCTCTTTTGTCTCGGCAAAAGGGCCGTCAGTCACCAGCGGCGTATTGTCACGCATACGCAGTGTGGTTGCCGTTTCAGTGGATAATAACGGCGCACCATCGAGATAATGGCCGCTCGCCTTCAGGTCTTCAACGCAACCGATACACTCCTGATTTAAGCTATCCCACTCCTGTTGCGAAAGCTGCTGCATTTTCTTTTCATCGTAGTAGACAAGACAAAGATATTTCATATTGATCCTCCTGGATGAGAATGCTTCGGTAAACGAAGTTGCTGTTCCGCTAGAGACGTTGAAATCAAACCTTGAACAAACGACTTAAGACGCCTCTTTTGCCGCAAGGAAAGCCTCCAGATCCATCCAGCACGGCTCCCAAATGTGGCCATCAGGGTCGGACAAAGATTTACTGTACATCCACCCGTAATCTTGCACCAGGCTAATATCTGTACGACCGCCGTGGCTTGCTGCAGCTGCGTTCATAGCATCAACGGCATCGCGGCTGTCTAGCGACAGAGCGAGCATTACCTCACTCACGTCAGACTCAGGGAGTCGGCGGTCAGTAAATTGTCGCCATTTTTCATGAGTGAGCAGCATAACGCTGATCGCATCACTCCAGACCATACAAGCGACTGTCTCATCGGTAAATTGTGGGTTATTTTCAAAACCTAATGCCTCATAGAAGGTCATTGCAGCGTCGAGATTAGAAACGGGTAAATTAACAAAGATCGACTTGGTCATAGGTCTGTATTTCCTTGAATATCATTGACGAAAAAAGGCAGTTTCATATGACAGTCGTGGCCCAATGGAAGATTTCGACAGGCGTTTATGGTTTTTTTACTTTTATTGAAGCGACAGCATGCGCTGCTGTAAAAAGCGCCGCTCAGGTTCCTGCTGAACCAAGTCCAACGCTTGTTGGTAGCATTGAATTGCCTCGTCACGTCGATTAAGGCGGCGGTAAAGATCCGCCCGTGCGGCGTGTAGTAAGTGGTATCTCTGCATCTCTTTATGAGTCATGAGCGTATCAATCGCGCGCAAACCCGCTTCGGGTCCGTCGCGCATAGCAAGAGCGACTGCACGGTTAAGCGCGACCACCGGGGAGGGATTCAACCGCAGTAGCACATCATAAAGGCCCGTGATTTCAGACCAGTCCGTGTCTTTTGCCGATGGTGCTTCAGCATGAATCGCTGCAATGGCCGCTTGCAGGGTATATACACCAGGAAATCCTGCGCTTAGGGCTTTCACCACCAAGTCACACCCCTCACGAATTTGAGATTGATCCCAGAGGGATCGATCTTGCTCTTCAAGAGGGATCAAGTCCCCATTCGCACAAGCACGCCCACCTCTCCGAGCGTCGTGTAGCAACATAAGAGCGAGCAATCCTAAGACCTCAGGTCTTGGCAGTAAGCCCACAAGCAATCGCTGTAAACGAATCGCCTCCGACGACAGATCCCCTTGCGTCAGTTGCAACCCGCTGGATGCGGAATAGCCCTCATTGAACACCAGATACACGACCGACAGCACAGCGCCCAAACGTTCAGTCTGTGAATCCGCCTCTGGAACTTCATAGGGAATACCCGCATCACGAATTTTATTCTTAGCCCGGACAATCCTCTGAGCCAAAGTCGGTACGGGAATCAGAAAAGCCGCGGCAATCGCTTCGGTGGTCAGACCACAGACCTCCCTCAGCGTTAACGCCACTCTGGCTTCTGCGGCTAAACATGGATGGCAGCAAGTAAAGATCAACCTTAGTTGATCATCCTCTATCGTTGCGTCTGCATCGAAAGGCACTGTGTATGATTCGCTTTCCAGAGTGGCGGCCAGCATCTCTAGATGGTGATCTTGGCGCGCGCGTTTGCGCAGCCGATCAATCGCCTTAAAGCGACCGGTTGTAACTAGCCATGCACGCGGATTCCCAGGGACTCCATCATGCTGCCATTGTGCGAGCGCCGCGGTAAATGCATCCTGAAGCGCATCTTCAGCAAGATCGAAGTTCCCGTGTAAAAGCCGAATTAAGGTGGCGAGCACCCGTCGCGATTCATTCTGATAAATCGCGGCGATTCGTGCCTCAAGAAGGGTTGAGTCCATAATTCAATCGACTATTTGATAAACTCAAACATACGATACCAATGCCAAACGTCTGCAATGCTTGCCGACAAACGCACAGGGTCTGCCGAGTTTACTCTGTATTCCTTCTAAGCGGTAAATAGACATCTGTTATCATTTCGCATTCAGGCACCTCAGGAAAAAAACTAACCTTCTCAAAAAATATGGGAAAGTCACGAAGCTCGTAATCGTTGTTCAATAGCCAATGCGTGTAAAGATAATTCACCACACTACCGATGGAGTCATTACTACCGACATGCCTAACGACAGCACATAATCCCTCTGGTATCACTTTATTAACAATACCGAAATCATTCTTCTCAATAGCATGTTCGATGGAACAGCCTAAATCAAATCTGTAGTCTTCTTCAGGGGTGGAATTAATATCATCGTATACCAAATTAAAAGTCCTAGAAATACTTGGGGGAAGATGGCTTCGCTTTCTCCATTCAATGAACCTCTGTATCGTTTTACCGAGAGCTTTTGGTGACCCTCGGTGTTCCATGACAGCAATAAGTGTCTCGGAAAAATCGACAATTTTCACATCATAGCGGTTTTTTTCATTCATGATTTTAGTCCTTAGCGTTACTATCGATTCATAGTTTCTATACCAAGGAGTCCAATCAACCGTTTTCCGAAATTCCGATGGACTTTTTGAAAAATACCGTTTAAATGCTCGAGAAAAGGCTTCATGACTTTCGTAGCCATTTGCCAAAGCAATATCAATAATTTTCTCGTCCTGCCTGTAAGCCAGCTGATATGCCGCGCGCTTGAGTCTTAACAATCGTACAAGTGACAGAACGGACATCCCAAAAAATGCTGAACATTGTCTATGAAAATGATACTTAGATAGATGGGCAAGTTGGCAAAGTTCATCAATATCAAAATTTACTTCCAAATTAGACTCGATAAAACGAACCACCTGAACAAAACGATGCTCATACTTCGACATAGAAAAATGGCCCCCTCAGCAAGGCCATCGTAATATTGCTCACAAAGATAATCTTGACCGAAATTGCTCTTTGTACCCGTCCATTGTTATTGGACATCAAGCCCATACCAGTCCTAACCCCAGCGATTGGCATTCTTTGGGTACCCTGGTCGCTGAACTCGAACCACGCAAAAGCGTTGTCCTGTCGGCGCTTGCATCACAACCCACCGTTCAAGACGTTGAACGCAGGTTGCCCCCAACGCCTCAAGGCGAGCAACTTCTGCAGGAATATTGTCCGTCTCTATATCGAGATGAACGCGACTTTCGTGCTGCACCGCTTGAACTTCGACAATCGGCTCGTCAGATGGCGTCTCTAGCATACAATATTGGTCACGAGTGCTCGGATGTTCTTGATCAATGGGGCGTCCCAACGCAGCAGACCAAAATTCCGCTGCTTGGTTAACATCATCGGTTTTACAGTCAATCAAAATGGCGCATAGCCGAGAGTAATGAGTCATTATTCCGCTCCTCTTTAACGTTGATATTCTTTTATACCGTACGGTGAAACGTTTTTTCCCCAAGCCATCGTATACTAGGCGTCTTCGTAAGCCCTCTCCAAAGCCGCAACGTCGAACTTGACCATCTTCATCATTGCTGCCATCACGGACTGCACTTTTTTAGAATCCTCGTTGGCGATGAGTTCCATAAATCGTTTAGGAACAATTTGCCACGATATGCCAAACGGATCCGTAATCCACCCGCATTGTGACGGAGTGGCCCCAGCGTTGACCAGCTTATTCCAGTAGTCATCCACCTCTTTCTGATCATCACACGCGACAAAGAGTGAAATCCCTTCGGAGAATGTGAAGTAGGGGCCGCCGTTAAACCCCATAAAAGATTGACCTCCAACGACAAATTCTGCCGAGGTGACCGGTCCATGCTCTCCTTTTCGGGCAATATTCTTGATGTCGGAATCGGGGAATGTGCTCGTATAGAAGGCGATTGCGGCTTCTAACTGATCATTAAACATGAGGAAAGGTGTCACTTTATTCATCAAAACAGCCCTTTTCCGGTTATAGCTCACCCCGTAAGAGCATCTCAAGCCGATCTAGATTTTGCTCGTTACCCGGCGCAGCAATATGACGAATGGATTCTGCAACTTTTTCGTTTTCAAATCTTTGCAGCCAGGTAAGCTGAGTAGTACCGACTTCCGTTGGCTTTAACGATACGGTAAGCGTGAAACGAGGCGCTGAGGTATGCGAAATCACCAATTTCTGGGATTCGACCAACTCAATAAAAACCGCTCGATTGGGGTAATCTCTCCCATCCGGGCCATGCATTGTGAATGTCCACCGGCCGCCAGTAGAAAAGTCGAATTCGTGAAAGGTGTTCGTAACGTCTTTTGGCCCCCACCACTTAACGATTCGATTTGCATCAGAAAATGCGCGGAAAATATTGTCCGGGGTATCGGGAATGTCGCGTTCTGCGCGAAAAACGCCGTCTTTAAGCTCTGCTGATTCCATTTAGCGTGACCTAATAAATGTATGGAGAAAACTCAAGTAAAGGCACCGAGATCTTCAAATGTTAGAATCGGTCCTGTGCAATAGTCGATTAAGAAAAGCCGTATTCGACACCTATTGCAGATTAAATAACGTTAACTCCAGCTGGCTCCCCAAAGGACTCTTTCAGACGGCCTCGAGTACTTGTTGATATTTACGCCACACTCGCAACCATAAGGTGGTAAGTGCCCCGTAGACCAGCGTACTTGAACCCGCACTGTTCATACATATATCTGGCGCCATTTTCTGGATGAACCGTCAGAGAGACCTGCTTGTAGCCAGCCTTTGCCGCGGCAGAAAGCGCTTCGAGCATTAAAGGCTTACCAAAGCCCTTGCGCTGGTACTCAGGTTCCAATGCGATACCCAGTTGCGGCGTCTCTTCATCCACATAGGCTAGACCGATGTTGTCTGGCAGCATTCGCATCCAGCAGGCGCCGGCATCGCATCCTGACACTTGGGCAACAATGCCAACATCGGACTCTCGCCCCCAATTTTCGGCATACACCCGAACGCCAGGGTCCTGCAATATTTCTAATGGGCGCAACCCCGCCGGAGGAGGATCCCAAAGGGCAATATGAAGCCAGCGCCAAAGATTGGACTGATCGCTAGACAAAAGTGGGCGAAAGCTGAGCATTATTTCTCGGAGCCTTTATGAATGATCTCACCTGAATGCGCAGACCAAATTATATAACAAAGCCCCAATCCAAGTGCGTTGGTCGAAACCGGGTTAAATGCGCCCACTAAATATTCCGGAGTGACCACTGCCACATAAATAAGCAACACGACCAACGCTCCAGCGGCCAAAAATACAGGTAACATTCTCCTTCTAAACACGATAATAACGATCCCTAAAATAATCTCACCAACACCTGCCAATGGCGAGGCAACGGCCGCAGGAATACCAAGCCCACTTGCGGAAACCAGATGAATCTCGACCGGGCTTAGCCACAATATTTTGGGTACAAGACCGTGATAGATAAATAAAAACCCCAACAATAGCCTAGAAACCAATGAAATATGAATGAGCTTATTTTCCCGCATCTAAAAACCGTGCCTCATGGTCAGGAGATGGCAGCATGCAATAGTCGTATTTTCCAAACAGCCGGTATCGATTAAGCGCGATACGGTCATACAGCCAATCGCGTAGCGCTTTCGGAAGAAAACGAAATACCCCAATGACTATCCAGGGAAAACCTAATTGAGACATCACTTCAAAAAAGGCATCACTTCTTTGAAAGCACTTAGCACCTTCGACATAAAGCATCGTGTCAAAGAAGTCTGTCGAGAACCCAAAGAAATGCAAAATCCTCTGACCTTCTTCGGATTGCACACTACACAATTTAAAAATATGACGCCGGTCATGTTGGATAATAAACTGACTCCACGCATTGCAGAGCTTGCAAACGCCATCAAAGAGAATGACCTTGTCAGACGCTTCTATACCGGGCGGTCGCGTATCAGTACTTGGCGAATTTTTTGATTTCTGTAGAGTACTCATAAACGGACATTCAATTGCTAAACACAGGATAGAATCATGTCACCGCCATCCCCTAGGGAACTTGGGCATTCTCAGAAATCATTTCGCAGAACGGTTCTACTGCCCATGATTTTAAATCGGACACTTGCCCATCGCCAATTTCCACCAACCTGACGACTCCATCAGTTCGCTCAATGACATCAACGGAATAAAACGGTGCGCTGTGAATCTCGGAGATCCTACGAACTAAATCCGGAGTGACCTTATCCGGCGAATACACCTTGCCACTAAACACGAAATACCGTTTTTCTGTATCAGCAACATATTGTTCACAACGACGAAGCGCTATTCCACCTTCAATGTCGCCGCGATGTTCCTTGATCAGCTCAACAATCTCTGCCACCTCATCCGGCGACTCAGCGATCGAACCTCTATCACTATAGTTTGATTTCACGTAATCCTTAACAAAATACCTATTCCAACCAATCTCTCTGGCACGAGCTATTACATCCTCGCCTGCGTGGACAAAGATTGTCTCAGGTGTATAGTCTTTACAGCTTTGATACCAACCCGGCAGATGATGCGATGAAACAAATTGAGACGGCGAGGTAACCATATCCCCACCGCACCGCTCAACATATGACACTAAGGTTTCGTATAAAACGGGTGTCAGCATCCATCCACGATAAAGCACCTTTTCACCCCGTTGAATAGGAGGCATCGGCGTAAAGTCATCAAATGCCAACGAGTCGTAATCAAACAACGAGCAGGCTACGCCCATCGAATCAAAGACTTCACACTCTTTTTCAAAGGGGCCGTCTGCTAGAGACTTATCCAGAGGATTAAATGGAAAAAGAATTCTCATAACATCGCGTCTTTTATTGCTCAAATAAATGGGAGGAATCCTAGAATATAATGATTGCGCTTTTGCTTCATTTATCGTCTTGAGCAGGTCTCTATAATCATTCTAAATGTCAATCACGCTCCTGAAATTTATAATTTAGGGTGTCCCTTTAGTAAGACCCTTGTTAGTTCACCATTTTTTGTGTTTGGATCACCCCAAGGCTCTCCATAAACATGCCCTTTTATATTCAGGCAAAACTCTTTTGGAGGATTGCTTTTTTGAGGAAGAACCGTCGCACACATACTATCCCCTGTTGCACGCCATTTATCGCTACTCATATTCTAGGCCGGTGCTCTTTAAGAAAACTATTCAGTATATTCTTTTGAAATACCTAAACCCGATGCCTTAATGTTAACTTTGCTGGGAAACGTTATCTCCGGATACATTGCACGTATTACGTGATATACCTTTCGAATATTTACTCGATAATTCATGCATATTTCAAAGAAGTCACCGCTCTTCAACAAAATACCAGTCTTACAAATTCCCTTACCACCAGGCCCGATTGATTGCCGACTTTCAAATCGCTTTATATCCTGCAATTTAACACTAAATGACCACTGCTCTGAATCAGGATATACCACAGTGATTTTTTCTATTGTAATCGTCAGCTCATAGACAGCAGGATTCTTGAAATGCCATAGAGCCACCAGCCAAAGAACAGCACTAGTAATAGGAAAGCCAATTAACGCGCTGAGGCGAAAACTCGTTGGTAAGCTTTGCCCTGCGTGAATTTCATAAATGATCATAGCGACCACATACACCCAACAAAATATCCCCATACCGACAAACAAATAGGCTTGCTGTTTTCGAGATCGCTTATAGTGATAGCTGACTTCTGGGCTCACTTTCATTGATTTCTACAATATGCAACTTAGTAAGTTATACATCATCTCAATTGTAATCCTAGAACACTCACGTTACTGCAGCCAGGTGCAACGAGGTGAATACCATCAAGCGCCCTCTACGTTTGCAGAAACGACTCGGTGAGCCTCTGAGAAAGTAAAAAAGCCAAACGAAATGAAACGCGCTATATCTACTGGTCAAAAATACGATCTGCAATGTTTTACAGATCAACTGTAGCAATTAAGTTTTACCTGTTGAATAGAATGCTCCTGTCAAACAGAGACATGTGAATAAATTCACGAAACTACTTTTTGAGGTATTCAATATGAAAAACTTAATTCGTTTAACGATAGGGATCATGAGCTTAGCGGCGGCAGCTGTACATGCTGGCGGTTACGAACGTACCGCGAGCACCATCACGACAAAAGATAACGTTGAGATTTATTATAAAGATTGGGGGCCAAAAGATGGTGAGGTTGTTACGTTCAGCCATGGTTGGCCACTCAATTCAGATAGCTGGGAATCTCAGATGCAGTTTTTGGCGGGACAAGGCTACCGAGTGGTCGCTCACGACCGTCGCGGTCATGGCCGCTCTAGCCAGCCCTGGGAAGGAAACGATATGGACCACTATGCCGATGATCTTTATGCAGTTATAAAAGCTTTAAAACTGAAAGACGTTACGCTAGTAGGCTTTTCAACCGGCGGAGGCGAAGTGGCACGCTTTATTGGCAGACACGGGACGAAAAATGTTAAACGCGTAGCTCTTATTAGCTCAGTGACACCATTAATGCTGAAAAGTGAAAACAACCCTAACGGCGTCCCATTAGAGGTCTTTGAAAAATTGCGTGCGGAATCAAATAGGGATCGGTCACAGCTTTATCTCGACATCGCATCCGGGCCTTTTTTCGGCTTCAATCGTGAAGGAGCGCAACCATCTGAAGGTATGATTCAATCATTTTGGAGCCAAGGAATGATGGGTGGCGCAAAAAATACTTACGATTCAATCGAAGCATTTTCTGCAACAGATCTACGCCCGGACTTGGAAAAATTTGACGTGCCGACGCTGATCATTCATGGCGATGACGACCAAATCGTACCGATCGGAACGGCTGGCGCTGAGGCGGCGAGAATTGTGAAAAACTCGACCTTTATTATCTATGAAGGCGCACCACACGGCTTGACTGACACCCATAAGCAAAGATTAAATCAAGATTTATTAAAGTTTCTGAAAGAGAATTAATCGAATCACTCAAAATAATGCCAGCGAGGCCGCTGGCTTTATTTTGAGAACGACCAAAGCAGAAGTTCCGGTGACTTTTAATCTACAAAATATCATATTTCTCCCGAGCGAAATTCTTTTGGCATATTCATTTAATGGATTGGCCGCCCCAAACCTCTAAATCTTCAAGAATGAGAGTAAAACTTTTAAGTATCTCAGGAGAGTAGGCTGAATTCCTTACTAAAAAATTGCCCGAGGATATAGTCTTAGGTTAGCGGCTACGACACTTTACTGTGCATTTTTCGTACAGCATCAAGCAATGCATCTACCGTTGTCTTTGTTGCATAGTAAGGCGATTTATAGCCAAAGGCGAACGGCAAAATACCCCCCAAATAGCCAAATTTTATGCATCCTTTTTCGACGCTACGAAATATGATCTTTTGGCGAACTAGACCTCCATACTTGGTAAGAGCCAAACTAGGATATATTGCACCAGAATCAGATGAAATAATCGAATCAAACCAATTTTTTTCCTTAATTGTGTATTTGTATTTCGACCCTTTCGATTTGCCATACCGGTATACCAGAAGCTCTTCGGGGCTTATCAACTCAATTTCAAAATAATCAATCGCGTATTTCATATTTATAACGTCATTGGAGTAAGCGTTTTTCTAACAGTGCACTTAATTAACTGCCCCAATACTGCTGCTGTATTCGATGATTGCAGGATTCACAGCGCCATTCCTCTTTATATTTTCTCGGACCTAGATACAATGAAAAAGTGATTTTCTTAGTTGCGTTCATTCCCATTGGATCCTCTAAGCTATGCAATACCATGCGGTCGCCACATTCAGGGCAGAAGATATTCCTTAGCCTATAGGCACGTGCTAGCGCAAAGGCCGTGACGCATACGATAATCACTAAGAATATGATATTTTTCGCTTCCATCTCCATTTCTCTGTCTGACACAACGGAACAAATGGTGCTTTTATTCACGTCTTAAACAACTAGCGGCTAAGTCTTTTGAGTTGAACAACGCCTAAAATTGAACCAAGAGGTATAAATATGAGCCAAAAGTGACCGCCATCTTCAACCAGCTCTTGATACCGATAGAAAGTGTCGCGCGATACGCCCATAACCTTACAGGCTTTGGACACATTGCCCAGCTCTTCAGCTAAATTCAACAAACCGGCTTTGTGTTTGATGATGGGATTGTTAGTATGAATCATGAGAGTTACCTTTTATTTTGAGTTAAAGATTCGACACCTTTATCAAAACGGGTAACTCTCTCTTTTTCAAGATGATGTGTCAGATCTGGTCTGAACTTCTACATTTATTTACTTGCAATAGTACCCTGAGCATTTTTGTTCTGGGGTTTTGTCATAACGGTTCCTCACGCCGTCGTTATCATTGTCGCGATAGTTGTAGCTTGAGTTCTTCTTGTTTGTGGCTCCCAATCCGGAACTGTTTTCGTCTCTTTGGCTACCCCCATTGCTTTGTGAATTCTTGTTATTGTATCTAACTGAATCCGGCTTACTCCGGTAGTATCCTTGAACATACGTTCCATCAGACCGCGTGTAACCTTTTACATAATCATCAGCAATAGCTGCAGTGAAAGGCCCCGCCGCAAGAACTGAGAACGTTGCTATAAGTAGTTTTTTCTTCATCAAATTCTCCATCCCTCTTTGAGAAAGTGGCTGATAAGTATGAGGGGGAACACCTAACGCCGTCAACAAGGCTGCCCAAGGAGCGCAGCGACTGATGTTGCTTGGGCTTATTATGACTTTGCATGACGATCTACTAAAAGTGGAATGCCATTGTTTACCCAAAACTCAGGGCTAATGCCTCCACTAGACATGCCATGGCTGCGAAACCTCTCAATACCGAAATGCAGGTTTTGCAGGAGCAAAAACCTGTCAGGGGCGGCTGTCTTTAGGAATTGATCGATCTTATGAAAATGTTTGTCGAGTGTCGCTAGGGATTGTTCGAGTTGATCTTTGCGCTCCCGCTCGCCCTTGCGACGACGATCCAGCTTCTGATGTTCCTTCATACACGCTTTGATTTGACGTTGAATCTTGTCCCGCTTGTGCGTCAATTCTTCCAAGGTGCCGGAATGTTCCTTCGCGGCATTGGAACGTATCTTACATATATCGATAGCAATGAGCTCATGGCCTAGCAACCCTTGCTCATCGCAGACCATCAATATCTGCGTAAAAATGTCTTCGATGGCTTCAGGATGCCCGCTGATAAAATTAGCGATGCTGGTAAAGTGCTGTGCCGTATCACACGACAACGCCTTAAATAGGATGTTGTTTTGGCATATCCATTCGATGTCTCGACTGGATCGAACACCGTTGTAGTAGGCAAAGAGAATGATCTTTAGAAGAATCGCGGGGTCATAGGCCGACCGCCCGCCCCTATTGTTTTTATATTTGTCGTAAAAGGCAGAGAGGTCGAGCTCCTCTTTAATGAGATGATAGAGAACAAATCCAGAGGTTCTTTGGCAAATCTGCTCTTCAAAGTCAATGACAATCATCGTGTCTTGGTTGTAACTGTGTTTATTGAAGTTTGACGTCCTGAAACTCCCTGTAGCAACTTTCAATTTTAGCGAAAAGCCGCTTGTTTTTTGGAGTTTTTATACAGTTTCGACGCCCAAAGCAGCTCCCCACGTTAGCGCATCCAGCCCGAAGGGCGATGCTGCCTTTGCTTGTTATAATCCGCAGCACTAGTTTAGAAAACCAGCCATGGTTGCGAACCACGCTTTCACTTCTCCGCTAGGGTCCCTTTCATGAATCATATCCGCAGTCATAAGTGGAAAAGCTCTTTCAGCAAGACGTATTTTGGCATTATTGTCTTTCATGACTCCATCATATCCCTGTGCAACTGAATATACCTCTGCGAAAACCTTAGGCGTTGCTTTTCCATCTTCATTAGGGTGATCTGTTACAACAACATCCACATCAAAAGCCGCTTTTATTACATCCGAGTGTAGGTAACTCTCGATTTCGTGTTTTTGTGTAATAAAACCAATTGAACCATCACCACGTGCATTAACCTGTTCAATTACACCAACATAGCTAGACACATCAGCATCGTAGATGTGAAATTCAGGTCGTCCAAAACCTTTCAAATAATGATCGTTCACCCAGTGTTTTAAATTACCACCACCAAGAACAACGAAAGCGACTCTATCATCATTAGTTAAATCAGGAATCGAATTATCTTCCAAGTGTAATGCACGGCTTAGCGCTTTTAACGCTTTGACGTCTGTTGGGCCTTCAACACAGCAAATTAATTTAACTCGGCTATCTGGCGTTACACCCAAAGCTGCTGCAACTTTTTCGAGTACATCTTTACCACTTTCAATACAAGGTTTTTCATCACCATCTCGTGTAACGAAACGAATACCTTCTATTGGAAGATCGCTCGCAAAACCAGGGCTATGAGTTGTGAGTATTACCTGACAATTATCTTCACTCGCAAGATCCGAAAATGCTTGTTGAAGTATCTTTTGATTGTTGGGGTGTTGCGCGGTTTCAGGTTCCTCCACAGCGAATATAATTCCTTTTTTGCTGCCTTGAGTGAGAAGCCGTTCTGCTTCAGCTTTAAAGAAACTAACTAAAACCAATCGGCGCACACCGCTTCCACGTTTATTTAATGGTATTCCATCTGTACTAAGGCTTACGGAAAATAGGCCAGTCCATTTCGCAGGAGTCGGAGGAATAAAGTCAGGCACAAGTTCTGATGCAAGAGTTTCATCTATGGTTTCAAGTGCTTTATGAGTGTTATTGGCAATCTCTTCCGTCCTTGCTTTTACTCTTTTCTGAATCCGATCGATATCATCCTTTACTTCCGCTATTGCTGTCGCAACAGCAGCCCTCATAGGATCTTGGACCTCTCCATCTGAATCTTTACTGCTTCTGTCACTTTGAAACAGAGCAAACAGAGGCAAATACCTATCAAGTTGTTCCCATATCCTTTTACTATCCTCCTTGGGCTTTGTTACTGGTATTTCTATTTCTTTAAGCTCCAAGTTTTCAGCATTATCCCATATAGCCTTTCGCATTAGAGGATTGCCTTTAAGCGCACTATCAATACCCTGATTTTTTATTATTTTTTGAAGATCTTTTTCTTTAAGATCTAGTAAATTGTTCACACCAGCGGCTGTAGGATGGTGAGCAATAATTAAAACATCACAACTTGGTGTTTTCTTTCCACAATCAAAGACCTTTTTGATTTTCAAAGTTGACTCAGGCGTCAATAAAAATTCATTTCCTAGCGTAGTTTCATACCCACTATCAAGGATTATTCTGTCTGGAAGATTAGTGAACTCACAGGTGATACATACCACTTTGTTCTCATTGGATATGTTTGCATCATCTTGGCTAATCTTTACAGCATCATTATTGAAGAAGATCTCTAATGCTTCTAAGACCGTAGACTTACCTATGTCGTTTTTGCCAATAAAAGTAGTAAGATCATCAATCTGAACCTGAACGCGCTCTTTGTAGCAGCGTATATTTTCGATTTCTATAGATACAAGCTTCATGAAAGTTCCTTTTAAGGGTTTGGCCTTCTAACGCCGGCATCATGTGAGCCAACTGAGTAGAGCCAATTGTGGTAAAGTGCACGTAGCGCACCACAATTGGCGGAACGTAGTTGACTTCCCATGCATGCCATTGTTAATTATTATCTTGCACCCTGTCTGCCAAACATTGGCTGCAAATCAGACCATAGCGCGTCTTCCAATGCTTGAAGCACATTCTGATCTGTATTATCAGGATATTTTGCGCAACATATCGTTAGGTCAACTTTGTGCGGCTGAGCCCAAGCGGCGAGCTGCAATGAATATGTTGCTTTGGCACCGTAACCTAAGTGTTCTTTGATTCTCTGGTGTAGTTTAGCGGAGCTGCCCACGTAAATATGATGTGATGGTTCGTTTAACCTCGCATACGCTCGCTTTCCTTTTTCTGCTGCCTTAGCATCGGCAAACGATCTCGCAAGCTCAATAGTAGTTTCATCATCTATTTCTTTAGCAGAAACGACATAAATAAATGCGACACTTCCTACTGCCCAATCCTTTATTTCTCTAATTAACTTCGGTGTCTCACCGCTCTCATCAAGGCAAGATGTACAATTATCCCATGTTTTTACATCATCTGGTGAAATACAGGCCACATCCGAGGCAAGCTTCTCTAAAGATTTTTTTGCTTTATCAGCGAGCACATCAAATAACATCAGAGATGGGTTCCTCAAACTTGGTTAACATTACAATACGAGGCAAGCTCGCATTTTTTTTCTTTCCCTAACGGTTTAACCCTTTGAATATCAAACAATTCCTAGAGGCCTTCAGCCAAGCACGCCGGCTTATCTGATATATCATGCATGCCCAGTTACCATAATTGTCATGCGCACTAATTTCGCTTAGCGCAATAAATATCTGATTTTCAGTATCTTTAAAAAATTACCAAAAAATCAATCAGCATTACATTTTTAAGGAATTACAAACACGATTTTGTAAACGTAGGGTGCATCAACTCTAAATCCTACAAGATTAACCGCTCAATATCTGTCATAACGTCGCATAATTAGAGCAATCCGATTTTCTAATTGCAATTAGCGAGGCAATAGAAGGCGACAGCAATATTGAAAAAAGATCAAATGCGATGAGGTTGGACCAGATAGAAAAGATAATATGGATGACAGCGACGTACAACTATAAACGCCAAAATAATGATTTCTGTGCAAAATCACCATCAGGCTGTCTAAGTTCTATCTATTATGTTTCTTTTGCGCGATGAAAGGTCGCGTAGTTCGCTTTAATTATTATGCGTAAACGTCGCGCGTTTCATTTTTTGCCTTGCAGAAAAACCTACTTAGAAATCGAAAATCTATTTACACATCTTCAAGCAAGTCGTGCAATACAGACTTAAGTCTATTGAATTGGGCGTATTGTATCTCTCTGAAGAGATCGCATAAAAACAGCAGCCGCGCAGAACGCACGACTACTAATCATCGATAAACAAAAATGTAATTGAACTGACGACAATTATCGTTCACGTTCAAGCACAGCGCGGCTTTTCGCTTTCCTGCAGGGTCGCTTCGTAGTCTCTCCACGCCTCACGAACGGCTTCCGCTGGGGATGTATTTTGTAGGTTGGGCAAATACTCTTTGAGTCGACGCCCATCGAGCCGGTGGGGCCTATCCCATAGATAGCGCATCTCGCACACTTCACGCAGAACCGGCACGGCAACGCCCATTAGGCGCAACATGTTCCAATTGGTTTTTCTTATCTTCAGTGGGTACCCGCAAGCGTCTTCCATCAATGCGCGAAAATCCTTACCCGCCAGGCAATGGCCTTCAAACAGAAACTGTTCAAATAGGCCGCAGTCATTGGCAACCTCGGCCAAATCGGCAAACGCACAGGCGAGGTCAGGAACATAAGCCCAAGGGTGATCAATGTTGGGATTGCCGGGGTATTGAAACCGATCGCGCCGCACATCCCTCGCCAGGAAGAGATCAAACCAGGCACCCACGCCCGTGCCGCCATAAAAATCGCCAGCACGCAGTATTAAGGTTTTCACACCAGACGCTTCGGCTTCCCGTTCGAACAATTGCTCTACGGCGACGCGAACCCGCGCTTTACCGTGATCGGGCTCGAAAGGCGTTGATTCGGTACAAACGGTTGGAATGTTGCTGCCGTAGTTGTAAACGTTGCCCGGAAAAAGATGCAGCGCACCATGGGCCTTGGCCGCAGCAATCACGTTTTCTGCCAGAGGTAAGGCTTCGTTTGCCCAGCGATCATAACGGGGGTTTAAGCCGTTAAAGATGACATCCGCTCCGGCACATGCGGTGATAAGACATTCCCGCCTTTTGGCGTCAACGGCTCGCACTTTTACGCCATCGGGCGCGTTGCGCAAAATGGCATCCCGCGTTACCGCGACCACCTTATAACCACGTTGGTGAAACACATGAACCACTTGATTGGCGAGGCGGCCGTTAGCACCGAGCACTGCTATTGTTTTCACGTTAATGCCTTTGATTAAAAAAAGTGAATAACGATGGAACTTTATCGAATTCATGGGTGTATTGAATAGACCAAAAATTAACCTTAATCTATTCATATATGAATAGCATCGATTGGAACCTCATCCGCACCTTTCTCGCCGTGGCAGAGACAGGCTCTCTCACCATGGCTTCGAACCAGCTGGCGCTGAGCCAGCCCACAATTGGTCGGCATATTAATGAATTGGAAGCCCAGTTAGGACTCACACTCTTTACCCGTGGCCGCGTAGGCATGATACTCAGCGATGCCGGGCAAGAACTGCTCCAAGACGCTCGACGCGTTGCCAAAGGCGCTGAAGAATTTACGCTCAGAGCGGCCGGTTATGACGACAACCCATCAGGCACCGTGCGCATCAGCGCCAGTGAAGTGGTCGCCACCTGGTTACTACCCCCCATTCTTACCCGTCTGCGCCACTTGGAACCGGCGATCGATATCGAGCTCGTCGCCAATAATGCCAGCGACAATCTGCTGGCAAGAGATGCCGACATCGCCATCCGCCTTTACCGTCCACAGCAATCGTCGCTTATTGCACGCCGCTTGGGGGACCTGAGTTTTGGGGTCTACGCCAGTGATGCTTACCTAAAGAAACACCCTTCAATTCCCCACGAAGCGACAGATTTGCTAGACCACACACTGATTGGTTTCGACCGAGATGACAGCATCCTACGGGGGATGAGCGCCCTGGGCATTCCCTGCGAGCGCAAGAACTTTGGCTTTCGAACCGACAATCAGCTGGTTTATCTGGAGTTGATCAAAGCGGGCGCTGGCATTGGTTTTTGTATGGATGCGGTGGCCTCAAAGCGGCCTGAGCTTCACCGGCTGGAAACGGAATTTTCTGTGCCTTCCCTACCGATTTGGCTGGTTAGCCACCAGGAGTTGCGCAGCAGTCTGCGCATTCGACGCTGTATGGATTACCTGGCTTCCGAACTCGCCAGCGCACTGGAGCATCAGACGTAACAGCAGAGTGTCAATCTGTACCAAAGACCGGTTGCGATTGATAATAACTATCAATACCATAACAAAATGTTAATCCGCCGGGATTCCCAGTCTACCGGCACACCCGCTCACGTCCCTGCTTGTGGATCATCACAATGAATAAGTCGCTATTAAGCTCGGCTATCGCAGCCGTCACCCTGTTTTCTTGCCAACAGCTGAGCGCGCAAACGCCAGAACAAAGCGAAAAAGAGCTGATCGAAGAAATGGTGATCGTCGGTATCCGCGAAAACCGCACCAGTCGCGGTGCTACCGGAATGAACCTGTCACTGTTTGATACGCCGCAATCGGTATCGGTGCTGGAGGCCAGCACTATTGAAAACTTTGGCCTGGACGACGTTAACACCATGCTGGAATTTGTCACCGGCGTGAATGTGGAAGAAACAGAAACGGATCGCACCTATTACAACGCTCGTGGCTTTGATATCACCACCATGAACGTTGACGGTGTTGGTGTGCCCTTTGGCGAGCTGGTCGAGGGCGCAATCGATACCGCCATGTATGAAAAAACCGAAGTCATCCGTGGGGCCAACGGTTTGATTACAGGGTTCGGCAATCCCTCCGGCACCATCAATTATGTGCGCAAACGCCCAACCAACAACCTTCAGGCAAGTGTTCAGGTCACCGGGGGATCCTGGGATAAACAACGCCTGGAGCTGGATGCCAGCACGCCTCTCACCGAATCCGGAAGCTGGGCGGCGAGAGCCGTCATCGCGGCAGAGAAAAAAGACTCCTGGTTGGACCTCTACGAAAACGAACGCCAACTCTACTATGGCGTGATCGATGGTCAGCTGACAGATCGCATCACCCTTACAGCGGGCGCATCACGCCTGGATAACCGCTCCAACGGCGTCCTTTGGGGCGCCCTGCCACTGCTGGACGCCAACGGCGACCAAATGGACGTTGATGAATCAACGACGGTCAGTATGGATTGGACCTACTGGGATGTTCTGACAGACAACGCCTTTGTCGAGGTCAATGTTGATCTCACTAACGATTGGCGCCTGACAGCAAGCTACAACTACACCCATTCGGAAGATCACGAAGAAGCCTTCTATGTCTACACAGAAACGGGGATTGATCCGAATACCGGGCTTGGCATTCTGAGTAATCCTGGAAAATTCAGCACCGACTATGACATTCACCAGTGGGAAGCGCGCCTCGCCGGATCTTTCGAGCTGTTTGGGCTGACTCACGAAGCGTCTCTCGGAGTGAGCCTGGCCGACAAGGACAGCGAGGATTATGAATGGATCGCACAAGCAGGCTTCCAAAATATGCCGGCTTTCCCCGGCTGGAGCGCTAATGAAGTCGCAAGGCCGACTTGGGATGCCCCCAGCTTGGCGGGTGAAGGCGATATGCAACTCAACCGGCTGTATGGCGCACTCAGGTTATCCCTCTCTGACAGTTTGCGCTTAATTCTGGGCTTTAACGCCTTGGACTATGAAAATCGCGGGGTGAGCTGGGGGGTTAGTACGGATTCCGATGAAGACTCTACCAACCCTTACATCGGTTTTACTTGGGCACTTTTCCCCAACACGAACCTCTATGCCAGTTACAGTGAACTCGACAACCCGCAATACTATCTCAACGAAAATTTGCAGCCGTTAGGTTCCGCAGAAGGCAGCAGCTATGAAATGGGGATGAAAAATTCCTGGTATGACAGCAGACTGATAACCAGCGTAGCCCTGTTTAAATCGGAACAGGATAACCTGGGTGAGTTTATGTACTATACGGAAAACTTCACTTGGTCGATTTATCAGGGCATTTCCGTCGAATCCACCGGTATCGAGCTGGAAGTTGGCGGACAGGTGACTGACTCACTGAAAGTTTCTGCCGGCTATACCTGGATGGAGCTGGAAGATCCCAATGGCGACGATACCCGCACACACATTCCACGCAACTCGTTAAAACTGCTTGCAGAGTGGACCCCAGAATTCGAACCGAAGCTGGAACTGGGTGTGTCAACACGCTGGCAGGATGATATCTATAACGACACAGGGGCGGGAGTTCTTCGTCAGGACGCCTATGCAATCGTCGGCGCTTATGCCAATTACCAATTGACGGAAAACCTTTCGCTCTCCGCCAATGCGAACAATATTTTCGACGAAAAATACCTGAGCAGTATCATGTACGAACAATCCTACTATGGCGCCCCCAGAAACTTCACCGCCAGCGTTAAGTGGAAACTATAGCCACTGTAATTGCTTGATCTTAGCCCCAGCAAATACACTGGGGCAATTTACAGACCGTTATGAAAACCGTGGGATCACGTCAGGATAACTCACGTCAACACGTATTTTGAAAGCACGTTAACCCGGCGATGACAGCGCTAGTCATTTTTCAGGGTTTCCTTAGCAATTATCAATGAGCGACCTAATCCTAGCCCGTACACTCTTGGAATAAGCCCATTTTTACAAGAGTATGCCCCATGAAGTTGCACCTAGCCGTATCGGCGTCCTGTGTCGTCCTCAGCTATCTGTCACCGCCACACCTCCTGGCAGACAAGCTTTCCGACACCGCCCCCATTTATAAAGATACCGACCTCCCCTTAGCCACCCGCGCACAAAACTTGCTTGAACAGCTTTCCATTGAGCAAAAATCAAAGCTCGTATTGGGAACGGGTTTTTCCAATGCCATGGGCGGCTCTCAAAAAATTCCCGGTGCGGCCGGTGCGACCTATGCCATTCCAGAGCTGGGAATAGCCCCTGTTGAGCTGACCGACGGCCCGGCCGGTGTGCGCATCAACCCCACTCGTGAGGGCGATGATGCAACCTACTATGCGACTGCCTTCCCTATCGCCACCGCGCTGGCATCTACGTGGAACCCTGCACTGGTCAGCGAGGTGGGTCAGGCTATGGGGAATGAAGTAAAAGAATACGGCGCCGATATCTTGCTCGGCCCTGCACTGAATATTCAGTTAAACCCCCTTGCAGGTCGTAACTATGAGTACTTTTCAGAAGACCCACTACTCAGCGGTGATATGGCAGCCGCCATCGTCAACGGTATTCAACGTGAAGGCGTGGGCGCAACCTTAAAACACTTTGCGGCCAACAATGTGGAAACCAGCCGTATGGTTCTGACTGCAGAAGTGGACGAGCAAGCCTTACGGGAAATCTATTTAAAAGGCTTTCGGATTGCCCTGCAAAAAAGCCAGCCTTGGGCGGTTATGACCTCCTATAACAAGCTCAATGGAACCTACACGTCGCAAGATCCCGTATTGCTCAACGAAATTCTGCGCAATGAATGGGGGTTTGATGGATTGGTCATGTCAGACTGGTTGTCTGGCGACGATTCCGTTGCGCAACTGCAAGCAGGTAACGACCTGATTATGCCGGGGCAACCGAAAAATCATGAGGAAATCGCTGAGGGATTGGCAGAAGGTCGTCTCACAGAGGCCGACCTGGACAAAAACCTATTGCCCATTTTAGAAACCATTTTGAAGTCCCCCTCTAATAACGGCTACGCCTATTCCAATACGCCAAACCTGACAGACAATGCCCAAGTGGCTCGACGTGTGGCCGCAGAAGGTGTGATTCTTCTCAAAAATACGAAAGCGACTTTACCTCTAAATGCGAAAAGCCGCGTCGCGGTATTTGGCAATACATCCTACAACTTTATTTCCGGCGGCACCGGCAGCGGAGACGTGAATGAAGCCTATACGGTGTCTCTGGTAGAAGCACTCAAAAACAATGACTTGGGGGTAGACCAAGCGCTACAGCAACAATATAGCGCTTATATCGAAGAAGAGACCAAAAAGCTCCCCAAGAAAACACACTTCTTTCAGTATGTCGCACCCATCGCAGAAATGCCCATCACAACCGAACATGCAGCGTCACTGGCTAAGAGCGAAGACCTCGCGATCATTACCCTTGGTCGTAAATCTGGAGAGTTTCAAGACAGACAACTGGAGGGCGGATTTTACTTAAACCCAACCGAACATCAGCTTATCGATACGGTTAGTGAAGCCTTCCATCAACAGGGAAAAAAAGTCGTTGTAATATTGAACATTGGCAACGTTATCGATACAGCCTCGAGGAAAAACAAGGTTGATGCCATCGTTCTTCCGTGGCAAGGCGGGCAAGAAGCGGGTAACGCGGTGGTCGATGTTCTGACCGGAAAGGTTAATCCTTCAGGCAAGCTGGCGGTGACCTTTCCAAATCGCTATGAACAACTGCCATCGGCGAAGACTTTTCCCGGTGAGGTTTTAGATCCGGCGATTATTCAAAACCCTTACTTGGGCGGGCTTCCGAACGGACAAAAATCACAGCTTCAATATATCGAAGGCATCTACGTTGGCTACCGCTATTTCGATACGTTTAAACAGCCAGTCTCCTTCCCTTTCGGCTTTGGACTTTCCTATACTGATTTCAGTTATAAAACGCCCACACTGAAACAGAGCGCTGATGGCTACCAAGTTTCCGTCACCGTAACAAATACGGGCGACTCGGCTGGTAAGCAAGTTTTACAAGTCTATGCCGCACCACCTGCGGGAAAAATTGCCAAACCTGAGCATTCGTTAATTGCCTATGGAAAAACCGGGAAATTAAAACCAGGCGAGAGCGAAACGGTATCTCTAGAATTTTCAAACGAGGAGCTAGCGTCGTTTTATACCGAACGCCATCAATGGCTACTGGAGGCCGGAAAGTACACGATCAATCTGTCGACGTCTTCTCGCGACCGTATTTGGAAGACTGATATGACCATCAAACAGCATACGGCTCTATCTCCCTCTTTAACACCGCTCCCACCAACCACTGAGTTTCAGATCATTCATCCTTAAACGGTGAAGAATTCTCTAGGGTGAATCTTAAGTTCACCCTAGAGCTCTGCCCGATTAAAGCCAGCAACCTATTCGTAGGCTGGCAAGCCTTTCAGAATGCCATTAACGGTATCCAGGCGTTGAGCCCAAGGATCGTCTTTTCCTTCTGAACCGCCCAGCTTTAATTGCATCATTTCATTCGTTTGTAAGCTTGGCCATTCGGGCAAACCTTCTCCATTTGGGTTTCCCGTTTTTGCAAAGTTTGTCCAATAGCTCATCATGTTTTCCGACAGCTGTCGCTGCTCTGCGGATGGCTCCTTTGACTCCATGTGATCACCGGTAAAATTGCCGAACATATACGGCAGCTCGGTCGCATGCGCTGCGCCGTAAATTTTCTCTGGTAATTCCGGAGGCTGAATACCCGCAGTCGGCACACTGAATCGGTATGCGTATACCGGATTCCCGCTGTCGTGCTGTAATTGCGATAGTGCCCGAATTTGGGAATGAAAGTTGTAGTCACTGATAAACAAGGTATCCCGTAACAACTCTGTTTCGTACGAGGGCGTCAGTTGATCGTAGGTTGCCTCGGGAAGGATATCTTTAAGAACCGACGCCTTTTGCGCCTCTGGCGGCACCATTCCAAACTCGAAATCGTTGGCGCCAATCATGAGAGGGACCTGTGCTTGGTCGCCTGCGGCAAACACATCCGCAACATTGTTTTTCAAGGTAACGCCATCCACCGCAAACTGAATGTAACGCTGATAATTGGTTCCCTCGACGATCTTTTCCGGTGGTAAACTGCGTAGAGTGGCGAGATCTGCCGCGTCCAACGATAATTTATCGGCCAGTTCCGCCGCCATGGCTTCTACGCCTTCCTCGCCTTCTTTTGCCAGCTTCTCCATTCTGGGTAAGTCTCCACGACCGTAGCCGGATTGAGAAATGACCTGGCTAAACAAGCCTTTGGCGAGCGGGGATGCCATCAAAGCATCAACAGAGGCCCCACCGGCTGACTCCCCAAAAATGGTCACTTGATCAGGGTCACCACCAAAATTAGAGATGTTGCTCTGAACCCATTGCAATGCCGCAATTTGATCCAGCAACCCATAGTTATACAGCTGACCGTTATCAGGATTCTCTGCGCTGAGTTCCGGATGTGCAAAAAAGCCAAACCATCCCAGTCGGTAGTTAACCGTCACAACCACAACATCATGACGTGCCAGGTTTCCACCGTAGTTGACCGGACGCGAGCCAGAACCAGAAACCAAGCCGCCGCCGGGAATCCATACCATGACAGGGAGCGGTTGATCACTTTCGCCCGCAGGCCGATAGACATTCAGATACAGGCAATCTTCGCTTTCTGCCTGAGTATACGACTCGCTAGATGGCATTTCCGGTGGCGTGGGGCGCTGCCAACAACGATTTCCAAACTGATCCGCGAGCAAGGTATTTTCTCGAACAACAGCAGGCTGTGGCGCTCGCCAGCGCAAATCTCCAATAGGGGGCGCAGCGTAGGGAATACCTTTGAATTCAAGAAGCTCACCCTCGATCACACCTTGCACCAGGCCCTGCTGAGTTTCGACAGTGCCCTGCTGAATATTGCTTGAGGAATGATGGGAGGAACAATTCTGTAATAACAGAGGCAAGGTTATGGCAAGAGCAAGGGGCTTTATACGAGATAGGCGCATTGTGACATCCAATGTTAGCAGTCAGTGAAAGAAACTGCGTTCGATCATAGACCTATAGCTGTCGTTCACTTTAACAAATATCAAAAATACACTAACGAACCTTATTTTAACCTCGACGATTTCCAGTTCTATTTTTCGATCCCAGTTATACGGTCAGTAAACAAACCTTTTAGATTTTTGATAATTGTCATGGTGGCCAAAGCTAACGAGCGCAAAATCAACATGAATTTACACCATTTGCTCAATGCACATTATTAATTGCTGCAAAGGCCGATTGATTGACCACCGACTCTCAGGAAAAGCCTCAATGGAAGATGCGAACACCCAATCACGGCGATCATTTCTCGCCGCAGGTCTAACGGCAGCGGTTACAGCATCGACTGCTGGAGCGTCCATCGGATCGACAGTAAGCGCTACGAGCGATCACTCGCGCCCGTTGGATGTCACCGACCCCAGAGAAAACCTCTACGGGTTTGCCAAATTATGGGGCACCATTGGGGACAAAGCCGTATTATCCGGCTATCAGGGTGTGCAATACGCGATTGTTGGAAACCAGCGCGCCAAGCCACTCTTCGGCTATTGCGGTTTCGGTAACATTCGCAATGTTATTCTTGAAGACGGCAGCGTAAAGGTGCTGGGCAAAGAATGCGGCTACTTCACAGACCTAGCCACCGGCAAAATTCTTGACCATTGGGACAACCCCTGGACCGGGGAGCGGGTGGAGGTTTTTCCGTTTCTCAACGACCGCTTTCGGGGCACATTGGGCCTAACCCGCAAGGTCTTTCGCGTCGGTGACAGCGAAACCACCAACAATGACATAGGCTCAGCAAAAACAGGTGGTGAGCCATTTCTGTTACCCTGGCAGCCTATTGGCGATCAATATCTGCTGGGCTGGGATTACGCCCACGAATATACCAATCCGGTAACGCCAGAAGGCTGGCCAAAGGCGTCAACCGGCCATCGTGTTAATCCGTCTGAGCACTTCACAATTTTTACCCCTCGCGCCGAAATCGATGATCGCTCCCTGGAAACAGCCAGCTTTCACGCGGGTTTTATGCGACAAGCCCCCTGGTGGCCATGGATGCTGATGGGGCAAAGTGGCGTTCACGGTGTTCTCATGGGCCGGATGCACAGCTATCAAATCACTGGCGGAATGGACGATGTTCCCGTCGCCGTTCGCGAAAGGGTCGAACGCGACCGGCCAGATCTGTTTGAAGAACCTACCGACGGACCCGACCTTGGCGTGCTCGGTACGCTCGAATACTACGCGGATCAGGTGCCACCAGAAACGCCAGATTATGAGAAAACAGCAACACCGCTTTAATTTAACGACTTACAACCCTGGTCGGTAATATCGCCAGGCAAAATTAATCAATAATAGGACGTTTTTTGACAGCGCTGACAAAGCGTAAAGACGTTTAACCACTGCTCTGAGAGATCAACCGGGCAAAATAAGAGGGCGTGAGTCCAAACCGCTCAAGGCCCCTTGCCCAAACCTAAAACAATGAATTCGCAGTGAAGAGTTGAGCACATGATTATTGAGAAAGACAAAACTATCGGAATCAAAACCATCGCATCTATCGGTGTTATCGCATCAGCACTATCGATGGAGTCCCCAATCGTTTTAGCTGAAGGCATATTAGAGGAAATTGTGGTCACGGCTCGAAAACGAGACGAGAGTCTGCAAGATGTTCCCGTCGCCGTATCTGCGATTACAGCGGCTGATATCGATAAACGTGGCATTGTTGAAATCAAAGATCTCGGCGATCAATCGCCCGGTTTCACCATATCTGATAACTTTTCCGGCAAAACCGATCGCACTGTGCAAACCTTCACTCTACGCGGGTTTTCCCCCAGCAGTGGCGTAGAAACCACAGCCTCCATGTTTATCGACGGGGTACCAGTTTCGTCAACAACCGCCATCTCATCTGTCGGATCCCCCGAGCGAGTAGAGATTCTGCGTGGGCCGCAAAGCGCCTATTTTGGTCGTAACACTTTTGCCGGAGCGCTCAACGTTGTAAACCGTGAGCCGGGCGAAGACTGGGCGGGATCTGTCGAAGGCACCCTTGGCAACGAGGACTACTACCGGCTGAGAGGCGAGGTGGAAGGTCAGTTGATTCCCGAAAAGCTGGCGTTTCGGACGTCCGCAGAAATGTATGACAAGCAAGGCTACTGGGATAACGAGTACGACGGCAGTACTCTGGGCGATCAGAAAACCCAGATGTTCAACGCTCTGATAATTGCGACACCGACCGACGACCTTACCATTAAAGGCTTCGGCTTCTATTCTCACGATGAAGACGGTCCCGCCGCATCGGCGTTTGTATCCGCTGTTGATATCACAGATTCTGCGGGCAATGTCCTGGTTCAGGGGCAATCCAACTGTACGATCGTCTCAGCCCCTTATTTTTGCGGCACTGTCCCCACAAAAGTTGACGGTTATTCCTACAACACCCAGGCAACACCAGAAATCAAAGCGTTGCTAAATAACTCAGAAAACCGCATTACCGATACCGATATGCTCGATGACTATGGAATGGCTCGCGATTATCAACACTGGCATTTAATCGCCGATTGGGATCTTGGCGATTCAGGGTTCACCTTGTCATCTCTTTCTGGCTACAACCAGGAGCAATGGATACTGCTCAACGACATTGATCACTATGGTTCTGATGAATACAACTACGGGTACCTGGTTGAGCGGGAACAGGAGGATTGGTCGCAGGAATTTCGCTTGAGCTATGACAATATGGGCAAATTCCGCGGCAGTGTTGGCATCAGCTATTTGGATGCAACCACTGACTCAACGATGACAACCCTGCTGTCGTTACTGCCCGTCCCCTCCTCGGTGACACCCACCGGAGAAAACGAAGCCGAAACCTTCGGTGTCTTCTTCGGTATGAGCTACAACTTAACTGAAAAATTAACCGTAAGCTTAGAGGGCCGATATCAGACAGACGAGATCATCGCCTACGACGTTGATGGTAACGAACAAGCCTCAGACACCTTCAATAACTTTCTGCCGCGCGTTATTGTCGACTACAAAGTCAACGATGACTTAATGGCGTATGCCTCAATCGCGCAAGGTGTAAACCCTTCTGCGTTTAACCTGGGACTTCAAACCCTAAGCGACTATGTTTATAACGTCGCGGTAGAGGAAGGCATCACTCTGACCGTTGAACCCGAAGAAGTCACCAACTACGAGCTGGGATTAAAAGGCTCGCTACTCGATGGTTCCGTAAATTTCTCAACAGCCTTTTACTACGCGCAATGGAAAAAGCAGATCAACCGGATCAATATTGTTGTTCGTGAACCAGGAACCGACATGGCAACCAGCTTTTCCGGTGTAGCCAATACCGGTGAAGTCGACCTGTACGGATTGGAGCTCGAAGCCAATTGGGCCATCAGCGAAAACCTTATTATGAACGTTGCTGCGGCGTATACCGGCTCGGATATTAAGTCCTATACCAATGCGGCAGCGACGTCGTTAACCGGTATTTCAGACTTCTCAGGCAAAGAGCAGCCCGGTGTTTCCAAATATTCGGGAAATCTCGGACTTCAGTACGACAATGTACTCTCTGGTCCGGATCTTCCTTGGTTTGCCCGCCTCGACTACATTTACAAAGACGGCCAGTGGTCCAACCAGGCGAATCATGTGAAAACCGACGATATCCATCGGGTCAATCTACGTGCTGGGATAACCTATAACGCCATAGAGGTTCAGGCCTATGTCGACAATCTGTTAGACGACGACACCTACACCTCCTCCTACGATTACTACGCTTTCGATGCATCCGGCATTTACTTCGCTGATAACTCAGGCATGGTTTTAGGGCTCTCTGAGCCGAGAACCTATGGTGTGAAGGTTAAGTATTCGTTCTAAGTAAGATTAATGAGGCGTTTGCGACGGGCGCCTCTTTTTATTCGCGGAAAAAGAGCGCCCTTCGGGGCGCTTTTCTACTGCGCCAAATACCCACCATCGGCGGGATAATAAGCACCGGTAATAAAACTCGCTTTATCACTCGACAGCCAGCTGACTAAATTGGCCACCTCTTTCGGTTCACCGATGCGTTTAACCGCATGCTTGTCTTCAAGCAATTTACGTGCGTCATCGGGTAAATTTTCTGTGGTTAATCGCGTGTTGATAAACGCAGGCCCAACCGCATTGGTACGTATACCGGATGCGCTGTATTCCAATGCCAGAGTTTTTGTCAGCCCAACAACACCATGCTTGGCCGCGGTGTAAGGAGCAACTTCTGGGAAACCAACCGCGCCCAAAATCGATGCGACATTAACAATCGCGCCTCCGCCGGTTTTTAACATGGCATTTATCTGGGCACGACAGCCGTAAAATACGCCGGAAAGATTCAGGTTAATCACCTTCAACCACTGCTCGTCCGTCAATTCACCCGCTTTCACAAAGTCACCACTGATACCGGCATTATTACAGGCAACATCGAGTGAGCCGAGCGTCTGTACGACACTATCAATCAAGTCCTTATTACCCTGAGAGGTACTGACATCGCACGGAATGAAGTCTGCCTTACCCCCCTGCTCCCGAATAAAGGCCACCGTTTCTTCCCCACTGGCGGCATCAATATCAGCGACAATAACGGCAGCGCCCTCTTGAGCATAATTCAGTGCGATGGCACGACCTATTCCCAAACCTGCCCCTGTCACCAACGCATTCTTTTGACGTAGTAGCATGATTTTCCTCTTTTCTTATCGGTATTTTATTGTGAGGTGTTACGCGCAGAGCTTTCTCGCATTCATCTATTGAATGCGAGAAAGCTTGAATGATGAGAAATTCTACGGAAGGACAAAAATAAAAACTGTCACTATTGCGAAATAGGAAAGGTTTTCGTGGCTCTTATAGCGCACGGTTAAAAAGACTTATGACGTTTTTCTTTCGCTGCTGCACAGCTACACTTTTTTACCGGCATTTGGCGTATCGATCGCATCGTGATCGACCAAATTCCAAGCCATGCCAGCGTTGCGGTAAATGCGTTTTTTCTGGCTTGGGTAATCGGCAACGTCGTGATCCAGGCGCTGCCCAACGACAATACATTTGAACGGCTGATCGGAAACATTCCGCAACAGATGTGATTCACCACCAGCCGGGTAACCGATAAAATCCCCCGGAGACACGGTGAAAATGTCATCGCCGATGACCGCTTGCGCCTGCCCTTCCAGCATGTAAACGCATTCGTCTTCAAAGTAGTGGACATGCTCTTCCGTCGAGTCGCAACCTGCGGGCACTTCAATGATATGAAAACCAAAGCCGGTTATCCCGGTAAGATCCCCCAAGGATTTGTTGTTGCGCTGCGCCTTGGCATTGAGAAAATGCACCTTGTCGACACCTTCAAAAGCGTCTATCTCAGCTTTCGTCAATACACACTTATCCATAACCTGCCTCACACTGAAAAGTCCGTTGTTTTATTCTGCGATCTACCCCTTCGACAGTAACACATGATTGGGAGAGGCCCCACCTTGCTACCGATCTCATGCCATGATAGCGTGCCTGGGTTTCCGCGCCTGAAACTACTGTATGTCACTGCCAGAATTTAACCTCGCCCAGGGGCTAGGCTACCTCGCGTTTTTTCTCGGGATCTACTGCTTTTACCAGAAAGATGATCGCCAGTTAAAGGTCATTATGGTGGTCATGAACCTGAACCTTGCCCTCCATTTCGCGCTACTGGGCGCTGTTACGGCGAGTTTTAGTGCCTTGATGGCAGGCGTTCGCGCACTCGTGGCATTAAAAACCTCTTCAATCTGGGTGGCGTTTATTTTTATTGGCGTCACCCTTGGCTGGGGCGCCTATCTGGCGGAAGACTGGACGGATATGATTCCAGTCGTTGGCAATTGCATTGGCACCTTCTCGGTATTCTGTTTACGCGGCATCGCCATGCGGTGCGGTTTTTTATTGGGCGCCTGCTGCTGGCTGACCAATAATATTCTCGTTGGATCCATCGGGCCAACGCTGCTGGAGGCCACCTTAATCGCGGTAAACTGCACCACCATGTGGCGGTTGTTAAGGGATAGAAAAACCACACAGGCACAAAAAAGCCCCGCACAAGGCGGGGCTAAAGGGGCCGAATAAAACCTATCAGGCTTTATCAGGCAAGGCGTAAGCGATAACGTAATCGCCCTCTTTGGTTTCCATAAAATGGTGACCCGCGGCCACAATCACCAAATACTCTTTGCCATTTTGCTCGTATATCATTGGGTTTGCTTGACCGCCTGCGGGCAGAGCATCCTGCCATACCGTTTCACCCGTCTCGATATCGATGGCACGAATCAGGTCATCGGTTGCCGCGGCGATGAAAATCAAACCACCTCGGGAAACGACAGAGCCACCGTTATTGGGTGTGCCAATTGTCACGGGCAGGTGCGAGGCAATACCGAAAGGACCGTTCTTGCGTGCGGTACCGATTGGGCGATCCCACAGGGTACGTCCGGTTGCCAGCTCGATGGCACGAATACCACCGTAGGGAGGCTCTTTACACAGCATGCCAGTAAACTTCACCCGCCAGCCAGCGTTCACATCAATGGCGTAAGGAACACCTTCTTGCGGATCACCAGCACCTTCTGCTGTGCTGCCTTTCTTCTCAGTTTGCTGGTCTCGAGGCAACCACCCTAATTCATTGGCTTTTTCACGCGGCACCAGCTGATTGTAATTAGGCATATCGTTGTAGTTGGCAATCATGACGCCACGCTCAGGATCAATGGCAACACTTCCCCAGTCAGATCCACCGTTGTAGCCAGGATATTCGATCCAATGGGTCTCTGTGGTTGGCGGCGTGTAAAAGCCTTTGTAAGACGCACGATTGAAATTGATGCGACAGTACATTTGATCGAAGGGTGTCAGACCCCACATATCTTTTTCCGTTAGATCTGGCTTGCGCAGTGTGTGATAGAGAGAATGGGGTTGCGTTGCCGCACGCATTTCCGGCTCTAAACCACCTTGCGGAGCCGGTTTTTCAGCCACCTCGGTCAGGGGTTTTCCGGTGCGACGATCAAGAATGTAGATATCACCTTGTTTGCTGGGAAGAACCACGGCAGGCACAGGCGTACCGGTTTTATCTGGGTAGTCAATTAAACTGACCTGAGACCCCAGATCATAATCCCAAACATCCATATGCACGGTCTGAAACTTCCAGACCTCTTTGCCGGTTTTTACGTTTAGCGCAACCAGAGCCGTTGTGTAGGGTGTTTCAAAATCGCGACGAGAACTGCTCCAGTAATCGGCAGCGGAGTTACCCATGGGCAGATACACCAGCCCCAACTCTTCATCACCCGTGGCAGTCGTCCACATGTTAGGTGTGCCTTTGGTATAGGTCTCTCCGTCTTGCGGCTTACCGGTGCGCTCCGGGGCACCAACGTCCCATGCCCAACGCAACTCACCAGTGACAGCATCAAAGCCCTGAATAACGCCGGAAGGTGCCCAGCGATATTGACCATCCGTCACCTGGTGACCGGTCACAATCACGCCATCAACAACCACCGGCGCAGAGTTGATTGCCACCATATAGCTTTGACCTTCAGGCACCCCCATACCTTGAGTGATATCAACCTGGCCGTTATCACCAAAGTCCGTGCAGAGTTTGCCGGTTTTCGAATCGACAGCGATGATGCGACCGTCAAGCGTCCCTTCGACAATACGCTGCTCACAGAATCCATCGCCAGCAGGCTGTTCTGATTCGGTAGCAGTTTCGGAATAAACAGCCGGTTGCAAACTGGCTGTTTGCGATTGATCGGCTGAGACCTCCTGCATTTGAGGTGCAGCCTGGGCTGGACCAGCCGAGTTCAGTTTGCTGACATCCACATAGGTAACACCACGACAGGCTGCCGTGTAGGGAATGGTCGACTCGGACACTTTGGGATCGTACCGCCAGATTTCTTTGCCCGTTGCGGCATCCAAAGCCATCATCATATTGCGTGAAGAGCAGAGATACAGACGATTATCCACCTTCAGTGGCGTTGTCTCAGCCCCCCAACGTTCATCGGGTAAGTCACCGGTACGAAATGTCCAAGCTCGCTGCAACGAGCCGACGTTCTCTTTGTTGATTTGCGTTAGCGGGGAGTAACGCAGTGCATCACCAGCCCTGCCATAGTTTGGCCAATCGCCAGCCTTGGCTTCATCCCCACTCTGTGACGTTACCTGATCTGAATCGATATGCGTCTGCACCTGAGCGGTGGCCGCATCGGGAAAATCTGGCACGGCAGGAGTAACCCCGTGAGGCGCAAAGGCAAACCCAAATGCAACTAAAAAGGCAGCAATACCAGCGCCAATACAACGCTGCATTGTTTTTTTACTAAATGGCGAATCCAACCGGGTCAACGTGAACGCAACCAGGATTCCCAATATCAAAACCACATCGAAACGAGGGACCCAGCGCCAATAATCCAAGCCGGATTCCCAGGCGGCCCACAGAAAACTAAAGAGTAAGACAACGCCGAATAACAGTGCCCCCGAACGCTTTTGCTGCATAAGCAGAACACCGGCGGCGAGCATACCAACACCGGCAATGCCGTAGTACCAGGAGCCACCAACGGCAATGAGCCAGAAGCCTCCCACGATAAAGCCGATACCGGATAACGCGACCAGCGCACCGACGAGTTTTGGCAGCCAGCCAGAACGGCCGCCACCCCCATGTACTTCACTCATGATTAAACCCCAAGAGAAAAACCGATATGCCAATAATCATCGCAGACGGAGTGTCTGGTGATATCGAACCCCAAATTAGGAAACCTCTGATTAATTACCTGCGTTGACATCGCTGCGTTAATCAGAGCTTCCTTAGAATCTCATTGCGTTCTGTGAATCAGCGGTGAACGTTCACTTATGAAGTGATTCACGCGAATGAGAAAAGAAGTCCTTTTACAGGAAGAAGATCCTTACGCACTTTTCGGATAGGCGTCGCAATCGCCGTATTGATTACCGATTAGAACGGCATACCGGAAAAGTGCGCATGGTCAAAGTACGCGTTGGATTGCTATGACGGATTACAAAAGAATCACAGGAATGACAAAGAAGGGTTAAGGGCGAAGTGCCTACTACGCCCAATATTTAACTGCTTAAAATGCTGTCCTGACGAAAGAGGTAGAAGGCCACAGCCAGAAAGGCCAGTGCCGCAGCGATACACGCCAAGCTGGCGGGCAGCACATGCAGCAGTGAATAACTGGTGTCCATCATGACTCGGTCGGTGTAGAGATAATTTCCCTGTATCGGGATTGCCGAGAGAATGGGCGTTTCTCTAACGTCCATAAACAAATTAATTAACATCGGTGCCAATGGAACAAACATCGCCAACCCGATCAGTGTCTGCGCTTCTTTCTGGCTTTTGGCGAAGGTGGCAATGGCCAGGATAAAGCTGGAAATCAAAATGCACGCTGGCCCAGCACTGACGAAAATCTTTAACCAGGTGATGACAGAAGGAATGTCCGCAAATTCAAAAAATCGCTCCGGCAAAAACGACGATAACAAGGCACAACACACCAGGGACAGAGTCATAGATCCGATGCAAAACACCAAAACCGACAGGTATTTGCCAAGAACAATTTTATTGCGGGAGACCGGCAAACTTAACAGAGGCTCCAATGATGATCTCTCGCGCTCACCGGCTGTCAAATCGGCCGCTAAATAAAAAATTCCCATAGAGCAAGAGAAGAAAATCAGAAACGTCACGATGTTCGCCAGCTGGCTGGACGTCTTACTCTGCTCTGACAAGTCTCTATCAATCACATCAAGAGGTTTTAGCAGCTCAGGCGTAAATCCCCGTACGGTCATACGCTTACTGCCAATTACTCTCGCGTAGTTATCCAGTTCAGATCTCACATGCCAGTAGAGTGCCTCAGAATCCTGTCGCTCCTTACGATAGTGCAGAAACAGTTTTGCGGGCTTGCCGTCTTGCAAGCTTTCGCTGTAACTTTCATCCAGGGTCAGAACCAAATCGACGTCACCATCGAGGATCTGCTGTTCATAATCATCACCGATGGGTTTAGCATCTAAATTTCTGGACGTCAGATAGCTCACCAGATTCGGTGCTTTTTCCATCTCATAAAAAGAAAATTCGGTGCCGGCATCAAAGCTCTTAATGTGCTTATTGGCCTGAATGATCAGCGGCACCATAGTTAGCGCCGGCAAAATAAGTGCGCCATAAAGAATGGCAAAATACGAAGAACGTTTATCGCGCAGGTTATCGCGAATCTCTTTCCACATAATAAGAAAAATCTGCGACATCAGGCGTCTCCCAGAGATTCGCCAATGGCAACGACAAACGCATCTTCAAAATCGTCTTGCCCGGTTTGCTGCAGAATCTGCTCAACACTGTTTTCAATGACAACGCGCCCATCATTAACGATGGCGACATGGTCACACAAATGGGTAATCTCCTGCATGATGTGGCTTGAGATCAGCACACAGTGGCCGCGTTCGCGTAAGCTTTCCAAAATTTTTCGCAGGCTCCGTGTGGCCATGACATCAAGCCCATTGGTGGGCTCATCGAGAATCAGATTTTTCGGGTTGTGAACCAAGGCCCTAGCGAGCGCCACTTTGGTTCTCTGTCCCTGAGAGAATCCAGCAGTACGACGATCCGCAAAGGCTTCCATACCTAAAATATCGACCAACTCCAATACACGTGACTTGATCAGCGGTTTTTCAACCCCTGCGAGAGCTGCGAAGTATTCGATATTTTCGATCGCCGTTAATCTTGGGTAAATGCCCGAGTTATGCGGCATATAGCCAATGGATCTGCGAACCTCGAGTTTGTCTTTAACAATATCCCAACCGTCGATTTGCGCACTGCCGGAATCCGGCGAGATCATTCCCGCCAGCATCCGTAACGTCGTCGACTTACCTGCACCATTGGCCCCCAGCAAACCCGTAATCTTGCCGTCTTCGGCCCGAAAGGAAACGCTCTGGACCGCGGCAACTTTTTCTTTGCGGCTGCCCTTTTTGGCAAAGGATTTTGCCAAGCCTTCTGCGTGAATCATAAATGCCTACGAACAGGTTTTAAGGTGACGCTGTATTAAAGTTGATGAACACGGGATCTGCACTGATTCGATCCAAACATTGGGTATCGATATTCTCTGTGCTTTTGTCGTTGATAAAGATTTCAATCAAGTCGGGCATACACCCTGTCACGCTGACAAAATGACCCTGTCCCTTCAAGACGAGCTGCGTTGCATGACTTAATTCACGCGCGGTTTTTTCTGCGTAAGCGGGAGGCGTAATGGGGTCATACTCACCTGAGACCAGTAACGTAGGAATGTTCGACTGCAGCGGCTCTCGAGAAAGTTTGTTTTCACCAACCGGCCACACGCTACAGGTTGCCTGCAAAAATTCCACAAAATCGAATCTGAAATAACTGTCTCGATTGAGTTTCGAAAGGGTATCCGGATACTCGTTAAGATAAGGCGCGTCTTCTGTACAAACCACCGAATTATGTAACCCGGTGGAGATGGCATCCTCCAGGGAATCGTTGACTGCCTGAGCGGCTCGCGCCAGGGGCGAGAAATTATTCTTTACAGCGGCTTCATGCAGCATAGGTGGCAGCAGTGCCGCTGTGCTACTTGAATACAAATACATTCGCACCAGCGTCGCCAACATTTCGCTGGTAAATTCGACGTCTTCAATATCACCGCTGGTAAAATTTTCGACCCGGATGTTAACCGGGCTCTCATTGAGCCGTTGAAACAATTGATCAATTTCGAATTTCAAATTAGGCATGCGCTTATGGCACATGACATCTTGCTGGCAGCGCTCGATTAAGACATCGAGCATCGCCTGACTTAAATGAGCAATGTTGAGACCGAGCACCTCTGAGGGCGCCAGTACGGAATCCAGAACCACACTGCGTACGCTTTCCGGATTGCGACGCATATAGTGGGTAGCCACACGAGTTCCATAGGAAACCCCAAGGAGGTTCCAGATTTCAATACCCATGGCCTGACGCAGGGTTTCGAAATCCTGAACCGTGGTATCCGTGTTGTAGAAACGCACGTCCGCATCTAACAGGGCTACGCAATCCCTGGCTGCCTGTCTGATGACAGATAAATCGGTTTCGGTTTCGAGACCGGCATAGCGCTCTCGGATTTCGTCACATCCCAAGCGATTGGAATAGCCGGTGCCGCGCTGATCGATAAGATAGAAATCCCGATTAACCGCCAGCGCTGGCCACTGATAATCGGCATAAAGATAGGATTCACTGGCTGCCTGACCTGGCCCACCGGCGATAAAAAGAACGGGATCCTGAATTTTCGTCGATGAGCGTTTGGCAGGCAGACGTACAACGAAGAGATCGATCGTTTTGCCATCAGCATCCGCAGGATTTTCTGGCACGGGATACCAGGCACATTGAACCTTGCGCTCGCGGCCCTGTGCGCGAATCCGGCATTGTCGAAATTCTAATTCACCGACGTTTTCCAGAACCTCTGCTGAAGGATCACGAATATCCTCCGGTTTCGGGACTTCCGCCCACGCCTTCGCGGCGCCCACCACACTGAATACCAGGGCGAGCCAACCTAGCCGCAAACAACTACCCAATTGCATCCATACCCTACCTTTTATGCGATCCCTATGAAGCTTAGCAGGTCACTGACGTTTCCCAATAACAGAGCTACGCTCGTGTCCACATAGTATGACGCATAAGGAAGTTGAAGTTTAGGGCGATCTGGAGTTAATGCTAACCGGGTCGTTTAAAATCAGAGGTTCCCTTACGTTGAAAACCTAAGACGCAGATTGTCAGAGGTCCTCTTTAAAGACGGCTACTCTTTCAATACCCCCGCGGCTTTTTGCGCAATGGCGAGATCAGTCTCTCCCGCAGAACCACTCACGCCAAGAGCACCGACGATTTCGCCGTTTTGCTCAATTACGACACCACCTGCCAGAGGCATAAGCTCACGCACCGATAATAGAGCCGTCTCACCGCCATTGATTTTTGATTCAAAAAAGTCCGCATCTGTCTTCATGTAAGCAGCGGTCCTGGCCTTTTCGATGGCAACATCAACAGACACTAATGCTGCGTCATCCATACGCTGAAATGCAATCATATGCCCAGAGGCATCGACGACAGCGACACAAATATTGACCTGCCGCTGCTCGGCTTCCCGCACGGCGGCAGCCACAAACCTATTCGCAGCGATAAGGGTTAGATGACGTTGTGATTTTGTCATCGTATCTTGTGCCATAGTCACCTCGGAAAATAACAACATGCTTGCGAACAGCATACAGGCGAAACGAATACCGTCTTGCAGGCGACTACCGGGCTTAGATGTCTTCCCAATACTCAGTGTATTCAACAGCCTAAATGCACAGAAATTAATCAAAACGCTCACCCGCTTCTTCAGAGCCATAACGCCAATAGCCCGCGGCCTTTAACCAAGGTTTCTGCAGCTGTCGGGACTCCAACAAATATTGGCGTACGGCTTTCACCATGCCGGATTCCCCCGCCAGCCAACAAAATGTCTGCTGCAGGTTGGCCCTCTTGTCCAATTCTTGCAGCAGGGGCTCGGCAGTAATTAACTCCGTTTTCGAGCGGCAGTGCCAATGAATTTGCGTATCGGCCGCAGTCTCGAATGTCTGACAATCATCTGCAGAAGGCACCGTCACTAACACTTGTACGTGAACGCCTGCTGGCAGCTCCTCCAAACGGCGCCCAATGGCCGGTAGAGCGGTTTCATCACCAATCAACAACCATTGTCGTATATCACCTTCCACGACCTGCGAACCTTTTGGTCCGCCAACCTGAAGCGTTTGCCCCGCCTGCGCCTGCTGAGCCCACTGGGCGGCTGGGCCACCCTCATGCACCGCAAAATCCAGAGTCAGGCGCTGCTCTGCGGCGCTAAAGTAACGCGGCGTGTAGTCGCGTTTGGCGGACTCTCCGTCTGCCAAAGGAATAAATACTTTGACGTGATCATCGGGGGAAAGAGACGCGAAGTCGGCAAGATCCGGACTCTCAAATTCGATTCGAACCATATTGGGCGTCAATTGGGTTCTTTGTGTAACAAGCAGCTGGCGAAGTTTTAGCGGATGACGCGACCGAACCAACACCGGCTCTTCAGAGGATTGCATTTGGGACGTTTTCACAGAAGAGTTCTCCTTGGCGATCACATCTCGCCAACATATAATTGACCTTATCAACTACACTACCGAAACTTGTTGATACTATCAACTATATTTTCAAAATAGGTTCCCGTCGTGCAAGATCACCACATCATTCATTGCGCCTCCAACGTCTTACACAGCTTCAAACAGCAGCTTGGCAAGGAATTTCGCAAGGCGGGTATTGACCTGGCTCCCACTCATCTCAAAGTCATGCGGTTGGTCAGACGGGAGTCCCCTTGTACCAGTCAGTCCATTGCCCAAATCCTAAAACGGGACAAGGCACAGGTGACACGGCTGTTGCAAGAGTTGATCAATCAGAATCTACTGGAAAAAACCCCTCACCCATCGGATAAGCGCAGTCATCTGTTGTGTGTCTCCCACAAAGGAACAGAGATGATGACTCAGATGAGCGAAGCCGAAAGCCGGGTTCATGCTGCCATGTACCGAGGCGTTACTGAGGAGGAGATAGCCGCAAGCACAGCACTCTTGACTCGCCTGCAAACGAATCTGGATTCTCCAACAGACTCAAACCTCTAAGCAGAATCTGTTCGCGCCCTATTCGTCTGCGCCTAAGGAAGCCTTCATTCTCGGCAGGAGATTTCAGCTGCCAATTCTTGAGATCTACCTCACATTTGGCACGCCATTGCTTGTGATATAGCGATTCGCTCTATTTCCCTCCCTCTTAGATTGGCCATTTCACACCTTCCCCGTGCCGCCTCTCTCAGTTTTGATAACACCGGGTTATTTCAGCTAACTCCGCATATGCCTTTTCAGTATCTTTACTGTGTCTTCACAGGAGGTGATCTGAACACAACAACATTTTTGATATTGATAGAGGCTCACCATGAAATCACTGAACAACACTCGCAAATCTCTTCTGTCACTGGCTCTGGTTAGCGGTGGCGCACTGCTCGGTCTGTCTCACGCGCCGGCAACCCTCGCGTCTGACTGGACCTTCTGTTCAAAAGAGAAACAAACCTGTGCCTTTGACGGCGAAGCGGAAGTCCGCTACGGAAAAAATGATTCCTGGAACACCGCCACCTTTGAAGACGGTGTTTACTGTGGCAACGCCAATTTTGGCGATCCACTGCCCGGCACCTTTAAGCGCTGTGAATACCGATTGGTTGTGGCTGAGCCGGTTATTGAAGAACCCGTGGTCGAAGAGCCGGTCGTTGAAGAACCCATTGTGGTAACAACACCGCCCAGCGATTGGGTGTTCTGCTCGAAAGAAAAATCATCCTGTGAGTTCGACGGCACTGCAGAGGTACGTTACGGCGCCAGCGGTTCTTACAACATTGCCACCTTTACCGATGGCGCCTGGTGTGGCAACGCCAACTTTGGGGATCCTGCCCCTGGCACCTTTAAGTCTTGCTACATTCGTCAGTTAACCGACGATACTGCAGGTACGGGCGGTGGCACCGAGGAGCCAACAACCCCACCGGTAACAACGCCAACCGAGAGTACCTTGAGCGTGAGCTGGGACATCCCAATGGAAAGAAGCAACGGCGAAACGCTTTACCCTTACGAGCTGGCCGGTTATCAGTTGCAGTACAAACTGACCGATGATGCGGACTTCACCTCAGTAACCATTGGCGACGGCCTGCAGACAGAATTGAATCTGGAATTGCCGAAAGGCACTTACCATGTTCGTATCAAGGCGATTGATACTGACGGGCTTTCCAGTGAATTTTCAGACATCGAAGAGCTGGCGGCTCTGTAACACCGCCGCTGACAACAACGACAAAGAACCTCTATCTTCCCGGACTGCACTCAGTGTTGTCCGGGCTTTTTGTGGTTCAGTAGCCACAAAAAAGTTATAGATCCAGTGACTGCCAATCGTCGCCCAATTCAAACTGTAAGGACTTCACCTTACCGAGCCCTTCTACATTGATCTGATTAATTTGACCGGACCAATGATCTTGCATGGCATCAAAGCGAAACCACAATTTACTGACCGATGAGGGAATGGGAAATTCCTGATAAACCCAGATAAATTTTCCATCCACTTCCTGACCAACATCGGACAATGAAATCATCTTTGGTTGATTCACACCGATGGCAAAATGGTCTTGTACATAGTCGGCAAATTTATGCTGAGCAAGGGCGTCTTCTTCCAAATAAATTTGTTTTCCTGCCAGCTCACTCAACACATGCTCTGCATCGTGAACGTAGAATCGATGCATGATTTCTACGTTGCCCGTACGCTGATTAAACAACACTTTGGTGATCGCGGCTTTCATCTGATGAGCGCTAACAAACGCGCTCATCATCAGAGAAGAAACGAGTAAAACACTGCGTAATACCATCATTTTTGGTGGAAACCCGGCTCTGGCTTTTCTTCTTTCGTGGTGGAATCAAACATGATGTCACGCTCGACGGGATTCAGGCTTTCCTCTTCTTTGTACACTTCCAATCGTGATTTAATAATACGCCGAGGGTAATGGTTGTTTTCATTGTCGACATCCGCGGTTTCCCAGCGAGGATCAACAACAACCTGCGCCAATTCTTTTTCCGTCACGATCAATTTCGCAACCGACTTTGGCGAACGGCGCCAAATCTCAGCAGGAATATAGCGCTCTTCTACGGAACCATCGGCATAGGTCAGCTCCAGAAGAATCGGCATCACCAAACCACCCAGGTTTGAAAATTCCAGCACATAGTAGTTCTTGTCTTCTTTGACAGCGCGTTCTAGCGTCGCACGCTCCCAAGGTTCCAGATCCTCAAGCAATTGTGCGTATTCGTTGCGCTCTTTATTGGTCACGGTAAAGCGATCATTTTTATCGTAGTAATCCTGCACATCCGGATTTCTCTCAACCCAGGTTTTGTTGCCTGCATCGCGTTCGCGTTTCTCAAATAACGGTTGAGGTTTATCCGCCTCTTCCTGACGGCGACGGGCAAAATCTATGTCGGGGTTTTTGGTATCGAGTCGCAATTGCCAGACTTTATCAATGCTGATGTCAACATGATCGGTGGAATAAAACCAACCGCGCCAGAACCAATCCAGGTCCACGCCGCTGGCCTCTTCCATGGTACGGAAAAAATCAGATGGTGTTGGGCGCTTGTACTCCCAGCGAGTGGCGTATTCTTTAAAGGCGAAATCGAAGAGGTCTCTGCCCAAAATGACTTCCCGCAAAATATTCAAGGCAACGGCAGGCTTGGTATAGGCATTGGGACCAAGACGCAACACCGAATCCGATTGAGTCATAATCGGCACCTGAATATCGGACTTCATATAGTCCACGACATCCCGAGGCTCGACACCCCAGGGCATTTTCGGATCCCACTCCCGACCGGCAACGCCATCGAGAAAACTGTTCAGCCCCTCGTCCATCCAGGTCCACTGGCGCTCATCCGAGTTGACCAACATCGGGAAGTAAATATGCCCCACTTCGTGAATGACAACGCCGATCAAAAAGCGCTTTTCCGCCTGACTCCAGGTACGGGATCCGTCTTTATTGAGCGTCGTCCGCGGACCGTTAAACGTGATCATTGGATATTCCATCCCGCCCACAGGGCCGTTAACACTCTGAGCAACGGGATAGGGGTAATCAAAGGCGAAGCGTGAATAGACTTCCAAGGTGTGAATGACGGCTTCGGTCGAATATTTTTTCCACAGATCGCCGCCTTCTTTCGGGTAGAAAGACATCGCCATGACTTCGGGCTGAATATCGCCACCCTGATGATGGGCGCGGGCATCCCACATGAACTTACGAGACGATGCCCAGGCAAAATCTCTCACCTGAGACGCTTTAAATTTCCAGGTTTTGGTTTCGTCCGTACCGTCCTTCTCGTTCGCCAACGCTTCCTCTTGCGTCACTACAAAGACCGGCCGTTTGGCATCGCGCGCCTGTTCCAATCGCTTGCGCTGCGTCGCGGTCAAAACCGCATCCGGATTTTGTAAACTGCCCGTTGCAGAGACGATGTGATCGGCCGGGACCGTCAGACTGACATCATAGTTGCCGAACTCCAGGGTGAACTCGCCCCGCCCTAAGAATTCTTTGTTGGTCCATGCCTCGTAGTCTGTGTAGGCATGTAATCGAGGAAACCACTGGGCCAACAGAAAGATATCGTTGCCACCTTTTCGCTCGTCGTCGGGAAAATGCTCATAACCAGAACGCGCGGGAACCGCTTCTGTCTCGACAATGTTAAATTCGAAATCCATGCTGAATTGCAGCTGCTCACCGGGCGCCAGAGGCTGATTCAGATCCACGCGCATGTTTGTACCCACGATGGTTGCGCGCAGCTCTTTGCCGTCAGCATCTTGAAGGTGGCTGATGGTGTACCCCACCTCGTGGTCGTCCAACCACTGTTGGCGCCGTAATTCATCAAAAGTGAGTCCCGCTGGCACATCATCCATCGCCTCTCTGGTAGCGGGACCGCGATTACCAATACCGCCAAATGTGAGAGTTTTTTCCGCCATGGAATCCAAACGGAACTTATTCTGATCCAGCTGCAACCAGAGATACTTCAATGTATCTGGGGAATTGTTGGTATAGGTGATTGTCTGGCTGGCACTCAAATGCCGTTGTGTTTCATCCAAGGTGGCAGCAATACGGTAGTCGACCTGCTGCTGCCAGTAGGCATGCCCCGGCTCACCCGCCGCATTACGATAACTGTTAGGGGTAGGTAACTCTTCGTCCAATTGGCGAAATTTATCTTCGAAATCTCCCTTGGTTTGGGATACAGCACCTTGAACAGAGAAAGAACAGCACACGGCCAGAGCAGCAAGCGCGCGTTGAGAATATGAAAACATCGAATTTTCCAAACATCTGGGAGCGAATTTGACGAAAGTACCTCATAACGCAAGCAGCCTGCCGCGAGTCGTCACTGAGGTGAATAGCACTATAACGAATAACCGAGTAAAACCCTCATGTTTTCTCAGGGCATTCGTATGGATTTCCGGTAAGATTTGCAGGAGAATCCCGTATCAATAATAGCAATAAGGTTCCGATATGATTCTCTGCAATGGTGAAGCCCTGATCGACATGATTCCCTGCACGGATTCCGACGGTAATCCGGCGTTACGCCCCCATTGCGGCGGAGCCATTTTCAACACCGCAATCGCTCTGGGCCGCCTGGGCATAGAAACCGCTATGTTTAGCGGCATCTCGTCCGATTTATTTGGTCGCCAGCTGAGCGATGCTCTGGCCGCCAGCCACGTCGATACCTCGCTGCTCGCGGTTTTAGACCACGCGTCAACACTGGCATTTGTCGAATTACAAAACGGCCAAGCCAAATACACCTTTTACGACGAAAATTCAGCCGGGCGACTGCTGACGCCCCAACACCTGCCGACCCTACCGGACACCATTGATGCCCTCTATTTCGGAGGAATTAGCCTTTGCCAGGAACCTGCCGCCGATGCCTATCTTGCATTGGCACAACGGGAAGCCCCAAAACGCACCATAATGGTGGATCCAAATATACGGCCAGGCTTTATCGCTGATGTAGTCCGCTACCGAGATCGCCTCGGCAAACTGCTTGCCATTGCCGATATCGTTAAGGTTTCCGATGAAGATCTGCACTGGCTATTGGAAGAGAACATTTCTCTGGCGGAAAAAGCCCGCCTGTTGATGCCAGAAAATGCCAGCATGGTGATCGTCACCCAAGGCGGCGAAGGCGCTCTCGCAATCCTCCATTCCGGCGATGAGATCTTGGTACCTGCTGAGAAAGCTGAGGTCGTCGATACCGTAGGTGCCGGTGATACTTTTAACGCCGGAGTCCTCGCCTACCTCACCGACCAGAATGCTCTGCAGAAGACCCGACTCCAAACCATTGATGCCAACATCGCCAGTGCGGCTCTTGCTTTCGGTGCCAAAGTTGCTGCAGTAACCGTTGCCCGAGCCGGCGCGAATCCCCCGTGGCGCCACGAACTGCCGTAGTTCTACGACGTTTTTATTAGAAATCGCTGTAATACGCCCCCCGTTAGACTTTTTTCCGCTAACTCTTGCAACCGATTGCAGGGCCATCTATATTTCAACCGGTTGCAAGAGTAATTGAGCCAACTCCCTAAGGGGATAGGCCAGCTTTTCAAACACCATTAAACCCTTGCTAATAACGTAAAACTAAGGGACACACACATGAGCTATCGTCACTCCCCTCTCTATCTCGCCATAGGCCTGGCCAGTGCCACAATCAGTCACGCTGAAACCATTGAAGAAGTTGTGGTTACGGCTGTGCCAGCAGGTAGCAGTCAGCTCGAGGCCAGTGTTTCTGTCAGTGGACTCAACGCCGACGAAATTGCCTATAGCGCACCGCGCTCAACCGCAGAGATTTTCCGCTCTCTACCGGGAATTCGCGCCGAATCCTCCGGCGGCGGTGGCAACGCCAACATCACGGTAAGGGGAATTCCCCTGGCTACGGGCGGCTCCAAATTTATGCAAATCCAGGAAGACGGATTACCCGTGCTTGAATTCGGTGATATCAACTTTGGCAACGCAGATAACTTTTTACGCTACGACAGCTCTGTAGCACGGGTTGAGTCTATTCGCGGCGGCTCGGCATCGACTTTTGCCAGCAATTCTCCCGGCGGAGTCATCAACCTGATCAGTGCCACCGGTGAAGAGGAAGGCGGCAGTATCGGTCTTACCACAGGTATCGATTACGACGAGTTCCGCACAGACTTTGCCTATGGTGCGCCACTAAATGACACCTTGAGGTTTCACGTTGCAGGCTTTTTCAGAGATGGTGAAGGCGTACGCGATACCGGCTATAACGGCGATAACGGCGGCCAGATAAAAGCCAACATCACCCAGGAATTTGACGACGGCTTTTTGAGATTTTACTTCAAGCATCTGGATGACCGAGTGACGACCTATTTACCCGCTCCCGTACGAGTCAAAAATAATGGTTCTTATGGACCGGTCACCAACTTTGATGCGAGCAACGAGACGCTACACTCCCCTTACACGACGAATATTTCCACCTTTGACGCCTATGGGAATCCACAGAATCGGGACTTAACCGACGGTATTGAATCCAAAGTCGACTCGTTTGGATTTGAATTAAACAAAGATCTCGACAACGGCATAACACTGACAAACAAATTTCGAACATCGAAAATTAGCGGCGGTTTTATATCGCCATTTACCGATACGTTCGGCGTCTATGGCCCCCAGTCTGCTGACAGCATGGCGACAGCAATCTGTGGCTCCGCACTCGACGGTGATGGCAATGCATTTGACTGTTCAAGCACTTCTGTGACGCTGGCAGAGAGTGGAGACGCCTATGATGGACTCACCTATGTAAACCTCTTGTTCGATACGCGTATCAACGATCTTGGCAACATGATTAATGATTTCAATCTCACCAAGGATTTCGATAATGGCGTCAGCGTCACCGTCGGTTACTACTACTCGAAACAGAATATCGAAACCAGCTGGAGCAGCTGGCAGACGTTTATTCAAACCGTCGACGGCGAAAATTCCCAATACGTCAACATTGATGATGCCGCAGGCAACCCGCTGGTTTACAACGGCCTGTGGACGCCAAGCTTTCTGAGTTGGGAATGGGATCTGCAGTATCAAACGACCGCACCATATATGAATATCGGTTTCGATGTCGGCGATCGCTGGATTTTCGATGCCAGCGTGAGATACAACAATGTCAAAGCCAACGGCGAGCTGATTTCTCAATGTTGTGGTGGTAATAGCGACTACGATATCAACGGCAATGGTGTTATTGATCTCAATGTTGAAGATGCATCGTCCAGCAACGGCTTTGGCTTCGGTGGCGGCGTCATTAACCTGAATCGCGGAGGAGCCTCAGTACAACGTGTTGACTATGACACGGACGATGTCGCTTATTCTTTCGGCGGCTCTTACCTGTTAACAGACAGCTCAACCCTGTTTGCTCGCTACAGCGAAGGTCAACGCGCTATCGCTGATCGCCTTCTGCAAATCAGTGGCGCCTTGACGGCAGCGGGAGCCCTCGCATCCACAACCGATGGTTTCGATACTGTTGAACAGCTGGAACTGGGCTACAAATATCAGGGGGATGTCTTCGACGTTTACGCAACGCTGTTCGATACCACAACACAGGATACCCAGGCGGAGGTCACCAGCGGCAATACGTTCATGCGTGAATACGAAGCCACAGGTATCGAGCTTGAGGGCACTTGGAGTCACGATTCCGGATTTATGGTTAGCGGGAACCTAACCTGGACGGACGCAGAAATCAGTTCCGACCGCACCAATGCATCGGTGGTTGGGAATACACCCCGTCGCCAAGCCGATTTCATCTATACGCTGACGCCACAATACCGTGTGGAGCAGTTTGCTGTCGGTGCGACCCTGCAGGGATCTACCGAATACTATGTTCAAGATAACAACGACCTCAAGCAAGACGGCTATACGCTGGTTCATTTGTTCGCCAGCTGGAACCTTGCGGAAGATCTGACAGCCTCCCTAAATGTCAACAACCTTTTCGATGAATTTGTCATTACCGAATCGGAAGAAGGCTCTGCCAGCAATGGCGATATTATCCGTGCCCGCCCCCTGAATGGAACATCCACCACAGCATCTATCACCTATCGGTTTTGATGCGATTTGGGCTCGACAGTTTTCTGTCGAGCCGTTTTTGTAACGCGACTTTTTACGGGTGAAGAGATGCAATGAGTATCGCCCAATACAGCCAACTCAAGCTTACCAACCTCATCAACCAACTTGGTATAGCACAAACCACACCGCCACATGAGCGTGAATTCTTACTGCGTCTGGGCCAATACCTGCCGCAGCTGCACGCACTACTGGCCGACATCTATGATTTTCGCGATGACCTCGACCAACAGTTGGAGTCTCTGACAGAAACGCTCTACGACGCATGGCGGCAACGCCCTCAGCATCTTCACGCCAAGGATCAACAGCACATTGCCGACCCTGAGTGGCATCAGCGTTCCGACATCATCGGTATGGCCTGTTATGTCGACCTGATTGCAGGCGATTTATCCAGACTGCAACAGAAGATACCCTATTTGAAATCTCTGGGTATCCGCTATCTGCATTTGATGCCCCTCTATAAAGTACCGGAGGGAGACAGTGATGGCGGTTACGCCGTATCGGATTACCGCACAGTGAATCCCAAACTCGGCACCATGGATGACCTGCGTGAGCTTGCTGTTGCGCTCGACGCAGCAGGCATCCACTTGGTTCTGGATTTTGTGTTTAACCACACAGCGGACGATCACGCCTGGGCACAAGCCGCCAGGGCCGGTAATCCAACCTATCAGAGTTTCTACTATATCTTCGATGACCGCAGTATTCCCGATGCTTATGAGAAAACCCTGCGGGAGATTTTCCCTCAAATTCGCCGAGGCTGTTTTACGCAAATTCCAACGTCGGGCCAATGGGTATGGACCACATTTAATAATTTTCAGTGGGATCTAAATTACAGTAATCCCGAGGTTTTTCGGGCGATCGTCGCCGATATGTTGTTCCTGGCAAATGTCGGTGCTGACTGCCTGCGATTGGATGCTCTGGCGTTTATTTGGAAGGAAATGGGCACCGATTGCGAAAATCAACGCAAGGCCCATCAACTCATACGCGCATTTAATGCCTGCCTGAGGATCGCCGCCCCCTCAGTCGTCTTTAAATCAGAAGCCATTGTGCATCCCGACCATGTGAATCAATATATTTCGCCCGAAGAGTGCCAACTCTCTTACAACCCTCTGCTGATGGCGCTTTTGTGGAATAGCTTAGCAACTCGTAAAACTCGTCTATTGACCGAATCATTACAACATCGTTTTGACATACACAGGGACTGTACCTGGGTAAATTATGTGCGCTGCCACGACGATATCGGCTGGACTTTTGATGATCAGGACGCTGCCAATCTCGGCATTAATGCCTACGACCACCGGCATTTTCTCAACCAGTTTTACACCGGCCAACATCCGGGTTCGTTCGCCAAAGGCGAAGGTTTTCAGTTCAACCCTGCCACGGGCGACTGTCGTGTCTGCGGCGCTCTCGCCTCCCTAGCAGGCCTGGAGCAGGCACTAGAGCGGGATGATCCAAAGCTGATTGATATGGCGGTTCGGCGAATCCTACTACTGCACAGCGTCATTCTCAGCATCGGCGGCATTCCTCTGATCTACGCCGGAGATGAATTGGCTCTACTCAATGATTATGGGTATCGGCAAGACCCGCAGAAGCTCCATGACAGTCGCTGGGTGAATCGTCCGGCAATCACCGACGCAGACATTGCTCAAGCGCAATCACCGGAAACCATTCAACATCGTGTCTTTGAAGGGCTACAACGTCTGTTACAGACGCGCTGCCAAACACCGGTTATGGGGCGGGGTACAACGAAAATCCTGCAGACAGGCAATGACCATTGTTTCGCGTATCTGCGCTCTGACAACAACGGCGATCAATTGCTCTGCGTTTGCAATTTTAGCGATCACGAACAGCGATTGGACGCCCAATTGTATAAGCATTTCAACCAAACCGGCATCGCTCAGGAGCTGGCATCGTCCATTCAGGTCTCCGTGACACCCGACTGCTCAGAAGGTATTCAGTTACTCCCCCTGCAATTTCTCTGGCTGCTAATGCCCAGAGACCCAACATCCTAAATCGTTTATCCATTAGAATACGGGATTCCGCCAACGTCGATTTACACGAAGTACGCCATGAGCATGTCCAGAAAAACTGTGTTAAAGATGTCCGATCTCGCCAAGTTGGCAGGCGTCTCCAAAGCCACGGTTTCCCGTGCGCTAAATAACAGCGAACTGATCAATATCGAAACGCGACAGAGAATTCAGGATCTTGCCCGCGAACATAACTACCGTCTTAACACCCGTGCAAGGAATTTCCGCACCAAAGAAATTCTCACCATAGCGGTCGTGATTCCCTCCGCTCATACGGCTCGCTGGCAACTGGCGGGCCCCTTCTTTCAGGAAATGCTGGGCATTATTTCCATGACGTTAATGGAACAGGGGCACCAGCTTTTACTGTCTTCCGTTAACTTGCGGGAACTGGATCGCGACGGACAATTCCTGCACCGTATCAATTGTGACGGCCTCATCGTTATCGGGCAGAACGACATTCACGAACAGCTCAATGCGCTTGCCAAATCCACCATTCCTATGGTGGTCTGGGGCGCAAAAATGGATGAGCAGGATTACGTATCCGTGGGCGGCAATAATGAAGAAGGCGGTTATCTCGCTACCCGACATCTGATCGAGCGGGGTTGTGCAAGCATAGCGGTCATTGGTGACTGGGAAGTGCCCGAAGGTAGGCTCCGCTATGCCGGGTATCAACGAGCTCTGGCTGAAGCGGGCTTAAAAGAAAACCCCGACCTGGCGATTCACACAGGTTCAGACAAAGATGAAGGCTATCAGGCCGTTTTAAAATTACTCCAGACAAACATTGAATTCGATGGTCTCTTTACCCTCACCGATGCTTTGGCAATGAAAGCCATCAGTGCTCTGGATGAAAAAAGCCGGAAAGTGCCAAAAGATATTGCCGTGGTCGGCTATGACGATATTCCCCTCGCCAAGTATTATACGCCGTCTCTTACCACCATCCATCAGGACCCAGAATTCGGTGGGCGCCTACTTGTCGACAAGGTGCTGCAACAAATTCATGGGGAACACCCCCACTCCGAAATTTTGCCGACCCCTCTTGTGGTGCGCAACAGCAGCGGCAGACAAGGTTGAGCAAGACCGCTTAGAAATAGCGTACCAGCAACCAGGGTATTAACAGCCAAAGACAGCCTTTTAAGGCAAAGAATGCTAACCCCAGGTAACCAACCCTGGTAAGCCAATCTGAAGACAGTGGTAACGACCGGATTTTCATATCCACCCCCTACGACTACTTTCAGTGTAGACCAGGCCTCGAAAGCGGAGCTGGGGTGGATTACCGATCTGAAGGTTAGAGGGGATCAGGTCCGTCAGGCATGTTATCAGGACGATGGCGAGTGACCGAATCGATCGGACCATTGATCTCACCCTCAGCCAAGCTGATGGCAGCATCCAAAGCCTTGTCAGACGGAATAATAACGTCGGGAATTACACCAACACGCTCCCAGTTGGAACCGGTGATGGGATTGACCGAACGCGACTCAGGCAGCTCCAGAGCAAAGTGGTCGCTAACCCGGCGGTATTCAAACGGTTGAGCACCACCACCTGTGGCTTCACCAACAATCACAGCGCGCTTCAGCGCCTGGAGATCGTAGGCGACACGCTCTGCGGCAGAAAACGTTTTAGGAGAGGTCAGAATATACAGCGGCTTGTCTTCGCCAAAGCGTTGACCGGAGACCTCTGCTGGGGTGCGGCGTAATAGCTTAGCATCGTTTGGACGATTGTAGCTGCCACTAACGGGACTGTTAGGCGGCAACAGATACCCCATCAACAAATCGTCGGTATCGCCGCCGCCGCTGTTGTTGCGCAGATCAATGATCAGAGCTTCACCGCCGGCGACCACGTTCATCGCCGCACTGAGAACCTCACCACCATCTTGCTTTTCTGGAAACGCGCGCAACTCAAGCAGAAGAATATTGCTCGGCAGGCGCTCAATCTTTTCGATACCGTAGTTGTGTTCAGGGCCGCAGAATTTATCCAGCTCTTCCTTGGAGAAGCGCTGCTCTGCCTGCTCATTATCGAGCGCATTTTCGCTGAAACTCAAGCCCAGATGAGGATCGCCGGAGAGCACTCGCATCAGCTCAGTCGCACGCTGTGCGAAGTCCTCCGGCTCAAGCGCCTCCTTTGAGATGGTACCCCGCGTTTCCAGGGTTTCCGCAATCATTACAGCTTTGGACTCATCGACATAACGCTCGCGAATCAGGGCTGCAGCCCCGGCGAGAATGCGACCCTGCTGGGAGGGTTCCAACAAGCTGTCCTGGGCTCTCAACCCAGGAGCGGCCATCACAAGTAGAAGAAGAAAAAAACCAGTCGATCCCTGGCGTAATGTATTACTTTTGCTCAATAGCGCTGTCCACACCACCGATACAGACATATTGTTCAATAACTTCACGACAACCCAGTTTGTTTGGAGGGCGCTCAACCCATTCATCACCTGTTAGACTAGCCAGCCTCCTGAAACTTTGTCAGGTGTGACTTGAGGGAATCCTTGGGGAGTTAAAACGCCGGAAATTTGCAACTTACTATATTTTTAGCACGAATCGCCCGATAAAGAGTCAAAATTTACCCTGCCTTACGCTTTTACAAACGATCTACAACCCAATTACCGCAGGAAATTTTTTTCAACACTTTCCTATTCATAAAGCAAAGCTATCAATTCATAGACATTTTCACTGGACTCAAAGAGAGATCGATGACAGAAAACGCCTGGAAAAATAAGTACCCAGCGATCAGCTACGATAAAATACGGTATGGCGATACAGACCGCCAGGGCCACGTTAACAACGCTGTTTTTGCCACCTTCCTTGAAACCGGTCGCGCAGAGATTTTTTATGATCCAGAGCGCCCCATAGCCGACGATGAGGTCGAATTTGTCGTGGTCGCGTTGACGCTTAATCTCGAAGCCGAAATCACCTGGCCGGGCCGAGTGGACATTGGCTCACGCATTGCCAGAATTGGCAACTCATCGGTGGTTGTTGAGCAGGCGCTCTTTCAGGACAACAAACAGATGGCCACCGCAGAAACCGTCATTGTCCAACTCGACACAGCGAGCCGCCGCTCCCGCCCCTGGAGCAGCGATAGTCGAGCCCTGTTGGCCAACCTTCAGACTGAAAATAACTCTGAAGCAAGCTGATTCTTCTCACTATACGTATAATTCGCTGACTGCTGCTCGACGACAGCGCGTCAATCGAGCAACATTGTCACTAGAATCGTTCGCGGACAAATATCCGATGCCAAAATTCCGGCATTGACGATTCTGCAATGAGAAACAGTTCACAGCCCAGTTCAACTGTGGCAACCTGTGATCAATTATTCACCAGCTGCAGTGTGGGCCAGACCATGTTGAAATTTGCGATAGCGGTAGTGCTGTTTGCAACAGCAGCCGTCGGATACTGTGAAGATGCTCCCCAAGAACAGGAAAAAGAAGACTCCCAACGCCTGATCGCCGCTTTCCTTCCCTTCGCGGAGGAAATGCTCTCACAGCACGGCGAGTTTTTTCCCTATGGCGGCGCCATGACCCCAGCTGGCGATATCATTAGCCTAGCGGCCACTGACGATTTTAGTCAGCCATCGCCGTCAGACCTCGTCGGAATCATCAATGAGCAGTTCCGCAGCGCCGCGGATAACCACGAGTATCGCGCAACCGCGCTGGTGTACGATGCCCATATACGCTCGCCCGATGGAGACCCATCCGACGCCATCGCATTCAATCTCGATCATGAATCCGGCTCTTCAATCGTGGTGCTATTGCCTTACACCCTAAAGAACGGCAACGTTGAATTTGGCCAGGTTATCGCCCAGCAAGGCAGCGGCGAGGTCTTTCAGTAGATACCGCCAAACCACCGCAATGACTACTGAACCGTTGGTGCAGCGCGTGCCACATCGCTTTTAAAGAGTGGCACTTCCAGAGCATTTTCCCCGTCCCTCACCGGTTGACCGACCATCTCATCGTAGGGGCTCTGCTGCCGCAAAACCATTTCTGCGACGGGCAAACTTTCGAATAGGGCCTGCATCTCAAGCAGGTTAAAACTGCGTAAGAATTTGCCTTTAGCATCGGTGACATAGTCTTCCCGCCCCTCTCGCATAATAGAGGCCTGGTAAAGACACATATCCAGAGAATGAATGACCACTTTTTCAATATTCGACCACTTACGTAACTCAGCGATGGTGATTGTCATCGAATCCAAGCCCCTTAATTGTTATGAGTTCAATTAAGAGTTTACGAAAAAATGATCGGGAAGGCTTAACTCATAAGTGATTCCGTCTTCAGATTCACCGCTGTAACCGCGCTGAGAACTGAAATACAAGCGGGTGCCATCCGGGCTGAACGCCGGTCCGGTGATTTCCGACGCCCTCTGATCAAAAAGCGTTACTAACGGAGCGGGGTTGCCATCGAGATCCAGTGCGACGATTTGCATATCTCCGCCATCCTCCGCAACCAACAGCTCACCACTGGGGCAGATCTCCAGATTATCGACGCCCGACAAGATGGGGGTGGCCGCAGTTTTTGCGTCGTAAACCACCCGCAATTGATCTTGCTCTGTGTCGCCCCGCCCGAGACTCAGCGCCCAAACTCGGTTATCCAATTTGGTGGTGAAATACACCACACCATCGGCGTAGGCTAGCCCTTCTCCGCCTTTAAAATGTGCGGCATCTTTAACTTGTTTGCGGGTTGAACGTCGCCGGGCGGAGGGATCCGGCACTTCTGCCCAATCGACCCCAGAGGTAGTGAGCACGGCAACTTCCAGCAGACCCGCCGTCAAATTCCCTGGTTTCGCCGGAGAAAAGCGATACAGGCAGCCATCCCGCATATCTTCAGTCAAGTAGGCGCGACCGGTTTCAGGATCAAATACTACGGCTTCATGGTTAAAGGCACCGAGCGCCGGCAATACTTGTGCGGCGCGACCTCCGGTGGGATCACACTCATGTACCAGGCCTTCATCGTCGTTTTCCTCACAGGACAACCAGGTGCTCCAAAGACTGCGGCCTCCCGCACAGTTTCTGGTGGTGCCGCCAAGGATTCGATAAGCGTCGACAACCTGGCCTTCGGCATCGAACTTTAACGCACTGGCGCCGCCTTTATCGTCCGGCATCTCGCTGTTGGACACATAGATCCAACCGCCGTCTTCTGAAGCAAAGCAGGCTCCGCCATCCGGCGCCCCGTGCCAGTAATACGACGTCCCGGTGACGGGCTTACTGGATTCGGCAACAACTCTTAAGGTCGCTCCAACGGGTAGACGAGCCTTATGATCGCTATCAATCCAGGTTTGCTGCAAGGTGCTCGACACCAGCGGAGAAGCCGCTCGAGCCGCAGATGTTAAGACCGGGGTACTGGCGACAGCCACCATGGCTTGGCGCAATAAAAGACGGCGGTTAATCACGTAATTTCCTTTTCAGGGCATCTTATTCAAGGACCCCAATTCGGGATCCAAACAGCGTTGACTGAGGAGGTATTCTCAGTCACTCAGATTCTGAAGCGCTTATAAGCTCCTCGATCGCGCTCCAGGGGACTAGCTTAAAATTCTGCGTGGCTTCAGGCATGCGATTGCGTCCGTCCTGTACCACCAGCATCCCTTTTGACCACGGCCCGCCCAAATTAATGCCGGTGACTTCCAAACCATCCGTTTCGGCGGCGCCATCAATGGCCAGATCAGAATTGATACCGACGCGGAATCGAGTTCTCAAGGTATAGGGTGGAAAGGCATCTGCAACCAGATAACTGCTATTACCTTGGCTCGAAATAACCAGCAGAGGTTTCGAGTCTGCATTGCGCCGGTAAATGCCCAGGCCTTCAACATCATCGTGCAGAACACCCCCAACTTTCATAACCATCGTCGGTTCGGCTGTCGATTCCGGATCCGCGGAAAGCGTCCAAATACCAACATCCTCCTCGCCAACAAATAGCTGTCCACGGCTGTCATCGGCAACACAGCCTTCAGGTTGGGAATCAAATTTGACCTCCCTCACCCGTTCACCCGCGAGCAGCATGTTGTTCTGGTCATCCGTCGAGGTGACGCGATACTGCTGCAGACGGCCGTCTTTATCGTTAGCGAATATGTACACGCCACCCTCTTTGCTGGCAGACATGCAGAGTCCGTAAATGTCGGAGAGATCCGTAGTAATCTCACCGGCGGGTACCACGGTGCGTGTGGATTCGTCCAACTGAAACAGACTGATACTGTTGTGGTCGCGGTTGCTGGCGGCCGCCAAAGCGGTAACTTTGCCCAATCCCGATATACCGGTACGTAAATCGACATTGTTGAGACGACCAACTTCCAGGTTTTGCAGCAGCTGGCCGTTTAAGTCGTAAACCTGAAGCCCCGCTTTTTTGTTGGTCCCCAGAATTACGGCTCTCTTTTTTTCGTCCTTTGCATTAGCATCGATGATCCATATTGCAGGATCGTCAGCGGCATCCCCGTGACGACCGACAGGATGGGTTTCCACCAGGGGCTCAACCTCAGCGATAACATCGATATTACCCGTGTCTTCTACACGCTCAGGAAGTATCGCGTTTCGAGGCGTGGCATACCAAGCTCCGCTGTCGTCATCGCGCACGGCAATCTGCTCGCTGCCCTCGTAGGAGACAAAGATAGCCTGCTCGGCCTCAGTCATCGGCGCCAGAGATTCCACCGCTGCTGCCTGCCAGTCACCACTTTCATTGGTATAGCGATGCAGCTCCCCGGCATCGGGATCAATAACCAGCAGACTGCCGTCAGCCAATAGCAGAGTACCCGCGGTCTCGGCAATATCACCAAAAGGCTTTACCATGGCGACCGGCGTCCGCTCAGTCAGAGCCTCTGGATCAGCCGGATAGGACCAAACACCGACGGCTTCTTCATTCACCAATAGCGCCTGATGTCGATCGTCTACCTGACAGTATTCTGCCTGAGGCGGTAACGGCAGCGAGCGAACCAGCAAGGGTTTACTCAGCAGTCCGGCTTCATCAGCCACATACCATTGCTCCCCATGCCCCTCTTCACCAACGACGAAAAGAAAGCGTTTACCCGTGTCCGACGAATAAAGACAGGAGCCTGCCACAGCGAAATCGCGTGTGGGCAGCTGACGCTCCTCAATGCTGCCATCACGGGAAATTTCCGCCAGGGTGATTGTTTGGGCGTAGGTATCTGGTGCGGCAACCAACCAGGAGGACGGATCCAGACGTCGGTTTGGACGAACATCAAGCACCTCAAAATAACCGCTTATTGCTGCGCTGATCTCGCCTTCAGTCTGCTGCACCTGTAAGCCGTCGGGCCCTAAGGCCTTTACCGACATCTCACTTCCCGGAAGGTGTCGCTGTGAAAACAGTTCTGCATCGCCGGTCGTTAACCAGGGCGCAGGCTGCCAGGCAGGATTTTGGTCACTGTTATCCGCAAACGCGGTACATCCCAGCAGCAGGCTGCTGCCGAAGACCCACAAGAAAGATTTACCGGTAAGACCGGAGAATTTTTTTTTCAACATAGATTTACTTACTGACGAGCCATCACAACGACAGAGGCCATGCCCCTGTCGCCATCGCAATTACATAGAGGTAAAGGTCACAGAAAATTTAAATGACGGACCATATTCTTCGTATTGAGCGTTGTAGACATCCGAACCGGTATACACATAGTAGGACTCATCCGTCAGGTTCTGCGCTTCAAAACTCAACTGCAGTTGATCGGTCAAATAATAGCGGGCGGTAAAATCCACAAATGTCTGCTCATCGGCATAGAGATCCCAATCGGCACCATCCAGCGCTGCGACTTCCTGAAGATATTCCGACTTGTAGTTAACCGACAGACGCAGACTGAGCTTTTCGTCTTCCCATCCAAAGGTGAAATTGCCCACTTTCTCGGATTGATACGGCAAATCGATATCGCGACTGCCCTCTTCTGTATCAATACTTGCATCCGACTGACTCCAGGTCAGGTTTGCGCCCAACAACAGATTGTTCCAGGGGGCTGCCAGTGCATCGAGTCGCTGCGACCAGGCCAACTCGACACCGATCAGATCTGCGCTGTCACCGTTGGTATAACTTTCCGCTTCGTCAAAATCCGCCCAGATGCCCTGCCCGGCAATATCGCTTTCGTAGACAAAGTTTTCGATGTCTTTGTAGAACACATAGGCAGACAGCAATCCGGCACGGCCGAAATAGTGTTCAATGCCGAGATCGATATTCGAAGATTCCAGTGGATCCAGTTCGGGATTACCAAAGGAGGCTTCCTCTCCGTCGATCACATAACCGGGCGCCAACTGCTCAAAGGAAGGCCGTACCACCGTATTGGTCCAGGCAAAGCGCATTTGAGTGTCGTCATCCCAGTGATAGCGCACGTGCAATCCCGGCAACAGATGATCATAGCTGTTGTCAGCCGTAACCGATTCATACTCGCCATCGCGCACGCCAGTACCTTCGGCGCTAAATTCGGTATCTTCATAACGCAAACCGGCAATAATGCGCCAGCGATCAATATCGACCGTGTTCATAAGGTAGAGCGCGGCGATATCCTCGTCCATCGTGAAGTCTCCGATGGACGACTCCTCATCATCATAGAATTCGTCTGCGTCCAAACCCGCCAATAGCTGCTTAATGCCGCCGCTGTTCAAGGAAGGGCCAAAACGACCGAGCGAATAATCAATCGGCGAACCACTGTAATTGCTCATCAGCAATTGATCAGAACTCACGCCATAATCTTCAAAATCTTCGTATGCCCAAGATTCAACATCATTGTCTTTTTCGCGCTGAGTGTATTTTCCACCGAACTTCACGGTCGATTCATACCCCTGCAATTGATAGTCGCGGGAGATATCAAATTTGGCACTGACCTGCTCGTCCGTGGTGTATTGCTCAGTCCACTCGACTTCGCTTAATGCGAACGCAGATGGCGTAAAATAATCGCCGTACGCACTGAGAACCGGTGTACGCGTACTGCTGTAACTCACATCATTAAAGGAGTTAACCCCCTCAAAGAGTGCGCCGGCAATGTGCGCAGGAGTGTCTTCCAAAGACTTGCTGTAACCAACCTGCCCGGCAAAGGTCCACTGATCACGGACCAGATCGCCGCCAAACACATAGGACTGGATCTCCTGAGTTTCTTCACGATCCTTTACTTCGCGCCAGCCTTCGCCGGATCCCAACTCGTTCGTGCTCAGCGGATCTTCAAATTCGATACCCGCGGCATTGCGAGTTTCCGTATCGGTAAATTCGCTGTAGAGGGTTCGTAAATAGAGGTTGCTGTTTTCACCGACCTTGTAATCAATGTTTAAGCCGAGACCGCTGCGCTCGCGGGTGATGTCGTAATCGCGCATTTCCAGCTCTTCCAGACGAGCGCCCTCTTCAAAATCCCAAGCGCCTCCGGTTTCCACATTATCAGAACCAAAATCACGCTCTTGCCAGCTGACGGCCAAGGCAATACCCAGGTTTTCTTCACCGCCACCGACGCTGAACACATCACTGTAGGCACCGGACAATTTTGGACTGGTTTGCTCTGTATTATCGTCATAGCTGGATTCGCCAGAGACAGTGTAAAAGCGACCATCATGATCAAAAGCGGTCAGGCTTTCGACATCGATACTGCCTCCGAGGGAGTTGGCGTCCATATCGGGCGTAACCGCCTTAACCACAGACAGAGTTTCAACCAACTCTGATGGCACGACATCGAGCGCTACGGCACGCGTGTCGCTGTTAGGGGCGGGAATCAACGCGCCGTTGATGTGAACACTGTTCAGGTCTGGCCCGAGACCACGCACACTGACAAAACGCCCCTCACCCTGATCCCGCTCGATCGAGACACCGGGCAGGCGCTGTACGGCTTCTGCGATATTTTCATCGGGTAGCTGCGCGACAGCATCAGAACTCACGACACTTTTAATGGCATCGGAACGTCGCTGTTCGGCAAGCGCTCGTTCAATTTGGGCAGTCTGCCCAACCACCAACACGTATTCTAGCGTCTCTTCGTCTTCAGCCTCTTCGGCGACAACGTGAGACGCAATAGCCATAGGCGCGATCGCCAGAGCCAACGCACGTGACAATATGCTGCGTGCAAAGGGAATAAAACTGGGTTCAGACATACAAACCATCCAATCGGTAACTGCCGGTAAACATGGCGAGAATGCTAGAAACCAAAAATGACAGTTCTATGTCAGAAAAATAACCTGTGCTTGATATCATCGATTTTACTTAGACATCTCAATGGCGATGAGCTGAAATGTCTCATCAACAGACTCAAACGATCCACCTTCCCCATTGCTTGCAGGCACTCCGAAGGCGATACAGCGACGAATCGCCTTACCAAAACAGCATTTGGAGATCATCGCCCCCAATCCGGAAAATAAGCGGTGAGCTAATTTACCTCCCAGGTTTGTCATTCCTTTGTCACAAAGTTCTGCTGAGCTAGCGGTTTTACCGATTCCTAGCTCTATGTCTATCGCCTCCCATCGCTTGCGTCTGCGCCTTGAAAGCTGGCTGCCATCCCGCTACCTGCATTTGCACGCCCATCGATTTCTACTGTTGATTACCGCAATGGTTGGGGTGTCACTGGTGTACCTGCAGGCGGGGATGATCAAACCGATATCCCATTGGTCAACATTGGATATTCTCGGGGAAGGAGGCTCTTGCCTGCTGGTTATCGCATGGCTCTTCCTGATGCTAAACAGTCGCCCCGCGGGACAGGTCACACGTTTACTGTCTCTGGGATTGGGCCTGATTATTGTGTCCTGGTGGTGCGACGTCCTCGATGAATTTATTGAATTACCAGAGCATTTTCACTGGGATCATATTCTGGAATCCGCGCCCATGGCGTTAGGCATGGGCGTTCTGACCTGGGGCTTATTTCACTGGCACCACGAACAACTCGCGATCAGCGCACAATTGCGGAAACGGGAAGGCGCCGTCCGGGAACACCGCTACTTCGATTATTTGATGCCGCTGGCAGGAACCGAAGCGCTCACTAAGGAACTGGCTTTGCGGCAGGCGCTGACACGCCAGACGCCGGACGCCATAGTCGCTGTCAATCTGAATGACTTCGACGCCATTAATCAAGCTTACGGTTATCCGGAAGGCGACAGAATACTGGTATCGTTAACACAGTTGTTGCTGCTTAACCTACGCCATCAGGATCTGCTGTTTCGTTTTAGCGGTGATCGCTACATTGCCCTTCTGCCTGAAACCAGCCTGGCAGATGCGGAAACTCTAGCCAGAGACCTGGAAACAGTCGTAAAGCACTTTGCTCACCGAACTCAAACCTGCGGCGAGCGTGTTTTCCTTTCGGCCACCTGTACAGCAGTGATTCCTAAATCGCCCATTGACGATGACCTACTGAAGGATATCGAAACCACATTGCAACGGGCTAAAGCCTCTCGTCAGAGGTCATCTTCGACGACTGCAGCAACTCACTCAATGCTGGGCGCGTGACATGGAACGCTTTCTGGAAAACGACACGTCCTATATTTCGATACACGGCATACCGCTAACGGTTCTCGATTTGTGTGCAAGCCGCGGGATCGACACTCATCGACTCCTGAGTGGAACCCGCTTATTTCTGGCAGACTGGCATCTACCCGATAAGAAGGTGTCGCCAGAACAGCTACTGAGATTGCTGGCGAATGTAGACTCGCTTTTACCCGGTAAAGACTCCTTTTTCCAACTGGGAAGACGCCTGCTACCGGGTAATGAGGCCAGTGCCAGTCACGCCCTAACACTGAGTGCGGACCTCAACACGAGCATCGATCTTCTCGACGAGTTTCAAACCCTGTTACTGCCATTGATTCGGCCTGTCCCAACGCGGGTAAACGGAGCGCTGCAATTGGTCTGGGAAGATATCTGCGGCACTGATTACCTGCGAGAGAAAATCATCCTCGCCAGCATCACCGCGGTGGTGGGATATACCCGCAGCCAGAACAAGGGGAAGCATGGATGGGAGATTTTTCTCAGACAAAAGCGCCCGCAACAGCTTGAGCAATATCTTGTCAATTTAGGCGAGGCTGTGCACTTTGAACAACCGTGTAACCGCATGATCATGCGTGCAGGCAGCACCTGTGCCAGCTCGGGACAGACAGCCGGACCCGGTCTCGATATCGTGCGCACGCAAGCACGCCGCCAGTTACAACAACTCCCTGGAACGCGAACGTTTCTCGCCGCAGTCACCGACTGGCTCAATCAACATGTTGAACAAAATCCCAGGCTCGAATCCCTGGCTACCGACCTATCCATTAGCCCGGCCACACTGAAGCGGAAACTGAAAAAACACCACACACACTTCCAGGAAATGCTCGATCAGGCGCGCCTCGCAAAAGCCCTGGCTCTGTTAGGGCAACCGCAGGAATCCACAGAATCCGTAGCCCAGCGCCTGTGTTTTCATGACGCAGCCAGCTTTCGTCGCGCCTTCAAACGCTGGACGGGCAGAACACCAAGCCACGCACCTTTTGCACTGCCCATAAATCACTAGGGAAGCTCTGATTAACTACCTGCGTTGCCATCGCCAACATTAATCAGAGGTTCCCTAGAAAGACCATTTCTCAATTTTTTACCTGAGCTAACAGATTGATTTCACTTCAATAAATGGCGAAAAACCGGTCTTATCATAGTACGAAAGTATGCTTTACAATTTTTTTCGCGCCATCAAATATCCGCCTTTCTCAGCAAATAAATAGACGCCAAACCCCCGATTTTTAAACGGTTTTTCACGCCAAAGCCGCACCACTCGGGATGCATCACCAATTTCCCCTTCCAACAAAAATTGACTTGCGACCAGGGAACCTGTGTCAACCCCTTAACAGATAGCGTCGGGCCGACAGGCACAGCCTGACTTTGCGTCAAAACTTTGACAGAATACGCGCCTGAACGAACAACAAGGACTTCGATAAGCGCCAAGAACAGCCCCGTCCGCTGCCCAACGCTGTCGAGGCATGGACGAGATTCTACATGGCTCAAATCATTCTCCGTATTTTTACTCCCGATCAAAAAGTCCGGGAGCTTTTACTCGACAGCTACAAAGTCATCCCCGTTGATACTGGTGCCACCTATGTTCTGGTGGACGAATCCGGAACCTATTCCAATGACGAACTCAATCTAAAGCGCGTCGAAGACTCCCTCGTCATCGAATTGGATGGCCAATCGATCAGTGAAGTCGACAACTTCTACGCCCCCGGCCAAACCGCCGCGTTTGACGTCGCACCGTTTACCGAAAGCTACAACCCCACACCGGAACCAGACCCAAACAATCCTGACGATCCGGCCTGGCAAGCAGAACAGGAAGAAGGCGGCTCCAACGCCTTGTGGTGGGGCCTTGGCGGCGCAGCTGTGCTCGGTCTCGCCCTCGGTGGCGGAGGCGGCGGCGGTGGTGGAGGCGGCGGTGATGATACGCCGACAGTGCCCGTAGACTCTGAAGCACCAACTCTCGCGTCTTCATCACCATCCACTGACGCAAGCGAAGTCTCTGTAAACAGCAATATTCAGTTGATCTACAACGAGATTATTCAAGCCGGAACGGGAAATATTGTCATATCTGGTGGCTCAAATGGCGACATCAGTATTGATGTTAATGACTCGAATCAGGTTTCAATTTCTGGCAGCACATTGACAATCAACCCAGCAGAAAATCTGGAAAACAACGTCAATTACACCGTCAACATCGCCAGCGGTGTGATCACCGATGCCTCCGGCAACAGTCCAGCGACGACAATAAGCTTTACCACCAGTGAAATCACTGACACAACAGCACCCACGCTGACCACATCATCCCCTGCGGACAATGCGAGCGAGATTGCGTTAGACAGCTCAATTACGCTGACCTTCAGTGAAGAAATTCAGCTGGCCGACGGCACCATCACCATTTCCGATGGTACTCAAACGATTACCATCGATACTGCATCGCCAGACGGTCAGCTGACTGTCGATGGTGCAACACTGACGATTAATCCCACCGCAAATCTCGCCAACAATGGCAGTCGCTACAGCATTCAGGTGTCAGACACAGCCATCACAGATACCTCTGGAAATTATTATGCTGGAACAGGAACAGCTGCATCCATTGATTTTACAACGGTTGCCGAAGCGGACGTAACTGCGCCAACGTTGGTGTCAAGCAACCCTATCGATGGTGCCTCCGAGGTTGGACTGACCAGCAATTTTACACTGACTTTCAGCGAAGCCATTCAGCTTGGTACCGGGAATATTGTGATTTCTGATGGCACCCAAACCATCACGATTGATGCAGCGAATTCCGACGGGCAATTATCTGTCTCTGGATCGACACTAACGATTAACCCGACGACCGATCTTGCCAACAACAGCAGCAGCTACAACATTCAGATCGCAGCGACTGCAATTACTGACGCGGCTGGCAATAACTATGCGGGAATTAACAACGCCACCACATTAAATTTTAATACTGTTGGTGATGCCATTGATCCCATGATCACCAATGTCGCCATTCCCAATGCGGCAATGGCTGTTGGCGATACAGTAAACGCGACGATTACTGTCGAAAATGATGGTGGAGACGAATACAGTCTGGTAGCTGGCAGTACGATCGCAGGTTTTGCTCTTTCCGGTTTAAATCGAGTAGATGCAACGACCTATACGGCGGAATTTACCGTGACGGAAGGTGGTACCGATGTCGCAGCGGCAGCGGACATTCCTGTTAGCGTTCGTTTAAGAGATTCTGCTAACAATACCAGCAATGCCTATTCTACTGCGATTATACAAACTGCGGATGCAATCGACGCGAATTCGCCGACCTTTACCTCAGGCACGAATGCTACCTCTATCGATGAAAACAGTGGTGAAGGTCAGGTAATCTACAACGCTGCAGCCACCGATAACAGCACGGTGACTTACAGCCTGGAAGCATCTGATGATTATCAAGCGTTTACTATCAATGGCAACACTGGTGCAGTCACGTTAACCGACGATCCGGACTTTGAAACCCAAAACAGCTACACGTTTACAGTCATTGCTACAGATGCGTCTGGTAATGCCACTAGCCAGACTGTAAGCCTGGCGATAAATGATGTAGTAGAAGATACGACACCACCGACCATTACCTCCGGCCCGAACGCTACCTCTATTGATGAAAACAGTGGTGCAGATCAAGACATCTACACAGCCATCGCTACCGATGCTAGCGCGGTAACCTATAGTCTGGAAGAATCTGGTGATTATTTAGCGTTTGCAATTGATAGCGACACCGGAGTAGTTACATTAACCAATGATCCGGACTTTGAAACACAAAACAGCTACACGTTTACAGTCATTGCTACAGATACGTCTAATAATGCATCTAGCCAAGTTGTGAACCTAGCGATAAATGATGTAGCAGAAGATACGACACCGCCGACTCTGATAAGTAGCAATCCAGTCGATGGAGCCACAGATGTCGCCCTAACCAGCGACTTTACGCTGACCTTTAGTGAAGCGATTGAGTTAGGTACCGGCAGTATCGTTATTTCCGATGGCACAAATTCAATCACCCTTGATGCTGAGAATGATGCTGGGCAGCTAATCGTTTCAGGATCAACGCTGACGATTAATCCAACCGCCGATCTAGAGAATAACAGCAGCAACTACAGCATTCAAATTGCAGGAACAGCGATCACTGATACTGCCGGCAATGCTTATGCAGGGATTAGTGACCCAACTACACTAGACTTCACTACCATAGCCTCAGGCTCAGAAGTAACTGAAAGTCTGGCTGCATTAAGCTCACTAATCTTTGGCAAAGCAACAGCATCCACAGGCCAAGACGATAGCATCGTCGTTTTCGATACCACCACCGGCGAATCTTCCGACCATTCCGGTCGCTCTTTTGATGCCGACACCAGCTACGACATCTATATCATCGCAGACACCAGCGACGCTGGTGCCAGCATGGTGTCATCTTGGGAAAACGCTGGTGCCTTGGGCGCCGACGATACCATCACCTTGGTCAGCAACAGTGTTTCCGCTTCTGCTCAGCAATCGGCTTCCGACGTCAGCGTAAACTGGGTCAGCACCAGCGCCCAGGTTTCTCTAAGTAATGATGGCAGTCTGTTTACTCAGAGCAACAATGGCTCTGACTCGGCAGACCTTTGGAGCGGAAGCTGGTCTGGCACAATGAATGTCGGTGGCGCAGTCTTGGAAGAGTTGCCCGCCTCCATTGCGTCGACTCAAGTTCTCTCATGACATGCAGTCGCAGCTCACTCATTATCGTCAGTTAGCTGCTGATGGCCAGTTCCATGAACTTCTGGAGCTGGCCAATGAAGAGTGGGCTCTTGCCAACGAGCCAGCATTTTTAATTCTGAAAACGCTGGCACAAATCCACGTTACTTCCAACCCCTTGCCTCCGACATCCATCCATTCACTATTGGATGACGCCAGCAGCCTGGATCAAGACAGTCGCCTTGATGTGGCGGCGGTACACAATGCACTGCGGCATTATGACTCTGCCCTAGCATTATTAACGCCGATACTGGATCAACACCCAGATAACAGCGTGGCACTTTTCCGCGCGGGAATCGCCAGTCAAGGCTTGGGAAAGACGGCGTCTAGCATCGACTATTTTTCTCGAGCGATAGCGTCTGCAGAGGGCTCCATCGCCTCCAACCTTCCCGCCTACCTGAAACTGATCCAGTGCCAGGGTGAACAAGGCGATTGGGGCTCAGCACAGCAAACGCTCGGCAAGGCGAGAGCAGTCCTGAAGCGGTTTGAATCTCCGAGCAATCAGAATGCCGCTGCAGATGCTCGCCTACGTCAGGAATGCGATCGTCAACAGTTGGCCATCTGGGTGGGCAGCCAACATATTGGACAGGCAGAAAGCTGGCTGGAACGAGAACGCACACAGCCGTCACCGGAACAACTTAATTCTGCGATCTCTCTTTCCATAGACTATGCGGACCTTCTTGCCCGAGCTGACCGGCATGCTCAAGCGCAAGATTATCTCAACGCTTTCGTGGCGGAATATCCCAACGTCTGGTCCTTTCATCGAAAACTGGCAGAATTGGCGTACCTGCAGGGACAACTGCTCCCAGCCATCCACCACCTGCAAACGGCCATTCGCTTGGTCACGCTGGAGAATGATCATTCTGTCTCAGGAAGCGCGATATCGACGCCATCCGATGTAACCACCCATATTCGTTTAGCCTTACAACTGGCGGAGTACTGCCTGTTTCAAGCGACAGATCTCGCTCGAGAATCCGCCCAACAAGCGACCAAACACTTACAGATTTTGCCGAGGCACTTGGTCAGTCTAAATGACTTCGAGGTGCTCACTCAGCAATGCGACGTCATGCTTGCACGCGTCGAAATTCAGGACGGAGAGACAGAGTCCGCTCGCCAGCGCCTCGAGAATAGCTTACGAAACTTCCCTGTCAGCCTCTCAGCACTGAAGACACTGGGACAGCTGCAAACCCAGTTGGGAGAATTGGACCAAGCAAAAGCCACTTTCGAGAAAATCAGAGAGATCAACCCAGAGCAGTCCGCAATCGCCCTGCTCGATCTGAATGTGTTACCAGAAGATTCCGAGACCTTAAAAAAGATCGAAACTCTCGCCAGGAATACGTCAACCGAAGGCCAAGTGCAAGGTGGTGCGTTATTAAAGCTCGCGTCAGCCTTCGAAAGGCTCGGCGACTTTGGCAAAGCGTTTCAGCTAGCGAAAGAGGGAAACGAAGCTCGCAAACGTTTGCAGAATTACGATCCCAGACAACACCGTAATCAATGCGCTCGCATACGCTACGCCTTTAATCGCGACCTGTTCGAGCACAGACCTGACACGGGTCACCCGTCAACACTGCCCGTCTTTGTGGTGGGGATGCCCCGCTCAGGCACCACACTCGTAGAACAGATATTAAGCAGTCATAGCAACCTCTTTGGCGCAGGGGAACTCGGTATCATTCCCAGAATAATACAGGGTCTGAATCGCTGGGAAAGACACACTGGCTCTGGACGACAGTATCCTGACTGCATCGATGACCTCTCCCCCGAGGTGGTCAACGGTCTGGCCACAGGAATTTTGTCGGAATTGCAGGCCTTCTCACCCTCCGCAAAACACATCATCGATAAGTTACCGCACAATTTTGAGCAGATTGGATTGATCAAATTTCTGTTTCCCCAGGCCAAAATTATTTCGGTGCGCCGCGATCCTCGCGACATTGCGATTTCCAATTATTTTACGGACTTCCAGGCTCGCCACGCCGGTCTGGGTTACGCCTATGATCTCACCGATATTGGCGAACAACTGGCCGATCACCATCAAATGATGCGCCACTGGCAGCAGGTATTTCCCGGACAAATACACGAGGTTCACTACGAATCCCTGATTGCGAATCAGGAGAATGAAACCCGCAAGCTGCTCGACTATCTTGGTGTTGACTGGGAGCCACAGGTCATGACGCAACATCAATTGCAGCGACCGGTGCGAACGGCCAGCGTTCTGCAGGTAAGACAGCCGCTATATCGCCATGCTTTGGCGCGCTGGCAGAAGTACGAGTCCCACCTTCAGCCACTGATTAAAGGCACCAATGCACCGATTCGCCCGGATCCCATCACCGACATAGTCACCTTGCCACAACCCGGTTGGCTGGCCGCGGCCGTGACCGCCTTCAATGACGGGCATCTTGATCGCGCTGAACATAGGCTCAAAAAACTGTTGCATCATATTCCGCAACACGGGGCGGCAACCTATCTGATCGGGTTGATTTACCTGCGAAAAGGACATCTCCAGGAAGGAATTCAATGGGTTGAGACCGCGATCGCTATCTGTCCCTGGAAAGAAGACTGGCAAAAAAGCCTGAGCGACGCGCACCAACAGCTAAAATCCAACCATTAGCCGGATTTTACCGGCCTACTGGCAGAGGGCATAATCCGCCCCCGCGACCACTCCAGACATAAAGGCATTAGCCAACGAGATATGACCACAACAAAACTGCGACCCGTTAGCGGTGATGCCCTCCATCAGTTATTTCGCGCCCACGCCATCGATATCAGTCATACGGCGGTCAACCAGGCGTTCGATGGATTGTACGGCGGCACATCAACCACCACCACTGCTCCAATAGACCAACTCACCCGGGTCATTCGCGCGCTGGATATTACCGGTGTGCAATCTGCACAAGTCAGATGGCGTCGTCTGGATCAACGCCGTTTGCCCGCGTTAATTTATCTGGGGGATGATTGGCAACTGATCGAAAAGAACGCTGATGACCAACTGCTGGTCGATGGTAAAGAGGTCCCCAACCTGACTCAGGATGCCCTTGCTGATTGCCCGGTCCTCTGCATCCGCAACCAACGTCATAGTAATCAACGTTCCGACGCCGCCGAGGGGAAGAAAGCCAGCGCCGCCAGTCTGGTTTTGAAAGAGGTTTTCCGCTCTCGCGGCTGGTTGAGAGATGTGCTGATCGCGACAGTCATCATCAACCTGCTGGCACTCGCCACATCCCTATTCGCGATGCAGGTGTATGACCGAGTAGTGCCCACACTCGCCTACGCTACTCTGTGGACACTGGTCGCGATCATGGGGCTCGTGGTCGCGCTCGACTGGCTGCTGAAAACCCTGCGCTCGCGAATCCTCGACAGTCTTGCGAGCGCGGTTGATCAAGCCGTGTCACAAAAAGTGTTTGACCACATACTGTCGTTGCAACTGGATACCCGCCCTCGCAGCCTCGGCACCTTGGCCGCCCAAGTGGGCGGCTTAGACGCGGTGCGTCAGTTTTTCACATCGGCCATCGTCTTCAGCCTGATCGATTTCCCGTTTGCCGTAATGTTCATTGCCTTTATCGGCATTATCGGCGGCCATATCGCTTGGGTGTATGTGATTTTGTTTCCGCTGGCGGCGGCGCTTGGCTGGCTGACTAGGTTGAGGTTGCGCCGTCTGCTGACAGAACAGTTGCAACGCATCAACGAGCGTCAGGGCCTGTTGGTAGAAACACTCCAAGGTACTGAGTCGATTCAAAGCGACGATGCCGGCTGGCGTTTTTCCGAAAAATGGCGAGCGATTTCGCAATCCATCTCTCGCTACAACTTGCTGCAAAAAGCTATCAGCAACCGCGCCACCATTACCGCCACCAGCCTGGCGACCATCGCTTATGTCAGCGCTCTGGTGGTTGGAGTTAAACAAATTGAGCTGGGCTTTCTCACCATGGGTGCTCTGATTGCCTGCAGTATTCTCGGGGGGCGAGTCATTGCCCCGGCGACACAGGCGGTGCAATATTTGGTGCAATGGCAAAACGTTGTGCAATCCCTGCAAATGGTCGATGACCTACTACAAATGCCAGCCGCTCGACGCCCCGACCAAGTCCTGTTAGCTCCCAAATTGGAACATCCATCCCTAACAGTTGATGAACTGACATTTGCCTATCCTGGCACGATGATTCAGCAACTCAATGTTGCGCGACTGCACTTTAACGCGGGCGATCGCGTGGTCTTGCTCGGCCCCGTCGGTTCTGGCAAATCGACTCTGCTCAAAGTCATGGCGGGACTCTACCGGCCCAGTTCAGGGCGGGTGCGCATCGGTGATACCGATCTTTGGGAACTGGACCCAAACTGGCTTGCAGAGCAGGTCAGCTATCTGCCGCAGAGCGTTGACCTTTTCAAAGGCACCCTCTATTCCAACCTCTGTTTAACCGGCAACGCCGGTGATTCGGAACTGTCGCGAATTTCCCGAGAGTTAGGTATTGATCGCATCGCAGCATCCAGCCACCTGGGCATGGCATTGCCAATCAACGAAGGTGGCAGCGGACTGTCAGGTGGTCAAAAGCAATTGGTCGGCGTAGCCCGCATACTTTTGAATCAGCCTCGTATCTGGCTGCTGGATGAACCCACGGCGTCTCTCGACCCCAATACCGAAAGGCAGGTATTGACCACAATTCAGAAGCATGTGGGCGCAAACGACATTCTGGTGATCGCCACCCACAAACCCGTGCTAGCGCGACAACTGGCGAATCGGGTTATCGTGATGGAGCAGGCCAGTATTCGCGACGATGGCCCTACTGATGACGTTCTGAAACGATTGCTCACCCCCGCCGCCAACACCGTAGGAGGCGCTTCACCCCATGTGGTTTGATCATTTTTTTGCCGACGCCGATCGCATCCGCGAGCCGGGATTCAAACGTCTCGAAAACGCCTACGAACGCAGTCATAGCACTCTGATCGCGATCATTGGCTGCGGGTTAATTGTTACAGTCGTCTGGGCGAGTTTTTTCACGGTCGATCAAGTGGCCAGAGCCCGTGGCGAAGTTATTTCCAGCAGTCGCGTACAGGTCATTCAATCGGTCGATGGCGGCGTTCTTTCTGAACTGCTCGTGCGCGAAGGTGATCGGGTTGAACCCGGTCAGGTTTTGGCGCGACTCAATCAAACCCGCTTTGGCGCTTCGGTCGCAGAAATCGAGGCACGACTGGCGTCCTTGCAAATAAAAGCCGCCAGATTACGTGCAGAAGTAACAGATGCCAGCGAGCTGTCTCTGCCAGAAGACCTATTGTCCTATGAGGAAATCGTCAAGGTCGAACAAGCCTTGTTCATCCAGCGTCGTCGAGGATTGCAAGAAAGCCAGGAAGCTTTGGAAACGGCAGTCAATCTCGCCAAACAAGAAAATACCATGGTGGAAAATCTTGCACGTAACGGTGATACCAATCAATCCGAAGTCTTGCGTGCCGCTCAGGCACTTAACGATGCCCAGGCCAAATTGATCAGTTTCCGCAATGAATTTCTGGAAGAATCCCGTATTGAACTAACACGGGCGGAAGACGAAATCGCGCAAAACATTCAGGTGTTAACTCAGCGCCGCCAACAACTGGAAGACAGCGTCTTTGTTGCCAAACTGCCCGGCATAGTCAAAAACATTCGCGTCACTACTGTGGGCGGCGTTCTCCACGCGGGCGATGAACTGATGCAGATCATTCCCACCGACGACGAACTGATACTCGAAGCTAAAGTCAGCCCTGTAGATATCGCCCTGGTCGCCAAAGGACTACCGGCGACCGTTAGGCTCGATCCCTACGACTATACTATCTTTGGCAGCACCGATGGCGAGGTTATTTACGTCAGTGCCGACACACTAAAAGAAGAGACGGCTCAGGGTGAAGAAATTTACTACCGGGCCCATATCAAGCTCGGTAAAAACCCCGTCACGACCACGTCAGGGCGAGAGCTGGAGATCATGCCGGGGATGACCGCACAGGTGGATATTCGGACCGGCCAACGCACGGTGATGGAATATCTGTTGAAGCCACTGAGAAAAACCCTCTCGGAGTCCCTGGGAGAACGATAATTCACTCGCACCATAATGACTACGAATAAATATGGAGTCCTTACAGACAGCCCTTGTCCAGGTCACAGGTCAGACTCGCCGTAAAGACATCCCTGTCGGCTCGGTGCAGCATCCCTGCTGCACACGGTCTGACCTGCAAACCTGCACAAGGTGATCGACTCCGCCTGTAATTCCGGATGATAACCCTATGAAACTACTTCGCGATTCACTCTTATTGTCACCGCTGTTAATAGCTACTGCATTGAGCCATAGCGAATCCCTCACCACCGCTCTGCAAGCAACCATGGCGAACAACCCATCGGTTAAAGGTAAGCGTGCCGAGGTCGATGCCCAGTATCACAATATCAGCGGAGCGAAAGCTCAACGCCTTCCCTCACTCTACGTCGATGCCAACAACCTCAATGACAACCGTAGCCAGGGTACTGTTGGTCTTGATCAACCCATTTACACCTTCGGCAAGATTTCGACAGCCATCGATCGAGAAAAACAACGGTATCAGGCGGAACAGTGGGCACTTCTCGACGTTCAGAGGCAGTTGATTGAAGAGACTGCCGTCGCCTACGCTACCGTACTCGGGGCGAAGAAGCGATTAGCCGTTGCCCAGCAAAATGCGGACATTCACAAATCTCTCTATGAACAGGTACAGCGCCGCCAACAGGGCCAACTGGCCTCGGACGTGGATGTGGAGCTCGCGTTTTCCCGCTGGCACCAGGCAAATTCCCAGCTGATGGCAATCCGCAATGAACTTGCCACTGCCGAAACCGATCTCTATGCATTGACTCACTCGCCGGTTCCCGTCCTTGCCGATATCGCGAATGCACAATTAGCCCTACCCGATGACGCTCGACTGATGGAAATCGCCATGCAACAGAATGCGACCATTCGAGAACAGCGGGAAATGGTGCATGTATCAGAATTGGATGTGAAAGGGGAAAAGCGTTCTCTGTTGCCGGACATTTCTTTTCGGCTCGAACACGACTTTCTCGATGAAAGCCTGATCAACGAAGACGACACCCGTACCGGCTTTGTGATCAGCAGCCGCTTTGATGGTATGGGTTTCGGCAATCGTTCTGCCATCAAAAATGCCACCGCGCAACTGAGCGCTGCTCGCTACCAGTTGGACGCCTCAACTGTTGAAGTCGAAAGTCGCCTGCAAAAACTGATCAACGACCGGGGTATTCAACAGCAATTGATGGAATCCAACGAACTGGCAGTTAAAGCCATTACCAACACTCGGGATTCCTACCAACGGCTCTATGAAAAAGGCCGCAAAACGTGGTTGGAGGTCCTCAATACCTATCGCGAAGTGACCGAACAACAGTTGCAACTGGAGGCGTCTCGCAGCGAGTGGAATATCTTAACCTTGCGAATCGCCGCCGTAATCGGCGCCCTTGACGAAGAAGCGGGCCTCACTGAATAAAGTTATCCCTGGCCGTAGATATCCCGATGAGTTTTCACGAAAATAGAATCCGACGGAACCAAGACACAGGATTCACCTGAAATAAGGGAAGGCTTTTACGGTGCACTTTGAGAACAATCAGGAACGTGAACTTTTTATACTGTTTGGCGCCTGTGCCAACAGACTATTCCGATCTGATGATCCGCATGAATTTCTGGAGTGGATTGAACAGGCCGGCCCGGCGCTAGCAACAGAGATGGCATCAATGATCCAGCCTGAGGCCGGTAGTCCCGGACAGTTTTTTAGACTCTTCGGCACACAGATCTACAGCACCATGCCCTTACCCGACCACAGTTACACCCTGAAAGCCTTTCCCATGCCCGGCCGCAACGGAACCTGTATCTGCGGCTCCGGCCGGAAATATAAGCATTGCTGCCTGATGATCGACGCACCGCCCGTAACAGGCTACAACATGTTACGGCATGTTCTGGATGGGCATACCCTGAAAGACCTTGCCCAATTGCCTACTACCAAGGTCGATACGATAGATATTGCAGATACGGCGATGCAGTGGTTACAAGAAGACAATGTTCGTCGTACTGCGGCCTTGCTGGAGCCATGGTTCAAAGCCAACGTCACCCTGACAGAACGACAGGCACCACTGTTTGACCTGATGATGGATGTCTATTCATATCAGGGAAATACCGTTAAACGCAAAAAACTTCTGCGGCGTGCCTGTGAGTCTGATTCCCGGCTTTTGCGTTCCGAAGCCTACCAGCGGCTGGCAACGATTCAGGCCGACAACGGCGATTTTGACTCCGCATGGCAGAGTATGCTCGCAGCACAGAAAGCTACGCCAAACTCATTGTCAGTCGCTCTTTTAGAACTCACTCTTCTCTGCTTTAGAGGTGAATCTGAACAGGCAAAGGCGAGGGCCACATTCTGGCTGACCCGATTCCGCAGAGACAGAGATATCGACCCGGACTTAATCGAGCTTCTACAGGACTGCACCGTGGATCCGGTCGCGTCGCTACTGGAGACTTCTCAGCCTGAAACACCCCCCATCGGAGTCGCCGAACTGATTGAACTCTTCTCCTCTGCATCAGTGCCCGAACCCTGCTATACGTTGGATATATTTGACGATATGGCTCAACTACAACCTTCGGTGAAACTCAAAAAAGCGGAGCGGGCTTGGCAAAAACGGGTCGATGCTCCCAAACCCACACTTACCGAAACTCAAACTGGGGACGGACGTCTCTGGGAAACCGTTGATCAATGGCTGCCGCTGCTCTCGAAACACCCCGAATTGTGGCAGAGCTTTGACGTTCTAGACGACCTTGTGCTGGCGGTGGATGCCCTTATGCTTGAGGAGCTAAACGATACATTGCTCGTGCCACTGTTAGACAGAGGTGTAGCGCTCCTCGACTGCAACCTCTCAAACCGCCTGCCCGGGGAGACATCTCTTGCCTGGATAATTGTTGAAAATCGTCCTGCCTTGAGATTGCTGGCCCATAGAGCACTGCTTGATTATTACAGAACACCGGAGGACATGCAGGCCTTTATCATTTTAGCTGAGAAGCTACAAAAACTGAATCCCAATGATAATCACGGAATCCGTGAAAATCTGTCTACGGCCTATCTGTTCACCGACCAGCCAGAGAAAGTACTAAACCTGTACGATCAATACCCTGACGATGCCCTCTGTACCCTGCCTTTAAACACCATTTTGGCTCTGTATCAGATGAATAAGAAGGGCAATGCGCTAGTGAAGCTGACCGAAATTAAGGAAGACTATGAAGTCGTCATTAAAATGCTGCTGGCAAAAGACCCCAAAAAACCGAAATTTTCGGGACAGGGCATCAGATTAGGCAGCAAGGAGGAAGCCTGGCTATATCGTGAAAAGGCCCTTCCTGTGTGGAAAAAAAACGGGGCTCTGCAATGGTTGGAGCAATCCTGCCAGAGCCTGAAAATCAAACGCCGCTGATCAACTGCTGGATATTTTCCTGACGCTCCAGTCGGCGCTGGCCATTGACCGGCAGATCGTAGGTAATTTTTGCGCCAAAGGCATCAGGTGCCTGTGTGTCTTTGCGGGTTTTATCAAAAACCCACAAACGGGTGCCAAGATAAAAACCTTCGCGCAAGTCGTGTGTCACCATAAACACCGTCAACCGATAACTCTGCCAGAGCGTTAACACCAATTCATGCATGTCTGCACGGATACCCGGATCAAGCGCCCCAAAGGGCTCATCCAGCAATAGAATCCGGGGCTTTGCCATTAACGCCTGAGCAATGGCCAGACGCTGTTTCATCCCACCCGATAGCTGATGAGGATACTGTTGCAGCGCATGAGCAAGCCCAACCTGACTCAGTAATTCCCGGGCTTCGTCACGGGCTTGAACCCGCGCCTTACCCCAAAGATGACCACTGAAACCTTTTCGCTGAAATGCGCGCACCACGGCCACATTTTCTTCAACCGTCAGATGAGGAAAGACAGAATACTGCTGAAAGACGATTCCCCGATCCGGCCCCGGCTCCGAGGCGATGGGGCTACCGTCTAACAACAGCTGACCTTTACTCGGTTTTTCCATGCCAAGCAGCAGCTTTAAAAACGTGCTTTTACCGCAGCCGGATGCGCCAACGAGAGTGACGAATTCCCCTTCCTCCACGGACAGAGAAATATCCTCCAGCACGGTTTTATCACCGTAGCTTTTCCACAAGTGGCGGGCCTGTAATAGAGATGGCTGACTCATCAGAAACTCCTACTTCCAATCCCAGGGATAAAGCCGACGACTTGTTCTGCTAAGAACGAAATCCAGCAGAAAGGCCAACAAGGTGATCCATATAACGTAGGGAATAATCACGTCCATAGACAGGTATCGACGCACCAGAAAAATTCGATAGCCAAGACCATCGGTTGCCGCTATCGCTTCCGCAGCGATTAAAAACAGCCATCCAGAACCCAGCGAAAGGCGCACAGAATCGATAAGGCGCGGCATGAGCTGAGGCAACAGAATGCGGAAAATAATCTGCGCCGTGTTCGCTCCCAGCGTCTGCGCTTTTATGATCTGTTCCTGAGGAATTTCTTCGGTACGACGCTGGATATCCCGTGCAATAAACGGTGTTATCCCGATGGCGATAAGAACAATTTTTGCAACTTCACCAAGACCGAAGACGATGAATAATATAGGCAACAGAGCGAGCGGCGGGATCAGAGAAATGACTGTCATCAACGAGGACATAGAAGCATTAAACATCGGCAGGGCGCCGGTCAGCAAACCGAGCACCAGCCCGATACAGGCGGCGATCAGCATGCCACTGGCCAGACGAATAAGACTGCTTGACGTATCCGCCCACAAAACGTATTCGCCAGTGCGCCGACTGGGTTCAAAGGCCATGCGCTGCATGGCATCGCTCATCTGCGAAAATGACGGCAATAATTTATCAGCGGGATTTTCAGCCAGGCGCATGTCAGACGCGATCAGATAAACAAGGATCAGGAGCACAAAAGGCAACAGTGATAAAAACAGACGAACCGGCGCAGAGGGCTGTCGATTGATCAAACGAGTCATAGATTTTTCATCACATATATGCGCTCTGTGTTTCTCTCACAACGACAGCGATCAATCACACGCTATCAAACAGTTCGGACAGCGCCCGGCTGTTGGTGTAAGCCCCAAAAATACCGCCTTCACGCTCCATGCTTTTAAGAACAGACCGGTGCAACTCTTCCGTTCCTGCCCCACAGGCATCTTCGATCAACAGGCAATCGAAGCCACGATCATTGGCATCTCGCATCGTCGAAGAAACACAGACATCGGTCGTGACCCCGGCAAGCAGCAGATGACGAATACCTTGCGCCATCAAAATCTGCAAAAGATCGGTCGCGTAAAAGGCACTGTTGCCGGGCTTATCGATAACCACTTCGCCGGGCATCGGTTTGAAATCATCAATGAAATCGCACCCGTATTCCCCGCGGATCAGAAGCCGCCCCATCGGGCCTTCAGCCCCGGGCGAAGCGCCCATCAATTCGCCTTTGATGCGCTTGTTTGCATTCAGATCACTCAGGTCTGCGCGGTGACTTTCGCGGGTGTGAATCACCAGCATGCCCTGCTGACGGATCCGTTGCAGGAGCATTTTGCCGGGTTCAATCGCCCGACGCACACCGGCAAGATCTTCACCCATCGAATGAAAATAACCGCCATCATCCAGAAAGTCTCTCTGCATATCGATAACGATCAACGCCGTATCTTCGCGACTCCAGCGGCCATTTAAGGGCCAGGCGTAAGGAACGCTCTGGCCACACTGAGGCAGTGCCCCGGTTTCGCTGTGAAGCGTCGCGCTCATTGGTCTTCCATCCGCGGTGCAGGAAAGCGCAGTTTGACGTTCGCCTGACTGCCAACAACAGTTCCATTCCCCAGCTCGATTCCCACAAACCCCGGATCGGCTGCCCCTTCACCAAACAGGCCGTGGTCAAAGGCAAACTCAGCAATCGAAGACTGAATGGTACGAAACTCTTCCGACTTAACCATATCTGCCGCTGACTGTGGGCTGTAAAATTGCAACGTACTCAGCTGCTCTTTGACCGAATCCGCAGACGTTTGCAAGGTTGCCGCGGCGTATTCCATCAGCTCCTGATATCGCGGGTGCTCAGGATTAAACATCGCCACCACATCAAACCAGGCGCCATTAATCGCTTTCGCCAGATCAGGGTTTTTCGCAAGGGTATCTGTATGGACCGCCATCACATCGACGATTTCTCCAGGAATATCGGATGAATCGAACACCAGACTGGTGTCAGGATTCTGATCGAGAATCACAGATAGCTGCGGCTTCCAGGTAGCCACCGCCTGTGCATCTGGCGACGCAAAAATAGAACCGATATCCGCATCAGAGGTATTCACAACGGTGACATCCCGCTCACTCATACCGACGCTATCCAGCGCACGACTGAGCATATAGTGCGAACCGGAAAGCTCAACCAGATTGATCGCTTCGCCCTTCAGATCGGCCAGCGTTTTACCCTTGCCGCGCATGACAATTCCATCGCTACCCAGTGAGGTGCTCAGCAGGGAAATCGCCGTTGTATCCACCCCGGATGCGGCCGGGATGGTCAACGCATCCAAAGAAATGGCGATGACAGCATCAAACTGGCCTGCGGTAAATTGCGTCTGTGCTTCCATATAATCGTTCAGCTGTACCGCTTCCAGATCAAAGCCATATTTATCGCCCCACTCTTTCAGGATGCCTTTATCCTGAGCAAACGCGAGGGGTACAGAGCCTGCGTAAATCGTCCAGGCAATACGGTAGCTGTCCCGCGCTTGGGCGGAAATGCTGACGGCAGCAAGCGCGGTGCTCAGCACCAGACTTCTGAGTAAGGTGTTAAATATCTTCATAATGGGATCTCCGGCTAATGAGGCACTGACCCAGCTTGCCTCAGTCTCGACGGAGGAAAAATGAACACCCATGCATGTAAACCTGCATCGCACGTCAGGTATTGCCGCCGGATTTCAACAGCAGGAGAAATTCTGCCACCAGCGGTCGCAACTCAGAACCGACAGGCCAGGCAGCCTGCAGCTGTGAGTGGTGCTCAATACGATGTGGCAGGACCGGCAACAACAGCCCCGCTGCCGTTATCGCCTTGACGTAATGCACGGGTATAAAGCCCACATAACGCCCGGATAAAATCAACATAACGATGCCTTCGAGGTTGGAACAAAACATCTGCCCACCCCGATGCTCCGCCGCCAGCGTTGAAAGGTCACTGCTTTTCAGAAATTTTCGGGTGACAAAGTCCTGCTGCAACAGCACCTGATAGATCTCGTCATCCGCTGCACCGGCAGTCATCATGCTGCCAAGTTCGGATTGTGGGGCACAGTAGAGAATGTCTCGCTCGTTGTAGAGCGGCTGGTAATTAAAGAACTCCTGGCGGGAATCAAAAATGCCGATCGCCACATCGACGCGACGCTCCAGCAACTGGCGCTCCGACTCGCCCGGTGTGCTCACAAAAATATTGGCATCAAAATCCTGACCATAACGATGATTGAGCTTTGCCAGCGCGTCGGGCAATGGGCAGGACGGATCGGAGATAATGTTATCGATGATGCTCAGATTGAGCTGGCCACCACGAGGCGAACCCAACGCCGAAACATTCTGAGAGAAACTGCGCAATGCGCCAAACAGATCGACAGACTCCCGGTAAACCCGCTCACCTTCGGCCGTCAGACTGAAGCCCTGCCGTCCCCGCTCACAGAGGCGCAGGCCCAACTGCTCTTCGAGACGGGCAATGGCCCGACTGATGGTAGAGGCATCTTTGTTGAGCACCGCCTGAGCGTTGGCGATGCCGTTCATTTCGACAACCGCAATAAAGATCTGCAGCTGTTTTAGATTCAGTTCGCTAATATTCACTGGGCTTCCAGAAGGCTAAAACCTCTGTATTCTGGCACAGAAAGGACGAGGTTACCGGCTTAGCATCCCATCATCACTGGCCAAAATGCGTCGCTTCAAATTGATTTAACAGGCGATGCACCAGATAGAGCACACACAGAGTCAGGAAGACCGCAATACAAACGCAACTGATACGATACAGAGAGCTGAACAGCAAATCCTGCCCCGGCGCCAAGTATTGCCCGAAAAGCACCGCCATCGTCGTCATGGAACCGAAGCCGACGCCAGAACCCACCCCCTCTTTCACATGGGCACGAGAGAAAATCAAAAAACCAATCCATACCAGTGGCGTCACCAGAATTAAGGTGGCAGACCAATCATAGAGAATCAACTGAACGCTCACCCCATAAAGCACGCCGATGATGGTGCCTTTGACACGTTTTTTGGCATAGTCCAGGGCGCCGTTCCAGTGCATGGGAAACAACAGCAAAATTGACGTCGACTGGGCAGACAGTGAATCCTCCAAATCAAACATTTGAAAGACCACAAATGACAAGGTCGCCATAATGGAGCCGAGCAATACCTCGTGGCGAATTCGGTGCCCAGGCTTTTCGACAACAGGACGAGACGGGCGCGGCTCAGTGTCCGGAAAAATGTAAACCATAAGCAGCGCGATTAGGATTGACAACGCACACGCCCAGAAATTAGACATGATCAAACCGCTTAAGTCTGTCGTCGGATAACTGGCAAAGTGCAGCATCACACTGAGATTGATGACACTGACAATACCGAACAAGAACAAGCTGCCCTTGGCCATCCCAATAAACCGGTAGACAAAAAGTAAGAACACAACCGGAATCATCAGCCCCGGATGGGTTCCGAACATGCCGCCTAAAATGCCGACCTCGATCCCACAGACAACCGCAGCAGCGAGTACTTGGCGAATCACGTGAGCGTTGATCGTCGGCACAACACCCAAAAGCAATATCGGCATAATCAGATAGAAAACACCGAATGAACAATTGAATATTTTGGCGATAAGAAACCCCAGCGTGGCGCCGCAGGCGACGCGCAGACACTGGCGTACATCATTGTCAGATAGCGGATTGGAATTTGACACAGAAACACCCACAACTCAGTAGATGTAGTGCAGTAGACTGATGCATTTCAGTTGCACCTTGCCAATAAATCGTAATACAGGATTTTCTGGCAGCAGCTGAATTGTTGCTCTCGCACCAGAGGCAAACAACGGATACTCTTGGTCAGTCAGCTTCAAATGTACGCGTAAACGTTGGGCATCGCGAACCCAACGGTCGGTTTCTACCGGCGTTGCCAGACTGCCATCAGCAGCAAACTGTCCATTGCTCACCCCCGCATCCACACTCACCACTTTGGCGGAATAAATGTGGCCTGGCTGTCCATCAAAAGAGGCCAGCGCCAAGACACCCGGCTTGAGATTGTGAATGGCCTTTTCGCGGAAATCTGCAACGATATCGTTGTTTCTCGACACCAGTGCCAATACCGGCGAGGCCGCTGAAATGACATTGCCCTGCTGCAATTGCAGGTTGGTGACAATTCCGGATTCAGCAGCAACGACTCGAGTGTATTGCAGATTCAATCGCGCTTGAGCCAATTGATTTTGCGCCTGACGCAACTGCAAATTGTCATCGCCTTTTGCACCGCGAGACACTTTTAAACGAGACAGCTCAGCGTTTGCCGCATGCAGTTGTGTTTGCGCGCTGGTCACCGCGAGATCGGCTTCCTCGCTCAATTGTTTTGAGGTGCTGTGGCTGGTGTACAACTCATGCAGACGTTGCGCTTCACGCTGACTCTGAACCAATTGCGCCTGCGCAGATTCAACCGCAGCCACGGCCGAATCGATAGACGCATCTAACTCGGCATTAGACTGTCGAACCTGCTCAACCGCCAGCTCCGCATCCTTTACCGCCAACTGGTAGGGACGCGGATCCAATTCAAATAACAGCTGGCCCTTTGCAACCGTCTGGTCATTCTTAACGGCCACATGTTTCACTTCCCCGCCCACCTGAGGCGCCACTTTCGTGACCAAGTGAGTCACCATCGCCTGAGGGGTCACAGGGATTGCCATATCGGCAAAAATAAAATAGACGAATACCAGGAGGAATCCCGCGATGGAGATTCGAATAATCCGGGCAAAATGCTGATCCGGTGTCATAACGTTCTTCTAACTCTTTACTCTCAATAGGGTTTATCGCTCTGCCAATTTGCGACAGGCATTGTCAGTAATTCGCGCTAACGTCTGTTCGAACTGCTCCAACTCAGACTCAGAGATGCCTTCCAGCAGCTCTTTACGAATGCGTACGATCCGGTCTTCAATGGAGGCAATCAGTTCTCGACCACTGGACGTTAGCGCCACCAAACGTTCGCGTTTATCGCGGGTTGATGGACGTCGGCTGATCAGCCCCGCCTCTTCCAGGTGGGACAAGGTTCGGGTCAGTGACGGCAGCTCAATCTCCAGCGCCTCCGCCAGAGACTTCTGACTGACGTGATCACCCAGGCGCCGCAATTTCCATAGGGCTGTCCAACGGGGCTGGGTCAATCCGAGCGGTGCTAGCTTCATATCGGCGACCGTGCGCCATAGGCGAAAGCAGCGTCCCAGATTCTCAGCCAGCGATAACTCCTTTAATTGTTCCAGCGACCGGCTCATTAGCCTCTCCATTACTTAGCGTGCTAAGCATTTTACAATTGCTTAGCACGCTAAGTAAATTGCCCGAACACAAAGAAGTGGCAGGTGTCGTTAACAAGCGTAAACCGGGAAATAAAAGCGGGGTTGGACTCAACCCCGTTAAGACAGCAGGAACCGACGGAATATTGGTCCTAGTGAGGTCGGCATTTAAGCCATCAACTCAGCGATAGCCCTCTTCCGAGAGGGTTTCATCAATCACTTTGACCGTTTGACGATCATCTTCGGTAAGTTTCGTTTCCTTCCACTTACCCTGTGCAAACCAGACGATCGCAATCAACGCGACCAGAGCATTCGTTGCGGGATAAGACCACCAAATGCCCTCACTGGCGAGAGTCGTATGGGTCGACAGAACATAGGCCAAGGGGAATTGAATCATCCACTGAGAGACGATCGCGATCACCATGGCCACCATCATATTGCCGGAAGCCCGAAACACCGACAGGATACAGAGCTGCACGCCGATTCCGCCCCAAGACAGCGCCATGATGCGAATAAAGTGAGCGCCTTCGGTAATGACATCCAAATCGCCAGGTACAAAGAAGGCCACCAGTTCATCCGCCCAGATCCAAGCTCCCACGCCCACAGCGGTCATTCCCGCCATGCCATAAATTGACGCCAGCACCGCGATGTGGGAAGCCCGCTGAATATTGCCAGCGCCGAGGTTTTGCCCCACCAGCGTCGATACCGCCATAGACAAGCCAAATCCCGGAATCATCACCACCTGCAGAATGTTCGAGCCGATGCCATACGCGGCCAGGGGCAAGGTGCCAAACGTGGCCACCAAAAATGACATCATCATCAACCCAAGGCTGCGGGTGGACAATTCCACCGAGCCGGGAAAGCCCAGCGCAAACGCCCGGCGCATGTACGCCACATCCAATTTAAAGGAGCGGGCATGCAACTTTATACCATGCTCACCCCGCGCCAGAATCCACAGTCCCAGCACCGTCGCCAACGCCTGGGTGGTCAGGGTCGCCAGAGCCGCTCCCGTTACCCCCAACCCTTCAAACGGACCTATTCCAAAAATAAACAGCGGATCCAGACCAAAATTCAACACCACTGTTGCGGCGACAATGATCAACGGTATGCGGGTTTCACCGACGCCCCTCAGCAACGACTGAAACATGGCGAAATTAAAGACGAAGATTACCCCGACAAAGGACACACGCATAAATCCCAATGCGCCATCGTAGACTTCGGGTGTGACCCCAAGCAGAGACAGAATGTGCGGCGACAGCCAAATTCCCAAGGCACTCAGCACCAGCGACAGCAACGTCACCATCAGCAAGGTCTGCGCGGCGACGTGATTGACTCGATCTCGCAGGCCCGCCCCCATATATTGCGCGGTAAGGGTCGCTCCTGCCATGGAAAGACCTGCGCCCACGGCGATCACCAGAAAGGTGACCGGTGTACTTACCGAAACTGCCGCCACCGCAGAAGCGCCAAGTCGTCCGACCCAAAAGGTATCCGTAAGTTGGTAACCCGCTTGTAACACGTTGGCGCTGATAATCGGTAGCGATAAATTAAAGATGGCTCTCGGAATCGAGCCTTGCAGGAAAAGCTCCTGACGTTGGTCTGACATAATGCTCCTTGGTTAAAAAAACGTCCCGCTCGTTCAGTGAAACCAAACAGGTTTAGGTCATAAGTGATGCGGGGAAGGACCTGTGACTGACGTCAGGTCTGCAGGGAGACCCATGATAGTGGCTCACCAGATTTTCGCGATGATTTTTCTCATCGCCGTTAGCTTGGCAACTCGCTCACACTCTGCAACACTTGACTCTGGAGTGGACTCCAAGGTTTATGATAGCAATCATGACAACAGACACCCATTTCAGGATCGGCGAACTCGCCCGGCGCTCAGGCACCAGCCCGGATACCATTCGCTTTTATGAAGATCGCGGGCTGCTCGCCGCTAGCGCGCGAACCGAAGGCGGTTATCGACTCTTCGGTAAAGCGGAGCTGGAACGACTAGAGTTTATTCAGCGGGCAAAAAAAGTGGGTTTCACCCTGGAAGAAATCAGCGAACTCATGGAGTTGCGGTTGCATCCGGATGCCCACTCCTGCGGCGAAGTTAAACACCACGTGGAACAAAAGCTCGCCCAGGTTGAACTGAAAATTCGCGAACTGGATCGAATTCGTCAATCCCTGGCGAATATGTCAGCCGCCTGTGAGGGTGGCCCACAAAGTGCAGAACACTGCACGATTTTGCAATTTCTCGACTCGGAAGACACCCTATGAATGATGTGACACTTCTGATTACCAACTTCTTCGCTCTATTTATGGAGTCGGCCCCCTGGTTGCTCATGGGCCTTCTGGTCGCCGGTATCATGCATGAACTGGTGCCCGTCTCCCTGCTGCAAAAGCACATGGGCGACCGCAGTTTCGGCGCCATTGGCAAGGCGGCCATCATTGGTGCCCCTTTACCACTGTGTTCCTGTGGCGTGATTCCCGCTGCCCTGGGTCTCAGGCGCAGCGGCGCCTCTCGCCCAGCAACCGTTTCTTTTCTGGTGGCCACCCCCGAAACCGGCGTTGATTCGGTCTCTGTATCCTACGCATTGCTGGGTCCGCTTTACGCCATCGTTCGCCCTATCGCCGCGATTTTTAGTGCCATCTACGCTGGCACGCTGGTGAAACTGTTTGGTGAAACCGACTCTCCGCAGTCCACGCCTGCGCTAGCGACTCCCGTGTCGGAAGGCACACAAAGCTGTTGTTCCAGTGAGAAAACCCCCAAAGCCACGGAGAGCTGCTGCAGTAGCTCGGCTAAGACGCAAAACGTTGAATCCGTATCAGTGCCCGCAAGCTGTTGCAGCACCGAAAAAACATCGGCGACGAGCCAACCCGCAGTAACCAGCTGCTGTGGCTCCACCAAAACCGAAGCCCCCGTCGTAGAATCCAGTTGTTGCGGCTCAACCGAATCGAAAAAACTGCCGGAAGTTGCCTTCCTCGGCAAAGTTGGCGATGTCTTCAGCTTCGCAAGCGGCAAACTGCTGTCGGATATCACCCTCTGGCTACTGATTGGTCTGGCGCTCGCCGCGGCTATCCAAACCTGGGTTCCTACAGACTTTCTCACCCAATGGGGTGATGGCTTCGTCGCCATGGCCGTGATGGCGGTTATCGGCATTCCCATGTATATCTGCGCAACGGCATCGACACCGCTCGCCGTCGGCTTTTTAAGTGCGGGTATTTCTCCCGGCGCCATCCTGGTGTTTCTGCTGGCAGGCCCTGCAACCAACATCTCAACCATGGGGATGATTGGTCGAGAACTGGGCAAACGTTCGCTGGTCCTCTACTTAATCAGTATCTTCACCGCGAGTATAGGTCTCGGCTATTTAATGAATTGGGCGGTGGCCAGCTTCGGCTGGGAGTCATTAATTCGCAGCAGCGAAGCGGCCCATCAGCATGGTGCAGAAGCGCAGACGGTTTATGTGATTTGTGCGTTGATTCTAGGAGGGTTAATCCTTAGAAACCTGTGGCAAAACATGAAGCCACACTTGCCTAAATGGATGATCGACAACTCCAAACCCAGCAGCAGCTGCCACTGACCAGTAGGCGCACAGCGCCTACGTCCCAAAGATCAAAGAGCGATGCGCGCCTATCCCAGCCAGTGCGCCAGACGCGATAGCCAAGGATCCACTTTGCATTGGATTCGACATATCGCCGGCAACGAACACACCTTTCACTGAACTTTCTTTGAATGCATCAACGTCGACAATACTGCCCAAGGGCGAATCTGTCAGCACCAACGACAGCCCCTCAACAATGGAATTCATCACCTGAATTTTAGGGCCGATGTAGAGACCACCTAAAGCCACGACCTCTCCGCTGGCAAGAACAACAGCCCGCAGTTCACGGTCATTTCCTTGGACGCGTACAACGGGTGAATTTTCTATTTGGACGCCTCTTCGCTGAAGCAATGCCTCGAGATCTCCATTCGGCATGAATTCGTTCTGGGTAAACAAGGTGGTCACGCCCCAATCAGGAAGCATTGCCGCTTGATGCAATGACATCTCGCTGGTCGCCAGAACCCCCAAGTCCCTATCCCTCAATTCATAGCCGTGACAATAGGGACAGTGAACGACATTTTTCCCCCAGTATTGGGCCAGTCCGTCAACAGCGGGCAACTCATCCCGAATACCCATGGCCAAAATAAGTCGATGAGACTCAGCTTGCATCTTACTGGCAAAGACCCGAAAAACACCTCCGGTTTGCTCAATCTTTTCGACATAATCTTCCAAAAGCGTGAAAGAGGGGTAAGCCGCAAGCTGGTGCAAAGCCATTTCTCGTATCCGTTCCGGACTTTTCCCATCCAACCCAAATATCCCATGAGAAGCATCGGCAAAACGATTTCTGGGGCTGTTGGCATCAATAACCAACACATTTCTTTTGGCTCTTGCGAGCTGCAATGCTGCAGAGAGACCAGCAAAACTACCGCCAATCACGATAACGTCATATCTCATTACTGACACCAACTTTCATGTAACTTTTAAAGTGTCGAATAAGCTACCACACAACATGTAACATTAAAAGTTTCATGATAAACTCAATTAAAACAGCAAACGATTAGCGCTATGAGAAAAGACAGTCGGTTATCCCGAACGCTGCACGTCCTTATCCACCTCGACCAATATGATCATCCGATTACCTCAGACGTCATCGCGGCGATGATTAGAACAAACCCTGTTGTCGTGAGACGAACCATGGGTGCGCTTAGAGACTATGGTTATGTGGCATCGGTCAAAGGACATAATGGGGGCTGGACGCTGACGAAATCGCTCGCGAGCATCACGTTGTTAGACATCCATAGATGCCTTGGCGAAAACAACGTTTTCACTATCGGCCTCACCGACGAACATTCTGACTGTTTGATAGAAAAGTCAGTAAACAAAGCGCTTGCAGCGGCAATGAATGACGCAGAGGCCATTTTACTGCGCCGTTTTGGCGAGGTGACGCTGTCAAAACTGAGCGCTGAATTCAGTGAAAACTATCCGAAAAATTGAAACTAACAGATGCTTTCTGGATATTTACATTAGACCCAAAGTAATCAGCGTAAGCATGACGTAACGCCCGGACTTCCCCAAGCTCACCGACACCAAAAACCACATCCAATGCACCCGCAACACGCCAGCCACCAAGGTCAACGGATCACCGATCAGAGGGACCCACGCGAGCAACAGAGATACCTTACCGTAACGTGAAAAACGCGTTTCCGCTGCGATGAAGTCCTCTTCCGAGCACTTAAACCAACGTTGCAACGCAGGTTTACCCATACAGTATCCGACACAATAATTGACGAAAGAGCCGAGTACATTGCCAACACTTGCCACAAAAACCAGCCAAGGTGGCGACAAGCCCGACAGCAGCAAGGTGACGAGCACCACCTCGGAACCAATCGGCAATAATGTCGCGGAGAGAAAAGCCGCCACAAACAGGCCGGGATAACCGAGCTCTACGAGTGCTTCCACGAAGTGATGGTCAGAAAAATATGTGGCGGGCTAAGCGGATGTGCTCTTGGATCCACAGACAATTTTTTCTTTCCCCAACCAATACACGTTGTTGGCAACGACATAGGTGCCAGACACCAGTGCGGTTGTCGGAATAAGGATGGGAGACAGCAACCAGCTTTCGATGGAGTAATAAGAGTTTGTCTCCTTAGCGAGGTCGACAATACGCAAGGTTTTGCGATCGGATGAAATTTCACAATGCTGGGCGACCTTATGGTCCTTTTCTGTCGGCACCACAACACAGCCTTGAAATGCTAAGAGCAAAAGGGCAGCGACCAGCCCCCGACAAATGCGTCCCTGTACTTTCATGGTTCCCCACGTCCTTCGTTTAACACGGCGATATCAATTCAAGCAGTATATCAGACAATTTACGCGCCTAAAGGATGACGAATACGCAACATCTCCGTAGCGCCCCGCTGAAATTCATAGCCGACAGAGACTCGTTCACAGATATATTTTTGAGCGATCAGCGCTTCCATCGCAGGCTTGAGATGCGGCGATGGTCTACCATCCAGCGCGATCAGTGGATATATGCGCACTTCCCTTGCAACCCGCAACAGGGAAAAAAGAGAATTCAAATGGGTTTGAAAATCGACCTGAGCGGAATACAAAAACAGAAAGTGAGAACACAGAGCCAAATCAAAGGCTTGATCATCAAATGGCAAATCCGGTAATGACGCAGTCTGGTAGCGGCCATTCCGTTGACCGAGGTCATAATCCGCGAGAAAACGCCCCATCGCATCCATCCGAGTCTTTCGCAAAGAGGTTAAATCGGGAATCTGCCGCCAGACGTATCTGTCCTTAGTTTCAGCCATCTGTCCCATGACATCCTCGGCGACCTCCTCAATCCGCCGCTCAATGTCTGTTGCGGTAAATCGGTAAAGAGGATCGACCGATGTTATGTCGCCGCCTCTTTCCGTTAGCTCCGCATTAAAGCTAGCCGGACCATCCGCACAGCCCAGGATGCGCTTTGAGAGATCCTCTTCGCTCAGCGCAAACATCGCAGAGTACTCTGTAAAAGAGCGCCCCCAAGGCACGGCTTTCTGTAGCTCCATCATTGATTCCTAGCTGTTTACAACATTGCTCCATGAGTGACCGCCAATCATTGAGATTCATGACATCTCTGACACATCAGATTCATTTAATCGCAAAATTATAGCAACCTGGCAGTCACACTCGTCGCTTAGCGTTACCGCAAGTTATGCGGAATCACTGCGGCTACCGAGTGGAGGGAGTTATGAATCCGTTATCGATCTGGGTGGTTTACGATGGCAAACCAGGGCATCTATCACAGGCCCTAGGGTTGGCCGAGCGAATTGCTGATCGCGTCGAGAGTAACATTTCTACGGTGAAAGCAAAAACGCCGGGTATCCTGCACAAACTGGCAATGCTTTTGTGCCGACAACGGGTTCCCCCCTCAAGCAGTATCCTGGCTTGCTACTTTTTTAAGCCACCGAAAACACCACCGGACCTGATTATTTCTTTCGGCGGCAAAGTACTGCCATTAAACATCGCGCTGGCCGGTAAACATCAGAGCGCCAACATTCTTATTGGCAACCGTTATCACCTCAATCCTCAACATTTCCAAGTGCTGGTCGGCGCCAACCCACAAGCTCTAAAGAATCACGTGACCTCCACGCTGCCCTTCTGTCGCTCCTTCGCAGAACCCACTCAATGCAATAGGCCGACCAGTGATCTAGATACGCCTGTTTGGGCGTGTTTGATTGGGGGAGACGGATCCGGTTACCGATATCATTCGGCCCATTGGGAAGACCTGCTGCAAACATTAAAATGCATTGCTCAACGACACAAGATTCGCTGGTTGCTAAGTACATCACGCCGTACCCCATGCACTCTGGAGAAACGCCTGCAAGAAGAAGACATGCGGGAAATTACCGCCGATGTCATTTTGTACCATCAGAAAGCCCGGAGCATTCGCCCTTTTCTCACACAGGCTCAACGTCTTTTCATTACCGCAGATAGCCTAAGCATGACCAGTGAAGCCATCGCCTTTGCCAAGCCGGTATACGTTATCAATGCGTGTCCCGAGCTTGAACAGCAAGATTGCGTCCATCAACGGACTCTGAACAATCTCACTCAAGCAGGGCTTATCCACTGTTTATCGACTCAGACGATTGGCACTTCTAACGGTGAAATTCCCGTATTTAACCCAGGCCTTTCGTACAACGCGCAGATTGAAACAACGGTATCCCATATTCTCAGAAAATTGGATTGGCAACCGCTGCCATTTGATCAACCCAGCGAGCTAACCACCCCATTCGTTATTAATCCGACTTAAAACAACACGCCCCTTGATACGTTCTAAAATAACGGACTTGATCCTTCCGCAATCACATTCATAAAACGCCGAGGATAACGAGAGCGATGCCGCGCTGTCACACTGTGAACCGAGCTGGCACTGTTAAGCAGCAAAACGAAGGTATTTTCTTCATAGGCGACTTCATGGCACAACTCGACGGTGTGCTTATCTGGCCACTTAAGATTTGCCTCTGTAACGTCTCCAAGACGACGATGCAATTGCAAATGACCACCACCGCAATCATCTGGATGACGAAGATAAAAAAGACCGATAAACAATTTACGGGGATGATCTGTGTGGGGGCCGGTGATCGAACTTTTCCACCAGGTGGGGGTATTCAACGCGAGCATCGCCTCGGAGGCAAAATTCAGATTGCCAACACCAGCACCTGCTTGTAACGCAGAAAATTCCTCTCGTGGTACAGACACCACATCATCCAGATTTAACGCTGGATACATTGAATGAATGGCGTCGTGGAAAATGTGAACCATTTCCTGAAAGAATTCGTTGGAGCGATGAAAGGCGATAAAATCCCGCCAGACAGATTCAATGTCGGGACTCGCTATAGATAACTCGGATGGAATATTGACGCGCTTGTTTGGGCGCTTTAGATGTCGCAGGGTTCTCTGCAAGCGCTTTTTTTGAGATGGGTTTGACTGCGCGACTTTAATCACGTGACGCAATTGAGCAACCGATGGGTAACCCGCCGCCAAAGTTTGGTAATATTGGGGGCTCAAAGCGTTTCGAACAACGATATGGGGATAGGGCTCCTGCACGACATCAGCAGCCGTAACCCGAGACAATAAACTCTCGACGTTTTGCGACGTCATTACTTACCTCATCAGGATCATTTCCTTTTGGCATCCTGACAGGGAATTACGACAAGGATTTTACAAAACCATTAATGACGTCGGTGAAAGCCGATCTCTCTCCACAGCCGAAAACTCATAGCAACGGCAACGAGAACGCCCAGCAAAAGCAACGATAACTCTCGCTCTGTGACACCTATGCCACATAGACACAAACCAACCAGCAGCGTAAAAAATTGCGCAGACATCGTTACACTCCTTCGCTCTAATGTCACCTTATCTCTCGATAACGACACCTTACATGCCGCAGCTTTCGCCCGAGCAACCAGCCCCTGACATACACGGAGGCGCTTCCGGGTTTTTCAAACTGCTGCTTTTCACGACGCCACCACCACTGATAAGTCGAGTCACCGGCGTATTCGGTGCGATTTCACCCGCGCTGATTCCAAGCTGCTCGCAGACCTCTTGCCAAGTATGCAGACGCACAGACATAGCGTGATTAACTTCATAAACCTGCTGATCAGCTTCACAGCGATAATCGTACGTGGGCACTTTATTCCCTATATTTTGTATGGATATAGGGCATTCTAGCGGGAGACCCACCATGGCCGCAATAGGCTGGATTCAAGAACGGCGTGAAAGAGAGGAGGAAGCAATCCGCGGTATTTCATTCACACTAGGTAGCTATCGCCTCACCAGCTCCAGACTGGACGGCTCGACTTTATCGCCCTCCCGGTAGGTTTCTTCTCTGACCAGAGTAGAATCATCCACCATGCGAAAACCGAGACTGTGCTGATGGTTAGTCGCGGGCGTCGGAAGATTTGTGGCATCCTGAAAAACAAATTCAATATTTTCACTCTGCTGCAACCGCAGACGGGGTTGATTTCCCTGAGGACAGTAATGGGTTGCCAGCAAGGTGTCACCATCAAGATGATAGAGCGTTAGCGAATGAGATTCTCCCTTATAGATCCAGTTTTCCACCAGCACACTGCCACCAGCGGTTTCTGTAAAAGAGATATAGAACGCCTGACCATCTGCGCCTTGCGGCTTCCATTCACCCGCTAAGGCTTTGAGCTCTTGAAAACGCTGCTTGGCATAGGCTTCACTCTCGTCGGCACGAGCGAGGTTATACGCCATACCCAACAGAAGTAAACTCAATAGGATTCGCATAGTTTATATCCTGAGCACGTTATCATCCATGAACATCAGGAAATGCTAACACGGGAGCTTTAACCGACGAAGCGGCCAATCGCGCCAGAGAGTCGATCAAGCAACGACCTAGACCCATAGCGACCTTTATTGGCGTGTGGAAACGGCTCATCAGGAATGGGTCTTCCAAGAAACTGGCACAGGGAATTCCATCGACTGTCGTTTTCCCAATCGACAACCAGCAAATCATTTGGACGCGCTCTAAAGTAATCCAATACCTCTCGATTATGGCGTTGATATCGAGCAATCAGCTGCATACCGGAAACATCAGGAAACGGCAAACCGTACAGAATTCGTCGAATCTCATTCAATTCAGGCGTGGCGTCACCCTGCTGGAAAAGCATGTTTTGGTAGCTTTTAAACCACTTAATAGGATTTCGAGTCGTAAGAACAAATTTGCTGCCAGGGAATGCGGCATCCAATTCTTTATAAAGTAGTAGCCACGGCCAATCTTCGAAGGATTCCTTACGATGGGCGAGGTTAAAGATATCGGCGAGATCTTGACGAGCTATGTCTTTGACCAGAGAGAGATTTTGCGATTGGTGTTGATAACCCAAGATCTGAAAACACTGACCAAGAGTGGTTGTACCGGTTTTAGCCCAACCGATACCGAAGACTTTCTGCATGGTTTAGCCCTGTCGTTAGCGTTATTATATGCGTTTGTAGAAAGGCGTGTGCGACAACAACAGCAAACCGCTAATCGACTGGCAGCAGGCTGCTTCAAAAAGCCTAGCTGCTCGCCAACGATTGAGCAAATGTGAATCTTTTTTAAGCGGGCAATGACTTACAAAACTGCACAACCTCATAACCGTTTAAAATGTTCTGTGAACTTTCCTTGAATCCAAGCGCTAGATAAAAGAGTTGTGCCGCGTACTGTATTTTTAGTGTATGCAAAAAAAACACTTTTCATTCACTGAGATGTCGCGAAAGATAACACTCTATTTACCAACTCAGTCGCAATCCCCTGTCGCCGATGACGACCAGAAACCCGCAATCGCACCAGCTCCCCTTCCGCCGTTAAGCCAATACAACCGACGACCATCGCGTCCACTTCCGCGACAAAAAATGCACCATCCCTGTAAAATAAAGCGACATCATCCAAATCATTAAAATAATCTTCAATAACAACAATAGGCAGCTCACTCTCTGCGTCCTGATTAAGTTGTAAAATGCTGGCCTTATCATGCGATGCAAATGCTCGAATTACTAATCTCACGCCCCGCCCCCCGATTGCAATTTAGATTGGCAAGCATAGTGATCCTCTATTAATAATCCAGCCCCATAACGTCATGAGTATGAGCAATATGCTGTTTTAATTTGTCCAATACCCAGCGAACACGGACTGGTGTCACATCTCGTTTTGGCGTCAATACCCAAACTTTGTGCACTGGCCCGAGGGAATAAGCAGGCAAAACTCGTTGTAGCTTTCCAGCGGCAATTGAATCGGCAACAGACCATTCTGATTTTGCTGTAATTCCCACACCGGCAACCGCCAATTGAGTAAGATAATCACCGGTATTGCAAAATAACACCTGGGTCAATTCTATCCGCTGCTTATCATCTGTGCTCTCAAGCGACCACTGCTTCATACCTGTGTAGGAAAGACACTGATGGCGTTCAATATCTGCCGGAACAATAGGCAAGCCATTGTTCTCCAAGTAACTGGGGCTCGCCAAAAGTATTCTTTTATCATCGAGTAAATCCTGGCAGTTCGTACCGGCTTCTCCCTCACCGCCAACCCGAAACGAAATATCAATTCCTGCTTCTACGAGATGCGTGATGTTGTCCTCTAACAACAACTCAAGAGTTAAATGAGGGCAACAACGCTGGATTTCAGCAATGGGATTAACCAAAAACACCCGCGCAAAAGAATGGGGAGCACAGATTCTTACATGTCCCTTAAGAGATTCTGGCGCCAGCATTGGCTCACGCGGAGAAGTCATAAGCTCCGCCAGATCTAAGGTCTTTTCCGCCAGCGCCAACAACTCCCGACCTTCTTCCGTTACCGTTATCTGACGGGTAGAGCGCAGCAACAGAGTTTTACCTGTGACGGTTTCCAGTCGCTTGACTCTCATGCTAACAACAGCAGGTGAATAGCCCAGCTTTTCTCCTGCTTGTCGAAAATTCAACGTTTTGCAGATTTCCCGAAACAACCGCAGGTCGGATAGATACTCCATCATTATCAAACATAACCAAATACTGAGTTAGTAAATAAACACATTATACATTCTCTATTAACAACGTATCTTAGTGAGAAAGCAATACTGACTAAGGAGATTGACAATGAAAACTGTCTCATTGGGAAATTCCGATATCACCATGGCTCCACTGGCATTTGGCGGCAACATCTTCGGCTGGACCACCGATCGCGATAAATCGTTTGAGCTGTTAGACGCGTGTATCAACAAAGGCATCACCATGATTGATACCGCCGACGTCTACTCTGCCTGGGCCCCGGGAAATTCCGGCGGCGAATCTGAACGAATGATCGGAAAATGGCTGGCAGAGACCGGAAAACGGGACAAGATCATACTTGCCTCCAAAGTGGGTATGGCGTTACCGAGCGGTCAAAAAGGGCTATCCAAAAAGCACATTCTTGAAGGCATTGACGGAAGCTTAGAGCGCCTACAAACCGATTATGTCGACGTATTTTACGCGCACAAAGATGATCCTGAAACGCCGTTCGGCGAAACTCTCGAAGCCTTCCAGGAAGTACTAGAAAGCGGCAAAGCCAAATATATAGCCTCATCCAACTACAGCCCGGAACGTCTCGCCGCCATTCTTCAATACGCCCGAGACAAAGGTTTGCCGGAATTTATCGCTCATCAACCGCGTTATAACCTGTATGACCGGAGTGAATTCGAAAACGGTTTGCGAGATGTTTGTCAGGAATTCGGCCTAGGGGTCGTCACCTACTTTTCGTTGGCCAGTGGCTTTCTTACAGGGAAATATCGCTCCGAGGAAGACATCGAAAAATCCGGTCGTAAAGATTTTCTACGGGATTATATGTCCCCCAGAGGAAAAAAAATTGTTGCCGCACTTAATAACGTTTCCGAGCGCCATAACGTCTCTGCCGCAACCATAGCCATTGCTTGGATCATCCAAAGACCACTCATCACCGCGCCCATCGCCAGTGCAACGTCGACAGCCCAACTCGAACAACTGGTGGCCGCGATACAACTGCCATTAAGTCCAGAAGATATCAGGGAACTGGATAACGCCAGTGACGAATGAGCGTTAGCAACACGAAACACCTTGTAATAAATTTTGGAGCCACTCAATGAAGTCTCTTTTTGAAGCCTTTGAATTCGGCGAATTACAGTTTAAAAATCGGGTCGTCTTACCACCCATGACCCGCTGTCGGTCTGCTCAACCAGGCAATGTGCCCACGGCTCAAATGGCGGAATACTACGGCCAGCGAACCGATGCCGGGCTCATGATCGCAGAAGCCACTCAGGTTTCTGCGGATGCTCAAGGATATTCCTTCACGCCAGGCATCCACACAAAAGCTCAAATCGACGGATGGCGCAAAGTCACTGAGTCAGTGCATGCAAACGGAGGCCAGATTTTTTTGCAGCTCTGGCACACAGGAAGAATGTCTCACGCAGACTTTCACGATGGAAAAGCGCCAATCGCACCTTCAGCGATTCCCGTTCCTGCAGGAACCGGTGTATGGATTGCAAATGAAGACGGCAATGGCGGCGCCAATCACGCTTGCACACCACCTCGCGCTATGACGCTCAAGGAAATACACCGAGTCCAAGATAATTTTGTACAGGCTGCCATCAATGCCATAGACGCCGGTTTTGATGGCGTTGAATTACATGGTGGCAACGGTTATCTGATCGACCAATTTCTGCGTAAGAGCTCTAACCAGCGTGACGATGAGTACGGCGGCAGCCCCGCGAACCGAGTTCGTTTCGTGAGCGAGATTCTTGAGCGTCTCGCAGAAAAAATTTCTCCGCACCGTATCGGCGTGCGTTTTGCCCCACATAATCAGGCACGAGGAATGGATGACCCGGATACGCCGGAAACCGTTCTTCTTGCCATACAAAAAATGGCCGATCTCGACATCGGCTATGTACATTTTGCCGAGGTTGATTGGGACGCTGAACCCGAAGTTCCTGAAGAGTTTCGCGCCCTAGCTAGAACAATATACCCCAATCTGATCATCGTTGCTGGCAACTACACTCGCGAACGTGCCGACTGGGTTCTCAATTTAGGTTACGCAGACTTGGTTGCTTTCGGCCGACCGTTTATTGCCAATCCAGATCTTCCCTATCGCTTGCTGGAAAGCCTATCGCTCACCCCCATTCGAGATGAGTTCTTATACGGTGGAGGTGATGAAGGTTACACCGATTATCCTCGGGCTGACACAGGCCAATAATCTATCCTTATTCATGGAGTTTCGAATGTTACAGATACGTCAAAATTCGTTATTCACCACCCTGGCAGCGCTCGGTGGTTTACTGTTTGCAATTGGTGAAAAGACCCATGCCGATGACAATGTTTATATGTTTAACACCCTGCCAGTGCAAGAAAGCTCGCTCGCCAGCTTTTTACCCATAATGCGACACAACGCCCAAGAATCTCGGCAGGAAGCTGGCAATATTTCATTTGATGTCTTTCGTAAGGAAACTGGCGAACCAACCATATATTTGTTCGAACAATGGCAAAGTGCTGCAGCCCTGGAAGCTCACATGAAAACCGCACACCTTGAAGGTGTGATTGACGCCGCAGGCAACGCAATGACACCAGGTTCAGCCGAAAAAAGTGTCCGACTGACAAAGCTGACAGAAGGTGAAGAACCCAACAGCGTCCCTGACGGTACGCGCAACGTTATCGTGACACTATATGCGAAACCAGAACAACGAGAAGCACTCAAACAAGCACTGCTCGACGTCGTGGCACCATCTCGCGGCGCGGAAGGTAACCTGCGCTACGATGTCTACCAAGACAAAGATAATCCAAATGCGTTCGTCGTGTTTGAGCGTTGGGTCTCTGTCGCATACCATGAAAAACATCTCGAGCAAAGTTACAACAAACCCTTGGTAAATGTTCTGAACACAGCGCTCGCTGAACCGATTGAAGCTTCCCGATTACTCTTAGTAGACGCTTCTTGAGCTAACATGGCTGCGCAGCGACTAAAACCAATAATCGGAAACTTTGCGCCCATCCAGAGGTAAAGATTCGAAGCGATCCAGGCCGTCAAAATGCTGGATAGGGATATCGGCAACATCGTTGTAATCCTGCACCAATCGCAAATTGACAGCGATGCGCAGACGGCCATCAGGCTCTTCCACCTGGCTTCGCCAGTATGCGACACAACCACAGGTCTCACAGAAGTGAAACTCAATATAGGTATCGCGAATGTAGGATCTGGTTGGGCCTGTTACCGTGATGCCTTCATTTTCGTAGCCATACCCCCACAAAACGCCATAGCGACGACAGATAGAACAGTTGCATGCCGTGGCCGTTTTCGGTTTCGAAGAGACGTGCCACTCCACTCGTCCGCATCCACAGTGTCCTGTCAGCATGTCAATCTCCCTCCTGACATTGTTGTTCTTTAACGCCAAAAATCTCGGTGCAAAGCAGCAATTTCTTCCGCCACTTCAGGAAAGGGGCCAGCCACGGATATCGACTTCTGGCTGTGTTCAAAAATGTAGCGGCTCGGTATATCCATGGTTGGATTTTCTTGGCTGTTGCCAGTGAGGTCGAGCAACTGCCGCTCCGACATACCATACACCAGACGGCCAATATTCGCCCAGTATTGAGTACCCGCGCACATTGCGCAAGGCTCCGCCGTTGAATAGAGCGTCATACTCCACAATGCTTCCGGGCTGTATTTTTCGGCTGCTCGCCGAGCCAGGGTAGACTCTGCGTGATTGACGCTATCGATATTGCCCTGCTCCATCAGTATTGTTTTGTGATCCGAAGCAACCAGAATAGCACCAAAAGGATGATGGCCCTCAGCCATAGCGTCTCGCGCCACATCGTTAGCTTTACGAAGATTTAGAATCATCTGAGCTCGAGATGGCGACGCGTTATCCGCCACAGCGCCAACCGCTGTTAAAACAGCCCCAAACGTCAAAGCCAACGAAGACTGCTGACAAAGCGCCCGACGAGAAATACCCTTTGTATCCGCCATCGGCGAAATCCCCCCTCTTTCAAACCACTGATCAACCGGCGTTATCGCGCCAAAATCCATAGTACGTCATTCACCGCTGTACTGCAGCTCACCGAGACGTTGAGGGAGGACGGTGTACCTGAAGCGAGCGTTTTTGCAGCTTTAATTTATGGGTTTCCTGGACGACCTTTGCGTCAATCATCTGTTTCGTCTGTCGGCTCGCAGACGAAATCAATCCGGGAATCAAGCGGGATTCTGGCAGGTTTCGCCAATACTTCTTAGGCATTTCTGCACACATGGCGTCGACCTTAAGACGAGCTGGATTAAAAATGCTCTGATAGTAATTTAACCACAAACCCTCTATCTCATCGTCAATCTCGGGAGGGCTGCTGCATCCGGGAGTAAACAACAATTCTTGTCGATGCCAATGAACACAGACCGAGGGTGTTAAAATCGACCAATGCATATTGTGAAATCGCTTTACAAAAAAATCACTGGCTCTTTCAACAATATCGTGGGCTGGCTCAAACCACGCCAAAAACAAAGACTCACCATCATCAACCGAGACCTCTTTAAAACGGACGAACGCGTGCATTTTGTGGACATCACGGGCAATGGTTTTAGATCGACTCAAGCAAAGGGAGGTATCTTTGTCCAACTCATCACTCAACAAACGTCGATTTTCATACACCAACCGCCACGCCAACCGATACAACAAGGCCCAGCGATCGTCTGATCGAAAACAGGCGACTCGCTCGGCCAACCCTAAAAATTCGACAGGGATACAGGGTTGCTCATTGACAACGGGAAAAGCCTCCAGCTCATCCCCCGCAAACATCAACCCCTGCTGCTGGCCCGATTCGCCTGCAGGCGTCCAACTCACAGACGCCGGGTCAACCTTGCGTTGCAAAAACTGTCGAGCCTGCCGCCGCCAATCAGAAAAGCTCTCCACGGCAATGTGTAGCATGGCTAAAAGAGCCCCATTTGTACGGGTTCCAAAAATCGATCACGTAAGTTTTGTTGATCGAGCTGTCGAGTCGCCGGGTTGTAATCAGACGTTTCCACAAATGGAGCAACTTTCTTTAGCGATGCCCCCAATGACTTCAAATCCTGCAAGCGTAAAGATCGAAACCGCCGCGTTTCCACGATACGCTGCGCGCCTCGGGTGCCGATACCTGGCACCCGCAGTAACTGTTCCCGGCTTGCTCGATTGACATTCACCGGAAAACAGTCTCGATGCGCCAACGCCCAGGCCAACTTGGGATCAATGGACAAATCCAGCATACCTCGCTGAGTCGCGCCCTGCGTCACCTCAGTTACAGAAAAGCCGTAAAACCGCAGCAACCAATCCGCCTGATAGAGGCGATGCTCACGGATCAACGGCGGTGACTTAGATGGCAACTGTGCCGCCGAATGAGGAATTGGACTGAACGCAGAATAATACACTCGTCGCATTTGATAGGTGCTATAGAGCCGATTCGACAACGTCAGTATGTTGGCGTCATCACTCGAATCCGCACCAACAATCATCTGTGTACTTTGCCCCGCAGGAGAATAAATACGCGGCTTTGATTTGGATCGCTGATTGGAAACTATCTGCCGTTGCGCCCTCGCCTCCTTCGACTCATCAATGTGTTCTTTAAGCGTTGCCATCGAATGCAACATGGTCCCTCGCGTCTTCTCCGGCGCCAGACGAACCAGTGACTCCTCCGAGGGCAACTCAATATTGATACTGAGGCGATCGGCGTAGAGCCCCGCCTCCTGCAAAAGTTCCGGACTGGCTTCGGGAATGGTCTTCAAGTGAATGTATCCGCGGAAATCGTGATCCAGCCGTAGAGACTTGGCCACCCGAACCAACTGCTCCATGGTGTAATCAGACGACTGTATGATGCCAGAACTTAAAAACAGCCCTTCAATATAATTGCGACGGTAGAAATCCAGCGTGATCTTAACGACTTCCTCTGCACTGAACCTGGCGCGCTTAACCGGGCTAGACAAGCGATTGACACAATAGTGGCAATCGTAGACACAGAAATTGGTCAGTAGTATTTTCAGCAGAGAGATACAGCGCCCATCCGGGGCATAGCTGTGACAGATTCCCATACCGCCAGAAGTCGACCCAACACCACGCCCCCCCTTGGAGTGGCGCTTGATGGAACCACTGCTGGCACAGGATGCATCATACTTGGCGGCATCCGCCAGAATGGCGAGTTTGCGATGAAGAGTGTCGAGAGGAGACATCATACGCGACAAAGCAGACCTCTAGCTGGTGACGGTTTAATGCTCGGCGCACAAGAACAGCCAAACACTATACTGTAAATATAAACAGTATATCAACGAGAGATCGAAGTGCCAACAAGGTATGATAAGGCCTCCGAGAAATCACCTCAGATGCCACGCTCCCGTAGAAGCAGCCCACCTGATTTTAAGACTTACTTCAAACGACCATGAAATTGAAATTTCAAAACTTTAGAAGACAAATAGATGCAGACGCCATAAACGGCGATACACCTTATCACCCGCCCACCCTCAATATGTACTAACGGCACTGAAAAGCAAAAAGCATGTGGCTAAAAATAGAAATTACAGGATTAATTCTAGGCCTGCTAAGCGTAACAACATTGTTGATAGAAGTATTTTTTTGGAAATATATACCGGGTGTCGTTCACCAGTATTTTTACGGTGGAGAGCCCGGAGCCATTATCATAAGCTTACTTCTACTCGCCGGAATGGGTAGCTCTCTGTTGTTCTTCGTCAACCTCGTGTGTAAACGATTTTACGGGTGGTGGTTACGGCTCCTTGCGATCGCAGCACTGTATTTTGGCTTTTCGATAATTGCTGCATCCGGAATTTAGCCATGAACAAAGTTTAATTAATGTTGCTGCAGCCCAGCGTTCTGTCACATCTTAGCCTCCAAACGTTCCCATGAGGGGCTTATCCACAATCAAACAATGTTCCTATTTGGTTTGTCAGTGTTTACTCGCAACAGTATTCTAGGCCACTGCAACCTCGAGACTTTAACCCTACCCTTCCTCCACAAGGAGTGCCCACGATGGTTACCAAAGATCAACTTTCAGAATTTTTACGAGAGGAGTTCCCTCAAACCAAGTGCACGATCATCCACGTAGGTGAGCAAAAAGCAACAGTTCGACACGAGATCGGACACGCCGAGTTAAGACCCGGTGGCACAGTCTCTGGGCCGGTATTGATGGCTATTGCCGATGTGGCACTCTATGTGGCTATTCTTGGGGAGATTGGTATTGAGCCACTGACCGTGACAACCAATTTGAGCATTAATTTTCTTCGCAAACCCTCAGCAGAAGCGGCCATTATCGGCGAGTGCACACTGCTGAAGGTCGGCAGATCGCTGGTGGTCGGCGACGTCAATCTGTATTCAGAAGGTGACGACAGGCCCGTCGCTCACGTGGTGGGCACCTATTCCATACCCCCCAACAGAAGCTAAGAGACCATCGCCCTTCCCTCCTATTTTCCAAGCTTATCGATTTCTAATCCCGCCAATATAAAGGGGCCGATTCCGTGGGCATCATCCACCACAACCGCCTCACCAATGTAGTATTCAAAGCTGCCAGAGCGATAGGGATCACCCCCCAAGCCCGCACTGCCACAGATGTTATTTAAATGCACTCGCTGAGTTTTTGGATCGACTTCCAAAAGATCGCGCTGAAGTCCGTTAAACGCCTTACGCGCAGACTCGGCTTTGGCATCATCGAGATATTCCAGGCGCGCGCCTTTGGCAAAGGCATAGGCGAACATGGCGCTGCCCGAGGCTTCTTCGTAATTTCCGCTACGCCCCACTTGATCTGTCACCTGCAACCAGAGGCCAGAAGGCTGCTGAAACGCCTCAACGGAATCTGCCAATCGTTTAAATATAGTCAGCAAGCTGTCATAACGAGGATGCTCTTTCGGCATGACCTCCAACGTATCCACCAATGCCATCAAATACCAACCCATTGCCCTTGACCAAAAATGTGGCGACAAGCCCGATTCTGGATTGGCCCAAGCCTGCAAGCGGGATTCATCCCAACCGTGGTAAAGCAAACCGGTCTTATCATCGAGCGTTTTCTTTTCGATCAATTCAAATTGGTGAGCGATATCATCAAAGGACGCACTCTGTTGTTCGCCCTCTTCAAAAGCTGCCGCGTATTGCGCGTAGTACGCGGAGCCCATATACAAACCATCCAGCCACATCTGCCAGGGATAAATGCGCTTATGCCAGAAACCGCCCTCACGCGTACGCGGCTGCCAATCCAACTGCCGACGCAGGCTTTGCATCGCGGTCAAATAACGCGAATCTTCGTACTTTTCATACAATAGGAACAACAGCTTACCGGCGTTAATATCGTCGATATTGAATTCGTAGATGATATAGTCTTTGATGTTTCCATCCTTATCAATCAAATCATCCACGTAGGTTTTTACGTAATCCAAATAATCAGAATTCCCGGTCTTTTGATAAAGCCGTTCAAAACCCAGCAACACCAATCCATAGGTGTAAGACCACTGAGGTTCGGTCAATCCCTTGTGGGGACGCATCGCCCAGGCCTCGGGGCTCCTCGCCATAGAGGTATTGGCGACTCGCTCGACCCACTCCAGCTCGCTGTCGGCGCGGGCGCCTGAGACAGTCAAAATCAACACTAGGGATAAGAACCAACGGGATAGGTTTAACCTTTCGAACATGATCGATAACCTTGTTATTTTCTTGGAATGAGTGACTTGCACGTCCACTAATTAAAACGCTCTTAAAAACCAAAAAAGGCACTATCGCAATGACGTTGATAGTGCCAAGAGAGAAGTTCGGTTAGAAACCAGGACTAAAACGCAGCTCGCAAGCCCAGGAAATATTGCGCCCCAGTGTGATTGTATTCTCTCACCCGGTTTTCAGAGCCAACGTACAGGCGCTCCTCTTCATCGGTGATGTTAATGGCCTCGAACGTCAGCGTGAAGTGTTCGTCCAGGTTATAAAACGCGCTGAAGTCTATGTGGGTCGTGCCCGAGGTTGCCTCAATCGAATTACCATTACGCCCTGGCACTTCGGTGTTGTAGTCATCGCGATCATTCATTGAGAAACGCGCGCCATACACATCGGTTTCATAATACAACGTAAAATTCCAGGAGTTTTCCGATAACCCAATCAAATCCGCAGTAACGATTTCAGAACCGGTGCCATACTCGGACTCCGATTGCACCCAGGTATAGTTACCGGTAAAGCCCATGTTATTAAAAGGCGCGGGCAGAAAATGGAAAGGCTGCTGGTAGGCCAATTCAAACCCTTTGACTTTGGCACCATCATTGTTGATTGGCTGAGTGTGCGTCCAGGGATCGGTAACCGGCACCCAGGTGCTCGGATCGTAATCCACATCATTGACAACCAGATTGGCGTAGATCGGATCCAGTGTTCGCTCCACCGTGTCAGAGGCAATAAAACTCTCGATGTCTTTATAGAAAAACGTACCGGCTAACAGGGACTCTTCATCGAAATACCATTCAGCCCCGATATCCACAGACTCGGCACGCATCGGATCCAAGTCAGGATTGCCGCCAGACAAGGTTCCATTGACGCCGGAATAGGATGAGGTGGGAGACAAGCTCCCCAAACCGGGCCGCGACATGTTACGGGCAATGTTCATTCGCAACTGCAGTTCGTCGGTCATTTCCCAAACAAAGTTGACCGAAGGTAAAACATCGACGTAGGAATTTTCAACCGTGACCGGAACAAAGCCATCCGTTACGGCAACAGCCCCTTCCATCGTTGCACGAGTCTCAACCACACGGATACCGGCATTGGTCCGCAAAACACGACCGAACAATTCCGATTCCACATCGAATTCAAAATAGGCGCCGAGCGTTTCTTCTTCAACACGCCAAGTATTACCGGCGGTTTCATCTTCAACCCAGCTGCCCAATTGATAGGCATCAATGGTCGCACCAAAATTATTGACGAGAAAATCCCTAGGAAAACCGTTCGGTGCTCCTAGACCTGTACCAAAATCATCGACCGGAACGCCCTGGGTCAAGCCGAGTACCGAATCCGGCGTGGTGCGATCGACAATATTGGATTCCAGCGAGTCCACAACACGATTGTTATAAATGACCCCAGTGCGAAAGGTCGACGTATCGCCACGAACTTCAAGGTCAACCTTTGCGGTTTTGTTTTCTCGGTCAACATCGTTCGCACGAATTGTAGGCCCGGCAAACTCATAGAAATTGGGATCCATGATGTCGTAGCCATACGTCAGCTCAGCGATATTGGCATTGGATTGGAAATCATAACCGAACGTTTGTGCTTCAGAGGTAATGATATTAAAGCGGTACTGCTCTACTCGAAATTCAGACTCAGCCCAGCCCAGCAATCCACTTAAGGTGACGTCATCGGTAATATCGTAGGTTCCCGTAAACACATATTGGTTGAAATCCGTTTCCGATTCGGTCAAACGACTTTCTGTACGCAGAAAAACATCGTTAAAATTACCGGCGATGATATCTGTGCCGGCGTCGTTTAGCGTGACGTCTGTCGGGGTAATGGATCCATAATTGCTGCGGAATTGAGCATCAAAATTGTAGGATTCACGGGTGTTTTCAAATTTTGAGTGCGCAAAATCCAAACCGAACTCTAACTTATCGGTTGGGCGAATTTGAAAGGACGCTGTCGCACCCAAACGATCCTGCTCGTTGGCAAAATAATCGGTACGGGGCAGCCTTGGTGTCCAGGCGTCATCCAGGGTATATCCGTCAGCAAAATCACCATTCACGTTGGTACCGCTGGTGTCGGCCCAGCCATCGGCTCGCTCCCAACGTACCGTACCAAATCCCTCCTGTCGCACACTTCGCTCTGTGGAGGCAATAGAAAACAAGGCTCCGATGGTATCGTCTGCAAAGGTATTACTGACCATAAGAGAGACTCGCGGGTCATATTCATCGGTCAAGCCGTTATAACCTCCCTGGACAGACATGGCGGAATGGAAGCCCGGATCATCAAAAGGCTTGGCCGTATAAAGATCGACTGTACCCGCCAGCCCACCCTCTTCAACAGCCGCGGTTGGCGTTTTGTGGATATCAATGCGGTTAAACAACTCGGAGGCAAACACGTTAAAGTCGAAAGACCGACCGCCATTCAAGCCACCCGAAGAATCCAAGCCATCAGTGCTGGCAGGCACCTCCATACCGTTCAAGGTGGTTCGGGTAAATTCCGGCCCCAAGCCGCGAATGGTAATTTGCCGCCCTTCGCCCCCCTCTCGAGAGATCGCCACACCTGGCACACGCTGGAGTGATTCCGCCAGGTTTAGATCAGGCATCTTACCCATATCTTCTGCCATGATGCTTTCACGGGAGTTGGCCGCATCACGCTTAGCATCAATCGCCTTGGCCAAACTCTGACGATAGCTGGCCTCAACGACAACTTCTTCCATTGTATCTCCGCCCTGAGCCTGAACTAAGGCACTTTGCGACCCGAGTGCACCGACTGTCGATACGGCGATCCAAAGGGGCGTTCTTTTTAGAGTTATTTTCATCTTGCGCATCCTCTACAGGTGTTATCGTTCGCAACCAAGACGGCGTCGTGGCTGCGAGTTATTACTGTTTAACGGGGATTTCTTTTCTCGATATCTATTTTAATAAGAGGCTTTATGGCGTTTTCCAATCCAGAGAGCCCTTCACGCTTTGACCGTTGATCATCACATTATCAAATGTCAGGTTTTCTACGTTGTCGAGAATCAACGTGCGTTCAGCACTGTCGACGGTCACATTCTTAAAGGTGAGATCTTTCACCGGATAGACATCCGAGGCATGTATTTCAAGAAAGGTGCCCGCTTTTTCAACCCTCACATCTTCAAAGACGATATCGCGATAAATGGAAGGGTGCTGTCCATCTAATTCACCGGGATAATCCAACTGAAACCAAAACAAATCCCGAAAAGACTCAACCTGTAAGCCTTTCACACGAATGTGCTCCACCACGCCGCCCCGGTCCAAATTGGCTTTAAAACGCACGGCGGAAACACCGGTTCGCAGTATGTTGTCGGTAAAGAAGACGTGGCGAATGTCGCCGGACATCTCACTCCCCAATGCGATGCCATCTTCACCGCCCATGTCGTTTTTGCGAATCACAACGTATTCCGATGGGATCCCCACGTTTCGACCATCCGCATCACGCCCCGATTTCACCACAACAGAGTCGTCGCCGGTACGAAAGAAATTGTTTTCGATCAGCACATAAGAGCTGGAATCAACATCGATGCCGTCGTTATTTGAATGGTGACTGTCGACCCGCAAATTGCGCACGGTCGCATGTCGGGTATAAACCAGGTGATTTATCCAGAACGGAGAATGTCGAGCTTCATAACCGTCTAACAGCACGCGCTCAGCATCAAAAAACTGGATAAGACTGGGGCGCAAAAAGTGTCCCTCGCCAAACTGACGATGTTCAACCGGCACCCCTTCAATGCCCATTTTGCGCAGCGCCAACTGATCAGGCTTCTCTTTAGGATACCAATCAAAAAACTCACTGTTTTCATTGCCGTCGATGATGCCTTCGCCGGTGATTGCGACATCAGTGACACCGGTAGCATAAATGAGCGGCGAATAACCGTAGACCTCTGTACCCTCCCAACGAGTTTTAACGACGGGGAGATAGTCGGCCACATGCGGACTAAAGGTGAGATGCGCTCCGGCGCTGAGGTGTAGATCAATTTTGCTTTGCAGATGAATCGGACCGCCGCTGAACCACTCGCCAGCGGGAATAACCACACGCCCTCCGCCAGCTGCCACGGCAGCATCAATGGCGGCCAAAATTGCTGGACGGATATCCGCGCGCAAAGCTTCTTCATCGGCATAGGATGCAACCGCGAAGTCCCGATCAGGAATTTCCGGCAACTCGATCGCTGCGACAATGCCTTCTTCTGTCACCGGGGATTCCTCTGCCGCACTCGCAACAGAGAAAAGCCCCAACACCAAACAGATCGCAAAAACACTGCCTTTACTGATTTTCGAAACGTCCATGCAGGTAACTCTTATTATTGTGTTATCGGGTAATACTGTGTCGCTGGTTTTCGCGAATACGACTCTGGTAAATCGATATTCCAAAAACTGCGGAGGACATACGACAATCAGAAATATATAATGACTTGAGAGATTTGTCGTACGTCATCGTACAACTATGGTAATGGTATTTCCCAATTAATCAATAAGAATCTTTCCCAATGGCCCCACCAAATCGCAAACGCGCCCCCAACCTAACCCAAAACCTGGTCGCTCAACTCACCGCCCTTATTCAGTCAGAAAGCGTAAAACCGGGCGAAAAACTGCCGACAGAATCGGCACTCATGAAAGACTACAATGTCAGCCGGACAGTCGTTCGAGAGGCCATCTCACAACTGCAGGCTGCAGGCATCGTTGAGACTCGCCACGGTATTGGCACCTTTGTTCTCACCTGCAACAAAGAGGCAAAATTCAACATCGACCCAGCCACCATCACCACCCTGGAAGATGTGATCGCCATACTGGAATTACGCATCAGCCTGGAAGTTGAGTGCGCCGCCCTCGCCGCGGAAAGAAGGACAGAAAAGCAGCTAAAAGACTTGAAAAGTGCGCTAGATCAGCTGCGTTACAGCGAAAACTCACAACAGGATGACAACGTCTCTTCGGACTTCGCATTCCACCAGCAAATCACCCGTGCCGCGGGCAATCGTTATTTCACAGACATCCTCGACCATCTGGGCACATCTATCATTCCCCGCACCCGCCTAAAAAGTGCAACCCTCCCCCAGGGCGACCAACAAGCCTATCTGGTGCGACTCAACATGGAACACGAAGATATCTATATGGCGATCGCCCGCCAGGACGCTGCCGCAGCTCGCGCAGCGATGCGCATTCACCTCACCAACAGCAAAGAACGCCACCGCGCACTGCATTCCGCCGCCAAAGAAAATCTCCAACATTAAGATTCCTGAAGAGGTCATGACGACTTGACCACCTATCGACTCAGTTGTACGATGTATTACGACTGATAACGATAACTCATCCCTTGCGGAACTCTGAATACTCGCTTTAGCGCCCCTCCCAAAGGCGCGGCGCTCCTGTGAACAGAGAACCGTTGTCAGCAGCCCGGCGTCAGGAAGCTGTCATGGTAAATCGGCGGTTTCCGGCACATTTATTCGGCCTCAGGACAGGACAGATCACCACATGACACCTTCAGAACTCAAAAAAACCATAGGCTCGGGCCTGCTCTCATTTCCCGTCACAGACTTTGACGCCAGCGGCACCTTCAATCCTGATGGCTATGCTGCACGCCTGGAATGGCTAGCCCCCTTTGGCGCCAGTGCACTGTTTGCGGCTGGTGGTACAGGGGAATTCTTTTCCCTCGGCCAGGAAGAATACCCCCGTATTATCGAAACCGCTGTACAGGCTTGTCGTGGTCAAGTGCCGATTATCGCAGGTGCAGGCGGACCACTGCCCCTGGCACAACAGCAGGCGCGGGCGGCAGAAGACTCTGGAGCACAGGGTTTGTTGCTGCTCCCCCACTATCTGACCGAAGCCAGTCAGGAAGGTCTGATCAACTATGTGACAGGCGTCTGTCATGCGGTCGACATCGGCGTCATCGTTTACAACCGCAATGTCTGTCAGCTAACGGCGGAAAGCCTCGAAATACTGGCAGAACGCTGCCCCAATTTAATCGGTTTCAAAGACGGCGTTGGCCAAATCGAAACCATGGTTAGCATTCGCCGCAGACTGGGTGATCGCTTTTCATACCTCGGCGGATTGCCCACCGCCGAAGTTTATGCCGCAGCCTACAAAGCACTCGGCGTTCCCGTCTATTCCTCTGCGGTATTTAACTTTATTCCCAAAACGGCGATGGCGTTTTACCGCGCACTGAGCGAAGGTGATGAGCACACCGTTAATGCCTTGATCGACGATTTTTTTCTACCCTATCTCGCCATCCGCAATCGCTGCCCTGGCTACGCCGTCAGTATTGTTAAAGCCGGAGCCAAACTGGTCGGCCACGATGCCGGCCCCGTACGCGCACCACTGACCGACTTGCACGCCGACGAGATGGACATGCTCGCCTCGTTAATCAGCACTCTCGACGAATAACCCAAATACGGAGAAGGCAAATGACGCAAACACACCAACACTTTATCAACGGATGCTGGGTCGAAAGCAGTGACTACACAGCAAACATCAACCCCTCTGACACCAGCGAAGTCATCGGTCACTACGCTAGTGGAAACGCCTCACAGGTTAACGACGCCGTTGCCGCAGCGAAAGCGGCATTTCCCGCCTGGTCGCAAAGCAATATACAAATGCGCTCTGACGCACTCGACAAAATCGGTACGGACATTCTTGCCCGCAAACAAGAATTGGGAAAACTGCTGGCGCGCGAGGAAGGCAAAACCCTTGGCGAAGCCATCGGCGAAGTTGCACGGGCGGGCAACATCTTTAAGTTTTTCGCAGGCGAATGCTTAAGACTGAGCGGTGAAACCCTGCCCTCCGTAAGGCCGGGTGTCGACGTCGATATTACTCGTGAAGCTATCGGCGTCGTGGGCTTAATCACCCCGTGGAACTTTCCCATCGCCATCCCCGCCTGGAAGATTGCCCCCGCTCTCGCCTACGGCAACTGCGTCGTGATCAAGCCCGCCGAACTGGTCCCCGGTTGCGCCTGGGCACTGGCAGAGATCATCAGCCAGGCAGGATTGCCCGCAGGGGTTTTCAATTTGGTGATGGGTAAAGGTCGGGATGTTGGCGACACCCTTGTAAACCACTCGGACGTTGCCGGTGTCAGCTTTACCGGCAGCGTCAAAACCGGACGCGCCATCGCCCGTCAATGTGTAGCACGACAAGCGAAGGTGCAACTGGAAATGGGCGGCAAAAATCCGCAAGTCATTCTCGATGATGCCGACCTGGAAAAAGCGATTGAGCTGTCTGTGCAAAGCGCGTTTTATTCCACTGGCCAACGCTGCACGGCCTCCAGCCGCTTGATTGTGACGGATAAAATTTATCCCGCGTTTATCGAAGGTATTCAGGCACGCCTGCAAAAAATACGTGTTGGTCACGCCCTCGCAGAGACCACCGATATCGGCCCCGTCGCCTCAGAAGCTCAGCTGGAACAAAACCTCTCCTACCTGAACATCGCTCGCGATGAAGGTGCAATGCTGGTGACTGGCGGTGAGCACCTGGAGCGGGACACCCAAGGATTTTTTATGGCACCGGCACTTTTTACCGATACCACGCCGGATATGCGTATCAATCGCGAGGAGGTCTTTGGACCCGTGGCCAGCGTGATTCGCGCGGCCGACTATGACGAAGCGCTCGCGTTAGCCAATGATACCGAGTTTGGACTTTCTGCCGGGATAGCGACACAATCGCTGAAATACGCCAATCACTTTCGCAAGCACGCACGCGCCGGGATGGTCATGGTGAACCTGCCGACGGCCGGAGTGGACTACCACGTACCTTTCGGCGGCTGCAAAGGTTCATCTTACGGATCGCGAGAACAAGGCAGCTACGCCAAGGAGTTTTATACCACCGTAAAAACCAGTTACAGCGCCTGCTGACGGCGAGACGCCAGCAACCGAATATTTGATTGGTAACCCCGCGCCGATCGACAGACATCGCCATGCATCGATACCTATAAAGACAACATCATGGATACGCAAAAAACCACGAAGGTTCGCTACCAGATCCTGCTTATGCTGTTTCTGGTTACCACCATCAACTACGCCGACCGGGCAACCCTGTCCATCGCCGGGGCCAGCATTCAGGACGACCTGGGCATCAGTGCCGTCAGCCTGGGCTATATTTTTTCTGCTTTCGGCTGGGCTTACGTCATCGGCCAGATTCCCGGCGGCTGGTTGCTGGATCGCTACGGATCCAAACGCGTGTACGCCGTCGGCATCTTTACCTGGTCGCTCTTCACCTTGCTGCAGTCGTTCGTCGGTTATGTGAGTGCAGCCAACGCGGTCGTGCTGCTGTTTTTCTTAAGAGCGATGGTTGGGCTGGCAGAAGCACCGTCTTTCCCTGGGAATGCGCGTATTGTTTCCGCGTGGTTTCCCACGGCCGAACGGGGCACGGCGTCAGCGATATTCAATTCCGCACAATACTTTGCCACCGTACTCTTCGCCCCCATTATGGGCTGGGTCACTTACACCATGGGCTGGCAATCGGTGTTCTTTCTGATGGGACTGCTGGGCATTATTTTCTCAGGCATTTGGCTCGTCACCATCTACAGCCCTAAAGAGCACCCCCGAATTCATGCGACCGAGTATCAGCACATCGAAAGCAATGGCGGACTCGTAGACATGGATACCCCATCGGCAAAAGGACAGGGGCCATCCTGGAAACACATTGGCACTCTGCTGTCGAATCGGATGCTACTGGGTGTTTACCTGGGACAATACTGCATCAACGCCATCACCTATTTCTTTTTGACTTGGTTCCCCGTGTATCTGGTCAAAGAACACAATATGACCATACTGAAAGCTGGCTTCTTCGCCTCTCTGCCCGCGATCTGTGGATTTATTGGCGGCATACTGGGTGGCGTAATTTCCGATGCATTATTGCGCAGGGGCCATTCACTGAGCGTCGCCCGCAAACTGCCGATTGTGACCGGTCTGCTGCTTTCCACCAGCATGCTGGCTTGTAATTATGTCAATACCCAGTGGCTGATTATCGGATTTATGGCGCTGGCCTTTTTCGGCAAAGGGCTCGGTGCATTGGGTTGGGCCGTGGTATCAGATACCTCCTCCAAACAAATCGCGGGGCTTTCCGGCGGTATCTTCAACGCGTTTGGCAATGTCGCGGCAATCACCACACCGATCATCATTGGCTACATCGTAAATGCCACCGGCTCTTTTGAATGGGCGCTGGTGTACGTTGCAGGCAATGCGGTGATCGCCGTTTGTTCCTACCTGTTTATCGTTGGCCAGATTCGCCGGGTAGAACTCCCACATGACGACGGCTCAGATAATAAAACACCCACTCAGCAGCCCACCCGATTGAAGGCGTCCCATGCAATTGATTAAACATACGGAATCGCCCCGCTACATTCGCCTGAATGAGAAAGACAATGTGGGCGTCATCGTCAACAGCGGTGGCATCGCCAGCGGAGCGCAATTTGACGACGAACTTATTGCACAGGAAGCCGTTCCTCAGTGCCATAAAATCGCCCTACAGATGATTCCTGCCGACACGCCAGTGATCCGCTACGGCCAAACCATCGGCTTTGCCAAAGAGGATCTGCCAGCAGGCTGCTGGGTAAAAGAAAACCAATTGCACATGCCCGCAGCCCCCGCATTGGATAGCCTGCCATTGGCCGACCAAATACCGGCAGATCCAGCCCCCTTGGAAGGCTACACCTTCGAAGGCTATCGCAATCCCGATGGCAGTGTCGGCACTCGTAACATTCTCGGTATTACCACGACGGTTCAATGTGTCGCCGGCGTTTTGCAACACGCCGTAAAACGCATCAAGCAGGAGCTGCTGCCGGATTATCCCCATGTCGATGATGTGGTCGCTCTCACCCACAGTTATGGCTGCGGCGTCGCCATCAACGCCAGAGATGCCTATATTCCGATTCGCACGGTCCAAAATATTGCCCGCAATCCCAATTTTGGCGGGCAGGCCTTAGTCATCGGGCTGGGCTGCGAAAAGCTGCAGCCGGAACAGATCATGAATACAGAACACTATGCCCTGGGTGAGGAAGAACGCTGGCTCTACCGACTGCAGGAATCGGATCTCGGCTTTACCGATATGGTCGAGCAGATCATGTCACTGGCAAAAGACCGACTGACGTTACTGAATCAACGACGAAGAGAAAGCTGCCCGGTTGCGGATCTTATCCTCGGCATGCAATGTGGGGGCAGTGATGCTTTCTCTGGCATTACTGCCAACCCCGGACTCGGCTTCGCCGCGGACCTGCTGGTCAGGGCGGGCGCAACGGTACTCTTTTCGGAAGTGACCGAAGTCAGAGATGCCGTTTATATGCTGACATCCCGTGCAAAGACGCCAGAAATTGCGCAGGCGATTGTGCGCGAAATGGATTGGTATGATCGCTACCTGCAACAGGGTCAAGCCGACCGTAGCGCCAATACGACTCCGGGTAATAAATCTGGCGGCCTGTCCAATATTGTCGAAAAGTCGCTGGGGTCCATCGTCAAATCCGGCAGCAGCGCCATCAGCGGCGTACTTGGACCAGGCGAGCGAGCCGACACCAAAGGCCTGGTATTCTGCGCAACTCCGGCCAGCGATTTTGTCTGCGGCACCCTGCAATTGGCCGCAGGAATGAATTTACATGTGTTTACCACAGGGCGCGGAACCCCTTATGGATTGGCCATGGTGCCGGTGGTTAAAGTGGCGACACGCAGTGATTTGGCACAACGCTGGCCGGACTTAATGGACGTAGATGCCGGGCGTATCGCCAGCGGCGAATCGACGCTGGAAGAGTTTGGCTGGGAACTCTTCCACTACTATTTGGATGTGGCCAGTGGCCGTAAACAGACGTGGGCGGAAACCCATCAATTGCACAATGATTTGACGCTGTTTAATCCGGCCCCAATCACTTAACAGTTTAGCGCAAAGACCAGTCGCTTAACCTGCACAGTTATTACCTTAAGTATTCTGACGATAGCCAGGTTAGAACGTCTTTGGATGTGGGTATCGACCCAGAGTGAACAACGCTTTCGCCTACAACGACCGCCGGCGTGCTCATTACCCCATATTGCATGATGACCTCCGGATCGGTCACTTTTGTGACCGTTATATCAACACCTTTTTGATGAGCCAGAGATTCAATTAGCTCAGCTGTTTTGACACATTTTTTACAACCGCTCCCTAAAACTTTAATGTCTTTCATTGTACATTCCTTAAAAAATCAGACTGAGGTTTAGCAGCCAACCGATTACGGTGAAGGAAATCAACAGCATGATGAAAATCAAGCTGAGTAATTTCCAATGCATCACCTGCTTTAACAGAATAAATTCCGGAAAGCTTGCCGCGACAGTACTCATACAAAAGGCGATAGTGGTACCTAACGGCAGACCTTTTACGATCAAACTTTCCATCACCGGAATCACACCGGTGGCGTTGGAATAGAGAGGGATTCCCAATAGTACGGCTGCGGGAACGGACCACCAATTACCTCCGCTCAAGTAGGATTCAATCCAATGATCCGGTACAAAGCCGTGCAATGCCGCTCCCAGGCCCACCCCAATAAAGACCCACTTCCAGACTCGAGAGAAGATATCCGTTAACTCCTGCCAGGCAAATTCGTGGCGATCCCTTAGCGTTAGTACAGACTCACGTTGTTGAGACCCAACAGGTTGAGTCGCACCCTTTGCATAGGCTTTCTGGGCAAATCCCACCATATTTTTCTCTGCGTGTAGAGCATCCAATATCGCACCACAGATAATCCCGACGATGAGCCCCAAAGCGATATAGATCAATGTAATTTGCCAGCCGACAAGACTTAACAACAAAATCACTGCCACCTCATTGATGAGCGGAGATGTTAGCAAAAACGCCATGGTAATACCCACGGGAATTCCAGCAGAGGTAAACCCTAGAAACACCGGGATACTGGAACAGGAGCAAAAGGGTGTTACCGCACCGAGCACACTTCCCATGACATAACCAACAGCACGGGGTTTACCGGCCAAATAATCCCGAACGGCAACGACATTCAAGGATGCTCGTAGCAACGCGATGATATAAATCATCAACACCAACAGGAAAAAGATTTTGGTGGTGTCTTCAACAAAGAAATGCAGCGCAGAACCCAAGCGTGTATCCGGTTCTAGACCAAGCTGGGAATACACTAGCCAAGAGGCGAACTGACCGAACAGGGATAACATGCGAACAATCCCTAAGAGAATCCAAGGAGAAAACGGCGGAGCGAATCAATTAAATCACTCACTCCTCCTTAAGAAGAGTACTGGTTATCTAACAGATTCGACATCAGAAACGCTTGAGGAATTGACGGCTATCAAAAGAATAGCAACAAAGCTATTCAGGACGGGATTTCTCTAAAAGATCATTGGTACGGGTGTAATAATCGCCACCCATTTTTCCCAAGCTATCGAGCAAGGTTTGATCGATTTGTCCCTCTACAAAAATGCGATCGGACACATAAACTGCAACGACATCCAGTAAGACCAGGCTGCCACCGGCCGGCAGAGAGCTGATCCGAACCACTTCCCGTAAACGACATTCGTAGCGCACTTCGCTATCGGCAACAGAGGGAGGAGCCACACTCATACTCGGCTGCGTTGAGAGCTGGGCGAAATCAATTTCACTGTGATCCGGTGGTAAAGCAGCACAGGTCTGATTCATCGGCTCAAGCAGCGGCGCACTCACAATATGCACCACACACTCTTTTGTCGCGAGCAAATTGGTGAGCGTGTCTTTGTCTCCACCCGTGCGCGGTGTCCCCTGTGTCACACTGAGTACCGGAGGATTACAACTGGCCACAGTAAAGAACGAGTATGGCGCCAGGTTTGCCACGCCCGTAGCAGAAAGAGTGCTGATCCAGGCAATCGGACGAGGCGTGATGCCTCCCACCAGCAATCGATAATTCTCTTGTCCACTCAAGGTATCGGTTTCAAAAATCATAAACTCTCTCTCATGGTTCAACGACTGATGGAAGGCTCGACTAAATTAGCTGGCCAGGTAGCTGCAGCAGTAGTCCGTCACCTTGGTGATTTTTAATTTGAAACTGGAGTTTGCAGGAACTTCAAATGAGTCACCAGCGGCGACACTACGCCACTCTTCGCCCACCAATTGAATTTCCAATTCACCCGCCAAAATTTCCATCAGCTCTTTGGCGTCCGTATTAAACTCGTAGTCACCGGGCAACATAATCCCCAGGGTTTTCTTGGTGCCATCGGCAAAAACGACCGCGCGACTGGTGACCTTGCCATCGAAATAAACATTGGCTTCACGAATCACTGTGACATTTTCAAATTGCGACATACATTCTCTCTCTTTTACATCGTTCAGCGTTACACGCTGTTATTTCATTAATGACGCCAAGGCCTTCACACACAAGTCGACGTTTTCCTGCCGGGCGGAATAGCCCATCAAACCAATGCGCCAGACTTTACCGGCAAAGTCTCCGAGACCCGCGCCGATTTCCAGATTAAACTCGTCGAGCAACGTCGCCCGCGCACTCGCGTCGTCAATACCCTCAGGAATCCAGACAGAGTTCAACTGAGGCAGACGCTCAGCTTCGTCAACGACAAATTCTATACCCAAGCTGCTCAAACCGGCTTTCAGAGATTCATGCATCGCGCGATGACGAGCGAAACTCGTACCCAGCCCCTCTTCCTGCAACATAACCAATGATTCATGAAGACCGTATAAGGCGTTAACCGGTGCGGTATGGTGGTAAGCTCGCTTGGCGCCCGGCCCCCAATACCCCATCACCAGATTCATATCCAGAAACCAGCTCTGCACTGGCGATTTGCGATTACGAATGACCTCGGCAGCCCGTTCGCTGAACGTGACTGGCGACAACCCCGGGGGGCAGGACAAGCATTTTTGTGTTCCGGAATACACGGCATCGGCACCCCACTCGTCGACACGAACCGGCACGCCTCCCAACCCGGTAACGGTATCCATGATCACCAGACAGTCATGCGCCTTGGCCAGCGCGCAAAGCGCCTGAGCATCGGACTGAACGCCTGTAGACGTTTCAGCGTGTACAAACGCGAGGATCTTTGCATCACCGTTCGCTTTTAATGCAGCTTCCACGGCATCTAGGCTTACCGCTTTGCCCCAAGCATCATCAACGCGCACCGCCACGCCACCAGCGCGGGTAACATTTTCGATCATTCTCTGACCGAAAACCCCGTTCACGCAGACAATGACTTTGTCTCCTGGTTCGACCAAATTGACGAAACAGGCTTCCATTCCCGCTGATCCAGGCGCGGAAATCGGCAGCGTTAGTGCATTTTCTGTCTGGAAAGCAAATTGCAGGAGCGCTTTGATCTCGTCCATCAAATCGATAAAAGCCGGATCCAAATGACCGATGGTGGGTCGCGCGAGTGCGTCGAGAATTCTCGGGTGAACGTCTGAAGGGCCCGGGCCCATCAATGTGCGCAGGGGCGGCTTGAAACTTGTAATCATAGGATGTCCTTGACGACTGTCGAAAAAATGAGCAGACACAACAGCTGAAAGGTTCACTTTGTCACGATGAGTGACTTAAAAAGTACCGGCGCACATCATACGGGGCTTTTCAATTCAGGCAAAGTTTCGAGGGAGATTGCCGAGAACAGGCTCGATTACGTCATTGAGCCTCAATCGAGGACTGCGACACAGTCTTAGGAAACTTACGAGTGAAACATCACCCGCAAGCCGTTTTTCCAGTCAGATTCTTCAACGCGAGAAAGAGACCACCCCAGCCGCTCGCTGGCCAAGGTGACAAGATACAACCCTAATCCCTCATGGCTTGGAGGCCGTTCCGGCTTGCGCTCACTAATCCATTGGGTGACATTCTTCGGCAATCCCGCGCCCTGGTCCAGCACGTCGAGATAGGAAGGCAACAAGCGAATCAAGACCGGCCCATGAGTATGACGCAGGGCATTGCGAATCAAATTGCGAAACAAAAGTTTTGCCATTACCGCATCGGTATTGATGACAATATCGGGGCAGGATATTTCTGTTTTGATGCGTTGTGCTTGCGACGGGTCGAGAAAATCGGTTTCATCCATCAAGTCGAACAACAATTCATCCAAAGCGACGGACGCCCGGGAAGATTCAACGCGAGAGTGCCGATACAAGGTTAATAACGCCTGTACATTTTCATGCATTTCGCGCACCGCCAGGTCTGCCCTGGCCAAGGTTTTACGATCGGCGTCCCCCAGCTGGTTACGATTTTCAATAACCTGAATCGCACCCGATATTACAGCGATGGGCGTTTTTAGCTCGTGCCCGGCGAGACTGATCATGACACGTTCACGCTCGATAAATGCGGAGATCTCATCGATAAACACATTGAAAGCATCGGCGATTTCTTTTAGCTCAGCATCCTTATAGGCAATACGAATTGGCTCCAGTTGCGTTCCCGGAGAAGATTTTCGAATCTGCAACGTCAGATGTCTGAGAGGGCCAATAAGCTGTCGATTTGCAAAAACAGCCAGAAGAAAATTCAAAACCATGACGATGATACAGAGAACGGCCAGGGCTGTGCCAAAAAGGTTTTCCCGACTCTCGAAATCGGTCACATCTTCCGCAATATAGTAGGTACCTTCTTCCATATGGAAGGTCGCCAGATCAAACATCTTCCCTTGCCATTCAAATTCATCCGTGTTTCGCCGTATGCTTTCTTGAAAGATGTCAGGAAGCTCTTGAGATTGGGAATCTTTTGGACGAAAAAACACCGTAAAGCTGCTTGTTTGCCATAAGTTGGTCTCACGACGGCTATGATCTTGGCGGAGCAATTGCAGGTGATCTTTTGCTGCTCTTTTCATCACAACATCTTCCATGCTTTCGAAGACAAACCAGATACAGACAATAACAACAAACAGACTGATAATACTGTTAAGGAAGAATGTCCGAAATATCCGAAAACCGAGCGAGACCATCGTTAAACGCTCTCACTGCACGCATCAAACACATACCCTTTACCACGCAATGATTGAATCATACTGCGCCCGAAGTGGGCTTTAAGACTGCGCCGTAACGCGGAAATATGACTGCGCAACGTATGGGGGTCAACATCCTCGTCACCCCACACGGCTTCTATCAGAGTCGTATGACTGGCATAGTTGGGATAGGTCCGAATTAAAATTTCAAAAAGGCTCGCACCAATTCCAACCAACGCCAGACTACTGCCATTATCGGAACTGACTTTAAGAGTTCCTGGTGAATAACAGATATCGGCGACGCGCAGCTCTGAGGATGTCGCCTGCCTGCGACGGCCCAATGCCTGGATACGCAATTCAAGTTCTCGCATATTAAACGGCTTGGTCAAGTAGTCATCCGCGCCCTCACCAAAGCCGATTTCTTTGTCTTCCAGTGAATCTTTCGCCGTCAGCAGAATAATTGGCAAGCTACTGCACATATCCTTCCTTAGTCGACGGCAAATTTCAAAGCCGTTCATTCCTGGCAGCATGACATCGAGTACAACCACGTCATAGGTGTTGGTCACAGCCAAGTGTAAACCGGTTAGACCATCAGCGGCGAAATCCAACTGATACTTTTCTTCGCCGAGAAATTCAAACAGATTTTCCGCCAGTGCGATCTGATCCTCAACGATCAACACCCGGAGCTTTTGTTTACCAACGCCAAGACGCTCAACCATTTGGTTCGCCGCTTGACTCAGATAACAGTGACGACTTCACCAGATTTGTCTCGGCTGATGGCTTAGAGATATCAAACAGTTGATACCGCTTATTTTCATACAGAGCTTCGGAAAGTTTGGCCATACCCATAAAGACCTCGTTAACCTCGCGCTTGGGAACCACCACGTAACGCGGGCTTGGCGACTCGTCACTGATCATGGCGCTAAGCTGCTGTTGGTCGATCACGACGATGTTTCCCCGCGAATAAAAACGTGCGGAATACGGCGCTTTATCCAAATAGTAAAGCGCTACCGAGTTAGGCGAATTAAGATGTTCCACATAGTTTACCAGATTCTTTTCAGTCTTCTGACTGTCGCTCCAATTGGTAGTTAGCGCGACAACGCTAACGCCCAATACAGCAACAGGCAACACCATCGCCAGAACACCACCCCTCAAGGACCAGCGGTTTCCCATCGCTACCCAGGCAGGCGCCAGGAGCAATGCGAAGGCCGGTAAGGCTGGCTGTACATAGGTCCAGAGAATGTTGCTAGCGACGGAAAAAAAGATCAGCGGCCAGAGCATCCACATCATCAATAAACTTGGGACACTGACAAGAGAGTCAGCACAAAACCAGCGTGACCAAGGGCGCCCATCGCGACGCCATAAAACTCTTACCAGCAACACCAACCCCAAGATACTCCACGGGAAGAAGCCAACGATAGCCAGCAGCCAGATTTTACCTAACGGCTCCTGATGGCCATTGCCGTATAGATCTCCTGCCCAACCGGGATCCGTAAAGCGACGAATATGCTCACCAACAATGAAATAATCGAGAAATCCAGGCGTCTTGTGTTCTGCCAACAAATACCAGGGCACAGCCAACACAAGCGTTAAAAGAGAGCCTGTTACCCATGGAAAAACCTTAAATCTCTCGCGACCGCCAAATAGAATCCAGAAAAATGCCGGCATACCGATAAGCACTACGGCAATCGGGCCTTTGGCTAACAGCCCGATTGCGGCACCGAGAAACAAACCATAGCGCCACCAGCCAGCCCTCTCGCCCTCCATCCCCGTAATCAGTACGGAAACAAGTGACAGAGTCACAGCCAACGTCAGAAAGGGGTCGGTCAAGACCGCACCCGCTAAAACAAACCCTACCGCTGACGTCATGTAAATCAACGCTGCGTAGACGCCAACTTGGGGGCTGTATACCCGCCGCGCAGCCTCATAGATCAATCCCAGAATCGCCAGAGTGACCACCAGCGATGGCAAACGCACCGCCAGCTCATTGATACCAAACCATTGCATGGAAGCCGCCTGAGCCCAGAAAGACAAAGGCGGCTTTCCCCAAAAGGGCACCTGTTCAGCAAACCAAGGGGTAATCCAGTCGCCAGAGGTGGCCATCAAACGAGCGATTTCAGCGTATCTGGGCTCAGTGGTTTCAATTAAGGGCAGCGCTGCCATAGCGATTAGCCGAATGACGAGCACAGCCCCAACCAAGCCTAGAAACACCTTTATGGATGATTTAGTCATGGGCGGCCACCTCGCGGGATGCATCTGCCCAGCTGGGTGACTCTTCACTGCGACGACTCCCCAGGTGTCGCTGCACCAAATAGGTTGGCCGTTGCTTGGATTCGAGATAGGTTTTACCGACGTATTGCCCCAGAATGCCAATAGTCATCAACTGACAACCACCCAGAAAGGTAATCACCGCAATCAATGATGGGTAACCCTGCACCGGCTCCCCTAACAACATCGCCTTTAAGACGATCCAGACTCCGAACAGCCCACCCAAACAGGCTGACAGCGCACCGACGAAAGCAGACCAATGCAGAGGCGCAACGGAAAACGACGAAATACCTTCTAACGCCAACCTAAACAGACTGAGATAATCCCACTTGCTGGCACCGGCCGCACGAGGATCGCGATCGTACGGCAAAGTGCGCGTATTCATACCAATCCACGCAAAAAGGCCTTTCATGTAACGATTGCGCTCCGGCAGCGACTTGAGCGCGTCCACCGCGCGGCGGTTTAACAAACGAAAATCGCCGACATCTTTAGGGATCTGGCAATCACTCATTCGATTCAATAGACGATAGTAGCAATGGGCACTCATACGTTTAAAAAATGTCTCCCCCGCTCGAGTGCGCCTCTGCATCAACACGACATCAGCCCCACCTCGCCAGGCTGCCACCATATCCGGGATCAGCTCTGGAGGATCCTGTAAATCGGCATCAATGATCACCACCGCCGCACCTCTGGCGTGATCAATGCCGGCCGTCAACGCGGCCTCCTTACCAAAATTTCGCGTGAGCTGGATCAATTGAATTCGCCGCTGAAATCGAGCGACTTTTGCCAAAAACTCCGCCCCGCCATCAACACTTCCGTCGTCGATAAAGATCAGCTCATAAGGCAGGTTCAAGGTTTCACCCACCGCAGTTAGACGCTCCAACAACTGTGGCAACACCAGCGCTTCGTTATAAAACGGTACCACGATGGATAACACCGGATCACACAGCAAGCGCTGGGAATGGGAAAATGAAATGTGCTGATAATTCATGCAAACACCAGCCTGCGATAACCGGAATAATTGATCATAGTAAGTAACACGGTTGTTGAGAGTTGCGCCGCGACGACAGAGAGCCCCATCGTCGAATGAAGAACGAAGAAAAAAGCGCCGTTTAGTGCCCACCCCAGGGCGACCCAACCAACGTATCGGATGATTGCATCATGGTGACGACGCTGGGACCGAAAGGCCCAGTGGTACTGCAGAAGATAATTCAGCAATGCGCCGCTCAGCGAGCCGGCCAGGGTTGCCAACAGAGGACCTTCACCGACGGCAACCAATGCCGCCATAACAGCAAAATGCAGAAGGGTCGCCAAACCACCGGATAAAAGAAATGTGAAAATTCTATGGAGAGTTTGCAAAGGGGCTTTCTGAACGGGCTATTGAATAGCTGCAGAATAGCGAGGCTCCAATCAAATAAAGATCAAACAAACCTCAAAGAAACATCAAATGAGCAAGAAAGTTGTACTGGTGACACCGTGGTTTCTCAACCGTATCGGCTGGGGCGCGCCAATCTGGCGGCAATCACCACCAGATTAACAACGGGTAAAGAAGAAAAGTTATTCAGATGTGGTTGGATCGATCACACTCTTCACCTCTGCAATCGAATTTGCCGGGAAGCCTCCCATATCGGCGTGCTTGCGAACCGACTCTTCATCCGGGGCGATGTAAACGCAATAGATTTTGTTGTCTGTGACAAAACTTTGTACCCACTGCACCTGCGGCCCCAGGTCCCTCAGCACACCACAGGATTTTTGCGATATTCCTTGCAATTCGGCTTGTGTTAAATCACCAGCCCCAGGTATTTCTCGTTCGATGACATATTTTGGCATTTTTTATTCTCCGTCGTTACGTAAGGAACCACTTAATTTGCCTAATGGACCAAAGCACCGAAGGTAGAAGCACGACGCTTTGGTAACAACTAGCGTACGTATTTAACCGACGAAGACCAATGCTACCTTATGATGAAGATCTACCCCGTTGACACAGACAAATACAGAAAATGGCAAGTGCACACAGAAATCTACGTTACCCTTAGACCGCTAAGCATCATTCACTTCGAGAAAAGACGACCATTTTAGAGCAGAGAAACCTCATCGCCCTGAATCCATAATGCTTGACTGTTGGACAAGGTCCGCAGCTGCCGTTGTTGGTGATACTGCTGATATATCGCCTTGGTGACATCGGCAAACGGAAAATCACCAAAGTGAGGCAACGGAAAAAAGTCGACAACATTTAGGCCTTCGTATGAAGCCAAATTTGCAACTACGTCAGGATCATCCATGGTACGGATGTAATCAAGACAAGGCGCCAAGATAATGGAACCGGCAGATTCTCCGATATAGAGCTTCCCCTGTTGAATCTGAGAAAGTAACAAAGACCCAGCACCGCTAGTACTTAAAACATGCGAAAGAAAAAACGTGTTGCCGCCTGAGACATAAATCACATCGCAAGCCTCCAACCCCTCAGCAATTTCCTGCTGAGACAGGGAGGAGAGTTCCATAGTACAGACGTCGTACCCCAGTGAAATCAGTGATTGTTCGGCCTTATCAACATAAAAGGTGACTTCCTCCGTTAGGCTAGCGGTGGGAATAAACGCGACCCGTTTACCTGCTGCCGAAGAATCGACCACTTTGACAAAGATATCTGCAACCTGAGCGAACGCAGACGTTAGAAAGAGGCGTCTATCAACAACCGACATGAAAAGACCTTGTGAGTAGTAAAGTCAAACAAGGATTGCCTACAGCAACCCGTCCGACAAGGTTTACGGATTAAGACTAACAGCGGTTCTCAATCAACGCGTGTTCAGCTCTTTTTCTACCGCCGCGAGAATTCTGGTGCGATTGTCGGAGACAGGCGACTCAAACGCGAGCGCCTGGCGGGCCATTGCGAGTATTGATGCTCTCTGGGATTCGGACATGTCACTGATGGTCGGCGCCAGGATCAAACGAACCTCGCCCTCAACACTTCCAGCCTCTTTCAACAGATGGCGGGAGAAAGCAAACAACTCATTGGCTTTATGATCAGAAACTGAAAACTCTTTCCGAAAAAGATCGACAACATTCTGACGCAGATCTCGTGTGATATCGACCTCGTCAGTCGCCACCGCGACAACCAAGACGGCCGCAGCTTCCATGGGATTGCCCAAACGGTGCAGTGGTTTAGCACCAAGCTTTTTCGCCCAAGCGCGTCGCCTTAACCAATAAAAGGGATTAAATGCATTCAAGTCAACGCCAGAGTTTTGCAGGCGGTAAAGCGCGAACAGCAATCCAGCCAGTGCCGTGATCAAACCAATAATAATGTGCATTTTAACGTCCCTATTGTTACATCAGCGAACATCCTAGGTGTCCTCTACGTTGAATTAAGAGTGAAGTTGAAGTAGACGGACAAAAGAAAGGAGAACTGAGTATATAAAAAGAACGCGCAGTCGGCTCAGTCTCACGAACGAAACTGTGAACCCGTATCCATTTTTAGCGAGGGCATCTTCGTACGTTCACCGCCCCGGGTCATTGCCTAGGTCAATCGCAGCGGTGTTACCGGCTGGCCCGAGGGAGGATTTGAACTCTCGCAGGACTAATCTGGCCAAAGCGACCGGGTCAGCTCTGTGGCTGAAATGTCACGACAACCGGAAACATTCTGACCAGACCAGAGGGGCGTGAAATCATCGCGCCCCTGCGCCTCGGCCTTCGCTCGCAACAACGAAATTTCATTAGAGGCAAAAGGGAAGGGAGGTATCTGCCCCGCTTCGCTCACAAGTTCGTCCATAAGACGATTTACAATACCTCGGGCAGGCTTACCCGTTAATAGTCTCGTGACGGCAGTATGCTGCGCTCGCTCACTCTGTAAAGCCTGGCGGTGCAACGTAGACGTCCTCGCTTCGTGACAGAGCAGGTACGCTGTCCCCACCTGAACGGCTGAGGCCCCTAACATCAACGCAGCTTTCACACTTTGACTGTCTACTATTCCACCGGCAGCGATAACAGGTACGCCGACCTTAGCCGCGACCTGGGGCACCAACGCCAGGGTGCCCAATTGCTGAGAGAGGCGCTGCGCTAAAAACATGCCTCGGTGGCCGCCAGCTTCAAACCCTTGAGCGATAATGCCATCCACACCTCTCGCCTCCAGCCACAAAGCTTCTGCAAGTGTTGTCGCGGAGGACAATATCTTACTACCCCACCCCTTAACGCGATCCAGCAAATCCTGGTCAGGCAGCCCAAAGTGAAAGCTCACCACGGCAGGCCGGTAAGGCTCAATGACATCAGCCACATCATGATTAAATGGAACTCGGCTGGGGCGCGCGTCCATCTCGCCAAATTCCACACCCAGTTCCTTCGCAAAAGGCTGCAATTGACTCCGCCACTGCAACTGCGCCGACTCATCAAAATCGGGCACCTGATGACAGAAAAAATTGAGGTTGTATGGCCCACTCACAGAGGAATGAAGCCGCTGAATAGCCACCTGAACCTGTTCAACGGTCAGCATGCCGCAAGGTAAAGAGCCGAGCCCCCCACCCTCACAGACAGCAATGGCAAGCTCCGAATCTTGAACGCCCGCCATCGGCGCCTGAATTATCGAGCGCTTTATACCCAGAAAATCCGCAAGGTCACAATACTCAATTGGCATATCCATTCTCTCTCTTTCTAATCCCAATAATACAGGTACGAGCCCTCACGCTATCGAGACTATCGGTCTAGCGCCAAACGTACGCCCAACCCAACCAGCAAGGTGCCGGTGAATTTATTTAAATACGTGAGATATTGCGGTCTTTGACGGAGCTTATCGCTAATGGCTGAGGACGAGTACGCCAAGATAAATCCCCAAACAGTACTGGTTGCAACAAAGGTTAAACCTAACACGAAAAACCCGAGAAAATGAGACTGTGCACCCTCCGCAATAAACTGAGGTAGGAATGCCAGGAAAAACAGAGCAACTTTTGGATTAAGGGCATTGGTCAGCAACCCCTGTCGAAAGACGGCGAAGAAACCGCTTCTTTTGTAGGATGCCTCACCGTCAATCTGGACCGGCTTGCGAAACAACATTTTTAACCCAAGAAACATGAGGTAAGCCGCACCGAGTAACTTAAGCACAAAAAACGCAGTCGGTGATGCCACGATCAACGCTGACAAGCCGACCGCCGCCGCGATTGTATGACAGAGCGCACCACCGGAAATCCCCAGTGCAGAAGCCAACCCCACTCGACGGCCGTCCGCAAGGCTACGCCCGAGAATGTAAAACGTATCCGGGCCAGGCAACACGTTGAGCATGATGCTCGCAATGATAAACGCTTCAAAGTTCTGAATACCTAACATTGGGCCACCTTTAAGTTTCTCGAATAACCTGACATACGAATGGCTGGATGGTTTCTACCCTTATCGGGCGTTGCGAACCATAATGATATCTCTCTGCTCATCACTGCCGAGCATGAATACATGATCACCGGCTTCTTTAAAGCCATACTTCTGATAAAAAGCAATCGCCCTGGGGTTATCTTCCCAAACACCTAACCAAATCAGATCATTTTCCCGCAGCGCAAACTCAGCCAGGCAGGCTTCCATCAACTGCTGCGCGATGCCTTTTCCATGGTAGCGGTGATCGACATACAACCGCTGTAGTTCCCCGGGTGAAGCCGCAGCTTTACACGGACACGCCGTCCATCGCAACTGAATGTAGCCTGCAAGCTGACCCTCGACCTCTGCAACATAAATGACATAGTTGGGATCAGAGATCTCTTTCGTCTGTATCGACTCATGATAAGTTGATTGGCAATGATCCAGCATATCCTCAGGCGTGTTTACCTCAGAAAAAGTGTCACGGAATATTTTCTCTGCCAATACAGATAACGCCCGAGCATCAGATATCTGTGCTTTTCGTAGCCGAACCATATCTCCCCCATTTACCCTGTTATCGGAAATCGGCGCCGTCACGAATCGGCCCGCACTTCTTGCAGCCTGCTAGGGACGCTGTCGCTGCCGAATAATAAGCGTTTCACGACTATCGCCCAAGCGAATTTGAGTACCAGGGTAAAGGCGTATGACGCTATGATCACGGTGTTTAAAAGAAAAATCGAAACTGCCGTGAAAAATGACGCCACCCATCTCTACATTACTCACATCGCCGTCGATATACACATCTGCTGTGCAGATGTCACAGCCAGCAGCTGGGGCGTTTGCAATCTCCCAGAGCTTGCTGTCTGGTACCGTATAGACGTTCCCCTGCATGAGGGTTATTTCTTCAGAGAATGCGTATCCAGAGATCAACAGTAGAAAAAAAGAAATATATCTCATCACTGAACGCTAAGCCCCCCACAACGGATATAGAATAAATCTGACTCGCCACTCAGCGCCGAAAACCGGTAATTAAGCGGACTGCATAACTGAAATCATTTTTTGGAATCTTTGACAAAACAAAGGTACTCACGCTTCCAACAGAGCCACGTAACAACGAATTGCCTGTAGAGGAATGCAGCCAGACGAATCCACTGACATTAAGCACTACCGTCAACCAGAAAACCGCACGAAATGATCGCTTTTTTGTCTTATGGCGCAACTGCTGCTGCGCAATCATCGCACCAGGCCAACCACACATTAACGCCAATAAGTGCAGCTTATATTCCTGAACTCGCCAAGTTCCAGCAATGGCTGCACGCTTGTCTTTCGCGTAATAAACATAGCTAATAAGACTCAAAAGAAGAAAAGCGATTGCCACAATCAGAGGGGTAAATCCCAGAAAATAAGAAACCGCTAACAAAAAGAAAAAAAGTAGCGCAATAAAAATATGGATATTCATTCAATAATTAAACAGCGAAAACAGCCCGCTGAATGACACAACTCCTATTATCTGATTACCCCAAAAGGCACCTCCAAAAGGTGGTTATGGGTTGGTATCGGATCTATATCTGGCTGCTGATACGACTTTCTCGCCGAATCAGAATAAAGAAGCGACTCACTGTAATGAGTAAGCATTATCTTTGTATCTAACAGCAACGCATTGTCATCAATAAAAGCATCAAAGCCGGTTGAACGCTCTGACTTGACCATAAAATGATGAACCGCTAACAACCATGCACGGGTAAGGGTTTCATGATATTTCGAGCAATCTGCGCCAATATGTACCAATAAATTCAGAATACCTGACTTTAATCGTCTGTAGGCCGTATCGAAATCATGCACAACTAGAAGCGTGTAAGCCAAGCGCAAATGCTCCCGATGATGAAACTCTTCCGCACAAATGTCAGCCTTGATAAACGCCTGCAAATAGCGCGTATCCTCTATAGAACAGCAGTAATTCATCATTCTCGCTCCTCTGGCATTCCGTTCGACGCGAGTTAACACTCACACAACTGCCCAAACATTAATCCGTGAAGCTTCTGGGAATGTATCGATAGTGCCCGGTGATGGGGTAGGAGAAGAGCATATCATCCAGACTTGGCCCGGCACCAATATTATGCACTATCAAAGAGTTTCCACTCCGCTCGGCGCGGTGATCGGTAACAATACCGATATGCGGTAAATTGCCCGGAAGCATCCATGTCACAATATCCCCAGGACGATAATCCTGCGGCTTCTGAGTTACGGACAGTGAGTCACCGTTTCTTGCAAAGAAAGTTTGAAGATTGGGTACTCTGCGGTGATCAATGCTTTTATCGGTTGAGGTAAGGCCCCAGATTCGCTTCGAGGGGTAATCATCGAAATGTGCTGACATATCTTCGTGCACCTCAACCTGTAAATCGGTGCCAAGCGCCCGGTAAGACCGAACAACGACATCGGTGCAGACCCCCAGGTGAGCAGGCACATCACCACCAGGATAGCCCAAGTTAAAATAAGAACCGTCATAGGTGACGTTATGTTTCGTTCGATCAATGGCCGCATCGACCAGCGCCTGCTCAAAACTCCCCGCCCAACAGCTCGGGGAAAGCACAATAAGTAATCCCAGTATCCGACGAACCATTGCTTAGACAAGCCCCTCCATTTCAATGGTTTTTATAGAATCGATCGATGGTTTGTTAATCTCCGCCGCCGCCACAGCCTCCGCCGCCGCACCCACTTGAATCGCTGCCACCGTCGAAAAACCCACCGGAATTTGATGGCGCCCCCGTATCCCCGGAACACCCCGAGGCACAGGCGATATGCCCAGCACAGTAGCCAGTGCCATAGTTTGGAGAAGACTTATCCTTGCAATCCAGGGAATAGTTATAACCATCTTCTATTCCAAGTTCTGAATCAATCGCAAAAATCAGCGGCAAGCGGGAAGGCCTTGCGGGGTTAATATTCTCCTTCGCACATGCCAGTCTCCAGGCTCGTTTGATTCCATCCTGTGCTTTCGTCGGTGTGCGCATTGCCTCTGTCGGCGTGTGGTGCAGATATCGCCCCAAGCCTTTGCCACAAAACGCATGATAGGGTTTGGTGAACAGGATAAATTCGTGCCATGCAACGTCCACCGCTTGAGAAGGCATTGACACCATCTTTTGCCGAGCTTTGTTACAGATATAGAAATAGTCTTTTAACGCCGTAAGCACCTGCCCAATTTGAACATCCGTGAGATGCGGGTACTTCTCACCAACTTTCTTCCCAATTGCGGGATGAAACTTAAAGTCCTCGATAAACGCCAATTGAGCATCCTGTCGAATGCGACGAATACCATAGAACAACAGAATGGCCAGTGCTAAGAATACAATACCAATAAAGCCCACGGGGTTCCCTTCTCTCTAACTAAACACCAAATACCGTACGGCTTAATCTTCCTTTTTTGGTTCTACAAAGTCTGTGACAAAGTTCATTGAGAGCGATTGCAGCGATCTCTACGATGACTATTTGAGAGGTATCAGCCCCCTTCTTAGTCTGCCCAGCGCCAGCGGTGGCTGACCTTTAGCTGATGAGCATCCGCCAGTGATTGAATATCTTCAAGAGATCCTTCAATGCTGCCTTCTGTCCAATTATCCCATTCGAAGATCAATTTGGATGAGCCCTTTTTTAATACGACTCGTCCGTAATCTATCCATGCATCAAACCCCTCGTAAACGTAAGTTTGCCGCCAACCATCCAACACCAGCACCTCCATCAGGCTGTTGAATTGTTCGGTGGGGAGATCTTTGATAATGGCACGCCCAAGTAGCCTGAACTTCAGTTCAGAGAGCCCTCTAAGTAATCGAATGATCATAACGAAATAGAGAAATCAATTCGTAGACAGAGAAAACAACCCAATACGAGACTTAGTAAAGCGCACTTTGACACCAATATTAACAAAGCGACTTCAACGCAAGTTATTATTCAGCGCCTTTCTGATGACAACAAGGCGCACAACAAATTAGAAGTTGCTAATTTTAACAAATGCTGGCGTTAATTCCGTATCCTTACGACTAAACCCCTGATCGCCCAACCCGAATCTCTGATGGACTTCAAATGCCATAGAGATGGCAGCCTTCAAGTCTTCGATACGTGTATCAACCACCTCGCCACGCATGACGATATCATTGGAAAGCCAATTCTTCAGTTCAAGATGGAAACAACTACCCTCCCAGAAAAAAAGATAGTTGATTTTCGATGAGGTAAAAGAACATGTGATGCCAGGTACGAGGAACAAATAGCTGTCCGCATCGTGATCAACCGCCCATTTGTGGCGGTTTTTCATTTTAGGAAAGTGCGCGACAACACCTTTGATGACCGGCCAAGAACGTCCCTTGAAATCCCTCTCTATTTTATTCAAATCCTTTTCTTTGATGGTTTCGAGGCTATACATCAAACTCCGCTCCTCACAACCCAAAGGCGATATCTTCCTAATAATGCCTTTAAGGTTACGCTTTGTTTCTTTTAAAAATCCTGCCAATAAGACCGCCCAGGGCAACAACAATAATAACACCGAACTTTTTAAGAAAGATCAGAGCAGCGGCTAATATACCGGTTTTGGCAATAATCTTACCGGTCACCAGCGCGCCTAAACCATAGGCTGCGACCTTGTCGACACTGGGATCGAAGTTCTCGTAACGAGAGCCCTGCTGGAACTCTGCCATGGCGAGCACATTATCCAGTTGAGTATCGATCAGTGCTTTTTGATCCATTCCCGCGATAAAGTTCAACACCAAGACACCCTTACGCCCCAAAATACGGATGTTGTAATTCAGGGTGTTCAGATCGCTTTCTCCAAATTTGAGCTCCTTCGCCCAATACATCTTATGCGTTTGCTTATCGTAATGAGGCTCTTCTGCCCACCCAACCAGTTCAATAGGCCCGTAGCCCAATTGAACTCTTTCCTGACTCGATAACGCCGTATCTTCCTTCATTTGAGCCAGTAGGTCTGAATAATTAATATGATCGGCATCCTCATCTGAAACATAACCATCTTCTTCATACTCGATGGTCACACCCCAAGACTCGTCATCAAAGGGCGTCACTTCTGCCGGAAAAAGCATGCCCAGCGTCTCTGAGCCCGCGCCGGGAGGGTTACCCCAGACGTCAACGAGAACGGTTTCTGAATCCGCAGGAGACAGGTAATAAAAGCTTTCGGGAACAACCAGCTTTGCTACGCCGCCTTGCAGATCAATTTCACCGGTTTTACGATCGAGCGAATCCCAGAGACGCTGCATAGCCGCAACATACTGTTCCTCTTCGGGTGACAATGAGGCTTCGTCTTGAGCCTCA